>CAVPFR010000013.1:0-206600 GCA_963703785.1 uncultured Acidobacteriota bacterium | reverse complement strand
TCGTATTCCGATTAGCAACAGGAGGACCATGGCAACCGAGTCGGTCAGGCCGACGGCTCCGTCCACGGGGCGCAGCATCGGCCCGGCCCGGCGTCAGCGCTCTGACGCATTACGGAACGTCGTGGCCCTGGTGGACGCCGCAAAGACCGTGTTCGCGGGCCGCGGGGTGGACGCTCCCGCCAAGGAGATCACCGATCTTGCGGGAGTGGGTGTTGGAACGCTCTATCGGCATTCCCCCCGCCGATCCGACCTCATCATCGCCGTGCTGCAACACGAGATCGACGAGTGTGTCGAAGCTGCCGCCGGGCTCGGGGCCACGCTCGGTCCGTGGGAAGCGCTCATGGGTTGGGTCCAGGGCTTCACGGACTTCGTCGACACCAAACACGGGCTGGCCTCGGCACTTCACTCGGGTGACCCGGCCTACGATGGCCTCCCGCAGCGCCTCATGGACCGGCTCGAACCGGCACTGCAAACGCTCCTCGCCCGAGCGGTAGAGAGCGGGTGCGTGCTCGCTACGACGTGACCGCCCGGGAAAGTCCTCATGACCATCGCCCTCCTTTCTCAGCCCGTCCACGGCCAGCAAGCGAGCTTCAACCAGCGCATGACCCGAGTGTTCATGGAAGGGCTGGCCCTTCCCGCTGTGAAGCCAGTCCGGCGCCGTGCGTCAAAAGGCGAGGTGGCCGCCAGCTAGCGTCGGCGTTGGGCATTGCTCTGTGGACAGGTTTCGGAAGAGACGGAAGCGCCCGGCGCCCAGATCCGGCCCCGGTACTCTCCACTGCTCAACGTGGTCGGAGCGACCCCTAACACCACCATCGCGGGGAGAGTCGATGTGCCCGTGCCTGATCCAATCGCAACGGGAGCACGTCTCGATCGCCCGGCGGTTGACTGTGGCCGGCTTGGTAATGGCCGTCTGCGGATCGGCGTTGGCCGCCGGGGCGGCGCAGACGGGCGGCGTCGATGCGATCACGGTGGCCGGCGGGTTCGGCCAAGGTTCGGCGGCCAACCAGTTCCAGCGTGATGTCGGGGTCGCAGTCGATGCGCGGGCGACGTCTTCGTCGCTGACTCGGGCAACGACCGGGTACAGGAGTGGAAGCCGGGGGCGACCGGGGGGTGACCGTGGCCGGCGTGGGCTGCGGGGTCGGCCGCCGACCAGCTAAGCGATCCCGGTGACGTAGCAGTGGACGGCCTCGGCGATGTCTTCGTTGTCGATTCCGCCAATAACCGGGTCCTGGAGTGGGCGCCGGGGGCGACTATGGGCGTGACGGTGGCCGGCGGCCACGGCCAAGGCACCGGCCAGGCCCAGTTGGACAATCCGGGTGGCGTGGCCGTCGATGTCCACGGTGACCTCTTCGTGACCGACACTGGCAACAACCGGGTGCTTGAGTGGACGCCAGGAGCGACCGAAGGACGCACAGTGGCCGGCGGCCACGGCTACGGGTCGGGGGCCAACCAACTAAAGGCCCCGCATGGGGTGGCCGTCGACGGCCGCGGCCGCGGCCTCGTCGCCGACACCTACGCCAACCGGGTACAGGAATGGACACCAGGGGCGACCGAAGGCCACACCGTGGCCGGCGGCCACGGCTCCGGGTCGGCGGCCAACCAACTGGAGAGTCCCCTCGGGGTAGCGGTCGACGGCCGCGGCGACGTCGTCGTCACCGACCAGGGAAACGAACGGGTGCAGGAGTGGACGCTTGGGGCGACCCAAGGCCGCACGGTCGCCGGCGGAAACTGGACCGGGTCGGCGGACAACCAGCTTGACGGACCCTCCGGCGTGGGCAGCCTGGACGGCACCGATTACGTTCCTTAGTCGGCCGACACCGACAACGCGTGTGGTTCAGCAAGTCACCCTGGCACCATCAACCAACCCAACCGATGCTACCACAACAGCCCTGGTCAACTACTCCCCAGACTCACAAGCCCGAGCGCCGTGTTTACGTCGACGACCACCAGGTCGTCCTTGTCGCCACCGTCAACGCCGCACCGGCACTGGCCCGGCCAACGGCACCGTCGCCTTTTACGCGGATCGACCGACATTTCCGGCGCGGTTCCCGTCTCGTCAAACGAAGCCACCTCCTACGCCGTCGTCTCACCACCCTCTCCGCCGGATCCCACACCATCACCGCCAGCTACCGGGTGACGGCACCACAAGCCCGAGCGGCTCGACGCCGATCGACATCGCCGTCATCGCCTCGCCACCACCGAAGCCGACCGACCCGACCGATACGGCGCTCCGCTCCTACACCTGAATTCGCAACCGCATAGTCGATGCCGACCAGACATCGGCTCCGTCGCCACTATCAGCTCACCGACTGGAAGCGGCCCGCCCACTGGCACCGTCGCCTTTGACTACTCGGCTCCCGGCTTCCCAGAAAATCATGTGGCCAGCACCGGCGTGTGCTCCAACGGTGCCACCTCCTACGCCATCGTCTTCGCCTCGAGCGAAGCCGAAGGCAGCCCTGCGACCTTCACCGCCTCGTACTCAGGCGACGGAACATTCGGGCCGAGCCAAGGACAAACCTACGTCAGCGTTCAGTTCCCGCGTGAGCTGCCGGCCACGGGCGACCCATCGGGCTATCATCATTGCTCTATCAAGAAGACAAGGTGGTGCCCCGTGCAGATCTTCGACCCGACTGCTCCCCCGCCTGCCATGAATGCCCGACCAATCCACCGGCCCGACACCCTGGAGGGACGGTCCGTGGCATTCCTGGACAACGGCTGGAGTGCCCTGGCGATCATCCATCACGAGTTCGAGCGTCTGCTTACCCACGAGTACGGTGTGGCCGCGTATCCGACTACTTGATCCCGCTGGCCACCTCAGCCCCGAGCAGTCAACTCTCGGCGATTGCCGAACGGGCCGATTTCGCGGTGGTGGCCCTCGCCAATTTGCAGGGGCTTGCACGTCGTGGAGTGTCTACGACTGCATCGAACTCCAGCGGCTCGGCATCCCAGCCGTCGTGCTTGTCACCGAGCGCTTCCTTCCTCTGGCTGAGAGCATCATCAGGGTCCGTGGCGTGGACCTCGCTTCGATGGTGCTGTTGCCGAATCCGGAGGAAACCGAATACGGGTACCCGCTCCATCCAATCGATCGCCCGCGAAGCCCTGGCAGACGTCGTCAAGCGGTGGCTGGCGTGACCTGGTCACCGTCGCTGCACACCGTGGCTGACGATGTTGAAGCCGCCTACGAGTACGCCTACGCAAATGGTTGGACCGACGGCCTGCCGATCATCCCGCCGACACCGACACGTGTGACGTGAAATGATCACGCATCTCGGACGGGATGCCGACGAGGTGATCGCGGAACTGCCACCGCGTCGGGCAAGGCCACAATCGGTCTGATCGCTATCAATGCGGTGATGGCAGGTTGCCGGCCGGAGTACCTACCCGTCCTTCTCGCCGCAGTCAAAGCGGTCGGCGACCCGGCGTTCGGGCTGCATGGGTGCAGCCCACCACCAACGCCCAAACCCCTTTCATCATCGTCAATGGTCCGATCCGACACGAGATCCACCTGAATCGGGCATGGCGGTTGTCTCGGACCCGGCTGGCGGGCCAACGCCACGATCGGCCGAGCCCTTCGCCTCATCCTGCTCAACATCGGCGGGGGGATCCCCGGCCAAGATTGATATGGCGACCCACGGGTGGCCGGGCAAGTTCACCCTCTGTTGCGGCGAGGACGAAGAGCACAACCCATGGGGACCGCTAGCGGCGACGCGTGGTTTCGCCCGAGGGCAAAACACGGTGACGGTCTTTGCCGCCACGTCGATGAAGCAGCTTTCAGTGATGAACAACAATCCCACCAGCATCATGACTCTCATCGCCGACTCGCTGCAGGGTTTCAGCGGTGGGAACTTGGAAATCGTGCTTCTCGTGCCGTCGGGTTCCTTCGACATCTGGACTGACGCCGGCCTCGGGCGGGCTGATGTACAGCGCTATCTATGGGAGCGGGCTGGGACACCACTCGACAGCTGGCCACCAGGCTCGGTGTTGCGGCGCAACCGGGCCCGGGTCGTCGATGACAATCAATATGTGGTGCCCAACCCGGACAACATCATGATTGTCTGCGCTGGGGCGCCCGAGCCATATCATTTGATGTACCTCCCGAACGCAGGACCCGACAGCTGGTCGGTCACCGTGCCTATCGACGAGTCGTAGATCCCTGTGTCCGAAACTGGACACTAGATGACCGGTTTCATCCGTATCGTTGGGGGGGAGACCGCTCAAACGGAGAGGAAACGACCATGCCTGATCGCGATGGATACATCCCCGGGGTCCCCTGTTGGGTGGACACCAACCAACCCGACCCGGCCGCCGCCCTTGGCTTCTACCAGGAGCTGTTCGGGGTCTGACGGTTCCGCCCAGCACAGCGTCCGTTGTATTAACGGTAGCCGCTTCAGAGGTAACCGTGACCGTTTGGGTCTGCTCGCCCGGCCGCAGCACCATATCGACGCGAACGGTTTGAGTCACTTCCACCTGCACGTTGTTAAATTTTCCGCCGGACGAAAGCCTTTGGCTTCGGCGCGGACCGTATACGCTCCCGGGATTACGTTGATCGCGACGTATACACCGGTGCTATCGGTGACTAAAACTCGCGAGATTCCCCTGGCCACATCGGTCACGGTAACCGTGGCTCCGGCAATGCGCGCCGCCGGATTGATCGAATACCTCACCTTGAATGTTGCTCTGAATGGTTTGAGAAAAGAGGCGAGGACAGATCAGGCAAAATACCAGCGCCACCCCAAACAACCCCAAACTACGATTCACATTTCGACCTGCTATTCTGGCAAAGAGCACACTACCTCCCTGGCGACACGATGAGATTTCCGCGATGTGAGGAACCCCGTTAAGACCCCAAAAACTGCGAAAGCATTACCATGCATTTCGGCCGACTGTCAAGCAAACGCGGACAGGATGCCAGCAGCGCGTGAATTTGAGCAGCCTGCGGTAAAGCTCTCGGCCCGAGGATGGCCTGGGGCGATAGCAAAAGCTGCCGTGGAGCGGGCGATGAAAATGCAAGAACGAGAAAGACGCGAAGGTCGATCTTTCTCAAAAGCGCCCCCTGTTGTGTGGCATTAATGCAGTGCCGATTCTCTGCCACAGAGTTGGTCGCTCGGTTGCTGTCAAGAAGAGCTGGGTCGATCTCGACGCCCTACTCCTTGGGTATAACGTCGGGAAGCCCAGCGGGATGCTCGATCAAATCGTCGTACCTGCGTGCCGTGTCGCAAACGTTTTCTTCCAGGCTGTCGGTTTTCGAATCGAGCTTGAATGAT
The DNA here is from genome assembly GCA_963703785.1 of uncultured Acidobacteriota bacterium. GTDB lineage: Bacteria > Acidobacteriota > Terriglobia > Acidiferrales > UBA7541 > Palsa-189. Next base: position 201,336 of record CAVPFR010000013.1, on the reverse strand, counting down.
TTCTTCCAGCCGGTCCACGGCTTGTCGCCCCAAGCTTTGGGGTCGTAATAGGTCATTTCCAACTCTAAGTGGGTAGCATCGGTGAGCGTGTACCGCTCGACCATGCGAAACGAGTCGCTCATATAGTGCCCGACGTTCTCGCTGATCCAACGATGCCCTTCTTTTCCGTTGTAGCCAATGGTGTCCACCACCAGCGTGTTTCCATCCCACTTCCCCACCGAATCTCCAAAATAGCTCGGGAGCAGGTCCTTAGGATGGTCGCGATTCAGCCAGATCGTTCGCCATTCGCGATGGTACTCGAACAACTGATAGATCCGATCCGGCAGCATGATGAACAGCACGGGATACGCATTAATATAGTTGAACGCTACCGGCGTGCCTTGCGGCTCGCAGTATTCACCTGGATAGTGACCCTCCGACACGTTCGCCGGGACGCCATTTTCATCCACGGAATTGTCGCCCTGTGTCGTCTGCGCCGAAGAGTTGCCTTTTGCAGTGGCATTCAAGCCAGCATGCGAAATGTTTTTCAGAAGTAAGTTTTGCTTGGCCCAGTCCGTTAAAGGTGGCTCGGGGACGGGATTGTTGTCACCGTAGATCCGGCCGGTGCCGAGCCACGAGCCATTCAAGTCTTTAGGATCAAACTTGGTATTCGAATTCGCCGCGGCACCAGGTGAAGGTGCGCGTTGTGCAAAGAGCGCCGGCGCTAACGCTACGACTGCGAGCAGAACTACAAGTTGAACCCCGGATCCCTTGTGGGTTGTCATTTGCAACTCTCCATGTAGACTTGCCGAAAGCTTTAAGGCATCATTTGGCACTGGCAAAAGTGCCGAGACTATTCGCATAGCTTGGGGCCGAGTGTCAAGTAAATACGTGCTCGACGTTAAGCGAATGCTTGCTAGAATCTCGAGACTCTTTGGCGTGAGAATATCGACGTTCGGATAGGCTCTTCCAACGCTCGGCAGGGTACAGGTCAACTCCTTGAGAGCGAGAAACCCGGAACGCCCGCGATACGTCAAACTCGGCACTGGCTCGGATGAGTCGGAAATCTAAGGTTCTCACGAGTGGGAGTGTGTGATGGCAAATACTGGGCGTGTGTTTTTGCTGGCTCTGTTGGCGGGGATTGGTTTTGCATCACCCGCATCTGCGCACCATGGCTATGCGGCCTACGATATGACTCAGACTCTAACCCTCAGTGGAACGGTTACTGAAGTGGTCTTGGCCAACCCTCATTCTTCGCTGGCTTTTGATGTGAAGGATGACCAGGGCAATGTCACCCGCTGGGCGATCGAGTTCGGGCAGTTACGGGCTGTTGTGGCACAGGGATGGACAAAGGAAACGCTGAAGCCTGGCGATGAAATCAAGGTCTCCCTGCGTCCCGCAAAAAACGGGGCTCATGTGGGTGTTCTTGCGGGCAAGATTGCGTTCGCCGATGGCCGGCCTTTGACTTTGAAATCTTCTCAAGACCAGTAGGTCTTGCCTTGCCGTGGAGTGAAAACGAGTGGAAATCAGGTCCGGGCGGGAAAGCTATGAACGCCCGAGGAGCATCGCCTCAAAGGGGAGTGTTATGAAAAGATTCGAGTGGCGGTTCGGGAAGTGTGTTCTGACGGCGGGAGCCTTGCTGGCGGCTTTGGGGATCATTGCGACGCCCACTTTTGCCCAAGCGCCTCCCCCAGGATCGGTGGGTAAAGTAACGGAGCGTACCTCGGCCGGGTCCGAGAACTGGCACGTCGTTCCGGAAGGTGGGCCTGCGCCGCGCGCGGCAGACGGCCATCCGGACTTGAGTGGCGTATGGTTTCCAAACAGCGCTGGCCGGGAGGTGCAGAGGGCTTATCCCATCGACCCAGCGGCACGCAGGCAATTCGATCCCAAGGTGACGCCGGAAGAAAAGCCCGTTGTGATCGCCGGCTCACAAGAAAAATATAAGAGGCCGGGCCGCTATGGCGACTGCGCCCTGCCCAGCACGCCCGGCACCTTATTGGAGGAGAACGTCCTAACCTGGCCGATCCAACTGATTCAGACCAAGGGCCGGTTGGTCATGATGGTCGAATATCCCATGGACTTCCGCGTCATCCACACCGACGGACGCCCGCACCAGAAAGATCCCGATCCCACGTTCAATGGCGACTCCGTAGCTCACTGGGAAGGAGATACGCTGGTCATCGACACGATCGCGCTCGATACCAGGGCGAATTTCGGCGGGTTCTTTCACAGCGAGCAGGAGCATGTGATCGAGCGTTTTAGTCGTCCCTCGAAGAACTACCTTGTCCAGGAAGACATTGTTGAGGACCCCTTGGTTTTGGCGAAACCGTGGAAGTCGGCGCCTCGGAAGTGGTCCCTGTCGGTTGTCGCCGATGACGACCTGGAAGAATTCTTCTGCACCACCAATGAAGAGCCCCAGGAATGGCAGAAGGAAGGGCGTCCGTCGAACGTGCAGCTGGGAACTCCGCCGGCGGCTAGGTAAACGAAAAGCTCCTCACGTCAGCGACGCGGGCAGAACGATTTTGATTTGGGTCGGAGAATAGCCTAAGGTCCGGCGTGAGGAGACGCACATGCCACGAAGGAATCGCATTCGTCATTATCTGCTTGGGGCGATGTTGCCGGTGATTCTTCTCCTATCGTTTTTAGCCGAACGTGATTGGTCAAAAAGCCCAGCGCCGGCCCAGCAAGGCGCGGCAGGCGCAATCAAACGCGGCCAGTGGAGTATCAAGCCCTTCCACATCTTTGGTGACCTCTATTATGTGGGCCTATCCGATAACACATCCTTTCTGTTCCACACGGCCCAAGGCGATATTCTGCTCGATCCACTCGCCGAAGGACCTGCCGATGAAGTCCGCCGCAACATTGAGCAACTGGGGTTCAAGATGTCCGACGTCAAAATCATCCTTCAGTCTCATGCGCATACGGACCACATCGGCGGATTGGCGAAGTTCAAAGAGTGGACGGGGGCAAGGGTCCTGGTGATGGCGGAAGACGCTCCCGCTATCGAAGACGGAGGCAAAAGCTCCTACAACAACCAGCGAGGTGTCCAAAGTTGGACGCCGGTTCATCCCGATCAGCTTCTGCACGATGGAGAGAAGATAAAACTAGGCGACCTCACCCTGGTGGCGCACTTGACGCCGGCTCACACCAAGGGATGCACTACTTGGAGCGTGGTGCTGGAAGAAGGCGGAAAAAAGTCCAACGCCGTTTTCATCTGCAGCATGAGGATGAACACCGGGATACCCTTACTAGGAAACCCGAAATATCCCAACATGCCCGAAGACTGGGAAAGAGGTTTCAAAACCCTCAGGAGTCTGAAGGCCGACATGTTTTTCGTTTCCCACTCCAATCAGTTTGACATGGATGGGCGACTGGAACGTTGGCAGAAGGATCCCCAGAAAAACCCATTCATGGACCCCGCGGGATATAGAGCGTATGTCGACCAGTACCAAAAAGAGTTTGAAGACCAGTTAGCGAAGGAAAAAGCCGGCGGGCCTCCCTACAAGGTGCCGCCTCCACCGCTTCCGCCCTGCCCCCAAGACGGCCGAAAGTGCTACGGTTTCGGCAATTAAGCGCGTCTCAACTCCTTCCGGCCTGCGGCCCGGCGTGCAGGAATCGCCGATCACGCGGAATTCTCCGTTGCAATCGTATTCGGCCGCCCGTTGTAATCTTATTCGGCTGGAAGATTTGCGCCCTTTAACTGAAAGTCGCGCGGCGTCGGATCTAATCTCCGCTGCTACTTCGCTGAGTCTGGATACACTGGCAGCGTAGCGTGTTCGCCAAACGCCGCCTTCAGCCCCTCCACCGCGCACTTCTCGTCTCCGCCAATCTGATCTCCGCCTCCTCCGATGCCGACCGCGCCGATCATCTGCCCATCGACGACGATAGGTACGCCGCCCGCGTTCGAGAAGAGATTAAAGTACGTGGTTTGCCGCGGAGTTATGGACGGATTGTTTTTGAGGTTCGCATTGATGATGGATGTGGGCTGCCGCGTTTTGAGCGATGTCTGCGCCTTTAGCAGCGCCGTACGGACGTTGTTGTAGGCCTGGCCATCCATACGCTCCATGTGCACGAATTCACCGGCATTGTCGAGGACATAGATGGACGCTGATCCGCCCTTCGATGCCGCCCAGTCCCGGCAGCCGCGGGCGATCTTTTTCGCCGCCGCAAGTGAAATCTGGATGCCGTCAAAAACATTGCTGGCAGCCTTGCCCGTGACCACGTAATCCGCCGGCAGAACCGACTTCGGCGCCACAGCGGGGGCAAATTTGGGAACCGGGACTTTGCCGGCATTCGGATTCGAGGCTGGGGGAACATCTTTGACGAGCGGCGGCACCGAGTCGCCGAATACTTCCTGAAGCCCCTTGTGCCCGCAAATTTCGTCGCTCCATACCGGCGGATGCGGCGCAGACCCGCCCACGCCGACGAAGCCGATCATCTGATTGTTCACCGCGATGGGCAAACCGCCCGAATTCGCAAATTCGCCCAGTTGAATGAACTGAAGTTCCGACATGGGATCCTGAATAGTCCGGTTCATCAGGGTCTTGCTCGGCGCCCGGATGGCAAGAGCGGTACGCGCCTTCATCTCCGCCGTGATGATATTCAGATATCCCTGGCCGTCCATACGATCGAAATAAACGTGGTTGCCGTCTTTATCGAGCACGATGACGCTGATTTGAACGCCCTGCGCGGTCGCGGCCTTCTCGCATGACTCTGCAATACGTTCCGCCGTGGCCAGGTTGATCGTGCTGTACTCCTGAATTTTTTCTGCCGCCTTCCCGGTTACCACATATTGTTCGGGTACGTTCTGCGCCTGCGCCACACCCAACGCAAACACTCCCGCTACAGCCAGGCCGAATCCTGACAGCAATGCCAAAGCTCGAATTTTCATTGATTCTCCTCCCGCGTTTGGTCGCAACAGTCTGTTCCGGCCCACGAACCTTATGTCAATGAGGCCTTTGCCGCGCAGCTCTCCCTGCGCTCGTATCCGGGAGATCTGACCTGTTCCCTGTGGCGGTGCCACTGTTGATGCGTCGCACAGCTAACGTCGAGCGCCTGCCTTGGAGCCGGCTCCAGGGTAAGCCGCCGGCTTTCAGAAAAGCGCTACCGGCGGAAAGATAAGGTTGAAATTGGAAATTCCGCGCCATAGACTGCGTCGATCCCCAAAGGAGATTGGAGGTGTTGCATGAAGTCGAAGTTGCTCGCGGTTTGCTTGTTATTTACAGCCGTTCTGATGGTAGGTAGTCCAGCGTTGGCACATCATGGGTCCGGGGTCTCATACATCCTAAACAAGGGTGTAACCATGGAAGGAACTGTAACGGAATTCCGATGGCAGAATCCTCATGTGTACATTATGTACGATGTCAAAGACGCGCAAGGCAACGTTGTAACCTGGGGCGCCGAAACCCACTCTCCAATCGTTTGCGAAGATGAGGACGGTTGGACGAAGTCGACACTCAAGCAGGGTGACAAGATTACCATTACCGTCTATCCCTCCAAGATCAGCACCCCACGCGGCCTGCTGGCGAAAATTGTGCTCAATGGAAAGGTGATCATTGACGATACGCATGATACCCAGCGAGGGCGGGACGCAGGTCAGTAATTGAAGGCAAGTATGACGCGACGGTGCGGCAATAAGTTGAATTAGATCCAGGATCCCAGAACCGAACCCGCATTTACAGGCGGACACCAAGCGGAGTTGCAAGATGCGAAATCATCGAGCGAGCACGATTATCGCAGTGGCAGCAAGTGTAGCTTTTTGTTTTGCTGTTAGGGCGCAGGCCCAGGCCCAAGGCGGCAAGCAAGATCTCAATCCGGCTCGAACGAATGTTCCTTCATCCAATCCTAACTTGCCGTTCGATGCCCACGATTTTTCCGGAGTGTGGATGACGGTGCGCACCGGAGGCGGCGGCATTGGCAACCGTGGCAACACGCCTTGGCCGATGACACCTTGGGCCCAAGCCAGATACGACGCAGCGAAACCCGGCCTGGGACCGAGAGGGCGGCCGCTGGGTAACGACCCGATTATGACCTGTGACCCAGTTGGGTACCCACGCATCGCTCAGTACGAACTCGGCCCGGCTCCAGCGCCGGGGCAAGCGCAAACGGGAGGGCGCAATCAAGCGGCGGGCAGAACAGGACAGCAACAGGGGGGAGGCGCTGGCCAGCAAGCTGTGACGGGCGCGTATCCCATGGAGTTTGTGCAGGCCAAAGATCGCCTCATGGAATTTTTCGACTACTTCTATGTGCATCGGACGATCTATCTCGACGGGCGAAAGCTCCCCGACGATCCGGAACCGACGTGGTACGGCTACTCGGTGGGACATTGGGAGGGAAACACGTTGGTGGTCGAGACGATCGGTTTTAATGATGAATCCTGGCTCGATAGCGACGGCCACCCGCACAGCGATCAGATGCGCCTCGAAGAGCGTTTCCAGCGTGTGGACCACGACACGATCCAGGCCAGCATGACGCTGACCGATCCGAAGGCCTATACGGCGCCCCTGGCCAGCAGCAGGGTTACAACCTGGAAGCTGACTCCCAACAGGACCATGCGCGAGGACCTTTGCGCTCCCTCGGACGAATTGAGGTACAAAGACGAAGTGAGAGAACCGGCCGCCTCAAAGAAATGAATGGCTGCCGCGGTAACCAGCAGTTCAGAACGCACTTCTTACGTCGACGTCTACTGGCTGCTTGCCGTGACGTGCGCGCTGATGTTTCTGCTGTCCTTCTTTCTATCCAAGAACGAACCGGGGGCCAGCGGCAACGTTCAAGTGCGATGCGATCGAGCCTTGTGGACGGAATCGATAAACGAGAAGCGGCCGGGACGTCTTTCGAGGGATCGCTTACCACATCGGGTGGATGCGCGTACAGCAAGCAGACGGAAGCTCGACAAACCTCAGTTTGATAGTCGATTCTCAGCCCTTCGAAGGGACCGCGCCACCGATTGATGAAGCGGGCGATAACGCAGTTTGTGCAAGACCTTCCAAGCGTAGAAGCGAAACGGAAGGCTGGGCTGGAGCATTCGCCGCATGCCTCAAATACCCCGAAAACTAGGTCGTTGTGTCGCCACCAGATGGGGAATGCGCCTGCGTGGTTTCCGAGGTCGAAACTCAACTCGTCTTCGTCTATCCTTTGCCTGGCTTAGGAGCCGTCTCAGGCGTTGTGCGTCTTCCATCTCCGTTCGCGTATACGTTTTTTGTCTGCTCTTTTACCTGGACCTGCTCCGATTTCATGAGATGGAGGGCGCAGCCCACGACCTCGGCAAGACCGGTCATGATTCGAACATCTTCTGAATCGAATTCCAGTCCTTCCTCGTGGGAAACGATCCATACGGTACCTTCCGTGTTCTCACCCACCCGAAATGGAATCACCAATCCTTCGACTATAGGTACTTCCACGTCATTGAAATAGTGAAAATAGCGGCCAGGGTACGCGAAGAGTTGCGGCGAATCACAGTCGAGAGTTACTCCGCACGGACTGAAGTTCCTTGGTGTAGCGCCACCCACGTGCTTCGCGAGCTTTCCAGCAAGGTTCGTCCATCTGAATACTTGTTCTCCGCCGGACGTCATTTCAAGGAGACTAAGACCCGCCGTGCCGGCGCGACACAAAGTAATTGGCATCTTAAGGAAAAAGTCTATGAGTTGCTCCGGAGAAGCTGTCACATGTTGCGCAAGAGTGTCGAGGCATTCGAATTCCTGCTCTGACCTGCGTTGCCTACAAGGGCGCGAAAGAAGTTGCTCGGTGATCAAGACGTTTTCTAACATCACTGGAAGCTGTACCCGCATACTTGGCACAGGCGACACAGGATTGGATATATTTCTCTTCATGGTCTGCAGAGCAGATCGCAATCTTGTTTTTACCGTCCCCACGGGCGTCCTGGTACGAAATGCAATTTCTTCGCATGTCCATCCCTCAAAATATGCGAGGGCGATTGTCTCCCGTTGAGCTTGGGGTAGCTCCGCCAATGCCGCGGCGACGAGTTCGCGCGCGATGTATTGATCTAAGTACGAGGGCTCGCTATTCGAGGTGAGTACCAGAGTCTCATCACACAGAGGTACATACTGGAATCGATATTTACACTGGCGAAGACGATCGATAGCGCCGTTACGCGTGATTGTGAGTAACCATCCGACTAATGAGCCGCGAGCCGAATTAAAGTGTGAAGACCTGCGCCACAATTGGAAGAATGTGTCTTGAAGCACTTCTTCAGCCAATTGAGGATCCCTCGTAATCCGAAGAGCCAGGGCGTACAGAAACCGGCTGTGACGCTTATACAATGATGTAAGCGCAACAGCATCTCCTTGCTCAAGCTGGCCGATCAATGCTTCGTCACTGATCGTCTCGCGATTTGTCATCGGCAAGAATCCTTGCCCCCTGTAACCTACGCGGCTAAAGAATCTGATATTGAGTTGTTGCCCAATGCCGCGACGCTGTCTATAAAGGAATACAATTATTTTATCCACGCTCACTGTTTACTCTTCGAGAGTTGGGTCTCTGCTCCCCAGTTAAGTCAGCCTGTCGCAGCGAACAGGCAGCATCCACGCTCTGGTCACGCTGGCAACATAGGGTGTCCTAAGGCTCGCCCCCTCCATTCCTTTGGTTAAATACACATTTTGCTTTACCGATTCGCAAATCCAGCGGCAAGTGATCTCTCGTATCAACAAGTAGCTCGATAAATTCAATCCCCTAACGGGATAAGGAGTCGCGTCTTATGAAAGCAAAGCAGGAAGGGCCAGCCATATCGAAAAAGGGTGTGGGTCGCAGATCATTCGTCAAAAATGTTGGATTAGCGAGCGCCGGAATTGCAGGGGCGTCCGTCTTAGCGGGCAAGTTGGGTGCGCTCGAACACCTTCCCGGCGCGAGGAGCCTCGGCTTAATCCCTGCGACGGTTCACGCCTGGGATACGCCAGAGATCACCGACGCCGATATTCTGAACTTCGCGCTCAATCTCGAGTATCTCGAAGCCGAGTTCTACACAGTGGCCACTACCGGCATGACCCTCGAACAAAGTGGCATGGCCTTCGATGGAGTCGGCAACAGCGGGCCAACGACCGGCGGCAACATGGTGTCTTTTGAAGTCGACGGGCAGTTGATGGAAAGCTCGGGCATGTTACGCGCCGTCGCGGAACAATTAGCTTACGACGAGCAACAGCACGTCTTGTTGCTGCGTTCGGCCTTGGGCAGTGCCGCCGTCGCTAAGCCCGCAATTAACCTCGACGCCCTTGGATTTGGTTTTGGTGAGTTTTACTCATTTCTTTACTTGGCTAGGGTATTAGAGGATACGGGCGTGTCAGCTTACGGCGGCGCTGCTCCCCTGATTACCAGTAAGGAATATCTAGCCACCGCTGCTCAGATTGCCCTGACGGAAGCGCTGCACTCCGGCAATATCCGGCTTCTCGTTGCGGAAAACAAGGTACCGATTGATCAGGTCGATACGTTGGATGTCCCTCCTCCGCCTTCGGGAAAGAACTACTTCACAGTGGACTCCCAAGCTCTCGCCGTTGTCCGCGTTCCGAGCCAAATTCTGCATATCGTTTATCACAGCTGGAAAGCAGGCGTCTCCAGCGGCGGATTCTTTCCACTGGGACTGAATGGCACAATCACCACCGGTTAAGGAACGGTATTGAATCGAGGCTCGCGTGACGGGACGCTTCATTCGACTCTCCGCCGGATGGAGCGTTCTGTCGGGAGCTCAGGTCCTAAAAGTTGCCAGATTAGGACAGGCCGGCAGCGTACTGAAGGGGAATACGATGCAAGAGATTGCCTTGCTGACGCTTATACTTTTCCAGTCGTGTAAGGATACGTATCGTCTGAGCGTTTCCCTCGAACCCGCCGGAATCGGCCATGCGACTGTGGAGCGCTCTCTCAAGAAGCGGGTCCTTGTCGAACCCAATCGGCGCGCCCTCGTGACGTCTGCGAAGGCTACTCCGCGTTGAAGTGCGGTTCACAGTTATCTATTTCCGGCGGTCGAGTTTAGCACTGGTTGGGGCAGAGAGCTGAGTCTGAAGGCCCGGCGGCGACCCGGATAACATCGAGTGCATGATGCCCAGGCAATGACGTGTCTGTAACCGTTCTGATCGGATTTGAACGGCTAACTATGACATTTTTACGACACTGCTGCATTTTAGTGCCGTCGAGCAGGCCTACGAAGTCGCGTATCTCTTTGCGAATCAAGGGAAACTTGGAGCCGAGAGCCGGGATTGAACTGGGACCTACGGTTTACGAATCGGGTTTTCCTTCCTCGGACTTAGCGGTTTCAAATCGGTTGCCCTGCCACCCACCGCCATCAAAAGGGGCAAATCGGCCAACATGGGGGCCGTTTGGGCAACGTTTTGGGCAACGCCTCCGAGCTCGTTGTTCCCACACAACCCTGGCCGCTGCGATTTTACCTGCCATCAGGCTGGTCGGCAGTCTCTAACCTTTCAAGTGCGGCCGGAACCACTTCGGCGGGTTGGTGCCGAATGAGTCCGAGCTATACAGGGTCGGCCAAGTTCCCACGCGCGTAATCACGATCTTCCCGTCCACGACCATAGGGCGAGTATTGCTCTTGAGCGGACAGCTCCGCGCTTGTCGAGCGGCCGGGCACCAAGCTGCTGTAAAATCGGAGCCCAAAACATCAGCCGAGCAGATTTGCGTTTCGTTGCCATAGATGGCCGCGAGGTGGCATGAATATGCTGAGATTAGCCCGATTGTGTGTCGCTTCTGAGCCGCATAAGTTGAGCAGGCAAGCCCCTCGTCGTCTCCTGCGATGTGGCGCCGTTGTTATCCTTATGTTTGGCGCCGCGTTGCTGACTGGCTGCCGCACGAACCCACGGCCCGCGGGCTCCGGGGATTGGGACAAGTTTGTGGCCGACTATCTTCAAAGCTATTTCGCGGCCCATCCCGATATTGCGGTAGGGGAGGGGCGTCACGAGTTTGATGGTCAGCTTCCGGACTGGACCAGAGCAGGCCTCGACCGGGAAATCGCGCGCCTGCATGCCGCGCGGGTGCGCGCTGCAGCCTTCACCGATAACCTCGACCAAAGACAGCAATTCGAGCGCAACTACGTGACTGCGCAGATTGATTCCGACCTGTTCTGGCTCGAATCCGCCCGCTGGCCTTATCGCGATCCTTACTTCTACAGTGGTTCAGTTGATCCCGAAGTTTATCTCACCAGGCCGTATGCACCTCTGGAGATGCGGATGCGCGCCTTCATTAACTACGAAAAGGTGCTTCCGACGGCGCTCGATCAAATCCGCACCAACCTCCAAACTCCCATGCCACGTACGTACGCGGACTTTGGCCGGCTCACATTCGGGGGATTGGCCCAATATTTCGATCGCGACGTGAAGGGGATTTTCACATCGGTCAAGGACGCGCAGCTGCAATCCGACTTCGCGGCGGCAAACAACAACGCGATTCGCGCCCTAAAGTCGCTGGACGCCTGGTTTGCTTCCGAGCAGGCCAAAGCCGATGACAATTTCGCGCTCGGCGCCGATCTTTTCCACCAGATGCTCTACTCAACCGAGCGTGTAGACATTTCTCTGGATCGGCTCGAAGCCATCGGCCGTCAGGATCTCGAGCGAAATCTGGCAGCGCTGAAAGACGCCTGCGCCCAGTTCGCCCCCGGCGAATCACTGGCGGACTGCACGGCGAAACAGACGGCGGATAAACCGAAAGGCAGCCCAGTCGACGCGGCCCGCGAGCAGTTGAAAGAACTGAAGGCCTTTGTGATCGATAACCAGATCGTCTCGATTCCTGGAACAGAAGAGGCGCAAGTGGAAGAAGCGCCGCCCTATCAGCGTTGGAATTTCGCATATATCAATATTCCCGGTCCTTACGAAAAAGGGCTGCCCTCCGTCTATTACATTTCGCCCCCAGACCCGAAGTGGACGGCCGCCGAACGGAAGGCCTATCTTCCGGGGAATGCCACCTTGCTCTTTACCTCTGTCCATGAAGTCATGCCGGGACACTTCGTGCAATTTCTGCATGCGAACCGCACGCCTTCACGATTCGGACAGGTCTTTGTTGGGTATGCTTTCGCGGAAGGTTGGGCTCATTATGCGGAAGAAATGATGTGGGACGCGGGCCTGGGTGTAAAGGACCCCGAAACGCACGTCGGCCAGCTCACAGAAGCGCTCTTGCGCGACGTTAGATTCCTCTCCGCCATCGGCTTGCATACCGGCCACATGACCGTTGCTCAATCCGAGAAAATGTTCCGCGAATCAGCCTTCGCCGATGCGGGCGATGCGCGTCAACAAGCGGCTCGTGGCACTTTTGATCCCGCTTACCTCAATTACACAATGGGCAAGCTAATGATCCGAAAATTGCGTGACGAGTGGACTGCCACCCGCGGCGGCCGCAGTGCCTGGCACGATTTTCACGATCAATTCCTCAGCTATGGCGGGCCTCCCATCCCGCTGGTCAGGAAGGCCATGCTCGGGCCTTCGGCCGGCCCGCCACTCTGAGGTAGTCCGGCAGTTTGCATGGTTTCGGTACTGCGCGAGAGGTGGTGCGGCGCGCACAGGAGTAGAGTGAGACGATGCCTTTCATAAAGGGCGTGAGAGCGAGTCCGGCGACAGAGTTCAAGCCGGGGGAGAGTGGCAATCCGGACGGGCAGCCGTCCAAGAACGTGTGGCTGAGCCGCCGCAGAACGCCTCCCGAAGCTTGTCTGGCAAACCGGCTCAGGCACCCAGACGGGGTAAGCCTTTGTATAATCGCGGATTCCTGAATACGATGGATTACCCGGCCAGGCGCGCCCCTTCGCTTGTAACAGAAAGCCAACCCCGATTCTCTAAGCTAAATGCCAGCACTCTCTGTTTTAATCGCAGTTGTGGTGGCTCTGGGATATTGATCGCAGGAATCGCCTCGAACGGCTGGCACAAGCAGGAGAGAAAATGGTGAATGTATTTGGTGCGGCGTCAACGACAGACGATGTCTTGTCCGGCATCAATCTCAAGGGCAAACGGATTCTTGTGACCGGCGCTTCGGCTGGACTTGGCGTGGAGACCGCGCGCTCTCTAGCTGCGCATGGCGCTAACATTGTCGGTGCTGTCAGAGATTTAAATAAGGGTGAATTGGCGACGGCTCAGGTACGTAAGGATGCTTCCGCGAGCGGTGGCAGCTTCGAGCTCGTTGCGCTCGATCTTGCCAGTCTCAAAAGCGTGCGTGCCTGCGCCGACAGCCTGTTGGCGAAAGGCGAACCCTTTGACGTGATCATCGCCAATGCTGGCGTCATGGCCACGCCATTCGGCCACACAGCCGACGGTTTTGAGACGCAGTTCGGCACGAACCATCTCGGTCATTTCGTGCTCGTCAATCGGGTTGCGCCCCTCATCCGCGCGGGCGGGCGGCTGATCAACTTGTCGTCCGCAGGCCATCGCTATTCCAACGTTGATTTGCAGGACCCAAACTTTGAGCACACGACCTACGAGCCCTTTGTAGCGTACGGCCGCTCGAAGACGGCGAACATTCTCTTCGCGGTCGCCTTCGATAAGCGGCATCGTGGACGTGGCATACGCGCCGCGGCTGTGCATCCGGGAGTCATTCAAACCGAATTGGGCCGCTACGCGGCGCCGGGCCTCATTGAAAAGCTGGTCGAGCAAATCAATGAGCAGCTTGCCACACAGGGTAAGGGGCCGTTCCAATGGAAAACGATTCCGCAGGGAGCCGCGACCTCGGTGTGGGCTGGGGTAGTTGCTCCTGCGGATGAGATTGGCGGCCATTACTGCGAGGACTGCCACGTAAGCAACATCGTGCCGGATAACCTGACCGTCAATGGCATAAGCGGAGGAGTGCGCGAATATGCGCTTGATCCGCAAACTGCCGAGGCGCTGTGGATGAAAAGTGAAGAATTGGTTGGAGAATCCTTCTCACAACCAGACTCGACAGTCGCGGTCAAGGCAAGATCATTAAACTCGTGAACTCGCACTTTGGCAATAGATTGGGCAACAGCTCCACCGGGGAACCCGTGCTAAGTCTCGCAGAATGTTTGGAGCCGAGACCCGGGATTGAACCGGGGACCTACGGTTTACGAAACCGTCGCTCTACCAGCTGAGCTATCTCGGCCCATAGTGATAAAACCCTTATTTTATGCGGGTCACAGAGTCTTTGGAGGGCTTAGCTGCGGCTGACCTTCTCGCAATGTTTCTCGCATTCTGCTGAACCTTTGCGAACACCTTCATAAGGTTCTGCATCGGAGGCTGCGCCAGCGCGGTCGAGGGCTTGATGTAGTGAGCTCTGGTGACCTCGACATCGGCGTGGCGGCAGATGTCCCGGATGATCGTTTCATCCGTTCCTGTTGCGTAAAGATTCGTAGCCAATCCTCTTGAATCCGTGCCAGCCCACCCATTCTACACCAGCCTCGCTAGCGCGCCGCCTCCGAATGATCCATCCTGCATCGCTCCAGGAACCTGTGCAGAATCTAGGTCCCTTCATTCTCTAACTCGGTGCCATCCATTCCGATCCGCTCAGCCTCATTAAGAGCCTCGTAAAGCAATATCATTGTGGAGAGATCGGAATCGCACTCGGAGCAGTTTTTGTCTTGCCGCCCCGGTAATTCGAACAGTTCGGCAATGCGATCACACGAATCGCAAGAACCTCTCACATGGCTCCTTCTGTCGAGGGGCCGTGTGTGAAGGACCGCAAAGCCGTTCGACACGCTTCGTCATTCTTTGGGTCTTCTGCTTCGTTCCTACGCCCACGGTTCAAAGCAGAATGCATAGATCACGCCCCTAACGATCCAGCCAATGATCGTTCTTAGCACTGCTTTAGGGTTCCGATCCCGTGAGAGATTGGGTTCCGTTTTCGAATGTGGCGACCGTGGGGACCGCGTGGCAGTGTGCATAACTAGGCGCGGGCCTCGATGAAACTGCCATGCATGGATTTTGCGTTCGGCGCCGGGTTGCATCGCGGACACGCATTATCGTCATGTTCCTCGATAGTGTAGGTTTCACCCAGCCGTACCAGTTGTCTTGCCCTGGCCTTCGCTTCCTCGTGCGTGTTGAAACGTTGCCAATCCAACAGGTCCTTTCCCGACCAGCGAATGTGATAGTGGGTCATCGTAACGCCTCCCAATTTACTCGGTTCACATTGAGCTTCTGAGATGTCCGGCCTGTGCGCAGAGTTGTCATGCCAAGTAACGAGCGTTCCCCGATTCCAGTGATCGATTCCCGTGATCCCTCAGTACACGCATCTACGGTTCCACACATCGCTCCGCCTCCAATCCACATGATATGAGAGAGATAACTGAGATCGACCACGCCAATGGGGCAGTTCTAGGCCGGGCAATTGTGTGCGCAGTTAAACACTTTTTACACCTAGGGTCTTATACGTAAGTCGCGCGCAATCAACAACTCCATGATTCGGAAGCCGCACGTAAGACGAAGTACACTGTCACACTGATAGAATCGGCAAACTCTCCGGTTTACACTCTATCGTCACACGATATCTCAGGCACTGGAAACTCGCGAATCACGGGCTAACAAAGTGAACGAGGGCATCTTTCAAAGGAGGATGACATGTCATCCAGCGTAGATCCTAACCAGCCTAGAGCGAAAACAATTCGTCAGCGTGCCTACGAAATCTATCTGGCACGGGGCGGTCAACAGGGTGACGAGGTTTCTGATTGGCTCGCAGCGGAGCGCGAATTCGACTCTTCCAACGAGTCACAGGCACCGAAGAAAAGGTCCGCAACAGCTTCGCTCTGAATGTTGCTACGCCTCGATGCGCAGCCAGGGTGCTTGAGAATTTGAAGGCGTGGAATGCGGGGAAAGGCAAGTTGATTTCGGATATTTAGGGTTTGGCTGCGGTAACCGTTTCGCCTGGAGCTTAGAGGTTCGTCCTGCCCGTTTGTCTCATTTCTTTCGAGATGTCAACTTTCGCAATTTGGATAAGGCGTCCTGCAAGGCCAAACGCTCGTCGTTGTAAGCTTCGGGAATCTCAGACAGTCGTCGAGCGATAACCTGTTCTGCCAGATGAACCTTACCCGCAAGAAGTAGCGGGCTGACCTCCATGAATGCATCCAGAACAAACTGCTGCCATGGATACTTCACCGGTGGAGAGGACATGCCTCTCAACATTACCACGAGCACAGAAACATAGCCCACTACCAAAGACATCAGACATTGCTCGAATCGGCCTCGCCGTTTAACCGGAGATGTGCGCGCTTCTGTCCATTTAATGATTTCCATTTAATGATTAATGAACGCGATTCTTGACGGCGAAATCGCCTGTCTGGACTCCGAAGGCCGGAGTACTTTCAAGGACGTTCGGCCCGCTCTCACGCCCTATGCCGTATCCTGTTCCCTGCGCTGCTGCTCTTGAACGGCCTCGCGCATGAGCGCGTTCAAGGCATTCAGCGCGTCCGTCAACGCCGAGATTTCGTAGCGATCAGGCTGGGGTTGATCCTTAAGACGGTCAGTGATCGCGCGCTCAGCCGCGCTGAACTTCGCTGGTAAAGACTCGGGCGAGGCGGCAAATGCGGCCAACACGACTTCCTGCCATGGGTATTCCATCGTCGCGCTCTTAGTACTGTGCCCTTAGCACTTTGATGGATAACGAACTACCAGTTTGATGCTTTATCCACGCCTCCCGGTTTCTCCTGGTCACATCAACGCGGAGGACTCGCCTCTAGCCGCCGCTTTGACCGCTTCTATTAACTCGTGCTCCGCATCCGATTTGGGCACGTAGCAAACCGCGCCGACGTGCCGGGCTTCTTCAAGTAACTGTTCATCTTTGTAAGATGACAGCATGACGATTCGTGAGTGAGGGGAAACAGCCATGATTTGTCGCGCGGCCTCAAAACCGTCCATTACAGGCATAACGATGTTTAAAATCACAACGTCCGGCTTCAATGCGGCAACCTTTTCGACACCCGCCGCTCCATCTTTTGCCTCACCGCAGATTTCAAATCCTCGCTGGCATTCCAACAGATTGCGAATGGCCAGGCGCAGGCCGTCATGATCGTCGACAATGAGAATCCGAACGCTATTCTGTGCTGACATGCATCCTCCGTAACGCTGGGACGATACGAAAGCTCAACTTATGTCTATATTCAAAAGTTGGCGGTACTTCCGGAATCATTTAGGGCTTTTCGATGCGACTGCCACCCTTCGGAGCGTAAGGCCAGGGGACATCGGCCTTGGCACGCTTTGATCTAATGAGAGATAACCAGCGATATGGCTTGCCGACCATACCTGATCCACCTGAGGGGCTTACTTGCAAAATACGCGTTAACGCTAGTCGTGTGCCGTAGCCATACAGCCAGGATTGCGAGAATGGCGCATACGCAGACGTGAGATCGTTCGCGGAACGAATGAAGCCGATACCCCCGAATTTGCAGCACTGGCGGAAAAGATTCGCGTTTCTGTCGGCTGAGTATCGGGCACTCACCGATGAGCCAAGGAAGCCTGCAAAGTCAAAATGAGTCACTACCCTTTCAACGCGGTTCGATAAATTCCGAGCGCAAAGATTTGGTCGAAGGTTCCTACTTTTCTTTTTCTTCACTCTTGTCCAATAGGGGACACTGCGGAGCCCTAACTCGGTGCTACCCTCTATTTGCCTGCCCGTACCCCACGAGTTGCTGGGAGGCCATATGGACCATGCACATTTACCCCACTACCACATCCGTTGGTATGACCACGCAGTGCTGGATTGGGAGCGCTTCATCACGCCCGAAGACGCTACGGCGCGGGCAAAACTAATGGCCCACCCAGGCGAAGGCTACGCTATCGAGGAACACGACGGAGCCTGCCCAAGATGCCAGGAGACGATGAACCTGAAATTTGTGCCCGGCACTTCCAAAGGAGCCAGCGCCTAGAACAAGAACATGCCAATGAGACCTAGCTACGATTGGGAACGGTTGTATACGGCCGCGATCCTGGAGACTGACCGCTCCAGGCTGACAGCGCGTATCGCCGCCGCGCAGGCTGCGATTGAGAGCCGCCTACGGGAAATGGCCTCAGACCACGGCGGCTCGGCAGAAGAGCGTTTGGAGATCGACACCGCGCAGAACAGCCTGGACATGATACGCAGGCGGGCAGCGTGATGCGCAACCGCGTAGCAATGCCACAACGTTTACTCGCCAGCACGGCGTTGATCTGCGGAAATGGTCCGGATCGGCTTAGGGCGGCTCCGGATTTTGTTAGGCAAGAAGAACGGTAAAGCACACCTCCGCTTGACGATCTCTTTCTACGTCCGCACTGCTCGAATCCACGCCGTCCGTTGCCTCGTTTGGCGCTCTTGAGATAAGCCGTGATGATATTCTTCAGCTTTGAATTCCAGTTCGGATCACGTACGTCGTAAACAAATCACGCGAACATGTCTCGAGTCGAAGGGAACATCCTCAAGAATGCCTGGTATGGAGCTGTAACTAAACGCGCCTAAATTCCGGAAGCTTGCACGGTTTCTTCGGGACCGCTTCGCAGCTCAGCTTGCAGGGTTGGCAAATCGACGGCTCGCTCCGTGCGAGCCATCACGATCGTCGCCAGGGAGTTGCCCAATACGTTCACGGGGACAAATGCCGACGACAAGAGACTATGGACGCCGAGAATGATTCCCACGGCGGCCACGGGAATCACGCCGGTGGCCGAAAGCGTGGTCGCGAGAATCACGATGGCCGATCCCGCCACGCCTGCTCCTCCCTTTGACGTAAACAGCATGATAGCCAGAAGTCCTAACTGCTGGGTAATCGATAAATGGATGCCCACAGCCTGCGCGAGGAACACCGATACCGTGGCCCAGTACAGGCACGTGCCGTCGTGAT
Source organism: uncultured Acidobacteriota bacterium (assembly GCA_963703785.1). GTDB lineage: Bacteria > Acidobacteriota > Terriglobia > Acidiferrales > UBA7541 > Palsa-189. The sequence goes on along the minus strand of CAVPFR010000013.1, from coordinate 182,612 downwards.
TGAACGAGTAACCGGCGGGAAGCACCAGAGCGACGATGGATTCTTCCACGCCGAGCCGCCGCAGTTTGGCATAGACATTCGGAAACACGGTTTCCCCCGAACTCGTGCCCACCACGATCATCAGTTCGGCCGCCAAATAGCGAATCAATTGCAGAATGTTCACGCCCACCGCCGATGCAATCGGCGTGAGTACGATCGCGACAAAGAGCAGGCAGCAAACGTAGAACTCCGCAATCAGTTTGCCCAGGGAGATCATCGAGGACGGCCCGAATTTGCCGACCGTAAAGGCGATAGCTCCGAACGCGCCAATGGGAGCGATCCACATCACGAAGCCGATCATCTTGAACAAGACCTGCTCGATCGAGTGAATGCTCTCAACAAGGGGCTTGCCTTTCGATCCCAACGTGAGTAATCCAAAGCCGAACATTACAGAAAACAGGAGCACCGGTATGACTTCGCCCTCGGCAAAGGCCCCCACGGCGCTTTCGGGCACCAGGTTAAGCAGAAACTGGCCGAAGGTGACCGGCTTTGCAGGCGCCTTCACCGCGCTTGGGGCGAGCGTCTTCAAATCCACATGCATCTTGGCGCCGGGCGCCCAGAGGTTAACGAGGAGTAAGGCGAGGAGCAGAGCGATCGTCGTCACCACCTCAAAGTAAATGAGCGATTTTACTGCAACACGACCGACCTTCTTCGCTTCGCCGGCGCTGGCGATGCCGTGCACCACCGTGCAGAAAATGATCGGCGCCACCAGCATTCGCACGAGTTTGATGAAGAGGTCGCCGAGGGGCTTCAGCGCGTCGGCAGTTCCCGGCCACACATAACCGACAATGACGCCCATCGCCATCGCCAGCAAGATCAACACGGAGAGATGTCTGTACCAGGGACGCGGATGTCCAGGCGTGGCAACTCGGTTCACTTGGGCAACGTCCAGTTTTGCGGCCGGTGTTGGCATCTTGACCTAGTCGAGCGAGCGCGTGACGTCGTTGAATAGTTCGTCTACCGAGAAGCGACGCGGAATCAAGCGCTGCCGTTCCGAATACTGGATGATGGTTTCGAGCGACTTGCGTACCGCCTCCACGCCGAATCGCAGCGCTCCCGCGCTTTCCGAGGGACCGGCGGCCGCACTCTCCTTGAGCATGCGATTTACTTCGCGGACAACCTCCGGGTGCTCTTTTGCGATCGATTCCTTTATCACCATCATGTGATTAATCGGAACGCCTCCGTGTTTCCCGGCCCAACGCGCCGCAGCTTCCGCCGCGTCCGGGATCAGCGGCTCGAGCGGTGTGCCCTCGGGATTTTCGCTTCCGAAAATGGCGGCATCGATTTCGCCATCGAGCAACATTTGCAAGAGCTGCTTGCCCTCCGGCGCGCGCCGCACCCACGGTGGATCGGTAAACTCGGCCACGTGCGGATCTTCAAACGTGATCCACTGAACGCGTTGGAAGTCGACGCCGTAGTCTTCTTCCAGGAAACCTCGGACCCACGCGCCGGTCGTCTGCGTATATGCGCGGACACCCACCTTGCGGCCGTGGAGATCGCCGGGATTGAGATGACCGCGTTCCGGATTGTAAAAGATCGTGTGATGCTGGCCGCGCGCCACGACCACGGCAGGCATCAGAACGTAGGGCTTGCCATATGCCTTCGCTTGTAAAAATGTGACGATAGCGAGCTCGCCCAGATCGAATTTCTGCTCCCGCACCAGCGGTTTGAATGCCTTGTTGGCTGTTTTTACGTCCGCAAAAGCGAAATTTACAAGCGGCGATCGCAGCTGCCCGCTTCTCAGAGCGCTGGTGTGCGGATTCGCCGCCAAAAGAGTCTGCAGAGTCAGCTGCGTCTGCGTTTCAGGCATCGGCTTCCTGTTTCTCATTCCCGGCCAGCGCGGGATAAAGAACCAGAGCCGTCCGGGCGAAGATCCAATCGCGTTCTTCCGCGGTCAAGACCGACAAACCCGCTTCGGAAAATTTCAGCAATTCCTCGAGCTTTCCTTCAGACGTTGGATAGTTTGATCCCCAGGCGATTCGCGAAGCTCCGAATTTCGATACCAGGAGAGGGAAGAAGGTCGCGTGAGTCGCTTTTCCGCTTTGCGCCTCCGCGACAGTGCGAGGCGTAACCTTCAAGTACACGCTTTTGTAATCGGCCAGTCGAAAGAGTCGGCTGCACCGCGTATAGGGAGGGCCGTCCGAGAGGGTTGGTTTTGCCAGGTGATCCAGAACAACGGGAACCTTCGGAAAGCGCTCCAGCATGTGGATGAGCTGGGGGATCGCTTTCACCGTCATCTGCATGCATATGGGAAGTTTGCGTTCGCTGGCGCACTCCCAGGCCGGAAAGCTTCGCGCATCGTCCACCCAGTCCGCCTGATTGGGCATCGTGCTGCCTGCCGTGAATAAACGCATTCCGGTCAGCTTCCGGCCTGCCCAATAGCGGATCTTTTCTGGTGCGTCAGGCGCGAGCACATCCACCGAAAAAACGCCGGAGAACCGGTCTGGGTAGGCGGCCACAGCGTCTGCAACATACGAATTATCGTGGCCGTAACAGGTGGAGGCCTGCACCAACGCTGATTTCGCAATGCCGGCCTGATCCATGGCCGCGATCATCTGCTCCGCGCTCACGGGCCGTTCGCGAGACCAGTCCGATTTGTGACCGCCGAGCGGCGAATTGGGATAGCGCGTCGTGTCGGTGCTGATCACGTGAGCGTGGATATCGATCGTTGGGCGTGTTCGGATCTCTTCTCCTACCAACGGCACGAGCGCGTGATTCTGAGAGAAAAAAGCGTCGAGTACGTTCGGACGTTACGATGCCGCCGCGACGGGCAGAATATGCCAGGCACCGGTGCGGGTCAATGCCGCCTCGTGAGCGGCTTTCGGAAATGACTTTTGGCCGCAATTGCCACTTAGCGAAAATCCCGTTTCACAGGCACTGGCCCAGGGCCGTTAGGTGCGGTGCCATAGTCGGCCAGGAGCCGCTAACACTGGTGGGACAACGTGTTGCCGCCATCGGAAACCTATGGTATATGGGTGCCTGTCGAAAGGCAAAAATGGGAATTCCGGCCAAGGTTGGCAACTGCGGCGAAAGGCGTCTGAAAATGCGAAAGTGCTTCTTGGCCATCATGGTGATCCTGGCAAGCGCTGCTTTGTCTACAGGCGCGCGCGCTCAAACGCGCTCCTCCGGCAGCCCCAGCGCGGCCGACGATGAGCGGTCGCATCCCGTGCTTCGCGACGCCTGGGGCCGTCCGGTTGTCGATGACCTGAAAGCCGGCGAAAAGCCCGGCCCCGCTCCTTACCACGATATTTCCGGAACTTGGTTTCCGGCTGAATCGCCAGGTGCCGGAATCCAGCCTGGCGGTGCCAAAGACATGCCCAACGACGGCAAGCCCGAACACCAGCCGCCTTATACTCCCTTGGGCTTGAAGACCCAGAAATCGCATAAGACTCTCTTTGGCTTCGGCTCAGTCGCTCAGGCGCTCAGCAACGATCCGCGAAACATTTGCGATCCCCTAGGATTTCCCCGAGCCACTCTTTACGCACTCCGGCATACCCAGATCATGCAAGACGCTCACAAGATCGCCATCCTGTACGAATTCGAGGATAGGTTTCGCGTGATCTGGACCGACGGGCGCGAACTCCCCAAGGAGGTTCCTGCGCCGACCTACTACGGTTATTCGGCAGGCAAGTGGATCGATGACACAACTCTGGTTGTGGACACCGTGGGGCTTCTCGGAGATGGCGAAATCTGGGTGGACCAAGGGGGCCGTCCCCAGAGCGACGCGATGCACGTTGAGGAACGCTTCCACCGCGTAAACCACAACCTCATGGAGCTAACCCTCACCCTCGACGATCCCAAGATGTACACCAAGCCCTGGATAGCCATGAACAAATTCCCGCTGCGGCTGGATTCGCCAGATTACAGCGTCATAGAAGAGATGTGCGTACCCTCCGAGCAGGCGCAGTATTACAAAGACTATGGTAACCAGGCCAGTGGCGTGGCCAATAGCCCAACCAAGAAATAGCCGCAAAGATAACAAAGCCATGACCGGCAGAACGCACATTCAGAACCAACATTAAGGAGATCGGAAAACATGAACAACAAATTCTCCGCAATTCTGCTGACGGCCACTGCTGCTTTGCTCTTTTCCATTCCGTCGTTCGCACATCACGGCAACGCGACTTTAGCCACGGGAAAGAAGGTCGTTCTGAAGGGGACCGTCACGGAATGGCTGTGGTCCAATCCCCATTGCTGGCTGAAGTTTGACGTGAAGGATGACAAAGGCAACGTCGTGCACTGGGTGGTAGAGAGCAGCAATCCCGGCGACATGATAGAACGCGGCTGGAGCAAGAAAACCTTCAAGCCCGGCGATGCCGATATAATCACGGTCGAGCCGGTGAAGAATGGCAATCCTGCCGGGAGAATTCTGAGCGTGGTGCTTCCGAATGGCCAGGAGCTGAGCATGGCCTACCTGCAAACCGGTAAAGCTTATTAAGGCGGGAGCGAGCTCGTAAGTTTTCCGAAGTAAAAACCCTCACTGTCCAGCGATTGCGGATAGCGCTGGCGGCGTTGCCTAGACATCGCGCAGCTCCCAATCGTTGTGATCTCCTCGGCATTCTGGCCCACAGCGTTCACAATCCACCTTGAGTCTGTGCACCAACGCCTCATGCCCATCGGCGTGCAGCCAGTAACGTCATCGCTTCGCGCATTTGCTCAGCATCCCGTGCGCTCCCTCGCCGCCCATGAAGGCGGCATAGCGGAGCTTCTTGCTGGCCAGTACCCGCCAGTGCGGGCGTCGTCTGGGCGGATTCATCGTTCATTCTGGATAATACGGAGGTCGGAAGAATTTCTCCGAAACTTTCTGCGATCTATTTTAGGAGGAGGACTGAATTTGGGGGGGAGCGTGTTGGGGGCCGCTGAGCGGATCGGGCGTTTTTTGTGACGACGTATTTCGTTCGAAATAATCGCTTGCTTCAGATACTCCCGCGCCAGGGCTAACTCCAAGTCCTGATAAGTCGGGTGATCGGAAAATGACTCGCAATTCCCAGTAGACGAAAAGCCGGTTTTCTACAGCTTGACGACTATCGCTGAGGAATAAAGTCAAGCAACGCCGCCCCGACTCAGCGCGGAAAAGATTGCGTCGATCTTATTGAGACCAATGACAGGCTGAAACCGGCGACGTATGGGAAGTTGCCTCGGCTCAACCGTCACTTCACTATCTCCTTGCTGCCCGTCGTGAGTTCCTGCTTCATACCAGGCCTTATACCGGCCGCGTGATAGACTTTCACACACGATGGTTGAGAGCGATCCAACTCGCCGCGAACTCTTGCTCGGCATGGCAGGTGCGTTGCTCTTGAACGACGCTGCAGGGTCTCAGGGTACCGTCGGAGCGCAGGCCTCCGCTCCCTCCATTTGTTTTCTGAGCGCGTTGGAAATGGCCCGCCTGATCCGCGCCAAGAAGTTGTCGGCCCGCGAAGCGCTCGCCGCGCATCTGAAGCAGATCGAGCGCGTAAACCCGAAGGTTAATGCCATCGTGACTCTGGTGCCGGAATTGGCCGCCGATGCCGCGGCCAAAGCCGATGAGAGGCAGGCGCACAAAGAAGCTTTGGGGCCGCTGCATGGCCTCCCCGTCGCGCACAAGGACTTGCTGGAAACGAAGGGCATTCGCACCACGTTTGGATCGCCCCTCTACAAGGATTACATCCCCGCCGAAGACGATATCGTTGTCGAACGGATGGGGCGCGCGGGCGCGATTACCATTGGCAAGACCAACACGCCGGAATTTGGAGCGGGTTCGCAGACGTTCAACACGGTTTTCGGCGCGACGCACAATCCCTATGACCTGACGAAGGCATGCGGCGGGTCGTCGGGCGGCGCCGCCGTCTCGTTGGCCTGCGGGCTCGCGCCCGTCGTCAGCGGCTCCGATACGGGAGGCTCGCTGCGCAATCCCGCTGCATTCTGCAATGTGGTTGGCTTCCGGCCTTCGATCGGCCGCGTACCCAATCCGAAAGCCGCATTCGCGTGGTCCACTTTGAGTACCTCGGGATGCCTGGGGCGTTCGGTGGCCGACCTTGCTTTTGTGCTGAGCACAATCGCGGGGCCGGATTCCCGCGCGCCGCTCTCCATCAACGAACCGGGAGAACGTTTCGGACGGCCGCTCGATCGCAGCTTCAAAGGCACGCGCGTTGCATGGTTCAAGGACTTGGGCGGCGTGCCCTTTGACGCTCGAGTGCGCGCCGTGGTGGATCGGCACCGCAAGACATTTGAGTCGCTGGGCTGCATCGTCGAACAGGCCGAGCCGGACTTCGCTCCTGCGGAGATCTCTTTTCGCGTGCTGCGCGCCTGGAATTCGGCCGCTACCTACGGCGCACGACTCAAAGAGCACCCGGACGCCTTCAAGGACACGTTCAAGGGTGAGATCGAGGAAGGGTTGCGACTCACAGGCGCGGATTTGGCGCGCGCCGAGACCGCCCATGCCCAGATTTGGCGGCGCTTTCAGGCCTTCCTCGAGAAATATGAATACTTCGTTCTGCCCACCACGCAGTTGCCGCCATTTGACATAAACACGCCGTATCCGACGGAGATCGCCGGCGTGAAGTTCGATAATTACATCGACTGGATGAAGTCCTGCTGGTATATCTCGGCCACGGGCAATCCAGCGGCCTCGGTGCCGGGCGGCTTTACCCCCGAGGGACTTCCGGTTGGCGTGCAGATCGTCGGCCGCGAAAAAGAAGACTTCAGCGTCCTGCAAATGGCGCACGCGTTTGAACAGGCGACTGGCTTCGGTAAGAAACGTCCGCCAATTGCGTAAGAAGTTGCATAAGAAGTAGTCCAGGAGAGTATTCATGGCTTCTTCATCGGCAGGAAAACATGCGGGACCGAGCGCGGCAAGTGACCAACCCGCCCCCGCCGAGCCCTCGTTTGCCGAGCGGGCTCGCACCCTGATGCACTTGGGCCGCATCGCCAGCCTCTCATCGCTTTCACGCAAGCAGCCGGGTTTCCCCTTCGGATCGGTGATGCCGTACGGCCTGGACAACGCCGGGCGTCCTATCTTTCTGATCAGCACGATGGCTATGCATACCCAAAACTTGCAGGCCAACCCGCATGCCAGCCTATTGGTGACTCAGCCTGACGCCGGCGGCGATCCTCTGGGAGCGTCCAGAGTCACGTTGCTCGGGAATGCGGCGCCCATCGCTGAGCCCGGCGCTGAAAAGGATGTGGCCGAGGCACGAGCGCTTTACCTCGCGCGCTACCCTAACAGCAAACATTGGGTAGACTTTGAAGACTTTTCCTTCTACCGCATGGACGTGGTGGACGTTTACTACGTGGGCGGATTCGGGGTGATGGGTTGGGTCTCTGCCTCGGATTTTGAACACGCGAAACCCGACCCGCTTGCGGACGTGGCCACCGGCATCATCCAGCACATGAACACCGACCACGCGGATGCACTCATCTTGCTTGCCAAGGCATTCGCTGGCCTTGAGTCTCAGGAAGCAGCGATGACTTCGGTTGATCGGCTCGGCTTTCATGTGCGTTTGAGAACCCAGGAGGGCATGCGCGGCGCGCGCATCGCGTTCTCGCGCGAAGTGACGAGCGCGGCGGACGCCAGAACGGTCTTGGTGGAGATGGTGGCGCAAGCGCGGCAACGGTGAGCAGCCGAGAACCTTGCCTACAAGGGAAAGTAAGCGGCCGAGGGAGAGCGGGCCGCCGGGCCGGGAATCCTGTGCCCACTTGGGCCGTTCGATGCTAGACTACCGCTACGATTTGGGTTGTCGCGTTTCCCTGACAATGAGTTATCGACGCATCACAGTTGCATCGCAAACTGGGACTCCATCTGCCTGAGGAGGTAAACGATTATGAGCCACAGAGTTCTACTGGGCTTGCCGCTGATTTTGGGGTTCTTGGCTGTACCCGCCTTCGCGCATCACACCTTTTCCGTTGAATACGACAAGGACAAGTGCAGCGACATGATTGGTACCCTCACCAAAGTGGATTGGGAGAATCCGCACGTTTATTTCTATATCGACCTCAAGGATGCCAATAACCAAGTCACTTCGTGGAGCTTTGAGGCCGTATCCGTGGCCTATCTAAAGCGGAGCGGGATCCAGAGGCAAGATTTCATCGACAATATGGGCAAGACGGTCACCGCCAGAGCCTGCCTCGGGAAAAATGCCAGCATAAAAAGGGCCGCTGCTGAATACATCACGATGCCCGATGGCCGAAAACTGAAGGTCGGAAGCGATTACGAACATGGGCAGAACTGAAAACGCGCGCCTAAGCTTTTCGCTCGCCGGTTGTATTCTGGCACTGGCGAGTTTGGCGGCAGGCAGCGTCTCCATCGCTGCTGCCCAAGAGGGAAAAAATCCGGGCGCTGCGCTGCCAAAAAGTGGACCGGCGCCGCGTACGGCCGACGGCCATCCCGACCTTTCCGGAGTATGGTTTCCGGATATGCGCCAATACGCCCCGCAAACGGTGGCGGCTGTGGCGGAAAAGGTGCCCTTCCAACCATGGGCGGGAGCAAAGATCAAAGCGATGACACCTGCCGAACTTGAATTGGCGCGCCCCTCGGTGAATTGCGCGCCGCGCGGCGTTCCGGGAATGTGGTTCGCGAATCCCTATCCCGTCCAGTTGGTGCAAACGCGTGACGAGCTAATTCAACTGAACGAATTGAACACCAACTTTCGCGTGATCCACACCGACGGCCGTCCTCACACGAAAAATCCGGATCCCACTTACGCTGGAGACGCAACCGCCCATTGGGAAGGCGATACCTTAGTCATCGACATCATCGCCATAGACGAACGCACCTGGAACAACTTTATCGGTTGGTTTCATAGCGACCAGGAACATGTTATCGAGCGCCTTTCGCGGCCGAGCGAAAACGCCCTGATGTACCAGGTTACAATCGAGGACCCTAAAGTGCTGACCGCGCCTTGGACCTCGGAGCCTCACCAATGGTCGCTCCACCACGAAGATCTGGAGGAGTATTACTGCACAAACAACCACGAACTGGAGAGCTACAAGTCTTTGATAGAAAAAGATAGCAGCAAATAAATCAGCCATTTTTGCGCAGGGTACGCCTTCGCCGTTTACGTCAGAGTGAGGCGGCCGACGCGGTATTTGCAACGGAGGCAATCGCAATGATAGGAAGGACAAGAAGGAACGCTGCAGGATTCGCTCTGGCCGTCGCTCTCTTGGTCTCATCTGTTCCTTCATTCGCGCACCATGGGAACGCGGCGTTCGACACGAGCAAGAGGCTTAGTCTGAAGGGCGTCGTGACCGAATGGGTGTGGGCGAACCCTCATTGCTGGCTCAAATTTGACGTCAAGAACGATAAGGGCGAAGTCACTCACTGGCTTGCCGAGGAAACAAATCCACCCGGATTGATCAATAGCGGCTGGTACAAAGATTCGCTGAAGGTCGGGGATGACGTGACGGTCGTTCTGATACCGACCAAAAATGGCCAGCCGATGGGGCGCGTCGATCGAGTGATCCTCGCAAACGGTAAAGTGCTGCGCTACTTCGGGGAAGGCGGAGCGGGCCAGTAGAAGGGAATCGTAAGCCTCAGAATTCCGCGCGCGCATGCGAACATCTCGGAGAGGAATCCCCATAATGTCAAAGCGTTTTTTGATCCCATTTACGTTGGTTGCCGGCATATTTCTGTTCTCGCTTTTAGTGCGCCCCCAACAAGGCGAATTTGCGCGGCAGCCGGGAGCCGTGTACGACTCCGATAAAAAGGGCGAGCCGCCGATGCCCGCTCCGCGCCACGACATCGCCGGCATCTGGGAACCCGCCAAGACGGCGAGCGACGGCGTGCAGGCGACCGGCCCCAAAGCCATGCCATCGGACGGCAAGCCGCAGCATGAGTTGCCTTACACCCCTGTGGGACGAAAAGCCTTTCTGGCGAATAAGCCGACCTTCGGCGTCACTGAAGTTCCCGCGGCTTTTACGAACGATCCTGTTCCCGGGTGCGATCCGCAGGGATTTCCGCGCATCCTCCTTCATAACTTCCGCACCAGCGAAATCGTACAGACTGCGAACCAGGTGCTGATCCTCTATGAGTTCAATCGGAAGTGGCGCGTGATCTGGACCGACGGGCGGCAACTTCCCAAGGATCCTGCAAACCCGCGCTGGACGCCGAACGATCCTCCGGAATCCCGCTGGTGGGGGTATTCCATCGGCAAGTGGGCGGACGACTACACCTTCGTCGTCGAGTCCAACGGATTCGACGAACGGAGCTGGATTGATAATGTGGGGCGTCCGCACAGCAGCGCCCTCCACGTTACCGAGCAGTATCATCGGGCGGATCGCGATCATTTGCAGATCAGCGTCACGGTTGACGACCCCAAGATGTATACGAAGCCCTGGGTGGCCATGGACAAGTTTTCCGTGCGATTGCAACCGCCCGGCTTTGATATTCCCGAGATGGAGTGCGTACCTTCAGAGACGGCAGCGTACGACAAAGAATTTGCCGATCCTGTTGGCAAAGGCCTCGACGGCAAGGCCAAATAGTGCGAACCTGAAACGAGTTCGCCTTCCAGTTGCTTCCTTCAGATACGCGAGTGCGAAATTATTTGCCAATCATCAGAATTGAAAATGAATCCGGCACCATGGGGCCGCGCGCCGGGCGTCCCGCTGGTCCAGCCGGCGCATTGGGGGCGGCCGGTGCGTACTCGGCCGTCATCGTGAATATGTGATCCGTCTTGGTATCGAGCGTCATGGTTTTGGCGCCGGGCGGGGTTTCGAGCGTCTGCTCCACGACGAAGTTCGTCGGGCTATTTTCCTTGATGAAAGTCATCTCGCCGCCGTTTGACGCGCTGATGGCTTCCATGGTGGCGGGATTGAACGCTACCGTGTCCACGCCTTCTCCCGTGGGAAACGTGGTAATGACGTTGCCGTTCTCGGCATTCAGAATCGCGACGACGGGCTTGGGATCGCGGTAGTACGCAAACAGAATGTGATTTTTGGGATCGACGGACATTCCGCTGCCGTGTACGCCCTTCGCGCTCAGGTCATAGTTCGCGGTTACCTTTAGAGTTTTCGCGTTCACCACCGCGACGCCGCCTTTGTCCGAAATATTTATGTAGACGGTGCCCTTGCCATCGCTTACCGCTTGCTCCGCTGTTCCCACCAGGTCGACGGTCCCAACGACAGTGCCTTCCTTGGCGTCAATCACGGTGGCATAGGGCGGCTGGTGGCTGAGACCCAGACCCGTCGCGTTATAAGGATCGAACATGATCCCGTCGGGGCGGCCATCCACGTCAATCGTCTTGATCACCTGCAAGGTGTTCGCGTCCCACATGGTGAGAGGCTTGGTGGTGGAGAAGCCGTGGTGGGATTTGGGATCGACTACCGCGCCGCCGGAATGGACGCCGTCAATCGAGCCGACCGGTTCGAGCGTATCGAGATTGAAAACCGTCAGATGGCCCATGCCGCTGCGGGGCATGTACAAGCGACGGTTTTCGACGTCGGAGGAGATGTAATCGAATCCACCCTCGCCTCCAACTTTTGCCGTTTTCAGGATCTTGTATGGACCGGAGTCGGACGCAGGTTGGGGCCATTCCTAGGGAAGCCAACAACGCCACTGCCACGAACACTACTGCCAAGGCAATTGGTCGCATCAGACGCACTCCTTCTCAGCATGGAAAGCTACTTGAGGTTCCCCGGTGCGAGGGAATATACGCAGAGTTTACGAGAGAGCGTCAGCTTCGTTGTCCGTCTTGTGCGGCCGAGCCTAGCTCGAGATCGTAGCTTTGATAGCCGGTTTGGCAATGAAAGTGGGTCCGCCAGGGGTACCCCCTACCTTTTTTTGCAAGAGTATCATTCCAGGCACCTTAATCCCGCCTGTTTTGCAAGGATATCATTCTAAGAGGCTTAGCGCCGACCCTTTCCAGATGGCATTTGTCCGCTAACGTGCAGATTCTAAGTGAGTTCGGTAGGCTAACCACGTTTGCTTGTGGTGACCATCCGTCATTATCTTGCAAGAGTATCATTCCAGGGACGTTATCTTTATCCTCGCACAAGAGTATCATTTTAAAGGAATTAGAAATAGCGCACGTCGTCGGAAACGTCCGGAACACAAAGGCGTGCTCCGGAGAACCGCTAGGGAGCGCGAAAAGCTCCGCGAGAAGCGAGACTTTGTGGCACTGCGAAAGCTCATTGTTTAGCCCCAGCGCCTGGGAGATCGAAGCTCTCCAAGGCCGGAGTTAATATCTATTTTACTATGGCGGTCAACGCGAACAGGACGCGAGTCTAAGCGAAAGCTCCGGAGAGATCCTCCGCAAAAACGCCCGGAGCGCGGAAAGCGCGCCTCGCTCACGATGTTCGCTCGGGACGACCATCCTGATCGGATGGTCGTTTTACTATGGCGGTCAACGCGAACAACCGTTGCGTTGCACGTGCTGGATCATGCGGAGTACGACAAGGGAAGGTGGAAAGATGATTGCGACTGCGATTGAGCGCAGAGACCTGATTGCAGAAATCGGCGGCGCACCGAAGGTCATCAGCTCAGACGCGCAGCACGAACGATACGTCTCCGCCCTCTTGGAATTGGAAGGACGGGAGCGCCGGGGGCAGTTGAGCGCGGCAGGACGATCATTGGCTGAGCTTTTGGCTGTGCTGGTGGAGAAATACGAAGAGGAACATCACCAGATCGCTTCAGCCTCTCCGGTTGAGGTTTTGCGCGAATTGATGGAGGCCAACGATCTTCGGCGGAAGGACCTCACTCGCGAGTTGGGTACGGAGAGCGTGGTTTCCGAAGTCTTGAACGGCAAGCGAAAATTGAATAAGGATCACATTGAGAAGCTGAGCAAGCGCTTCCACATTTCTCCGGCAGTGTTTTTTGAAGCTTCCGCCCCTGCGCTCGGTACCGGCTCCGACAAGTCCGTCCTCGTTCATCGAAAGGCGCGCCATTCGCACGCTGCGACTGTGCGCTCACGCTCTCGACGATAAGCCGCCAGTTGGGCACATGGTAACTACGGACTAGTGGCGCAGCGGGATCGTAGTCGGTGCGGCGCCCTGGCATCGCCCTCCGCGAGTTCCGGGGTGGCCGAAAAGCCCTGCCCCCGCCGAGCCGGGGACAGCGCACCCGCAAAACCTCCTCCGCGAAAGTTCGGCCGCCCGCCCGTTGGTTGTTAAGGCGGTGCAACTCTACTACGATACCCGCCGTGTCCGACGTCACGGAAAGCAAGACCTTGAGCGTATTGCCCCTGGACCCCGGCAATTCAGGGCTGCTCGACACTCTTGCCGGATACATGGGAGCCTGCGCGGCCGTGTGTCTAGCACGGGCGCATCGGTCTGGCGTTCAAATGACTGTTGAGGGTTACACCAGCACGAAATTTCTCTTACTCTGGGAGTCGCTGACGGAAAAACACTATCGGACCTGCGCCGATCTTCAGGAGGCGACTGAGTATGGGGCTTACGGTATAGCGATCCTTGTCGTGCGGGAAATGACGGGCAAGACGGTCGTGGAACGTTCTGCGAAAGGCCCAGGTTTTGACTTCTGGATCGGTGATGAGCAGGATGCGGAACTGCCTTTTCAAGGTCTCGCCCGACTAGAAGTGTCGGGCGTGCTTTGTGGCGACACCCCCGAAATCAACGCACGGGTAACTACAAAGAAGAGACAAGTCAAGCATAGCGATGCATTCATTGCGGTCGTAGAGTTTAGCCGCCCCACGACAAGGTTAGAGAGAAAGTGAATACAGTGAAAGATTTCCATCGTGAGGCGATGCAGCAGGCTGATCTCGGCCATACTGCGAAGCGACAAGGCTCAAGCGAAGACGCGCTCCGATATTTCGAGGAGGCTTACCGACTCGAGCGCGCGGAGCGGAGCTACTTTTCAACCGTATCGACGCGGAGCCATCACGCTCGATCTTGTTCAGAAGCGCGGCGACATTGGCGATCGAGGCGATGCGCTTCACTGAAGCAGAACAGATGGTCTGCATGGCGCTCGCAGGTAGTCCTCCGGCTGATATTGCAGAAGAGTTGCGTGACTTATTCGAACAGATCACCTTTCGTAGGCATCTTGCATTGCGCGGTGTGGACCTTCAGGAGCGCGAAATCCAAATGTCCCTATTCGGACCAGGGATAGGATACGGAATCGCGCCCACCGACGCGGTTGTCGAGCGGATCGAACACACACGAAGCCTGATGTATCGCTTCACCGAGCGGAAGCTGAATCGCACATATAGAGACAAAGGTGGAGCGCCACGAGACATTCGCAAAGCCGTATCGCTCTTCATGACAGTTCCACGTGCAGCTAGTTTCGCAGTTTCCCTGCTTATCGGCGGCATTCAAGAAATATTACCCGGCATGGGTGCGACTCTCGGGGCGGATGTCATAGATGACGTCGTTGAATGCCTGGCTTTGTTTGAACGGGAAGAAGAGAGGGCGTTACGCGAGAGGATCCGCGGTGAAGCTTACCTGACGAACTTCAAAGCACTAGCAAAAGCGATCGCCCCAGACGGTAAAGACGTTTCGGGAGTCGGCTTCACTGCACTCCGCGAAGGCGGCGAGAAGACGGTAGCCTTAAGAAGAGTTGCGGACAACGGACAGTAGTTGCGCCGTCGGAGGCAGCGCTCAGTCCGGGTAAGAAGATCGAGATTACCGTAACCGGCGCGCTCAGGTTCGCAGACGCAATGGAGCAAAAACAGAACCTCATTAAGCTGCTCGACGAAGAAGGAAGGCACCACACCATCATCGTTCCACCCGGCATGATGGACGACATCGTTCGCCCGCTCTGGGACTATAGGGTTATGGTGACGGGTCCACGCGGCCGCTGGGGGCATATCACTTTGACCGATATAAGCAAGGCACAAGAAGAGTAGATAGCAGCGCCGCCGCTGCTATTGTGGGCTAGTGGTGGGAAAAATTGAGGTGAGCGACGGTATTTGAACCCACGACGCTCGGTTCCACGGCTGAATAAGGAAATAGCCCGTCTGCCTTTCAGGGCGGTTCGCCATGTTCCGCGTGTTCTGCTCCCGGTTTGCTCCCCGATGTTGTTCGCGGCTTGCCCCGGCTACGCCCAGCCTTATTTGGGAGAGGCGGCGGAGCCGGCGGGGTCGCCTACGGCTTTCAAGTATTCGATCACTTCGGAGGGGACGCAGAGGCGTTCCTCTAGCATTTGGTTCGGGACCCATTTGAAATACTCGGTGCCTAGAGAAAAAGGCTTCGTGTAGAGCTTGGGATCGTCAATCGTTAGGGTCAACTGCAGGTCGTTGTGATCCGTGCGGGTGAAGCGCTCCTGCACGTGTGCGTCGATGCTGTGTGGATAGCCGGATTCATTGAGCCAGGTACTCTCATCCAATCCGGTGGTATCGACGACGAGTACGTTATCTGCTTCCCAATGGCCTACGGAGAATCCGTAATAGCGGGGATCTTCTGTGTTATCCCACACGCCGGGTGTTTTACCCCCCACACCGGGCGCACCTTTTTCGGGCGATCTTATGTTCGCACCCGTTTCCGGTGACCCGACATTTTTGGGAAGCGCTCGGCCGTCCATCCAGATTTCGCGCCATTGCTGCTGGAAGGGGTACAGGACGACAATGCGGTCAGCCATGGTGGCAAAGGCCATTTCCATGATGGAGTAGTTATCGGCCCGAGGAAATCCTAAGGGATCGCAGGTCCTGACGACGGGATCGTTTGTTCCTGCGGGCTCGAACTTCTGCAGAGTCTTATGCTCACTGAATCGCTTTTGCCCCAAAGGCGTCATGGAAGGCACGTCCGCGGCCTTGGAATCCTGAACGCCAGCGCCGGAGCGCGGGCCGGCCCAAGATCCGCTCAGATCGTGCACCGGCGCGGGTCCTCCGGTGCCGGCGATTCTGTTGTGCCCGTCGTATCTCCAAAGAGGACTTTGTGGATTGGGCGGATTGGGCTGCGGAGGCTGGGCGGTTTGGGCTCTTGCAGACGAGGAGAAAATCAGCACGGCCGCCAGGCAGGCGATTGCGCGGGTGAACGCCTTGCGCATTTCCTCAGCCCTCCACGATATCAAGCAACGGGTCCACGCTTTGGGTCTTTCCTAATACGCAGTGGGTCAGTTTGAATTTCGACCTCTTGTTGTCACGAACAAGAAAATTCAAACTGCCCCCAATACCGGTTGAATTTGGACCTCTTGCCCAACGATCCAGAAAATTCAAACTGACACACTACGGCTTTACGCTTGTTTCGCGGATTATGCTCTCAAGACGGCCTGGAACTCAATGGAGGTTTTGACGGCCGACGAGGAGCACATTTGAACAGGTCAGTTTGAATTTTGTCTTCTTATTGTCACGATCCATAAAATTCAAACTGACCTGGGATATCTGAGGGCGACGCAAAACTCAAAACCGACGGAGAGATTCTCCGCAACGGCGTCCGGAGCGCTAGACCGCGCTCCGCAATCGTCCGGAGCGCCAAAGCGCGTCCGGTCGCGACGCTCCTCAGAATGACAACGGAGTTGTTGTCGGCTGTGTGTGACTCTGGAATTTGACTGGGGCGGCACAGTCGCGTAACGTGCCCCAAAGTCGAGGCCGCTCAATCCGCTATGCACGCCGTCTTGGCCGCCGCTGCCTCGGGCGCCGGCATACACGCACTCGATTGTCGATCGCAAAATCGAAAGGAGCACCCGTCATGTCCTTAGTGGATTTTGTCGCTACGCCCAAGTTCGAGGAGTACAAGGAGCGATTCAAGCAGCATTACAAACTGGAACGCCGCGAGGACGGCGTCATTCTGGTCGAAGCGCATACGGCGGGAGGCCCGATCCAATTGAGCGTGGAGAATCATCGCTCGGTGGGCCAGCTTTTCAAGACCATCGGCGCCGATCCCGAAAACGAAGTGATGATCTTCACGGGCACAGGCAAGGATTTCATGATGGATGCGGATCCCGAGGGCTTCAAACTCGAGCAAGAGGACCTGCAACATTGGGCCTACGAGTATGCCTACAAGGACGGCCGGATCAACGTGAGCTCCTTAGTGAACGACCTGGAAATTCCGACCATCGGCGTTCTCAATGGCCCCGGTTTTCATACCGAGATCTGCCTCATGTGCGACATCACCATTTGCAGTGACGACGCCATCATTTTCGATTTGCACTATGACATCGGCTCCGTTCCCGGAGATGGCATTCACAGCTGTTTCATGGAGTTGCTGGGCGTGAAGCGGGGAGCTTATGCGTTGCTCACTGGCCAGGCCATTGACGCTCAAAAGGCCCTGGAGTACGGCATGGTGAATGAAGTGGTGCCCCGGGACAGGCTCATGGAGCGGGCCTGGAAGATCGCGGACCACATCATGACGCAGCCGCGCATTACGCGACGGCTCACCACGCAAATCATACGGCGTCCCTGGAAAAAGAGGATTACGGACGATCTGGACGGCGGCTTTGGCATCCAGATGTTTGCGCATCTGGCGAAGAAGAAATCCATCCACAGCAGAAACCATATCGCTTCGTCCGTTGCTTACGTGAAGGAAGGCAAGGAGAACAACATCAAATAGCTAGCTGCGGAATGGCGGGCCGTCTTGGCTCTCTGGGTTATTTCGTTTTGTCGGGGGCGTTGCCTAAGTCTTCGGAGGCGGGCTCGCCGTAAAGGTCATTATATTCCTTACTCTGGGACGGGGAGCATTCCTGCTCGAAGAAATCGAAGCTGGGCGATTGCAACCGCAAGGACAAGCGGTCGAGGGCGACCCAAGGTTTGGTGTAGTACTTGGGGTCATCGATGATGATGCTCATCTCCAGGTGTTTGGCGTCCACGCGGTGATATCGTTCGATCACGTGCAGGGCACCACTGTGGGGACGTCCCGCATTGTCGAGCCAGGTGCGTTCGTTGAACCCGTTCGATTCGGCCTCAAAAGTGTAATCATCCACCCATTTGCCGACCGAATATCCCCACCACCTTGGCTCCGAGAGATCGGGTAGATAGCTCCAGCTCGGGTCTTCGGCGTTAGCGGGCAGCTTGCGGCCATCGGTCCAGATCACACGCCACTTTTTGTTGAATTCATACAAGATCAGCACATTGCTGGCATTCTGCACGATCCAACTGGTCCTGAAATTATGAAGAGCGATGCGCGGGAATCCTTGAGGATCGCAGCCGGGCATCGGATCGTTGCTCAGCGTCGGAGGAACTTGCCTGTAGCCGTAGGTCGGCTTATGAGCCTCGTATGCTTTCTTTCCCTCAGGCGTGAAAGGAGGCTCGTGCTCGGGCTTGCCGTCTGCCGGCGCTGATTTCGCACCATCCGCACCGACATCGTCCGCCAAGGAATGGGCAGGCTCCCAAATTCCGGAGATATCGCGGGGCGGGGCGGGGCCGGGCTTTTCGTTGGGGACGTCCGAATCGTATACGGCTCCGGGCTCCTTGTTCATGGGCAGCTGTGAGAATTGGCCGTGCGCCAGCGGCGGTAAGGCCAATGCCGCAATCACGAATGCCGCAACTCGTGCCGCGGCGAAAGGTGCTGAACGTTTTTTACTGTTTGGGAGCATCGTTGGGTTGGGGAGCGGGTTGGGATGAGGGTTCGGGGGCATCTTGATTTGGGGACGCGCCCGGCTTGTAAATGTTTTCAGACGCTGTTTCTAACATCTTACCGTTGGCAAGTGTGACGTTCAGAACGCTGCCTCCCGGTTTGCCGTTCTTGAGCGGCCGCAGGCTGACGGTGAGTTCGTCGCCGGGCTTGAAGGAGTCCCGCCGCCAGCCTTTTCCGATCATGTTGATGGGGGCTTGCGTCTCGCCGACCCAATGCGACACTTGCCCATTTTCATCGGTCACGTCGAACCTTAGGAGGCAATGCGGATTGGCCCAAAACCAGTCTGTCACCGTGCCCTTCACCGTAACGGTTTTGGTGATGTCGAATACCGCATTGGCATGGTGCGCGAAGAGAGGATTTGCCGCGATGAGAAGACCAGCGGCCACAATCAGCATCGGCGTGCGCCAATTTCGCATTGTCCTTACCTCCCCTCAGAGACGAGTGCCGGGAACAGAGCGGTATCGCCTAGCGCTCGGCAGTGAGTTCGATAGCTCGTCAGATAGCCCGCCGCGAGAAAAATAATGCTCATCAGATTCCCGCATATAAATGAGGCAGATTTGCTGTGCATACTACGATTGCGCGGGATCGAATGTCAATGTTGCGGCGAGAGGCTTTCGCGGTCCCGCGCGCCGCACGCCTGTGTGCCCTGTGTGGGCTGTGTGCCGCACGATGTCGCTTACAGCCGATGATAGGTGGTGTAACGAGAGGGCCGGTGCTGGGTCAATGTGAATTTTGTCCTCCACGATCCAGAAAATTCAAACTGACCCAGTACCGAGAGAGCGCATCTCTTGACATTCCATTCGCATCCGTTGCACCATCGGCCCAGGCTGCGTCGGTAGGGAATTCGCAAGTAGGCAG
This sequence comes from uncultured Acidobacteriota bacterium, assembly GCA_963703785.1. Taxonomy (GTDB): domain Bacteria; phylum Acidobacteriota; class Terriglobia; order Acidiferrales; family UBA7541; genus Palsa-189. Next base: position 163,283 of record CAVPFR010000013.1, on the reverse strand, counting down.
GTCCGGATGAATCACAGGAGATATCCATGAAACGTATGGTGCTTGCTTCGTTGGGCGTCGGGATTGTCCTGACGTTGGGCGGCGTTCGGGCCTCCGCGCATCACGCTGCCACGGCAACTTACTTGCATGGCAAAAGCCAAACGATCGAAGGAACGCTCAAGGAATTTCTGTGGCGCAATCCGCACTCCTTCATGAAAGTGGAAGCTCCGGACGATAAAGGCGTGACGCAGCTTTGGCTGATCGAGGGCGCCGCGCCAACGCAATTGGCCGAAGGCGGCGTGACAAGAAATTCGCTGCGACCCGGCGATCACGTGATCGTTACGGGCATGCCCGGCCGCGTTACCGAGGACCATCGCATGCTGCTTCAGAAAATCGAGCGGCCGTCGGACGGCTTCAAGTGGGTAGGCAAATCCGACTAGTCTTCGATTGCTAGTGACCGGGGATTGCTAGTGACCGGGCCGGCGGTCATGGAGCCGGCTTGGCAAACCTCGCGGCGTCAATCGCTACGTTCGGCTGCACCTGATTCATCTCAAACTTCGACTGCCCGTCCGTCCACGTTACCACCCAGTTGAACGGCAATTTGACACCCGCGACCTCGCGATAGTCGGAGTAGTCGATTTGCGTGGGATTGGGGCCGACAATGGTCTGCGCATAACGCACCTGGCGCACGAGGAGGCCGGACTGTTTGTCGAAATATAACTTCACGTTCGATTTGCCACTGGTGCCCTGAACGACTTCGACGTCGCGGCCATCGATGCTGGTGGCGGGGAAACCGTCGCGCCAGTCGATTAGGGCCTGCTTGATCACCCGAGGGAAAAGACAAAGCGGCGTCCACCCTGGCGCCATCGAGATTTCCGCCGGTCAACGTGAGCATCGGGACCAAGGTGTTCGCGGCGTAGATCCAGCCGTCGCGGCCGTCGAAAGTGGTCGTGCCGTCTTTGGTGACGCCATCTCCCACGGGCGCGTGAAGGACGGTGGTGCGCTGATTGGGAGCTTTGGCGTAGACCTCCACGGGAACCTTGTCGTCGGAGGTGTCGTAGCCGGAATAAGTTCCCTTGGCGACGAAGCTCGAGAGCTTGGCGAGCCGCTGCGCGCCGCCGAGCGCCTGGATGTACTTATCCAGGACTTGATCGACCGAGAGCGCGTTCCGAGTGAGGGCGGCACCGTGGCTCTCCACATCGTCGGGATCTTCCGGAGGGGAGCCGTATTGTTCGGCGAGGCTGGGGACAATTTTCGGGTGATTGCTGCTGCGATGGCAGGTGTAGCAGGTGACCTCGGTCTTGCCGCCGAAGTTGGTCTGATTGATGGTCCTCACCATGAGAACCATTTTGCGGGCGGTCTGCTTGAGGGGCGTATCGTCGGCATATCGCGCCCAGTCGTCGTTGGCCGCTTTGACGTGGCAATCGGTGCAGTTCAGGCTGAGGGCGGCGGCAAAGAAGCCCATCGTGCCCATGAATTCGTCCATGGGAATTCCTTTGAGCACCTGGACATTCTTGAAGACTTGCTCCGCCATGGGCGGTTTTTCGGCTGGGGGCTGGCCGACGGGCGGACCCTGAGCGCTTGCGGCTGCAAGGCCGAGCAGGCATGCGAGGCCGAGCCACGAGGCGCAAAGAAGGTTCGCGTGGATTTAAGCTTCATTGAGCGGCCATCTTATACCACGATAAATTCGGCACGGGAACTGCGCTCCAGAGGGGTACTTTGTTACCGCGTAAAAGCTCATTCTGTGGGTAGACTGTTGCGCGCCCCAACTCAAGTGTGGCGGCGAATCTCCGACTGCAACGCTTGTAGCAATGCCTCCTTTTTCATAGAATCCGCCTTTCAGCCGATGCGTGTTCTCACGGTGCCGCGATCCACACAAGCTCTTATCTTAACTATTCTTCAGCGGCCGCGTTTGGAGCCGCTCAGAAGCAGACCTTCACGGGCAAATCACCGATAGCATATGCGCGAACGCGGACCATTCGCAGCGATGCGTAATGGGCCGGATGATGTAGGCTTGTACACTCGCCTGGTCGATGGGCATAGCGACGACGCTTGATTCGTCGATGAAGGGGAAAATACCTCTTATGCCCTGAGCGACCAGAAGAGTCCGCGAGAGTTTGCAGAGCGGAGGGTAGAGGTCAGGGGCACCCGTGACGTGACCATGATCCAAGTCGAGTCCATTACCGACGCCAACTTGGATAGCCTAATGGTTGCTTATATTGCGGACGCCGCCACTCCTTTGGCTATGCCTTCACGATTGCGCGTCGAGTCGCTCGTGTGCAGAGCCGGGCATAGTGCGTCTCAGATCATCGGCGAGATATAGCGCTTGATCTCGGTCTGACCTGCCCGCAGATTCTGTTTCTTCATCTCGATCCTTTGAACTTCGGTTCTGATAATATCCCGCCACAGCCCAACCAGCTTCCGATAACTGGATTATCCCGATGTTTACCGGCGGCACTGCCGCTGCTACTGGGCTTCGTTGGCTACGGCATCATGTTAAGCACCTAGGTCGTCCGTCGCGGTGGACCCCTTCGGGATGACAGCGTTAGAGATAAGCTTGACTTCGAATGGGGCGGAGTAGATCATGCCGTCAGAAATCCGCTTCTATCGGGGAATCAGATCGTCATGTTGGAGAGAGTTGAATATGAACTGTCGCCCGTCTAGAACGCGGCTGGACTTCCTTGTGGGGCTTCTGGGGCTTCTTGGCATGGTTCTCCGCATGGTTTCCGGGAGGGCTCTCAGGGCGGTCGTCGGCATGTTTGTCGGCATGGCTTTGCTTGCGGCGGGGGGATGGGCGCAGTCCGGGTCCGGGCAGGCGGGGCAAACCATTCGGGGCCAAAACCGAGGGGGCGTTGGCGTGACGGGCGGTCAAAGTGGCGTTCAAGCCGGTGGGAAGGCGGGCGGTGAAACTGGGGTTCAGGCGGGGGCTCAGGGCCGCGGCGCCGACGGCGGCGAGATCGAAGTTGTGCACGTGCAGGGGAACGTGAGCATGCTGGCGGGCGCGGGCGGGAATATCACGGTGCAGACGGGGAATGACGGAATCCTGCTGGTGGACACAGGCTCGGCGGGGATGACCGATAAAGTCGTGGAGGCCCTGCGGCGATTATCGAAGGGCCAGGTCACGTTCATCATTAACACCGACGATCGATCCGATCATATCGGGGGCAACGAGGTATTCGCCGAGACGGGGCATGCCTTAGCCATCGGGCGGGCCGCGCAAGCGAGCGTGATGATTGTGGCGTTTGACACGATTCTGGAAAGGATGAGCGCGCCGACCGGGAAGGCCGCGGCGGTGCCCGAGAAGGCCTGGCCCAACGACCCGTATTCGAGTCCCTTCAAAAGTCTGTATTTCAACGGCGAAGCGGTGGAGATTTATCACCAACCGGGAACTACGGACGGGAACAGCATCGTGGTTTTCCGGCACTCCGACGTAATCAGCACGGGAGACATTTTCGACATCACGCAATATCCGATCATCGACTTGAAGAGCGGAGGGAGCCTGCAAGCGGTGATCGAGGCGCTGAATCGCCTGAAGGTTATGGCCATTCCCGGAGACCACCAGGAAGGGGGCACGATGATTGTCCCCGGGCATGGAAGGATTTGCGACGAGGCCGATCTGGCGCTCTACCAGCAGATGGTGACCATTGTTCGAGACCGGCTGCAAGACATGATCAAGAAGGGCATGACACTGGAACAGATCAAGGCGGCCCGGCCGACCGAGGACTTCGATCCGATTTACGGCAAGACCAAGGGCGACTGGACGACGGAACTGTTCATCGAGGCGGCATACAAGAGCCTCACCAGCAAGCAGGAGACTGATGCAAGCGGGGTTAGCGAGCAATGAGAGTGGGAATGCACTGGAGAAGAACTCCGCGGCGAGCGGGCCGACAGTGGATGGGCGCGGCGGTATTGCCGTCGATGATGCTGTTAGGAGGGCTATTCGGGGGCGCTAACCTCGCGGCACAGATTCCACGGGACCAGATCGGAGTGCAACAACTGCCTTCGAAAACGCCTCGGGCGGCGGCGCCGAAGGATTACACGGGCTACTGGGTATCGGTGGTCACGGAATTGTGGCGCTACCGGATGATGGTTCCGGACAAAAATGATTTTCAATTCGTTCCGCTGAACCCCGAGGGGCGCAAAGTGGCCGACACGTGGGACCCGGCCAAAGATCAAGCGGCAGGCGTAGCGTGCAAGTCGTACGCCGCTCCTGCGATCATGCAAGTTCCGGGACGGATACATGTCTACTGGCAAGACGACAACACGCTGCGCATCGATACCGACTCCGGCACACAGACTCGCCTCTTCCATTTCGGCGGCACGGCGGCTGAAAGCGAAGCGCCAAGCTGGCAGGGATATTCGGCGGCGTCGTGGGAGGGGCAGGAGTTCGTGGACACGCGCGACGGGCAAGGCGGACCGGTGCTCGATTCTAAAGGCAATCTGCTGCCGAGAAGGGAACTGAGGCCGGCCGATTATCTCAAGGTGGTTACCAGCAAGATGCGTCCCGGCTACCTGCAAAAGAACGGAGTTCCGTACAGCGCCAACGCGAAGCTGGAGGAGTTCTACGACACGTTTACGGATCCTTACACGAATAACACCTGGCTGACGGTGACGACGGCGATCACCGATCCGCAATACCTGGTGGAACCGCTCTTCACGCACGCGCACTTCAAGAAAGTTGCGGACGCTTCGGGGTGGGATCCTACGCAATGCCGGGCGGACGAGCCGCGCTGATTGGGCGCCGGGTTGACGGCGAGTGCGGCTGCAAGCGTTTGGCGAGAGGATGAGCAGATGAGATTCACAAATATGAAATACAAAGCGATGAGCGTTTTGTCGCTTCTGTTCTTCTTTATAGCCTTACCGAGCCGGCCGGCGAAGGCCCAGGCAGATATTACGGGCGAGTGGTCGCCGCGGGTTTACAACGACGGAATGGACGTGGGCGACTATACGGGGATTCCCATCAATCAAGCAGGACGGCTGAGGGCCGAGAGCTGGCACCCCGATCTGCCCGATCTGCCGGAGAATTTGTGCCGGCCGCATCCCGTGGATATCGGACTGCGTGTTTCGGTTTCGCAGCTTTACATCACCAAAGAGATCGACAAAGAGACGGGGCAGGACGTTGGGTATCACCTGCACGTGGCTTGGCAGGCTGGGGAGCAAGTGATCTATACGGATGGGCGGCCGCATCCTTCCGCCAACGCGCCTCACAAATGGTCGGGGTTTTCCACGGGGCACTGGGAAGGCAACACGCTGGTATACACAACCGACCACCTGAAGGAAGCGTATCTGACGCGCACAGGGGTGCCGCGCAGCTCATTCTCCACGGTGACGACGCGAATTCACCGTTACGGAAATTATCTGAACATCATTTTCATCATCAGCGATCCGGCTTATTTGACCGAACCATACATTCGCGAATACAGCTGGGTTTCCATGCCCGACCAGGTGCTCCCGCCATACCCGTGCGAAACGACCCCGGAAGGGACCATCGTCCCGGCGGGGAAGGTGCCGAGTTATCTGCCCGGGCAGAACGATTTTCTCAGCGACTTCGCGGTGGAGTATGGGATACCTCTCGAGGCGGCGTTGGGCGGCGCGGAAGAGACGTCTCCCGACTACATCAAGAAACTCAAGACGATGAAGGCGGCGCCGCGCACGACGACCGTGCACTATAAACGCGCTCAGTGAGGAAGGCCTTGGCTACGAAGACGCATTTCGCAAGGAGTAATCCATGAAACGCACCAGGCACGGTGTTGCGGCGGTATTTGTTTTGGCGCTGGGGGTTTTAGCGCTCGTGTTTGGCAGTGGGGCCAGCGCGCTTGCGCAGACCGAAATTACGCTTCTGGCAGTGGGGCCGATGCGCGCGCCAACGCAGAAGATTGTCGATAACTTCCAGGCCAAAACGGGCGACAAGGTGAAAGTGACCTACGGCAATGGCGTGGAAACCAGGCAGATGGTCGCCAAAGGCCAGCCTGCCGACGTTTCGCTGCTCATCGCGCCTTTCCCGGGAGCGATTGCCTCCGGAACCATCATTCCCGGCAGCGCGACGTTAGTTACCAGCATTGTCACAGGTCTGGCGGTGCCAAAGGGGCGGCCCAAACCGGATATCTCCACGCCCGCGGCTGTCAAAAAGGCGCTGCTGTCAGCCAAGACCATCGGTTATGAGGACCCCGATTTCACGGTTGCCGGACAAGGCGCGTGGGAGGTGCTTACGAAGCTCGGCGTCACCGAGCAAGTGGCCACGAAGAGTCAGGTTGAGCTGGGCCCGGCTTCGCGAGGGATTTCGCCCGATGCCACCAATAACGTGATCAAAACCTCCAAGAGGCTCGAAGACGGGAATATCGATATTGGCCTGCTGATGCTCAGCGATATGGTACCCGAGAAAGACAAATACGATATCGTAGGGCCTTTGCCGCGAAAAATCTCCACGCCTATTGCGGTGGTGGGGTTCATCTCCAAGCACGCAAGCGATCCCGCGGCTGCCAAGGCGCTCTTACAGTACCTCGCGTCACCAGAGGCGGCAGCCATCTGGAAGGACGCGGGGTACGAGCCGCATAGCTGAGTTCTTACCTGAGTCCCCGCCCGAAGAGAGCGAACGGTGAACCGCTCGCTCGTCCGCTTTACTTTGTTGGAGTGTTTTCGCTGCTCGTTTGAGCGTTCAAATACTTTTTGAAGAATGCCATCGCCCTGGGCCAGGCGTCCAGAGTGGCCACCGCGTTTTCACCCAACGTCTGATGTTCCAGGAAGGCATGCGTGACGTTAGGGTAGATTGTGAACTCGAACGTCTTTCCGAGCTTCTGCATTTGGGGCGCGGCAGCGGCTACTCTGGGGGCTAATCCGGGGTCGTCATCGCCGGCAAAGGCGAGGACGGGAGCTTGTATTTTTGCCATGATGGCGGCGTCGGGCGGCGCTCCATAGAAGCTTACGGCGGCATTCACTCCGGGAATGTCGGCGGTGCTTTCCCACGACTGGCCGCCACCACTACAGAAGCCGGTGACTCCGCTCTTGCCATTCGCTCTCGGCAACTTCAGGGCATAATCCCGCGCCGCACGGATCATCTCCATCTTATCGGCGCCAGAACGCATCTGCAGCGCCTTGGCTACATCATCGGCGAAGTGGAAGGAATCAAAGTCGCCGCCGTTCGGACCCAGACCCGAGGATAGATCGGGCAGTAAGGCGATAAAGCCTTGGAGAGCGACTTGGTCGGCGACGGCGCGCAGCCAGTCCGCGCCTGCACCCTTTTTGGGCGCTTCGCCGATGTCCATGCCGGGAGCGGGCTGAACGACGACAACGACCGCAGCCTTGTCGGTCCCGAGGGGCTGAACCAGCCAGGTGCGCATCTTCACTGCGCCCGTGGAGAGCTTCACGGGGATGCTGATCCACTGGCCGTGGCGAGGCGACTGTTCGACGGCTTTCAATGGGCCACCGAAGTGGCCGGGGACGATGTCCTTGCGCTTGGCGATCTCCTGTGTGGCCGCACGGACGCGGGCGGCGGAGGCTGCCTCCGTGGCGTCGTCCTTGGGATTGGCCAGCTTGGGCGTCCCCGAGTCTTGCTGCGGCATGGCCGCGGGCTCCGCGAGGGTCGTGAGGAGCGCCAGAGTGTTGTGCCAAGCGTGTTCGGTGAGATCAAGCTGGACGAGGCGATGTTGCGCGGGGGTATTTATCGCGATATCGAGCTGGCTTTCCGGCCAATTAAAGTCGAGGATCGCGCTCTTGCCGTTCGAGCCGGGCTGGCTTACGAAGTAGTCGCGCACGGCTTGAGTCCGACGCTGCACTTCGGAGGCGCCCAATTGACTGAGCGCCGCCGTGACGGCTTCGTCGCTCGCGAACGAGAAGCTGCCGGCACCGTTCGGGCCCAGACCAGACAACAGGTCGGGAACAACAGCGATGTAGCCCTGGCTCACAACTTCGGTACCTACCGCGCGAACCCAGTCACTGAGCCCCTGGTGATTGGCCGTGACGACGACCACCGGCGCCGTGCCCCCGAGCGTCGGATAGATCACAAATGTGTGAATCTTGATCGCGCCCAGCGGCACATCGATCCACTGCGGGTGGTGATAGGCGATCGAGGAGTCCAGCATGGCCTTCGCGGCGTTCTCGGAGGGCAATCCCAGGGGCATGGCGCCGGGCGGAAACGCGCGTGGGATGGCGGAGACTCTTGCCGGCTTCTCAGCGGCCATAGCGACTGGAACACCGTGGCGTCTGGATAACAAGCGAGAGTTAACCGCAAATGAAATCGCCGATGCGGCGAGGAGCATTGCGCCAATTCTTACTACTCGATTCGTCTTCATCGGTCACCTCCACTTGAGGAGCTCTGAGATTTCGATGTCTTACCGTTGTTATTCCTTTGTTATTCCTTGAGTCGCGCGAGAGTTACCTTTGCACACTCGGTCATGACCTCGACAAACCGGGTGTAATTGGCCTGTCCGACGACGAAGGGGTTGGGCTCTCCCGGTTTTCGCCCGCGAACGGCCGCCAGCTTATCGGCAAATCCGTCGAAAACCGGATGGTTTTGAATTTCGACGTCCACCTTCATCATTTTGGTCCAGTCTTCGAAATGCTGAAGTGAGTCGATGAACTCCTGGACTTGGCTGCCGGTCCCCTGGGCGATGAAGCCTCCGCCAACCATGCCGACGATGTGGGTTTTGCCACCGTCTTTGACCGGGAAGATCAGGCCCAGCGAGCCGGGCGTATGACCGGGAATGAAGACGGGAGTTACGCTTTCTTCTCCCAGGGTGATGGGCACGCCTTCGAAGGCCGCCATGTCGCGTTTCGGCAGCGGCGCAGGCGTGGCTGCGTTTCCGCCGGCCGCGGGCGGACGAGGAATGTTTATGAAATCCCAATCGGCGGCCGCCATGGCGATATGCGCCCCGTAATGCTGTTGTAGATATGCTGCTCCGCCGTAATGGTCTTCGTGGCCGTGCGCCAGGATAACGATCTTGATGTTGGCGGGGTCCAGCCCGAGCGTCTTTAATCCGGGTAGAACAACCGACTCGACATCCTTGGCGTGGCCGGCGTCGATCAACATGATTCCGGCCGAAGTAGGAATTACGTAGACGACGGCGTTCCCGACGGAGTACGGCCCGGGAATGGCGTAAAGATTATCGAAGAGCTTGACGGGGCCTGGATCTTTGGCCGGATCCGCACGCGGCGCTTCGCAGAGAAAGTGCTCTTCGGTGGCCCAGTAGGTGCCCGCAATCTTCTTTGCTCTTTCGATGTGGGCCAGAGCCTCGGGCGAATCGGGCTTCCCGGCTGGGGGTTGCTGTTGCGCCCGCGCGGGCAAGGAGAAGAGCGCGCCAATTACGAGGCCTGACAGCAACAGCACCCAATAGAACTTTTTGTGCAAGGCGTTCCTCCCCAATCCTCATAGACCCGAATTACATCCGTGGGAATGGCACAGTTATACACCGAGGAGATTCCAAGTAAGCAACGGTTTTTCAGTGGCGCAAACTTTGGCGCACGGAATTGCATCCTCCGCGGATTTCAGCTATGTTGTCGCGGCTCGGCGGTTGCTTAGCGCCGCGGGCGTGCCTAAAAGCAGCGCTATGAATCTGGCGCATCTTCATCTCCTGCTGAACCATTTTCCAATCATCGGCACGACTATCGGCGTCGCGTTATTCGTCGGCTCGTTACCTCGAAAAGACGACGATCTGAAGAGAGCCGGCCTGATTATTTTAGCTGCCATGGCCCTGATCGCTCTTCCGACATTCTTTAGCGGTGTGGGCGCGAAGGGCGCAATCAAGGACGATGCGGGAGTTTCCGGAGCTCTGATTGACAGACACGAGGGCGCGGCAATTCTCGCGTTTTTCTTTATCGAGGTTACGGGCGCGCTGGCGCTTGTGGCGCTTTGGCAAGGGCAATCGGCCGTAAAGGAGCGAGGCGCAAAGGAGAGAGGTTGGACTCTGGCATCCCTGCTTTTTTTCTCCGCGATTACGGTGGGGCTGATCGCCAGGGTTGAAAACACAGGCGCGGAGATCCGTCATACAGAGATGTGGCCCTTCCAAAATGCCGCGTCGATCAAAGAGACCGGAATTTCGGCGTTTGTGCAGGCCTTCGAACCTTCGCCGCAGAAATTCGCCAGTCTAATGCTCATGAATAAATATTGGTGGGCGTTCCTGATGGACGTGCACTTCATTGGCTTGGCTCTGCTCATGGGTGTGGTCGCGGTGATCGACTTGCGTATTCTGGGATTTGCAAAGCAAGTTCCGGCGCGCCCACTGCTGCGGTTGGTCCCGTGGGGCCTCGCGGGATTCGGGCTGAACGTTCTCACCGGCGTTCTCGCCTTCATCGGAATGCCCAATACGTACACTTACGACGTCGCGTTTTGGCTCAAGATACTGGTGATTTTGCTGCTGGGATTGAACGCGGCGGCATTCTATCTGACCGACGTCTTCCAAAGCGTGGAGGGGTTGAAGGCTGGCGAGGACGCCACGCCCTTCGCCAAATTCATCGCGGCGACTTCTTTGGGGCTGTGGTTTGCGGTAATTGTGCTGGGGCGTTATATCCAGGCGTTCACAGCAACAATCGAAGTGCACCGATAAATTCCGTGACACCGTGCATTATCGCTCGCCGTACATTCGATAGATGAATGTGTAGGCGAGCAAGCGGCCCGACGTTATCGCACCAATCCACAATACCAGCGACCACGTGGCCAGGGACCGGCCTCGAGCCATCATGTCGGATTCGGTGAGAGCCGCATCGCCGAAAAGGCGATTCTTCATTCGCTGCATGATGAGGACGGCGGAAGCAATCAGCAGTAGCTTGATATAGAAGACTGGATTGGTGAAGGCTTTGGTGGGATAGGCAATCAGAAGGAACACGCCTGAAATAGCGTTGATCCCAAAACCGAGCCACATCACCGAGAAAAACGGCTTCAACGATTTTAGGGGAAGTTCAGACGCAACGCCGAGAAGGCGCAGATCAAGAACCGCATTCGTACCGACGAGGAGAGCCAAGCCAATCGTGTGGCACAGGAGAATAAAGTAGAAGGAGAATAGGGAATCCGATTCGCGGAGCCAGGTACTCAAGCCGCTTTGTTCGAGCGTATTAAAAAGTTCGGGTACGGCCAAACTCTTCTCCCGCCACAGCCCGCGTCAGGTTATCGGAAACTTAATTCTTTGCCGACTTGCCCGGGTCCGCAGCAGCCGGCTTGTCGGGCATCTGATGTTGGTAATCCTTCTCGTTCGAGCAGGTCACGTCCTCGTACATCTGTTCGTTGGGCGCAAGCGTCATGTTCAAGGTAAAGACCCAGGGATGCGTGAACACCTTAGGGTCATCGTTGGTGATCTCGACGGTGAGGTGGTCAAAATCCGGGCGGCGGATACGTTCGGTGACATGCAGCGCGTCGCTGTGAAATGTGGCGCTGCCCTCGCCTGCATCCTTTCCCGTGCCCAACCAGGATTTATCCGTCAAGCCAATCGTGTCGATGACCAAAGTATCGCCGTCCCATTTGGCAACGGAATTTCCCATCCAGGAAGGATCGATATCCGCGGGATTGGGATGAGGCCTTCCATCCGTGGGGACGATGCGAAAAGCGGTGTCCCGCTCGTACAGGAGAATTAATTCGCCGGGTAGCTGAACCAAGCGCGCGGGGTGCGGGCCGCCCCAGATGCGGGGCGTACCATAAGGCTCGCAGTGGAGCAGCGGGTCTGTATTCTCGGCGTCGTGTAATTGCTTGGCTTTCTCGGCCGCCCAGGGCTGGTACGGCAACGCATCGGTAGGATACGAAGAAGCCGCGGGATCCCGAAGCTCTGGGTTGCGCGGGTTTCCCGGCGGCGGGGTCAGCTCCTAAAGCTCCATACCTCTCAATCCACATTCCGGAGAGATCGGGATGTCCATCGGCAGCGCGCGGAGCCGGTTTGGAACGGTCCTTGGAAAGCTGAGGAGGAGCGTACTTCTTGCCTTGGGCGGGCGCGCCATTTTGATTAGACTGCGCGGAAGCAGAAACGGCAAAAACCGCGGCCGCAACGAACACCAGATGACCGAGGAGATAGAAATGATGCTTCATCGGTTTCTCCCCCCAAAATCGCAAGTCTCTACGGATTGTCGTCGCCAGCCTTGGGACCAACCGGTATGACTCGACCGTCCGGCATCACGAAGTCCAAGCCAAACATCAGCTTGGAACCGTCCTTGGCGAGGCGGCCATGAATGGTGACCTCTTTACCAACCAGTGCGACCATGTCCGATCTGTTGACACCGCTTCGGTGCAAGTAGCTCGGAGGCAATCCCTCCACAGACCAATGCGCCACGTTGCCGCCGGCGTCTTTCACGTCGACGTCCCAATAAACATGCGGGTTGTCCCACTCGACCTTGGTGAGCGTGCCTTTCAACTCGGTGGGCTTACCCATCTGAAACTCGGCATTGAGCGAGTGGTGGGCAAATGCAGGGATCGCCGCCAAAATGAGGCCGAAAAAGAACGCCATAACACCAGAAGTCCTGTGTGCCATTGGTCTTCCTCCCAACAAGTGCCTTCACTTTGCGTCAGGTGAGCTGACAAGTGCGAGTGCCTGAAAATAGCACCCGCGTCGGAAAATTGTCAATGCGATCGGTCTTCGGTGCGTAGACAAGGCCGTCAGCGCGCACTGGTGCTGGTAGCGCCTCCCACGAGCAAATCCCAATGGTCGCCGGCACGCTTGACGGCTGCCGGCACGTCGTCCGAAAGGAGGTAGCCTTCCTTCACGAGCGCGGACGCTGCATCCTGCACGAGCTTTAAATACTCATCGCGCGAGTGATAGCGCTCTTCCACGGAGAGACGCGGATCGCCCGACTGCTCGCGTTCGGCTTTGGTGCGCGCGAAGGGAATGTACCCGCCCAGCAGCGGAAAGAGCTGCTCGGTGCCGCCGATGGCGGTGTTTCTGAAGTTCCATCCGGTATAAGTCGCCAGGGGCACGGCCACGTCGGGAAGCCGAAGGCCGCCCACATCGTTGCCGTCGCGGTCCACCTGCGGAACCAGATAGGGAAGTAGCGCGCCCGAGCCATCCTTTGCCAGCAATCGATTCGGTCCGCGCACGCCCGCGAAAGCCGTCCGCGGGGAAGCGACGCCCGGAATCTTGGGGAAGGCGACGTCGCGGGCGCGCACAAGGTTATGGTCCAGCAAACGGGGGTAGCGGCTCGGCGGCGGCGCGACGCCCTGTAATACCCATTTCTCCATGGCGACGAGCAAAGCCGGCAGCGGCAACCGGGAGTCGAAGGGATTCGCGGGCAGTTGGCCGGTGGTGACCACCGGAGGGAAGGCCCCTACGTTGTGCGGCGTTCCGGAGAAAAGGTAGAAGCGGATATTCGCCGGCAGATCGATATCCTTCGAGCCATCGGGCGTCGTAGTTTCGAGAGCGAAGCTGCGCTCCCAATACTCGGTGTCCGAAAGGGTGTAGAAGATTTTGGGCTGGTGCTCGGCGGCGCGTGCGTTCTCGAGGTTACCGTCCTCGAGACCTGTTACCGGATCGCGCTGCTTGCGATCCGAGAAGGGAAAGTGGGTGGCGGTTTCCATCAATAACGACGTCGGAGTGGACCATCGCTGGTCTAGCTCGATGCCCGCCGCGCCGGCACGATGCGGCCACACCGCATCGAATACCTGACGATTGCTCTCGTCGGTGTTGAAGCCTTCGTAGAGAAATTCGCGCAGCCAGCGGCCGGTCTGAGACACGCCGAAGGCAAGAGTGTACTTCGCGGAGACGGCTGCGTCGGGCACATATTTGACCCAGGCCGCGGCATCGCGCACGGCGGCAAATCCGAGGCCGGCCACCGGCGGATTCACGGCAAGGTAGGCAAGTTCGTAGGTGTGGCCGGGTTCGAACCCGCCCTCCAGGGTGACGGTGTTGCCCGCCAGCTGCCACTTGGCGCGAGGAACGGTCACCCAATCGGCGCCCAACTTTTCGCGCACGCGCAGCGTGTTCTCCGAAGATGCCGGATCGCTTGGCGTGTAGCCAACGAGGTCGCCGACAGTGGCTTGATTGCTTCGCTTGTCTGGGATGAAGGTGGCACGAACCAGTCCGGTGACGCCAACGGCGGCGGGAGCGTCGATGCGGACCGCGCCTTCTCTGCGGGCGTCAAATTCCCAACCGACCTGCACGATGGTGTAGCCCCGGTCGAGCAGAAACCCATTTCCAGCCTCGCCATCGGGCGTCTTCCCGGCAGGTCCGTCAAAAGCAGGCAAGGCCACGCCCGAGCCACGATTCACAATGTCAAAGATGGCGATGCCGTTACCCTTGGACGGATCGCGAGGTTTGAAAATTACGAGATCCGCGGAGAGCTCGATCTTTCCGGCGGCGTTCCGAGGCGCTTTATCGAGATCGGCGATCACTTGGTTGCGCTTGTTAGCCGGATCAATCAGGAAGTAGAGCTTCCCACTCATTCGTTCGTAGGGGCCAACCGAGCCAAACGAACGGCCACCGGCCACGTCCCGACGCGAAACGATCTCCACGCGCGACACTTCCGCGTTTGCGAACATGGGTACGATCGACACCAGGAGCGCTGCCTGAACTGCGAGCCTAAGAAGCCGGTGCATGTTCTGCCTCCGTAGTTTTTCGTCAGATTCTCGCCGGGCCAGTCCGTTTGCGCCCAAGTCTGCTACCGCGCGCGGGCGGTGTCAATTCGCCGCGGGGCGGTGGTGAGCCAGTTTGAATTTTGACCTCTTGTGTCACGATCAAGAAAATTCAAACTGACCCACGATCGGGCGGCGGGATGACTGTGGAACTCTTGTTTTTGGAATGCAGGGGTTCTAGCATGACGCTCAGGTTTGGGCTGTTGCCAAGTATGCCAAATGGCTACAGAGACCGAAGATTATCCGCAGGACGCCGATCGTTCGTTGCTCTTGCGCTCGCGCGGAGCCGCCGTCGTATCGTGCCAAGATAGGTTAGACTCGTGAACATGCGCCCGAGCAGAGCGGCGGTCCTCGTGTTTTCGGTCATCCTCGGCTTCGGGGCTTCGCGTTCAACGCTTTCAGCGCAGACATCAGCTCAGACATCGGGGCCCGCTTCAGGCTCTCCATCGAAACCCTCTGCCGCGCAGACAAATGGCAAGAAGGCGCATGTGTTTCGCGGCACTGTGCAGAAGATCGACGTGAGCGCTGGGATTTTGACGGTCAGTGGCGACAATGTGCCGGGCTGGATGGGCCCGATGACGATGAACTACCGCATCGATAAGCCTGGCAACTTGACGCTGAAAGCCGGCGATCATATTGCCGCGACGGTTTACGACGGGGACTTTTCCACGCTGCATGATCTCCGCGTTGTCGCCGCCACGCCGACGGCCGCAAACGAGCTGCCGCCAGTGTCGTACGTTTGCCCCACGCGGGGCGAGGAGGGAGTTCTCGAGGACAAGCCGGGGAACTGTCCGCAATCCGGGACGCCTCTTTTGCCGATTCGTATCGCCACGGTGTATTCGTGTCTCAAGTTCGAGTCGTTCATTCAGGAAAAACCGGGGATTTGTCCCGTGGACAAGAGCGAACTGGTGCCCATCACGGCGGCGCTGTATTTCACGTGCAAGGACAATTCCAGGATCCACGAGCTCGACCCGGGCGCGTGCGGCGATGGCAGCGCGCGGATCAAGAGTTATGAACGGCGTGCGCACGGAGATCACAATCCGCGCCACGGTGGACAATTCTTTATGGCGGACGACAACTGGCACCATCTCGAGGGCGCCTGGGTGCAACCGCATACGTTCCGCGTATATTTCTACAACGACATGACCCAGCCGCTTGCCGTGACAGGCTTTTCCGCCGAACTCGCGAAAAGCGACGCAAATGGAAATGACGCCGGGCCGTTTGTTTTCCTCAAGCCGGTGCAAATCAAGGGGCGCAATATTCTCGAAGTGCCCATGCCAGCCGTGGACCTGCCGGCGAAATTCACGCTGCACGTAAAGTTCAAGCCTGACGACAAGGAGCGGGTTTTCGACTTCACGTTTGCCGATTACTCAAAGGAGCCGGGCTCGGCCATGCCCGTTACCAACGCATCGGCGCAGGGCAGAGCAGCCGCTCAGCCAGGTTCGCAGGCGCGGGCGACCGCCGGGAGTCCCGATGCATCGCCGCGTGGCCCAAGCACATCAACGACACCCTCGCCTCAGACGGGCGACAGCGTGACGTTCACGCCCGGCACGCTCAGACCGGAAGCGCCGCTGCCCACGACCACGCAGGGACTGCTCAAGGAGTTGGCCGAGCGCGCGGACTCCGTGAAGATGCTGCTCGACGAAGGCAATCTGGGCGCTCTCTGGTATCCCGCGATCCGCGCGAAAGACGTGGCGCTGGCGCTCGAGCAAAGCCACGCGAATGAAATTCCGGAAGGTGAGCGCCCTGAGATGATGAGCGCCGTGAGGAGATTGACCATGGCTGCGTGGCAGATCGACGCCGCCGGCGATCTCGGCAACAAGGAGCGTTTGCTGCCGCTGTATCGCGAATTCTCGGTGGCAATTGCTGACGTCGAGCGGGCTTATGGAAGCCGGTAAAAAGCTTGGCCGCGCGACGGCAACGTGCGTTGCCATCTTGCTGGCGACCGGGCTCTTCCTCATTTTCGCCACACAGCATACGGATGCGCACACGCCGGTGACGTCGAAATACGACTACAACAAAGACGTGTTTCCGCTATTGAGGGACCACTGCGGGGGTTGCCACGTCCCGGGCGGACCGGCGCCCATGTCCCTCGTGACCTACGGCGCCGCGATGCCGTGGGCGGAATCGATCCGCGAGGAGCTCACGGCGGGCCGCATGCCACCGTGGCCTGTGGATCCGACGAGTCCGGCGATCATCCCGCCGATCGGCCTGGCGATCAGGGGCGGGCACGCGATCAGTTCGCATGACCTCGACGTGATGGTGGTCTGGGCGTCCGGAGGCACGCCACAAGGCGATCCCGACGCCAAGCTGCCCGAGGTGACCTTCCATCCGGCGTGGAAGCTTGGGCCGCCCGATCTCAAAATTCAGATGGACGCCGAGCATACGGTGGGTCCATCCGCGGTCGAGGAAGTCCGCGATTTTGTTCTGCCAACCAATTTGACCGACACCAAATGGATCAAAGCAGCCGACCTGATGCCGGGAACCGCCGCAATCGTGCGCGACGCCATCATCAGTATCGAGAACGGTCCCGTGCTGGCGCTTTGGCAACCTGGAAACGATGCCACGCCCGCGCCAGACGACGCCGGTTTCCGGCTCGCGCCGGGCTCGAAAATTCATCTACAGATCCATTACAAAAAGCATTTCGACCAGGAGCGGAATGCGATCTCCGACAGGAGCACAGTCGGCTTGTATTTCGCCGATTCGCCGGCCGAGGCTCAGGAGCTGCAGTCCTTCACGATCGATCCGCCGAAAGCTGCCGGCGATCCCAGCGGACCCGCCGGTTTTGCAGGCGCCCTCTCAAGGGCGGCACGCATCGTCGCGCTCCGGCCGATGCTGGACCGCGCCTATCAGTCTTTGAACGTTGACGCGATCACACCGTCCGGGGAGGATGTGCCGCTGTTGCGGCTACGCGGGCCGCAGCCGCAGTGGTTCCGGCGTTATTGGCTCCAGAAGCCGCTGGAAATACCGGCGGGCAGCAAAATCACGGTGCACGTCACGCCGTTGCCGGACGATTCAGACCAGCCCAAGGTAACCAGACAGTTTCCGCTCCAGGTAGTTCTCGATTACGTTCCTCGATAGCGACTTAGGCTCTCTGGCGCTCGATATAACGCGCTTCGCCCGCCTGCAAAGAGTTAGCGCGGTAGTGGGTCAGTTTGAATTTTGACCTCTTGTGTCACGATCTAGAAAATTCAACCTGACCCACCACCGTTAGCCCAGTTTCGTTGACAGGCTAAGCGGAGCAGGACTACACTTCGAGCAGGGAAGTTCGCAAGCCGGAAGTGGGAATTCAGAATACTGGCTGGCCAAGAAATCAAATCGACATCGCTGTTCAGGCCTAAACTGGCCTAAAGACAGAAGCCTCAGCCGCAATCGGGAGACCCGACGTGGCACGCGATCCTCAGGATAATCAACGCAAGAAGAGATTGTCGCGGCGCGATTTTGTAAAGACGGCTGGGGTGGGCGTCGGCGCGGCGGCTTTGAGCGGCCTCGGTGTGCAGCAGGCGGAGGGACAAGGTCATCCGCCGCATTGGGATAGACAAGCGGATATCGTGGTAATCGGAGCGGGGGCCGCAGGGCTACCCGCCGCTATCGAAGCCGCCGAACAAGGCGCATCCGTCATCTTGATCGACGCGAACTTCGATATTGGCGGCCACGCCATGGTGAGCGGCGGCAACCTTGCGCTCGGCGGCGGGACGAGCCGGCAGAAGAAGTATGCCATCGAGGATTCCGCGGACCTTTTGTACGCGGATCTCACCGACTGGTCCGTGGTTGAGCCCAACGGCTTCCCCGACTACCGATACAACGACAAGGAGATCATTCGCGCCTTTGCCGATAATAGCGCGCCAACATTCGAGTGGCTGGTCGCTCACGGCGTGACGTTCGTCGAAAAAGCGCCCGACAATCAGGGGGCGAATTCCACCGGAAACTCCGCTCTGCGCGAGAACCACTCCGCTCCCATGGGGTGGGTGATGATGCAGACGGGAAAGCCGGCGGACCCTAACGTCGCGGCGACCACATCCTCCGGAGTTGGGCTGGTGCGGCCGCTGGAAGCGGCGGCACGGAAAGCCAACGTACAAATCCTGTTGAAACACAAGATGGCAAGCCTCATCCGGCAGGGAACTACTTCCGGAAAAGTTCTGGGTATCAAGGCCACCAATGAGGGTAAAACCCTGAACATTGGAGCGCACAAGGCGGTTATCCTGGCCACCGGCGGTTCCAGCAACAACGTGAACTTCCGGAGAATCTTTGACGTCAGATTGACCGAAGAGTACAACGGCGTGGCCGGCGAGCCCTACTCTTTCCAGGACGGCAGCGGAGAGTTGGCCGGGATCGCCATAGGCGCTTCACTCTGGGGTGCGTACAACCAAGTGGGGGAGTTCGGGGATCGGCTGACCAAGGCCGGCAGGATCGGCACCCGATACGGCTACCGAAATCTGGAGTGGCAGCCGGGGAGCCCTGTCTTCCACCTCGTGCGAGGGACCGGCCTTACCGTACGCGACTACCAGAACGTCATTCTCGTGAACCAAGCCGGGGCGCGCTTCTATGACGAGACTGCCGGCCAGTATACGGCCAACAATTTCCATGGACTCGCTTCCTATAAGCCCGGCAGTTATCTCAACGCCAAAAATATCAAGTACGACCCGGCTAATTTTCTAGACGCCGCACTGGCCGGCACCGGAGAAACGGTGAACGGCGGCGGTCCCATTTGGGCTATCTTCGATGCCGATGCCGCCAAGCGCGAGCAGTGGACGGTTACGCCGCCGCATGTGGACCCCGACGGGTATTTCTTCTCGGGCAGCAGCCTGGCTGAATTAGCGGCCGCGATTGTAAACAAATATCAACACAAGCCGATATCCGGCGCTACCCTCGAAAGTACGGTCACGCGTTACAACTCTTTTGTGGATTCGGGGAATGACGCCGACTTCGGGAAGCCTACTCCTAAGTACAAAGTTCAGACGCCGCCGTTCTACGCGGCCTGGGCCATGCCTGTAGTTCACGACACGCGCGCAGGACTTCGGATCAACGCCAAGTGTCAGGTAATGGATTTTTCCGGCAACGTAATTCCCGGTCTCTATTGCGCGGGAGAGAGCGCCGGCGGCTTCAGTCTTCACGGCCTGGCGCGCTGCGTCGTCCAGGGCCGTATCGCGGGGAAGAACGCGGCCAGCGAAACGTCGGAAATTTCAAAGGCCTAGGCCGACAGTTGTCGGCAGTTATCAGGGGCGGATCGAATTTTTAAGCGAGGAGTCAAAATATGAAGACCACCTTCACCTTATTGATGGCGATCGGCGCATTGATGCTGACGTCCGCCGCAGCCCAGGCGCAGGAACAGGTCACCTTCGCGAAAAACGTGGCGCCAATCCTTCAGCAGCATTGCCAGGTGTGTCACCACGTGGGCACGGTCGCGCCGATGTCGCTGGTAACTTACGGGGAGGCGCGTCCATGGGCGAAGGCGATCAAGCAGAAGGTCGCTGCACGGGAGATGCCGCCGTGGCTGATCGATAGGAACGTCGGAGTTCAGCATTTCGCTAATGACGAGTCGCTGAGCGATGAAGAGATCGCGACGATCGTGAAGTGGGCGGACGGCGGCGCCGTGGAGGGAAATCCGGCGGACATGCCGCCAGCGCGCAAGTTCGCGGACGATCAAAGCTGGCAGATCGGGAAGCCGGACATGATCATAACGCTGCCGAAAGACGTGCTCGTCAAAGCCCACGGACCCGACTGGTGGCCGGATATCCTTATCGATCCCGGTCTAACGGAAGACCGTTATGTTCAAGCGATTCAGATTATCCCCACCAAGGGCTATAACGTCATCCACCATATCAGAACTTCGCTCGTGCAAGCGGATACCGGCACTCGTCACAGCGGTCAACTCGATGGGAACGTTTCACTCGAGGTTGGCGAGCAGGGCGTCTTCCTCAACGAGTATGCGATCGGCAAAGGCGCGGACGTGTTCACGGAAGGTTCGGGCCGGCTGATCAAGGCGGGAACCAAGATCAACTTCCAGTTCCACCTGCACGCCAGTGGCACGGAAACTCCCACCAACGTGGCCTTGGGGTTGAAGCTATATCCGAAGGGCTACGTGCCCAAGCACGTGATCACTTCACTCACTGTGGGCGTGAATACGATCGACATCCGGCCACACGAGGCGGACGTACGGTCTGACGCTTACATGGGACTCATCAAGCCGACCCGGCTGCTATCGTTCCAGCCTCACATGCACAACCGCGGGAAGGCCGAATGCCTGGAGGCTATCTACCCGAGCGGGAAAACCGAGATGCTGAGTTGCGCCCGGTTCGAATTTAACTGGATGCGCAACTACGTTTACGCCGACGACGCGGCGCCACTGCTGCCGGCTGGGACTGTCCTTCATGCCATCATGTGGCACGACAACAGCGACCAGAGCAGATTCAACCCCGATCCGGACGCGCAGGTGACGTGGGGAGAACGAACCATAGACGAGATGGGCTCGGCCTGGCTGAGCTACTACTACATGTCCGACGAAGACTTCAAAAAAGAGACCGAACAGCGCAAGGCCGAAGAGCGCACGCTCACAAGTACGCGCTAATGGCAAAAAGGGATTTGCCACAGGGTCGGAATCGGCATCGATGCGGGGTGGCTATTTTTGCCGTCCTGCTTCTCCTGGCGGCAGGCGGCTTCCGCTTGAACGCTCAGATCTCCTATCCGGGAGCCCAATACCGCAGGGGGCAGGATGTGAGTCCCACGTTTGACGGGTGGGAGAGCAATGCCGACGGTTCTTTCTCGATGTATTTCGGTTATCTCAACAGAAATTCCGATGAGGAGATCGACATCCCGATCGGCCCTGAGAATAGCTTCGATCTTGGAAACGGCGATCAAGGCCAGCCGACGCACTTCTACCCGGGAAGAAGATGGTTTGTGTTCAAGGTGGTTGTGCCAAAAGACTGGGCCAAGACCAAGCGGCTGGTTTGGACACTCACGAACAGGGGCAGGACGAATCTTTCCAAGGGTTGGCTGCAGCCGGAATGGGAGATAGACGACCTGCTCATCGCCAAGAATGCCCCTTCCGATCCTTTCCTGAGTACCGCCAACTCCAATCCTACCGCCGACAATAAGGCCCCCATCATCACGGGAGGCGCAAGCCAAACCAACATCACCCTGCCTTCTGGCGCCACATTAAGCGTGACGGCCACCGATGACGGGCTTCCCAAGCCGGGTCCCGGAGACCGGGGCGGGCGCGTGGAAGGCGTGAAGGTTCGATGGATACTTTACCGAGGTCCAGGAAAAGTTCAATTCGATCCAGAGTTGAGCCCGGCCGTTTACGGGAAGCCGCTCACATCGGAGACGAAGGTGAGCTTCAGCGAACCGGGTGAATACCGGATCCGCGCGATTGCCACCGATGGGGCGACGTTCTCGACCTACGATGTGGACGTGAAGGTGAATCCGCGGGCCAGCGCCAAGAACGCGCCCTGACGCCGGTCGGTCACTCGGTCCTTCCGCAAATTCCGCGCCGTCGAATTGCCATTCAGTCACGGCTGAGCAGATCTCATCCCATTTGCAAGCCAGTTCCAGAAGTCGGGCGCTGTCCCCGTCTGCGGCGCGGGGCGATGCGACTGGATTCGTTTCTGATAGCATGCACAACTCAAGGTTGGTGAGGAATCGGAAATCATGCTCGCTCTGAAATTTCTGCCGCTGGCGTTCAGCGCCCTTTTGCCGGTAATCAATCCGCTCGGGTCGGCACTGTTGCTGTTGGGGTTGGTAGGGCCCGAAAAACCCGAAGTTTTTCGAATCCTGGCGCGCAGAATTGCCATCAACACCTTGTTTTTTCTTCTGGCCATCGATCTCGGCGGGGCGGCTATTCTGGCGTTCTTTGGGATCTCGCTAGCGGTGGTTCAATTCGCGGGAGGGTTCGTTCTGGCGGCTATGGGCTGGAATCTGCTGAATGAGAAGGATGTGAGCACGGAAACGAGTGTGTCGGCCTCACCTGCCGATGGAAGCTCACTGCGCGAGAAGATTTTTTATCCCTTCACCTTCCCGCTCACCGTAGGGCCGGGTTGCATCGTGGTTACTTTGACCTTGAGCGCTCATGCGTCGCAGAAGAATCCGATCGATGAAGCGTTCGCGCACCTGGGAATTTTCGGAGGCATTCTCTTGAACTGCATTGTGGTGTATCTGAGCTACGCTTACGCTCAGAAACTCACGGTTAAGTTTCCCCGGCAAACCGTTCACGGCGTCTTGCGCGTGATCGCGTTCATTCTACTCTGCATCGGAGTGCAGATCGCCTGGAAGGGATTAGACGCGCTCATCCTCTCGATAGGCAGATCGTGATTTCAGTTTCCGTATTCATGCAACGGATCGGGTGGACCCGACATCAGATTTTGGGGGCCACATTCGACTCAGTCGGAGACAATCATGCTCACACGCTTCTCCTTAACGATCCTGTTGCTGCTGACAATGGTCATGGTTTGCTCCCCCTCCGCACCCGCCATCGAGGAACACCACGGTATTTTCGTTGGAACCGTCATGAAGTTGGATGCCGGGGCGAAGACGGTTAGCGTCAAGCTAGCCGATGGAAGCGAGCATACGTTTCACTTCGTCAAGCGAACCACGGTGCATGGGGCACAAGATACCGCCGATGCCGCCAAGGATACCTTCCATGGACTGAAAGAAGGCAGTCAAGTGGCGGTACATTACACAGCCAAAGGAACCGACGAAACCGCCGACGAGGTCGATAACATCGGTAAGGACGGGCTTAAATCGACAGAAGTCACCGTAACCCGCATCGATCGAGGCACCAAAACGCTCACTGTGAAAGCCGCCGACGGAACCGATCAGGTTTACCGCTTAACGGACAGCGCCGCCAAGGATGCGGGACAGGATGTCGAGTCGGGGACCCAAAAAACGGCCAAAGTGACGGTCTACTATACTGAGGAGGGCGGGCATAAGGTGGCGCACTTTTTTAGAAAGGCACTTTAGCTCTTGGGAAGAGACCTCCGCCCTATTAGGAATCGGGAGAAGAGTAGTTGAAGGGTAGCGCAGGAACCTCATTGTGCGGGCAGATGGTCAGGCCCAGCAATTGCCGCTTGCGTCCACTTCTGTAAGGAGTATCTTCAAAGAAAGTAAGTTCGGGTCGAACGAGCGCCAGGTTGTTGCCATCTGCACGACCTGCGCCGGAGCAGAATGAAATGAACGCCGGAAAAGTCGACATTTACGTACTTTTCGGACTGCTCAGCGCAGCGCTTCTTCTATTTCCTAACCGTGCTCGCGCGCAGGCAGCGCCGGGGCCACTCCCGCCACCCTCACAATCACAATCGGAGCCAGCGCCTTCCGAGCGCCGGGCAGCGCCCGCGCCTAGGCCCAAACCGCCCGAAGCGCCGCCGAGAACGACTCTCGCCGGGATCTGGAAAATGAATAAAGACCAGAGCGACGATCCGCGGCAGAGGGTTCGCGAGGCCGAAGGATCCCCTACCATTGGCAATTCTGGTGGCGGCTATCCGGGCGGCGGCTACCCAGGCGGAGGTGGAGGTTATCCAGGTGGAGGTTACCCTGGCGGAGGTTACCCGGGCGGCGGCTATCCAAGAGGGCCTCGAGGTGGCTACCCGGGCGGATCCGGAGGTCCGGGTTATGGCGGCCAGGATATCGAGAACAATCCGAAAATTCAGCCGCTGCTTCGTCCCGCAGGGTTGCTGAATGTCGATCTAAAGGATCAAGAGATCGATGTGACCGAGGACCAATATCGTAAGTTGATTCTGTACACGGACGGGCGGCAGCTTCCGAAGCAGACAGACAATATCCGTCAAGAAATCGCGGCGCATTGGGACGGAAACCACCTGGTGTCGGACGAAAAGAGCCCCTTGGGCGGGAAGATGAGCCGAGTGTATGAACTTTCGGGGAACGGCCGGCAGATTTATGAAACCTTGCACATCGACAACGGCCGTTCGGGAACGCCGATTACGATCAAATACGTTTACGACATTCCAACATCAGCTGCGGATGGGCACCTCCAGAATCCGGAAGACTCCGACCCCGGCCGGCCTACGCTGAAGAGACGTCGCGAAGACGACGGAAATACTCCCCCGCCACAGTAGCGGATAGTTTAGCTGTGCGAGCCCCCGTACACGTGTACCGCGACTTTACTGCTACGCGGGCGAGATTCAGGCTGTCGCCGTAGCCTCATTCCGCGTAATACCGGTGGGGATGGTGACCGCGACGGCTGTCCCTGGATTTGCGTTGCTAATGTGCAACTCTCCACCCACTTCCTTTACCCTTTGCCTCATCCCGCCGATTCCGACGCCGATCCGATCGGGGCGGAACTCCATAACCTTTTCGGAAATGCCCTTTCCGTTGTCACGTATGGAAAAGATGAGCTGGCCTTCGGTTTCGGCCAGCGTAACCCAAGCGGCAGTGGCGCCCGAATGCCGGAACACGTTCGTAAGGGCCTCTTGAATGATGCGGAAGACGGTGGTCTCGAGCTCGGGTGTGAGCCGAGGGAAATTCGCGGGAGTAATATCGATGGAAATGTCGATACCGCTGCGCTTGGCGAGGCCATCCAAATACCACTCGAGCGCCGATTTCAAGCCTACTTCGTCCAGCATTGGCGGATGGAGCAGATGAGACATGCTGCGAACCTGCTGTATGGCGCTATCGAGCAACTGGCTCGCATCGGCCGAGGCTTCCCTGGACCAATCCGGGCAGTCGTCCGCTAGATTGATTCGATCCAGCACCATCTTTGCAGCCACCAAATCCTGGCCGAATCCGTCGTGCATTTCCCGCGCCAATCGGCGCCGTTCGTCGTCCTGCGTGGCAATCAATCGGCCCGAAAGGCAGCGGAGCTCGAAATTCAGCATTTCGAGATCGCGCGTCTTGCGATGCAGTTCGGCAAAAACGCTGACCTTGGCCCGGAGCAATTCCGGAACCACGGGAACGGAGATGTAATCGACGGCGCCGCGCTGATAGCCCTTGAGGCGGTCGATGTCGGTCAGGTGCACTGCGGAAATGAAAAGGATGGCCGTTTTCTCGAAGCGCGGGTGCTGGCGGATGATGTCCGCCAGTTCAAAGCCATCGAGCTCGGGCATACTCACGTCCATGAGAACGACGGCCACGTCGTTTTTGAGGAGCACTTCCATGGCCTCTCTGCCCGAATTGGCTTTTATGAGGTTCTCGCCGAGTTCGTCCAGGATGGCCTCGTAGCTGAGCAGCTTGGCGGGCTGATCATCCACCATCAGGATGTTGACTTTGTCGTTCACAGATGTTCTCCCGTCCGTGCCATTGAAAGATTGGTTGCTCGCCGGTGTGTTTGTCATGGATATGCGCCCCTTAGCGATGCAGCCACATGCGCAGCGCCGCAAGCAATTGATCGGTATTCACGGGCTTTGCCAGGTATTCGGACGCGCCGGCTTCGAGGCACTTTTCCCGATCGCCTTTCATGGCTTTCGCGGTCAAGGCGATGATGGGCAAGCGCCGGAACGATGGATTCTGGCGGATGACCTGCATGGTCTCGTATCCGTCCATTTCCGGCATCATGATGTCCATCAAGACGATGGCCAAATCCGGAGTCGATTCCAACGTCTGAATCGCCTCGCGGCCCGTCCCGGCGGTTAGTACGCTCATTCCCCGGCGTTCCAGCACGCTGCTCAGCGCGAAGATATTGCGCACGTCGTCGTCGACGACGAGCACCTTCTTGCCGACCAGCGCTTCGTCGGAGCGATGCAGGCGATCGAGCATCCTCTGCTTTTCGGGTGGCAGGGTCGAGACGACGCGATGCAAGAACAAGGATGTTTCGTCCAGCAGCCGTTCCGGCGATTCGACTCCCTTGACCACCACGCTGCGGGCCAAAGTGCGCAGGCGGGCATCCTCTTCCGGCGAAAGTTCCTTGCCGGTGAAAACGACGATTGGCAATTCGCTGAACTCAGGGCTCTCGCCCAACTGGTCCAGCACGTCGAAACCAGACATATCCGGAAGCCGCAAATCGAGCACCACGCAATCGATCTGCTGCTCCCTGATGGCGTTGAAGGCTTCCTCGCCCGTGCCGGCAGTGCAGACATCGATATCGTCATATCCGAGCAACTCCTGAATACTCATTTGCTCGGCGGGATTGTCCTCGACGATCAGCAAGCGCTTGCGGCGCGGCGTGGCATAGTCCTTGATGCGCGTCAGAGCCGCTTCCAGCGCCTCCTTGGATGTGGGTTTGGTTACGAACGAAAACGCCCCGCGGGCCAATCCATGACTGCGATCCTCATCCAGCGTGAGCATCTGGACGGGAATGTGGCGCGTGGCGGGATCCTGCTTCAAATGGTTCAGCACGGTCCAGCCAAGCATGTCGGGCAAAAATACGTCCAAGGAAACGGCCGTGGGCTGATATTCGCGGGCCAACGCGAGAGCGTCGGCTCCGCGGAGCGCGACAAGAACCTTGAATCCCCTATCGTGCGAGAGATCGCACAAGATGCGGGCATAGTGAGGATCGTCTTCCACGATGAGCAAAACCGCGTCGCCGGGCTGGAGGTTGCCGCGGTCGTCGGCGATCTGCTCGATCGGATGTTCCACGACTGGAGCAACCAGCTGCACGGCCGGCGCTGGAAGACGAGATCCGGCTCTCTACAGCGAGGGTTCCGCGCAGATCGGGCCGACATAAGTGAGCGGCAGATACAGGGTGAAGGTGCTGCCCGCTCCGGGAGCGCTGCGCAATTGAATTTCGCCTCCCAGGAGGCTGGCCAATTCGCGGCTGATCGCCAGTCCCAAACCGGTTCCGCCGTATTTACGGCTGGTGCCTGCGTCGGCTTGTTGGAAGGCCTCGAAGATGATGCGCTGCTTCTCAAACGGAATGCCGATGCCCGTGTCGGCGACCTCAAAGGCCACGACGGATGCCGCGCCGAACTGAGGATCGGATGATCGGTGCTCCAGCCGGTTTCGGCGAGCGAAACGGATAGCCGCACGCCTCCGTGCTCGGTGAACTTGAAGGCGTTGGAGAGCAGGTTCTTGAGCACCTGCTGCAAGCGCTTGGAGTCGGTGACCAAGCTGCGGCCCAGGTGCGGGTCGGGGTGGACCTCGAAGTTGAGACGCCGGTTTTCCGCCTCGTGACGGAAAGGCCGGGCGACCATCTCGAGCAAGCTCGCGAAGAAGACGTCTTCCGCTTCCACAGATACCGTGCCGGACTCGATCTTGGAGAGATCGAGGATGTCGCTGATCAGGTTCAACAGGTCCGTTCCGGCGCCGTGAATGGTGCGCGCGAACTCGACTTGCTTGCGGCGTCAGATTGCCATCGGGATTGTCGCTGAGCTGCTGGCCGAGCACCAGGATGCTATTGAGCGGCGTGCGCAACTCGTGCGACATGTTGGCCAGGAATTCGGACTTGTACTTGGAGGTGAGCGCCAGCTCCTTGGCCTTCTCTTCCAAAGCGCGGCGTGCCTGCTCGATTTCCTGGTTCTTGCGTTCGACTTCCACGTTCTGCTCGGCGAGCTGCTGGGCTTTTTGCGCCAGCTGCTCGTTGGTCTGCTGCAATTCCTTCTGCTGGGTTTGCAGTTCGGTGGCGAGCTGCTGAGACTGCTTCAGCAGGCCTCGGTTTGCATGGTGGCTTCAATGCTGTTCAGCACGATGCCGATGCTGGAGGTCAGCTGATCGAGGAAGGCCAGATGCGAGGCCGTGAAGGCACTGAGCGAGGCCAATTCGATCACGGCTTTCACGCGGCCCTCGAACAGCACAGGCAGCACGATGACGTTTCGCGGAACGGCCCTGAAGAGGCCGGAGCGAATGGGGATGGCATCCTCGGGCAACTCCGCGATGAGCATGCGGCGCTTCTCGAGGCGCATTGGCCAACCAGTCCCTGCCCGAGGGCAGAGCCTGCGGGTGTCCATCCTGGCCATCATCGGCGAACGCCGAGAGCAGCCCATGTTCGCCGGACTCTTCCGTCTCCATTTGATAGATCACGCCCTGCTGAGCGTCCACCAGGGGAGCCAGTTCCGAAAGAAGCATTCGGCCGACGGTGGCCAGGTCGCGCTGGCCCTGTAACATGCCGGTGAAGCGAGCGAGGTTGGTCTTCAGCCAGTCCTGTTCTGTATTGCGCTCTGTGGTGAGACGCAAGTTATCGATCATGGTGTTGATGTTGTCTTTCAACTCGGCGACTTCGCCGCTGGCTTCCACCTGGATCGATCGGGTCAGGTCGCCCTTGGTAACGGCCGTAGCGACTTCGGCGATGGCGCGGACCTGGTTCGTGAGGTTATCGGCGAGCAGGTTGACGTTTCCGGTGAGATCCTTCCAGGTGCCCGCAGCGCCCGGCACGTTGGCCTGACCGCCGAGGCGCCCTTCAACTCCGACTTCGCGGGCCACCGAGGTCACCTGATCAGCGAAGGTCGCCAGCGTATCGGTCATGTTGTTGATCGTCTCGGCCAGCGCGGCGACTTCGCCCTTGGCGTTTACCGTGAGTTCCTGCGTGAGATCCCCGTTGGCGACGGCGGTAACGACTTTGACGATGCCGCGCACCTGCTCGGTGAGGTTGGCGGCCATGACGTTGACGTTGTCGGTGAGATCCTTCCAAATGCCCGCCACGCCGGGCACTTTCGCCTGGCCGCCGAGCTTGCCTTCGGTGCCGACTTCGCGAGCCACGCGGGTGACCTCCGCGGCGAAGGCGTTCAATTGGTCCACCATCGTGTTGATGGTGTTCTTCAACTCGAGAATTTCGCCCTTCACGTCCACGGTGATCTTGCGCGAC
The DNA here is from genome assembly GCA_963703785.1 of uncultured Acidobacteriota bacterium. GTDB lineage: Bacteria > Acidobacteriota > Terriglobia > Acidiferrales > UBA7541 > Palsa-189. Next base: position 134,085 of record CAVPFR010000013.1, on the reverse strand, counting down.
AGGTCGCCGCGCGCGACTGCGGTGGTGACCTCGGCGATGTTTCGGACTTGGGCGGTGAGGTTGCCGGCCATGGCGTTTACAGAGTCGGTGAGGTCCTTCCAGGTTCCCGCCACGCCGGGCACGTTGGCCTGGCCGCCAAGACGGCCTTCGCTGCCGACCTCGCGGGCCACGCGGGTGACTTCGGCGGCGAAGGAGCGCAACTGCTCAACCATGGTGTTCAGCGTCTCTTTGAGCTGCAAGATTTCGCCGCGCACATCGACGGTGATCTTGCGCGAGAGGTCGCCGCTGGCAATAGCCGTGGCTACTTCCGCGATGTTTCGCACCTGACCGGTCAGGTTCGAGGCCATGAAGTTCACGTTGTCGGTGAGGTCTTTCCATGTTCCGCCGACGCCAGGGACGTTGGCCTGACCGCCGAGCTTGCCTTCGGTGCCGACTTCGCGGGCCACGCGAGTGACTTCGCCGGCGAAGGCGTTGAACTGGTCGACCATGGTGTTGATGGTGTTCTTCAACTCGAGAATTTCGCCCTTCACGTCCACGGTGATCTTGCGCGAGAGGTCGCCGCGCGCGACTGCGGTCGTAACTTCGGCGATGTTGCGGACCTGGCCGGTGAGGTTGCCGGCCATGGAGTTTACAGAGTCGGTGAGATCTTTCCAGGTTCCGGCCACACCAGGACGTTGGCCTGACCGCCGAGACGGCCTTCGCTGCCGACCTCGCGAGCCACGCGGGTGACCTCGCCGGCAAAAGCGTTCAGTTGGTCGACCATGGTGTTGATGGTTTCTTTCAGCAGAAGAATTTCGCCGCTGACGTTGACGGTGATTTTCTTGGAAAGGTCGCCGCTGGCAATGGCGGTGGAAACGTCCGCAATGTTGCGGACCTGGTTCGTCAGGTTGCTGGCCATCGAGTTGACTGAGTCGGTAAGGTCCTTCCAAGTGCCGCCGACGCCAGGGACTTGTGCCTGGCCGCCGAGCTTGCCGTCGGTACCGACTTCGCGAGCCACGCGGGTAACTTCCGAGGCGAAGGAGCGCAACTGATCGACCATGGTGTTGATGGTGTCTTTGAGTTCGAGAATTTCGCCTTTGACGTCGACGGTGATCTTGCGCGAGAGGTCGCCGCGGGCCACGGCCGTGGCCACCTCCGCGATGTTCCGAACCTGCGCCGTGAGGTTGCTGGCCATGAAGTTGACGTTGTCGGTAAGGTCCTTCCAGGTGCCGGCCACGCCGGGCACTTCGGCTTGACCTCCGAGTTTGCCTTCGGTGCCGACTTCGCGAGCCACGCGAGTGACTTCACCGGCGAAGGCGTTGAGTTGGTCGACCATGGTGTTAATGGTGTTCTTCAACTCGAGAATTTCGCCTTTCACGTCGACGGTGATCTTGCGCGAGAGGTCGCCGCGCGCGACTGCGGTGGTAACTTCGGCGATGTTGCGGACCTGCGCAGTGAGGTTGCCGGCCATGGAGTTGACGGAGTCGGTGAGATCTTTCCAGGTTCCGGCCACGCCGGGCACGTTGGCTTGGCCGCCAAGACGGCCTTCGCTGCCGACTTCGCGGGCCACGCGGGTGACTTCACCGGCGAAACGGTTGAGCTGATCGACCATGGTGTTCAGCGTCTCTTTGAGCTGCAAGATTTCGCCGCGCACGTCGACGGTGATCTTGCGCGAGAGGTCGCCACTGGCGATAGCTGTGGCCACTTCCGCAATGTTTCGCACTTGGCCGGTGAGGTTCGAGGCCATGAAGTTGACGTTGTCGGTGAGGTCTTTCCATGTTCCGCCGACGCCCGGCACTTGTGCCTGGCCGCCGAGCTTGCCTTCGGTGCCGACTTCGCGGGCCACGCGAGTGACTTCGCCGGCGAACGCGTTCAGTTGATCCACCATGGTGTTAATGGTGTCTTTGAGTTCGAGAATTTCGCCCTTCACGTCCACGGTGATCTTGCGCGACAAGTCGCCGCGGGCCACAGCGGTGGTGACTTCAGCGATGTTGCGGACCTGCGCGGTGAGGTTGCCGGCCATGGCGTTTACGGAGTCGGTGAGATCTTTCCAGGTTCCCGCCACGCCGGGCACGATGGCCTGGCCGCCCAGTTTGCCGTCCGTGCCGACTTCGCGGGCTACGCGAGTGACTTCCGAGGCAAAGGAGCGCAGCTGATCCACCATGGTGTTGATGGCTTCCTTCAACTGCAAGATTTCGCCGCGCACGTCGACGGTGATCTTGCGGGAAAGGTCGCCGCTGGCTACGGCGGTGGCTACTTCGGCGATGTTGCGAACCTGCCCGGTCAAGTTGCTGGCCATGGAGTTGACGGAATCGGTGAGGTCTTTCCAGGTGCCGGCAACGCCAGGGACTTGGGCTTGGCCGCCCAGCTTTCCGTCCGTTCCGACTTCGCGGGCCACGCGGGTTACTTCCGACGTGAATACGCTGAGCTGCTGAATCATGGTGTTGACGATCGTCGCGGAACGGAGGAATTCGCCTTCCAGCGGACGGCCGTCGACGTCCAGACGCACCGTTTGCGTCAAGTTACCTTGAGCGACGGCGGCGATGGCACGCGTGACTTCGGTCGTCGGGCGCAACAAGTCCTCGACGAGCGTATTGACCGAAACCTCCATCTCGCCCCAGGCGCCTTTGGAATGCGTCGAAGCGCGTGCGCTCGCGCGTCCGGCCCTCCTTGCCGACCACCTGCCCGACCCGCTTCAGTTCCTCCGCCATCTGTTGATTCGCGGAGACAATTTCATTGAAGGTGTCGGCGATCTTGCCGGCCAAGCCGGTCCACGCCCCCGGGAGACGAACGGAGAAGTCACCGTCGCGCATGGTCTGAAGACTCGCGAGAACGAGGCTCAGGTCCGCAGACGCGAGTTCACTATTGACGTGCCCGTTGGCCTTCGCGTCTTCGGTGGTGGCCACGCCTGCAGCGGCTGTATCACCTTGGTTGTTTCTCTTCATCTAGACTCTCCTCGTTCGTGTCTTCAGATTGGCCGCAAAACTACCCCTGCGAAAACTAAGCCCATGCATTCGGGGAATCCCACTCGAAATGGGAACCTCTTTCATATCATGGGGGTAGTTTTTAGGCGTTACAGGAAATGGTGTAAGTGCTGAAAGATGTCTACAGGAGAACCTGTAGCTCACTAGGCTGGCTAAATAATCGGTAAATGGGCGTGTTCCAGCTACCGCGAGCCGGCTCCCCAGTTCTTACGCACAATTGCGCCCAGCAGAAGCAGGAGTGCGACCAGACGCACAATGTAGATTCCTGGACTACCTTCGTTGGGATGCGGCATGTACGAAAGCGTCACCCGATTAATCCCCTCGATGACAAAAAAGATTGCAAAGGCGACGAAAAGAAGATCGTGGGTGTCGCGCCAGAAGCGCAGGAAGAAAAGGGCAGCCGTGAACGACGCCGCGGCGATTGCCCCGAGAAGGAGGGCGGCACTCATGCGCCGCTCTCCCAGATCAGCCCATAAAGTAATATGCCCATGGAGACCGAGGTCACAGCAAGCCTCAAGGGATAAAGGTCGACGGCGGGGAAGATCACCAAATCCACGAAAATTAGGAAGTTGGAGATCGCCAGGCCAGCGAAGCAGATCCCGCTCCAGAGCAGGAGTTTTCTCCGGCCGCGGATATAGCCGCGGAGGAGCAACACGGCACACCCGAGACTCGTGAGAGCGGCCAGAATGTAAACGGCTGATCGCATTATGACTCGTCCTTTTTCGTAAAGCGGAACGCGCGGGCAAAGTCGCGCAACGCCGCCGGGGGTTTTGAATGGATCAACTGGGAAATGCGAACGATCTGGTGACGGTAAATCTCATCCACGCGTGCGATGAGATTGTCTTTCTCGGGCGAGGCTGGCTCGTAGAAGTAGGCGGGCCCAGAAGGGTCAAAAGTTAGAAGCTTCCGACGAGTTAAATCGCCGAGCAAATGCTCAACAGCCTCCCCGCTCAAGTACAGACGTTTTTTCAGGGCGTCTACCGTCCATTTTTGGGGGTGCGTGTTTCTGATCAAGAGCAAAGCTTCAAGATGGGGAACGCTTTCGATCTCATCAAGAATGAACTCGACGATCTCATTGTCATTCCCGTCGTTCGCCCCGGAGCTCATAGGCATTGCCTCGGTGGGGGATTGAGCGAGGAGCTTTGATTAAGTTCGCGTCCCCATCCCGCAGACAAGATCGGAAAATTGTAGCACTTTGAAAATATCGCGGCCGCGTCAGATTTGGGAAGGGCGGGAGATGGGCGTATGCTGCAGGGAGGCGGAGGCGGGTTCCAAACAACGAAACGAGAAGGGGCGCCCGCCCAAATGAGAAGATCGAGCACGAAGGAGATAGTCGATGTCACCTACACCTAAAGGAAAAGCGGCGCGTTACGCCGGTTTGGCCCTGGGGGTCGTTCTCTCCGCGCTGACGGCATTCGCGCAAAGCACTCCCTACCACCTGGTTGAGGGTTGGCCTGATCTTCCGTCGAACATCAAATGGGGCCAGGTGATCGGGGTCGATATCGACGCCCAAGGAAATATCTGGGTCTTCCATCGAAGCAATCCGCCCATCCTCGAGTTCGATCCCTCGGGCAAGCTGCTGACGAGCTTTGGCACGGACATGTTCGTGCAGGCTCACGGCCTGGCCATCGACTCACAGGGAAATATCTGGGTTACCGATGCCCAAGGAAAAGATGGCAAGGGCCAGCAGGTATTCAAGTTCAGCCGCGACGGCAAGGTTTTGATGACGTTAGGCAAGGCCGGTGTCGTTGGCGCCGGGCCGGATGCGTTCAATGGTCCCTCAGACGTCGTGGTGGCGAAGAACGGCGATATCTTTGTTGCGGACGGACACGATCCCGATAGTAATGGGCGCGTGGTGAAGTTTTCCAAAGACGGGAAATTTATCAAGGCCTGGGGTAAGCACGGGTCCGGCCCCGGCGAGTTCAGCGCTCCACACAGTATCGCCATGGACTCCCGAGGACGCTTGTACGTGGCCGATCGCTCCAACAGCCGCATCCAGATTTTCGATCAGAATGGCAAGTTCATCGCGGAGTGGAAGCAGTTCGGGCGCCCCAGCGGGCTGTTCATCGACAAGAACGACATGATTTACGTAGCCGATTCGCAGTCCAATGCCAAACAGAATCCCGGATTCAAGCGAGGCATCCGCATCGGGAGCGTAAAGGACGGCAAGGTCACGGCCATGATTCCGTTTGACGAGCCGAATCCCGACGGCAACAACAATAACGGCATCGAAGGCGTTGCCGCCGATCCAGCGGGCAACGTGTATGGCGGGCAGACCGGCGGAGAGGTGCTGCACAAATATTCCAAGACGACGGTAAGCCAACGGTAGTCCGGCCGACAGCGTTCTTAACCGTGATCTGCTCACCGGGCCGAAGGCAAGGGTTGTACATCTTGCGCGTAGATCGCGCGAATGCGGGCTACGTCTCCATCGGAAAGGCCTGAAACTCTAGCAATGTCCCCTCGGGTTTGAATCTGCGCACGATACCGCGCGAAGTACGCGGGGATGTCTCCTCCATATCCAAAGAAATACATGATGTCGCGAAAATCGCGCGTGTGATCGAGGCCAAGGGCGTGCCCGAGTTCGTGCAGACAGGTGAGGTAAACGATGCTGTCCCGGAGAAGGTCGTCAGCCGCGGCGCGCTGCGCGAGATCCGGACCCAGCGCTGCTACGTCAGGCCGGATGAAAACCGCCGCTCCGCGCCTGCCATGAACCATTAAGGGCTGCGTTTCGCCGAATTCTCCGCCATCCGGTTCGGCCCAGTAGAGTCGAACGAGCGCGGCCGTTTCGGGCGCAGGTTCGAAGCGAAGTCCCGCTCCGGCGCTTCGCTGCCATGCCTGCAAAGCCCAGAGAGCGAGTTCGCGGTCTGCGGAACGGTAGCCATTGCCGCTCTTCCCATTCGCAATGAAGTACGTGACCGATTCCCGCGATGCGGCTGTCGTGAGGTTTGCGTTCGGGGCTTGCGTTCCTCGCGTTCGCCCCGCGGAGAGCCACAGTGCCCATAGCGCAAGCGCCGCAATGGCGGACATTTTGAGAACATCGCGCCTGGTAGGAATCATCTCGCTCGTCGCACCCGTTTGCACGCCCGTTTGCAGAAAAGTGTAGCAAAGCTCTAGCATGAATTGCATGCCAGCGACCAACGACGATCTCCAATTTCTCCACGCCGCCTATGAGCAGGCGGTCGAATCGTATAACGAGGGCGGCCTGCCGATCGGCGCCGTAATGGTGGAAAACGGCTCGATTGTCGCCAGGGGGCACAATCGCCGCGTCCAGCGGCGCGATCCCATCGCACATGCCGAGATGGATTGCTTGCGAAACGCCGGCCGCCGGGCGCGCTACGATGGCGTGACGCTGTACACGACCTTAAGCCCGTGCATGATGTGCGCCGGCGCTGCGGTCCAGTTTGGAATTCGGAGCGTCGTCATCGGCGAAAATCGTAATTTTCCCGGGAATATAGAGTTTCTGCGCGCGCATCGAGTAGAGGTGCGCTTGATGGACGATGCCGATTGCATTGCTCTTATGAAACGGTTTATCGATGAAAACCCGGATTTGTGGGACGAAGATATCGCAGGGCGATCCTCGGTGTGACCGGAGAAACTTCTTAGCCATTCAAGAACAGAAATGTTCTCTTGGAAGGGGTGCAGCGCCAAGCGAATTACCAGGAGCTGTAAGGGGTGTTTTCGAAGGGTGAGATCGCGTCGGAAGATGAGTGCACATCGTCGATGCCCGGAGCGGTCTGGTCGGTGCTGAGGAGAACGTTGTCAAAATTGGTATGCCACTCGCGTTCCCGAGTGATCGGGTCGGTGGGCACTTCGCGCAAGTAACCGGCGGAAACCAAGTCGTCCAGCGACTGGGGCCCAGCTTCTTTGTCGAGGGTGTATTGCTGGATGGCGTTGCGCATGGTCGCCAGATCCTGCTTCAGCACGGCCTCCTTCGAGCGAACAATCGATTTTTCGTACCGTCCCGCGGCCATGCCGATCAGCACCAGGATGATGGCGATCACCACGATCATTTCGATCATGGTGAATCCGCGGCTGCCACGGGCAGTCGTGCGAGGCCCCTTCAATTGACGTAATAGAACGTTCATTGCTACCAGTCCGAGTACTTCGTGTTGTCGAGGGAGTTGCTCGTGGACTTTGAAAAGACGTCGAACACGTTCTTGCCGCCCCAGCTTGTCGAATCGGGATCGTCCTGCACCGAACGCATTCCCCAATCGGCTTTGCCGGTCATGGGATCGACGGGAATGCGTCGCAGAAAACGAACGTGCCGGACCAGATCCTGCCCCTGATTCGAGCTGTTGCCGGAGCTGTTCGATTGTCCGAAAGCGTTGCCCAATCCCTTCGAGCTGCCGAGCCCGGACCCAGAACTGCCGAACCCGGACCCCGAGCTACCGAATCCGGATCCCGAACTACCGAATCCAGAAGCGCCGAATCCGCTTGACGTTCCCCCCGCACCAGTCGACGGTGCGATCGGCTGTCCCGGATTCGTCGCTCCTGCAATGCCAGCCGCGTTGGGCTGCGAGACCATATCGACGCCCTTTACCAGCGTATCGAGGTCGGGCGGATAGCCTTCCGTGCCCACCTCGACGCGGATAAGATTGCGATCCGCGGCGTCTTTGTAACGATCAATGGCATCGCGCATCTCCCGCAAATCGCTGTGCAACTCCGCCTCCTTTCGCCGTTGCACGGTATAACGCGCGACAGGCATTGCGGCGGATGCCAGGATCATCAGAATCGCGCAGGCGATAATCAATTCGAGCAGGGTCATGCCCGCTTGGCGGAGGCGTTTCGGGAACGGCAAGAGTTCCTTGCGCATAGACTTTTCCGAACTTGGCTTACTGCACCTTTACAGTTGCTTCACTGGTTGTAAATTGCAGCGGCCGCTGCTGCGAATCCCGCGCGTTGACCTGCAGGATGGAGATCGTGGAAGTACCGGCCGCCACTCCGCGCACGATAAGCCCCACAATTGTACCGTTGCCGCTCACTCCCGGCGTATTCGGCATACGCGTTGCTGAAACGATCGCCTGGCCGCGCTCCTTGTCCACTCGCTGCACCACGGCAATGGGCTGCTGTCCGCCGGAGAGGAATTCTCCCTGGCGCACGTCTTCGATGGAAACGACTTTGGGGTCGTACTGGATCAGCAGGGGAACCGAGTAAAGGTCTTGCGCGTTTTTCACCGCGACGCCAATGGTGGTCGTTTCGCCTACCTTGATGGAAGCCGCAGCTGGCTCGAAGCCCAATTCGCCCATTGCGGCCGGTTGAGCCTGGGGAGTTGCCGCTCCAGGCGCTGCTGGGACCGTTGCTGCACCGGGATTGGCCCCGGCCTGAGATGGAAGTGGAGGCGTCATGACCACGGATTCCAGCCGAATCTCGGGGTTCGTATCCGAGCCCGAAGCGATGCTACGCAGATTTTCAGCCGTGATATTCGGAATCCGAATGATGTGTGGCGTCACGACGATCAGATCTTCCTCGTCCGTGTTTTGGGTATCCGTCTCGGAGGTGAAATATTTCAGGAAGGGAATCTGCGAGAGCCCCGGCCAGCCCGCAAGCGACTTCGTATTCTGTCTCTCGATGAGCCCGCCGAGGATGTTGACCTCGCCATCCTGCAGGCGAACGTCATGCTCGATCTTCTTGGTGCTAATTACCGGCTGATTGATTCCGCCGATATTTTGCGTTCCGGATACCGAAGAGACCTCAATCGAGAGCTTGAGGCTGACTTCGCGATCCTCGGGGTGAATGCGCGGCGTGACGTCCAAGATGACGCCCACGTCCAGATATTGAAATTGCGTGTTCACCAATGGATTCACCAGGCCCGCCCCACCTGTCGTTCCGACTCCGACGCCTGCCTGGAAGCTTCCGGTGGCTACCGGCACGCGCGAACCAATCCTCAGCTTGGCTTCCTGACCATCGACCATGCGAATCTCTGGATCGTCGATAATTCTGGTCTGGCTATCGGTGAGCGCTGCGGTGGCCGTAGCGCTGGGCAGGGTGATGCTGTAATCGCCCGTCCCGACAGAATGAAGCTGATTCAGGGCTAAGCCGGCGGTCGTCGAGGTCGTGGGGGTTGTCGAAGTGCCCGTAGTTGAGGAAGTGGTTGTTGTCGATCCGGGCGGCGTAAAAGTTGCGGATGTGATGTTGCCTACGCTCGTCCCGGGATTGATTCCCAACTCTTGCATGCGGCTGCGATTCGCCTGCAGCACCGAGAACTGCACAACAACTTCCGCTTTGGGCTTGTCGATATCGTTGACAATCTTTTCGGCGAGCATCACCTTATCCGGCGTGTCGCGCACGATAATGGCGTTCTGCGCGTTGAATTGCTGCACGCGGCGGAGGTCCAGCAATTGGCGCAGTCCGTTGATGATTTCCGTCAAATCTTGCGGGAGCAGCGTATTCTTCAGATAAATCGTGCGGACGATTTCCTCTTCGTAGTCGCGGCGCTTCTGGGCCTGGTCGGGAGCCACGAAAATAATGTCGTTGGTGACCGGCTTCCAGAAAGCTTTCGATTCGAGCGAAACGATGTCCAGCGCCTGCTCGAGAGTTACGTTCGTCAGTTCAGCAGCGATTCGCCGCGAAGTGAAATCGGGATCGAAAACCACCGTCAGGCCCGCCAGCTTGGCCACCGTATCGAAAATAGCCCGCGAATCATTGGTCATCTTTAGATTGATGGGAGTGCGCGACAGCGGCTTCAATTCCGGCGGACCCACCATCAATTTGGGCTCTTCGCTGCTGGGAGCGGCAGTGGGTGCTCTCTCCGCCGCGTTTTTGGCCGCCATCGCTTCCATCGTTTTTTGAATCTCTTGCTGAGCGATCGGGCTGGCCGGATCGATCATCAGACCCTTTTGGAACTCGACAAGAGCCATTTGGAGATTGCCCTGATCGGCGAGTTTCCGGCCTTGGTCCACGTGATACTGTCCGTCCTCGAAACGCACGCGCATGAGCCTAAGCTTGTATTCGGCGTTCAAAGGATCGGATTTAAGCGCTCGCTCGTAATGAATGACGGCGGAATCGTAATCGTCGGTGGCCTCGGCCTTTTTTCCCTGGTTGTATTCCTGATTGCCCTTTGGGCAACCCGTCAGAAAGAGCATGGCTACGGAAATCGCGAAGATGCCAGCCGATCGGGACAAAAGTCGGATGGAACGCAAAGGCCGGCGGTCGGCCTCCTCGCACAGGGCCCAATTTTGTCGTTTGTTGCTATTCACTTTATGCGGCCTTCACGCGCGAAGTCACAGGGGTAAGACGTTCGCACGGTCGCCCAATCTTTATAGAAGAAAAACAAGGTTTCCTCACTCCGGTGGGGACAACTCCAGCCGTTTTGCTTCGTCATCGCCCGCTGCAAATCTATCGTTGTGCCGATCGGTTGGGCTCGAACCGGGTTGCCATCTTAACACCCGGATAGAGGGCCAGCAAGGCAACTTGCCCTACTTGCAACGGCTCGTTAAGATAATGATTCGTGGCCAAATCCGCAAAGAAAACCAACAAAACAGATGCATCGGGGCTGCAAGTCGTTGCCCAGAATCGCGCCGCTTCCTACAACTACCACCTGCTTGAAAAGATGGAAGCCGGTATGGCCTTGGCGGGCACCGAGGTAAAATCTCTGCGCGACGGCAAGGCTAATTTGAGAGACGCCTTTGCGGAAGTCCGGGGGACCAGCGTTTGGCTGGTGAATTGCCACATCCCTCAATACAGCCCCGGAGGGCCCTTCAATCATGAGCCGCTTTCCCGCCGCAGGCTATTGCTCCATCGCCGCGAGATCGAGCGGCTCATCGGCAAGACGCAACAAAAAGGTTTGACGCTCATTCCCCTGCGTATCTATTTTCGAGAGGGTATCGCCAAATGCGAGTTAGCCTTAGCTCGCGGCAAGAAAGAATGGGACCGCCGCCAGGCCGAGCGCGATAAGGAAACGCGGCGTGAAGTGAATGAAGCCATCTACAAATACCGGAGGCGTTGACCACACGATGGGATCCAGCATGCAGATTACTCTAGACCAGCGGCCGGCCGCGAAAGTCGAAGCCGATGCGCTGGTGAGTTATGTATTCGAACCTGAAAAAGAGCAGGGAAGAGCGATCGAAGGCGCCGTCGCCGAACTCGATCAAACCGCGGGCGGCGCCCTCGGCAAGCTCGCCGCGTCCGGTGAACTGACCGGCAAGATGCTGGAGTTCACGCTCGTTCATTTCGCGCCGGGAATCGCCGCGCAGCGGCTGGTTTTAATCGGCGCTGGCAAACGCGAGAAGTTCGGCACGGCGGAATTGCGCAGATTGGCCGCCGCCGCTGTGCGATTTTTAAAGAGCCGTTCCGTGAAGCGCATCGCTTTTCTTGCGCGCGAAGGGGAAAGGACGCCGGAAGCGGCACAGGCCCTCGCGGAGGGCCTGCTGCTCGGAAACTTTGACGGCGATAAATACCGTACGGACAAGAAAAATCCGCCGGTGGAATCGGCGGCGCTCCTCGGGTTTGATCCCAGCGTGCAAAGCTCGGTCGACCGCGGGCGCATCATTGGGGAATCGCAGAATTTCACCCGCGAATTGGGCAATGAGCCTTCGAATTTGCTCACTCCGCGCCTGTTGGTGGAGCGCGCCGAGGCCATGGCGCGGGAAGCGGGATTGGCTATAGATATTCTGGACGAAAAGCGCATGGAGGAGTTGAAGATGGGCGCGCTGCTCGGCGTGGCCCGCGGAAGTATCGAACCGCCTCGCATGATGGTGCTGACCTACACGCCCGAGAAACTGATTCCGGGTGCGCCGGTCCTGGGATTTGTGGGCAAGGCCATTACCTTCGATACCGGCGGCATCTCCATCAAGCCGGCGAACGATATGGAAAAGATGAAATTCGATATGGCCGGTGGGGCGGCCATGCTCGGCGCGATGCGCGCTCTCGCGCGCCTGAAGCCGCCGGTCAAGGTGATCGCCGTGATTCCCTCCACCGAAAATATGCCTGGGGGCCGCGCGCAGAAGCCCGGAGACGTGCAAATCGCCATGTCCGGTAAATCAATCGAGGTGATCAATACCGACGCCGAGGGCCGCCTGATCCTCTCCGACGGTATTGCCTATGCCAAGCAGCTCGGCGCCACACATCTGGTGGATGCCGCCACGCTCACGGGCGCCATCGTTGTCGCGTTGGGGAACGTGAATACCGGAGTGTTTGGTTCCGACGATGCCTTCACGGATCGCGTGCTTGCCAGCGCGCGTCGCGCGGGCGAGAAAATGTGGCACATGCCTCTCGACGACGAATACCGCGACCTGATCAAGAGCACCATCGCCGACATCCAGAACGTCGGCAGCGGGCGCGGGGCGGGCGCCAGCGTGGCCGCCTGGTTTCTGCGCGAGTTCACGGGCGACACGCCTTGGGTGCATCTCGATATCGCGGGAACAGCTTGGCTGGACGACGCCAAGCCCTGGGGTGGCAAAGGCGGCACCGGCGTGGGCGTGCGCACATTGGTCGATCTGGCCATGAACTTCGACGGCCGCGGCCCGTCCACGAAGTAACCCGCCTACATCTTTTCCGGCGCTTCGATGCCCAGCAGATCGAGAGCGGTCACCAACTGCCGCTCGACCAAGCGGCTGAGCCGCAGCAGGAAAGTCTTCTTGGCCGCGTCGGGTTCGGAGAGGATATGGTGGCGGTGGTAGAAAAGATTGAACGCCTGCGCCAGCTCGAAGGCGTACTTCGCAACAAATGCCGGCTCTTGCGCGCTGAGCGCTGCACCCACCTGCGCATCCAGCGAGCCGGCAAGCAACGCTAATTCCCAGAGATCGTCGCCTTCGCCCGATTTCAGCAAATCCTTGACGGAAGCGTCATCGTCCGCGGCATCGAGTCGCGCCAGCGAGAAATCCGCCTGCTGCTCGGCCGCTTTTCGGAAGATATTGCGCGCGCGCACGGCGGCATATTGGCAATACGGGCCGGTTTCGCCCTCGAAGCTGAGGGCGTCCCGGAAGTCGAAAGCGATAATGGCGGTGCGCGTGAACTTCAGCAGGAAATAGCGCAGCGCGCCGATGGCGATGGCATGAGCAATGTGAGCGCGTTCGGCTTCGGGGGTGTCGCCGTGCCGCGCGTCCACTTCCGCCCGCGCCGCCGACTCCAGTTCATCGAGCAGATCGTCCGCCTTCACTCCTTGTCCCTTGCGCCCGCTCACCTCCACATAAGGTTTGCGCATCTCTTCTTCCGTAAGCTTGTATCCCATCTCCGCCGCGCAACGAGGGGAAAGCGCCACCACGTCATAGGAAAAATGGATCGAACGCGCGGCCTGCTCCTCAAAGCCCAGCGCGCGCAGCCCGGCCACTACGACGTTCTGCAAATAAGCTTGCCGCGTATCGATGACGTTATACACGATGGCGGCATGCCCAAACTCCGGCGCGCCCGGTTCGCCCTCATCGGCCGTGCTGGCCCACAACGTGTGGCCGTTTGGATAGCGGTGGAATCGCAGGTATCGGAAATCGCGGCCCAGCAGTCCGAACTTCCAAAGCTGATAGGCGATGTCTTTGCCCACATAAGTGACGGTGCCGTTGGAGCGCACGATAACTTTGGCCGTGTCGTCGGTCTCGGCGGAATCGCCTTCTGCGCCGCCGTCTTCGGCGCCGTTCTCTCCGGCCTCTTCTTTTCCCTCCAGGTTCATCACCCAGCATCCGGCATTTTTCCCGAAGTCGCCAGGTGAACGGCTCCGCGCATTTTCAACTGCTGAAAGGCGGCCTCCCAGAACTTCAGGTGCAGGATTTCGCTCTCGCGTGGTAGCAGGTCATATTGCACGCCGAGCCGCTCCATGGTGCGCAGATGGCAGCGCACGATCGCTACGGAAATGATTTCCGCCAGTTCGGCCGCCGGACCATGCCCTTCTTCGATCGCCGCGAGCGTCTGGCCGCGCAGGGCCAGGCGGCTCTTATCCTCCTCGAAAAAGTGTGTGACCCGCGCATAGAGGTCCCAGCAGAGATAATCGAAGCGCGGAGCCGCGGCCAGCGCCCGAACTTCTTCGGCGGATTTTTTCTCCAGATGAGCGAACGCGACCACTACGTCCGCGACTTGCACGCCGGTGTTGTCGATGTAGTTTTGCACTTCCACTCGTCGGCCCGCCCGCCGCAATAGGCGCACGAACGTATCGCCCAGAGCGGCGTTGCGCAGATGCCCGATGTGCGCGGCTTTATTGGGATTGATGTTGGTGTGTTCGACCACGTGCTTGGGCTCGCTGGCCTTCTCGCGGGCTGCGCCAGCTTCCGAACCACGCCTGACTCCGGCGTTCGCCGCCTCGGAGAAAGCCGCTTGAAAAAAAGCCGCGCGGTCGAAGAAAAAATTGACGTACCCCGCGCCGGCCAGTTCCACGCGCGCTACTCCAGGAATCGCCGCAAGTTCGACGGCGATCTCCTGCGCGATCTGGCGCGGCGCGCGGCGGAGGCGCTTGGCCAATTCGAAGGCAATCGGAGTCGCCACTTCGCCCAGGGCCACATTCGGCGACCGTTGCGTGACCGCGGCAATGTCCTGGATCCCGCGCCGGCTTAGAAATTCGCCCAGCGCCGCGCGGATGCGCGCCTCAACGATGTGATACACGGGAACCTTTGGTTGGGATTTCGGCGGGGGATTTCATCAAGATGATAAGTCAGAGATTATAGGGAACTCTCTTGGCGGCCGTCAAAATAGAACGATTTCAGGCATTGCCCTAACCCGAATTCATCCATTGGTCGGCATCTTGAAGGCTTCATAACAAGCGTCACACAAGACTTTGATTCGATTTGTATTTTCCCAATATGTGAAGCCGTCTTTGATCGTAAACCAGCAAATTGAGCAATGGTCGTGATCCCACATTCCTTGAACTAAATCAAATTCCGATTTATCGTACGGTTCACCTTGATAATCCCTCCACATTCGATGCCCATTGACGGGCTGCTTTGCGACAAGGGCAGCATGAGGGGAAAATGTGCGCTGCACAAACGCGGGGTCACTGATCTCGGCGAATTGCTTTCGATGATATTCGTCGTCTCGAGAAATCGAAAAGTCGCCGGATTTCACTTGGTCTTACCTTAAATGCCGGTTTTCTAATCTTTTGAGGGTATGAAAATTCCGACACTACCCGAATTTAGTCGTCTTCGGTTCCGAGGAGAATGGCCGCGCCGAGAACGGTGGTCCACAACCCCCGTTTATCGCCGACGGCGGACTGCGTGATGTTCATGGTGCGGACGATCTTGTTGGAGATGCGGTAGACCTCTTTTTTCTCGTCCCACGAAAGGTCCGGATCGAACTCGACGTTCAGCGTCGTAGCCAGCATTTCGGCGGCCAGTTCCTCGGCGTATTCGCCGGCGACCTCTTCGGTTTCGCCGAAGGAGTGATGCTCGGACAAATAGCCGTACATCGATTTATCCGCGGGGAGCGCCAGCCCGATGCTCGCGGCAATCAGCCGGTGCGCCTCGCGCGTGGAGTTCTCGCTGATTACGGTGAAGGCCACTTGCCCCGGCCGAATATGCTTCAATCCTTCGCTGCGGGAGATCAGCCGGCAATTCGGCGGAAAAATCGAGGAGACGCGCACGATATTACAGGCGGCAATGCCCGCATTGCGCAAGGCCAACTCAAAGCTGGAAAGGCGTTCGCGGTGTTTACCAACGCCTTTGGTGAGGAAAATTCGCTTCGCGACGAACGCCATGTATAGTGCCGGGCTGCGGTGCCTCCTGCCTTAGAAAATGCCGCGAGCGAAAAAAAATACGGAGCCGAAAAGTAGCAAGAAGATCGAGCAGTGTCAATAACTTTAACCCATTTGTAACAAATCTGCCTTCCAGCCAGAATTCGTGACGTCCGCGCAATCGTCTGACTTGGACAAAATCTCCGTCAGCCGGCGGCCCCGGAGTCGCGGCACAGCGCCAGAAATCGACCCAGCGCTTGATTGATCCCGTTGAGCTCGGAGAGATCCCGGGAGCTGAAGTCTGGGCCTGCAGTCATGGGGGATGCGCCCTTGCGGCAGATTTGCGCGACTCCAATGACTGCGTCCTCGCGGAGAATGGGCGCGCTCATGATCTTCTGAATGGCCTCGTCGGGGTGCCGTCCCAGCGGGACAGCTTCGAAAACGCTGGCGTGGCGGGCAGCGGAGAAGTTGTTGATAATGTCCGAACGGCGCTCGCGTGCCGTGCGGGAGGCCAGAGCCGTGTTACTCGAAAGCGGGATCGATCCCACTTGCCGCAATTGTTCGGGCATGACAAAGCGCAGGGTGCGGCCCGATGGAGCAAGCTCCATAATCGCGACTTCGTCTTCCTTCACCCCAAAAAGCTTGGCGACGCGGCCAATCACATCCAACCTCGAATTGGCATCGGACGGAACGGATCCCTTTTCCATGCGGTCCAGCAGTTCTTCCAGTTCAGCGGCAACCCGCGCAGCCATTTTCGCCTCCGAGCATGCCGCGATTATAACCAATGTATGGAGGGCTGATTTCGCGGACGCGGAACTATTGTTAAGCTTGTGCCCGCGAAGCCAACCCGGAGTAGAATTCCCATTTTGCACTCTTGAAGGAGGCTATTGATGCGATTGCCGAAAGCTTGTGGCTTGACGGTTTCACTGCTTCTCTTTTTACCATTCGCCACGCAGGCGCGAACGGCGCCCGCGCCGGGGCAGACGTCTTCTCAGAGCACCACAACGGAACAGCGCGATCCCGGGCTCTACATGACGTTCCAAACGGATAAAGGAAATATCGCTTGCAAGCTCTTCGAGAAAGAGTCGCCCATTACCGTCGGGAAGATGGTCGGTTTGGCCATTGGCAAGGTCTCTTACGTGGATCCGCGAACCAAGCAGACCACCAAGAAGCGATTTTTCGATGGGCTTACATTTCATCGTGTAATCCCTGGTTTCATGATCCAAGGCGGCGATCCGCTCGGCACCGGAACAGGAGGACCCGAGGGCTCTGGGTTCCCGTACCAGAATGAAAATTCGCCCGGGTTGACGTTCAATGTCGCGGGGCGGCTGGCAATGGCCAATGCCGGACCAAATACGAATGCCAGTCAATTTTTTATTACCGAGGCGCCGCAACCTTCGCTGAACGGCGGCTATACCATTTGGGGGCAGTGCGGGAATGTCGACGTTGTGAAGGCCATCGCCGGCGTACAGCGCGATAGCCAGGATAAGCCGCTCGTGCCCGTGCATATGGTGCGCGTCGTCGTGGAACGCGTGGGACCGGCGCCGGCCAATGCGCCGGAAGCCATGCCAGCGGCTAAGTAATAAACCGAGTAGGTCCGAGGACGGCGCATTCCCGGCTCCCGGCTGTGCGGCTCTTCTCTTCTGCCTTGGCGCTAGACGCCCAGGACTGTGACGAGCTCGCGCACGTTCGCGGCCGACTTCTGCAGCGCCGCGTCTTCTTCCGGCGTGAGCTTGATCTGAATGATCTCTTCAGCGCCGCGCGCTCCAAGCTTCACCGGGACGCCCGCGAAAAGGCCATTAATGCCGTACTCGCCCTGAAGATAAACGGCGCACGGCAGAATCTTCTTCTTGTCCTTCAGAATCGCCTCGACCATTTCCATCACGGCGGCGGATGGCGCGTAATAGGCCGAGCCGGTCTTCAGTAAATTAACGATCTCCGCGCCGCCCTTGCGCGTGCGGTCGACGATGGCGGCGATGCGCTCCTTGGACAGCAAATCGGGCAGCGGGATTCCGGCCACCGTCGAGTAGCGGGGAAGCGGAACCATATCGTCGCCATGGCTTCCGAGCACAAAGGAGTGTACGTTCTCGACGGACACATTGAGTTCCTGCGCCACGAAGGTGCTCATGCGCGCGGAATCAAGCACGCCGGCCATGCCGATCACGCGATTCTTGGGGAAGCCGCTCACTTTGAAAGCGGCTTGCGCGATAGCGTCCATCGGATTGGTCACCATAATGAGAATGGCGTTGGGCGAAAACTTCACCACGCCCTCGACAACGCCTTTGACCACCTCGTAATTGGCGCGCAGTAGATCGTCGCGGCTCATCCCCGGCTTGCGCGGAAAACCCGCCGTGACCACCACGATGTCGCTATTGGCTGTAGCTTGATAATCGCCGGACGCGGTGGAGACGCCTTGCACGACGGCGTCGGAGCGCGTGATCGGCGTGGATTCGTAGAGGTCGAGCGCTTTGCCCGCCGGCACGCCTTCCAGAATATCGGTCATCACCACATCGGCTAGGCCGGAATCGACAATGCGTTGCGCCGTCGTCGAGCCCACGAATCCACCGCCCACAACAGTCACTTTCTTGCGCATGAACCAGCTCCTTCGTGAATTGGAATGAGTTTCTCGCCGCGGGGATTCTTGCGAGGCCTCGCGTTGAACTTCCGTCAGTTTGGGCGCTAATCCGCCGCGACGCCCGTCTGCATATTCTCGATAATCGCCGTCGCGAACTCGGAAGTATGCAACTTCTTGGCGCCTTCCATGAGCCGCTCCAGATCGTAGGTGACGCGCTTTTGCGTGATGGTGCGCTCAATAGCGCCTTCGATCAGGCGCGCGGCTTCTTTCCACCCCATGAAGTCGAACATCATGACGCCCGACAGCATCACGGAACTCGGATTGATTACGTCTTTGTCGGCATACTTCGGCGCAGTGCCGTGAGTGGCTTCAAAGACGCCGTAGCCGTCGCCGATATTGGCGCCCGGCGCCATCCCCAGCCCGCCGACCTCGGCAGCCGCCGCGTCGGAAATGTAGTCGCCATTCAGATTAGGCGTGGCCAGCACTTGATACTCACTGGGACGCGTGAGAATCTGCTGGAAGATGGAATCCGCGATACGGTCGTTCACCATGATTTTCTGCTTCCATTGGCCTTTGCCGTGAGTCGCGCCAATGGAATCAAGCACCCGCTTCACCTCGGCATACACTTCTTTGCGAAACGCTTCCGTCCCTCGCTCCATGCCGGGCTCGATCATGGCGGCATTCTGCTCCACGCTTAGCCCCGGATTTTTGTCGAGGTTGTCGAGGATCCAGCTCTCCCGCTCTGTGACGATCTCCTGGCGGAACTCGTCGCGAGCCACTTCGTATCCCCAATCGCGGAAGCCGCCCTCGGTAAATTTCTGGATATTGCCCTTATGCATCAGGGTCACCACCCGGCGCTTGCTCTCGATAGCGTACTGAATCGCACGTCGCACCAGGCGCTTTGTGCCGAAAGGAGAGATCGGCTTGATGCCGATCGCGGAATCGGTGCGAATCTGCTTCGGCCCTCCGCCCAGCATCTCTTTATTGAGAAATTCGATCAGCTTTTTCACTTCCGGCGTGCCCGATTTCCACTCCACGCCGATGTAAACGTCTTCCGTGTTCTCTCGGTAGATGACGAGATTCACGCGCTCGGGATGCAGCACCGGAGTCGGCACGCCGGGGAAGTGGCGCACGGGGCGCACGCAGGCATAGAGGTCCAGAATCTGCCGAAGAGCCACGTTGAGCGAGCGGATACCGCCGCCGACTGGAGTGGTGAGAGGGCCCTTGATGGATATCCGAAAGTCGCGCGCCGCGTCCACGGTCTCTTGCGGCAGCCATTCCTGAAATTTATTGTAAGCCTTTTCCCCCGCGAAGACCTCGAACCAGGCGACCCGGCGCTTCCCGCCGTAGGCGTGCTCGACGGCAGCGTCAAATACCCGCTGCGACGCTTTCCAGATATCGCGGCCGGTGCCGTCGCCTTCGATGTAGGGAATGATAGGACGGTCGGGGATGCGGAACTTCCCGCCGGAGTATTCGATCGCCTCACCATCGCGCGGAACGGGCTGCGAGTTGTACGACGATTTCATGAACCGCACCTCGTGTGTTTTGGTCCTCTGAAGCAGCTGTGAGCTGAGGCCAGCCCCTCGCCGTTGTCGGAGGCTCAGGGCAAGTCGAAAACAATAACATAAGCGTCGTGCCTGTGCATCCGGCGGGAAAGAGATTCGTCCAGCCGTTTGGCCGCGAAAGCCGATACTGCTACCATGCTCGGCCGAAAGGAAAAGGTGAATGCGATTTCTCGAAAAGCTCAAGCCGCTGGCGCTTTTGCTCCTGCGGGTGGTTATCGGAGCGATCTTTGTTCAGCAGGGATACATAAAGCTGTTTGTCAGCCGCGCCATGTTCCTCAAGCTATTTCCTTCCTGGGGCTTTCCGGCGTATTTCGCTTACCTGATCGGCGCGCTGGAGCTCTTCGGCGGCATCCTGGTGATTTTGGGAGTGGTCACGCGCCTGGTGGGGCTGATGTTCGCCATCGAGATGGGCGTGGCGTTCGCGAAAGTGCATCTGCGGCACGATTGGAGTGACCCGCATACCGCCGGGCTGGTGTTGTTGCTGGGCGTGGGATCGTTTGTATTGGCGGCGGTGGGAGCAGGCGCGTTTTCAGTGGATGGGCAGAGCTTCGAGCGAACCTGATCGTCAGCCCTTCATCGCGCTACTCGCATCGGCTTGAGCAGCCCAGGGTGCCAGCTTGCGCCACAACACGTTCCAGGCGAGCAGCAGAGCCGTGACCGAAAGCGAACCGCCTCCCAGCAGAAGCAAGATCACCACAATGTCCCAAGCGGGGCGATATTTGTAGAGCCACGGCAGATTCAGGGAATGCAAGCCGTGGTAGAGCCAGCGATTCCAGCGCGAATGCGAGTTATAGCCCTGCACGATGCGCGCGGTTTTGGGATCGATGTAATACATCGAGCGGCCGGGGTCATCGAGCTGCACAAAGATCGCCGGCAGCGGCAACTGATTTTCGCGGTCCAGGTAGTAAGCCTCGTATTGCGTCACCATCCGCGCTTGCGTCACCCTGAACGGCCGCGCCGCCTGCCGCGCAACGGAGATGATTTGCGCGCGGTCGAACTCGGCAGCAGGCTGGCCGTGGACGGGAATCACCCGCGTTCCATTCGGCGCTAGGCTAGCCAGATAGGCCGGCTCTCCCGCGAACGACGTCATCTCCAATTCCTTCACCCCCGTTCCGTAACCTGTCCCGTAGCTTGCTTGCGCCTGTGATAAAGCCTGTTGCGGAGGCTTGGCCGAAAACGCGCCGAGGGGCGGTGCTTGGCGCAGCGCGGCGGCGATCCGGGCGCCGGCGCCACTCGAACTGCCTGACTGCAATCGTGGAAAAGGATCCATGGAGAGCATGCCGCTGAATGCCCATGTGCAGGCGAAGACCCCGAAAAGCAGCCCTAAGATCGCGTGCCAGCGCTTCTGTCCGTGGTAGGGAAAGCTCGCGGGAGCGCCGCCAGAACGGTAACTCTTCGCCGGCGAGTAAATCCAAAGTCCCACGGTGATGCCCAGAATCGCCGTTGCCGTTCCGAGTCCCGAGGCCCAGATGACGACCCGACCCCATTGCTGAGAATGTTTGCGTAATTGCGTGAAATAGAGCCAGTGGGGAATCGCGCCGAACCAGGCCGCGAGGCGCGACCCGCGCGTAGTGTATTGCACCACGTCGCCGGTTACGGCCGACACGTAGACCTGCCGGCCATCGGCCCAACTATATTTGCGAAGCGGACGAAGGTCTGAAAACTCTTCGGAAACCGTCCACTGGTCCTCTTCGGTTATGTCCTCTTCCTTTGCACCGCCGGGGGACTGGCCGGACCATGCCGACGCGATGCGCAGGGTCATCTCGGCCGGGAATTCGTCCGGCATTTGGCCGTCATCGGCGTAGACGATTGCGCTGCTATCGCCGAACCCAAACCGATACGCCGGCCGCCCATCGAAGGTGATCAGTCGTGCCTCTGAAGGCTCGCCCCCGTTGCCTAGCCGCATGTAGGCTTGCTGCGGCGAGAGAGTAATGCGCGAGGCGTCCAGCGCAGGGGCGCGGCTCAGACGATCGTCGGGGGACACCTGCGGATATTGCCAGTACATCATGACAATTCCGGAAGCGAACCAACTCAGGAAGAGAAGACAGAAGAGCACGCCCATCCAGCGATGGACGAAGATGAGTGCTCTCTTGAATTGTGCACTGCCGCGTGACATGAGCGCCGCTTCCGCCCCCTAGGAGCGAGGTCGAGCGAGGAGGAGCCGAGCGGCGAGAGTTTAGCGCGACGCTTCCGGCAAGGGCCAAAATTATTTCAGGATGTCAGAGACCAGCCGAGGAGGGTCAGGGTGAGGACGAGCAGGAGTGTAGCAATGCCGATTAGGCTCAGGATTCTGCCATGCCCGAGCAGGGAATCGCGCGTGGAAGGATTCCAGCAAAGGAGAACGAGGGCGGCCGTGACCGAGAGCCATGCCAAGCCCGCCGGAAGTCCCGGATAGCGGCCGATTTTGGCCAGGAAGCTATCGGGCGGCTGGCCCGCCGGTATCCACCACGGAAGAATCGGGGCCACCGCGGTGACCAACACGAACGTCAGGACCTTGCGTGTAATCCAGCTCTTGATCTTGAGATCGGTTTGGCGCGCGGGCCGAGAACGGCGCCAAACGAAGTAATCCCACGCCAAAATGCCCAGAATTAGGGGTGCCCACCCGTAAAGCGAAGCTTTCAAGTCCAGCCAGAGCCATCCGCGAAACAGGCGCCCGCGATGGCCGTCAAGCATGCGTGGCAGCAGAAGCCAGCCCACCAGAGAATTGCAGAGCATCGCCACCGAGAGTACGAGGAGGCTCGTGAGTTGAAGCCAATGGCGGGCGGGCGCCGCGCCGCAGCCGGCGCAAACCGGCTTCTTGGGCGCGAACGCTTCGCCGCAACGTTCGCAGAAAAGCGAGTCATCCAGGGAAGCAGCCACGGAGCTCATGGGGATTTGCTCCTTAGTTATGCCGCCACTTATACCGCCAGATTCGTTCTTCTCCGCGAAGGGAGCCCGCCGGCCCCAAGTTCTTCGCGGCTTATGCCTGCAACGTAAGCGCAGAATTGCGGGGAGCGCCTTGGATTCGGCGAGCCGCTCCCGAATTCAGAAACGATCGAAGCTTGCTCTCGTTTGCGCCGCGAAACCTCTCTCGGAGCGAGCTTCGCGATCCTTTTGCTCACGGAATCGCGGCCGTTGCCGGAGTTGAATAGCCGCTCTGCCCGGCCGGGGAGACCGCGGTCACAACGTAGAAATAAGTCGTCCCTACCGCCACCTGCGTGTCGGCGTAGGTGTCGACAGTGACCAGCGAAGGGTTGATTTGAGTGTAAGTGCCCAACACAGTTCCGCGGAACACGTTATATCCCGTTACTCCGCTGGTTACGCTGGCCGTCCAGTTCAGCGTCGCTGAATGAACCACCCCAGTTCCCAAGAGGCTAACGGTAATCGACGGATCCGTGGCGTTACTGGTCACCGTAACGCTGCCGGACGCGCCGCCTGCCCCGGTGGGAGCGAATGTGACGTTCAGCGTAGCGGACTGTCCGGCCGGGACGACTTGGTTATTGGAGATGCCTGAGCCGGTGAACCCCGTCCCCGAAACCGTCGCGCTCGAAATCGTGATGTTGGCGGTGCCGGCGTTTGTGAAACTCACGCTGAGCACGCTATTGGTGGTTACCGTCACGTTGTTGAAGTTGAGGCTGTTTGTGCTCGGATTGAGCGCGCCAATCACGCCGTTGACTGTCAGCGTGGCGGTGTTGCTGGTGGCGCTGCCCGCCGAATTGCTGACCGTCACGCTGAAATGCGTCCCGCTGTTGGAAACGGTTTCAACCGGCGTCGTATAACTCGATGATGTCGCTCCGCCGATTGCCGTGCTGTTCTGGAACCACTGGTAGCTAAGCGGCGCCGTCCCCGAAGCCGTCACGGAAAACGTCGCCGTCTGGCCCGCATTGATTGTTTGGCTGGCGGGCTGGCTCGTGATCGTTGGAGCAATGGGGTCCGGGTTGACCGTCAAAGTCGCGTTATTGCTGGTCGCGCTGCCCACCGAATTGCTGACCACGACGGAGAATGTTGCGCCGCTGTTCGAGGTCGTTTCTGCCGGCGTCGTATAGCTGGAGGAGGTTGCTCCGCTAATCGCGCTGCCATTCTGGCGCCACTGGTAGCTGAGCGGTGAAGTCCCGTTGGCAACTACGGTGAAAGTCGCGGTCTGGCCCGCGAAGATCGTCTGATTGCCTGGCTGCGAAGTTATCGAAGGCGGCACAGGAGTGGTTGTCACCGTCAGCGTGGCGGCGTTGCTGATCACGGTGCCGGCTGCATCGCTCACGGCCACGGTGAACTGGGCGCCGTTGTTCGAGGTCGTCTCAGTGGGCGTTGTATAAGTCGATCCCGTCGCGCCCGCTATGGCCGTGCCGTTCATTTTCCATTGATACGCAAGCGGCGCGGTGCCGGTAGCGGTTACCGAGAAAGTGGCTGTTTGCCCGACGAGAATGGATATGCTCACTGGCTGCGCGACGATGGAAGGCGCAACGCCCACACCCGTGCCGCTCATGGAAACGGAATAGGCTGAGCTCAGCTGTGCGCTCGTAAAAGAAGCGCTGCCCGAAGCGCTGCCCGCGACTCCGGGCGCGAATGTAGCGGTAAACGTGGCGCTAGTCCCTGGATTTAGGGTTGCGGGAAGAGCTACGCCTCCGAGGCTGAACCCTGTCCCGGACGCGCTGGCTTGAGAAATCGTCGCGGCTGTGCCGCCGATATTCGTGATCGTGAGGCTTTGATTGGAGCTTGAGCCGACCGAGACATTCCCAAAATTAACGCTCGCGGGGCTTGCGCTGAGCGCAGCCGCCGCCACCGATGACGAATTAGTCGTGCTTGTTTCGCTCGCGGTTGTGGTAGTGGAGCTGCCCTTCGCACTGGTCACACCGGCGCAGCCGGAGAGAATCGCGGCTGAGAGCAAGACCGTCCCCGAAAGGAACAGGATAAGAACGCGCGGGATAGGGCACGCACAGGTTTGGCGCGAAACGTCACATGAGCTTGAACTTCGGGCTTGGGTGATCATCACGCGAGAAGTGTAGGAACTCCGCGCGACTCGCCTCTACTGGTCGAGTGACGCGACGAAGGACAGACTTTCCAACCTGTTCTTCGGAGCAAGCGTCCCCTGTCCATTGAAGTGAGGACAGTGTCCTTGGGACGGGTACCGGGACGAGCCCTTGTGCAAGAAGGGAACTCTTTTTCTTACAGCGTTCAGGGTATGGCTTTGGCGCGGGCCGATGAGGTATTCAATCTGTGTAGCGCGTGACTAGGCTCAACTGCTTAATCACGTGAGGGTTGCGGGTCTTTCCTCCAGCGGGAGTTGAGCCGGACGAGGCCAGCCGTCATCCTTATAGACTCAGGGTAAATTAGGAGCATCGATCTGAGTCAAAATCTAAAGTTAGCCGAATCGCTTACCAGCCCGGCGAAAAGTTCCCACTCGCGATCCCAGCCTGAAACTCTCGACGAAGCCGGCAAGCCACAATTTGGACCCGATCTAAATCGCGGCACGAGCGCCAGTTAGAGGTCAGTTAGAAGCCAGTCATAAGCAAGTTGCGAAACAAGTTTCGAGGCCATTGCATGCCGACTCGGCTATCCCGCGTTCGAGATTCCGGCGAACCCGGCCCCAGAGGGATATCGCATGAGATTTAGTCTGCGGCTAATGCTTCCGGTCATCGTGTGTATCGCGGCTATTTCCGGCCTATTCGCCTATTACCAGGAACAGGACCAGGAACGCGCGCTGCACGCGGAACTCACTCAGCGCGCCAGTCTGACCGTGCAGAGCCTGGCCGACAACCTGCAGCCCTTGCTCGATAGGAACTCCTCCGCACTGGAGTTGCGCCGAGCGCTGAATCGCTTCAGCACTCGCGAGCGCATCGTTGGGGCGGCAATTTTCGACGATTCCGGCAAAAGCATCGCTGTTACCGAGCGCCTTCCCATTACCTTGGAAAGCGCGTTTTCCGTCTTGACGCCCAAGATCGATCCCCAAGATCCCGATGGGCAAGGGGTTTTTCTCACCCTCGGCCCGAGGTTCTACCACGCGCAGATGCTCTCCATGCACCGCGCCGATGGGAAAGCCATGGGCCTGGCCGTTTTTCACGACGCGGGCTTCATCCGGGAACAAAGTGCCGTAATTTGGCGGCAAACGCTGATTCACGTCTCGCTGGAAGTTTTGCTGATCGTGCTGATCACGTTTCTGGTCATTCGCTGGAGCCTCATGAGTCCGATCAGTAAGGCGGCGCAATGGCTGAAGGCTCTCCGCAGCGGAAATTCGGAAATCGCCGCCCCGCGAAGCGAACTGCTCGGTCCGCTGGCCAGAGAGATGGAGAACGTGGTGAAGTCCCTGCACGAGGCCCGCGCCGCGGCGGAGCGCGAAGCCCGTCTGCGGGAGGCTTCGGAGTCGATCTGGACCTCCGACCGGCTTTCCGTGCACGTCCGAAAGCGGTTGCGGAACAGGCGGTTGCTAGTGGTTTCCAATCGCGAGCCTTACATCCACACCCGCCAGAACGGCAGTCTCGAAATTATGATTCCGGCCAGCGGTCTGGTGACCGCCCTCGAGCCTATTCTGCGGTCCTGCGACGGCACCTGGATCGCGCAGGCCAGCGGCGACGCGGACCGCGAAGCCGTGGACGAACACGATCGCCTGCGCGTGCCGCCGGCCGAACCGCAATACACGCTTCGGCGCGTATGGCTCGACCG
Source organism: uncultured Acidobacteriota bacterium (assembly GCA_963703785.1). Lineage (GTDB taxonomy): Bacteria > Acidobacteriota > Terriglobia > Acidiferrales > UBA7541 > Palsa-189. The sequence goes on along the minus strand of CAVPFR010000013.1, from coordinate 107,760 downwards.
CGAGGAGGAAAACGGCTACTACTTTGGCTTCGCTAACGAGGGCCTATGGCCGCTTTGCCACATCGCCCATACACGCCCGATCTTTCGCTCCGAGAATTGGGAGCACTACCAGCAGGTCAACCGCAAGTTCGCCGACGCCGTCCTCGAAGAGATCGCCGATACGCAGAAGCCCTTCATTCTGGTCCAGGATTATCATTTCGCTTTGCTTCCGCGCATGATCAAAAAAGCGCGGCCCGACGCGCGCGTAGCTATCTTCTGGCACATTCCTTGGCCCAACGCCGAGGCCTTCGGAATCTGCCCCTGGGAACGCGAACTGGTGGACGGGTTGCTCGGAGCCGATCTGGTCAGCTTCCATATTCAGAACCACTGCAACAATTTCCTCGAGACCGTGGACCATGCTGTGGAGTGCCGCATCGAGTGGGAGGGCTTCACCGTCAATCGAGCCGGCCATCTGACGCGCGTTCGCCCATTTCCCATCAGCATCGATTTCGCCGAGGGACGCGCCGAGAACGACAATCGCGAATCTCCTTACATCGATCGCGCCGCGCTGCTGGCCGGAGTTGGCGTGCAGGCGCAGTTCATGGGCGTGGGCGTGGACCGCGTGGATTACACCAAGGGGATTCTGGAACGCTTTCGTGGGATCGAACGCTTTCTGGAAAAGTATCCGCACTATCAGGGCAAGTTCACGTTCGTGCAAATCGGCGCGCCCAGCCGCATGCAAATCAAGCGCTACCTGGAGCTCTACGCCGACGTCGAAGCGGAAGCCAACCGCATCTGCCGGCGATTCATGACCAACCTGTGGAAGCCTATCGTACTGCTCAAGCGCCACCACACGCACCAGGAGATCGAGCGCTTCTATCGCGCCTCGGACCTCTGTCTGGTCACCTCCCTCCACGACGGCATGAATCTTGTCGCCAAGGAATACGTCGCCGCGCGCGACGACGACCGCGGCGTGCTCATCCTCAGCCGCTTCGCGGGCGCCAGTCGGGAATTGCACGACGCGTTGATCGTGAATCCTTACGACACCGAGCTGGTTGCGGACGCGATTCACTCCGCTCTGGAAATGCCCGCCGCGGAGATCGAGCGTCGAATGCAATCGCTCCGCCGCACCGTGCGCGAGCACAATATCTATCGTTGGGCCGCAAATCTGATCAGCGAGCTTGCCGAGATTCGGTTTCCGCAGCCGGCAGCCGTGCCCAAAGCGCTTCGTGAGGCCGCGCCTATCGAAATCGACGCCGCGCCCCTCTAAGTGGGCGGGCTTCTCGCCGATCGGTTCACTCCGTTCTCCCCGTGGGACGGTGGGTTGCACTTTTGCCGGCCAAAACCATCTGATAAGCGGTAGAGCTGAGCCTCCGGTTCTGAATCCGTGAGCCGCTGGGCAAGCCAGAAAGGGGACGCTCATGGCAGCTGTCGTAGGTGTTTTCAAGGCGCGTGCCGATGCCGAGCACGCCGTTGTGGAACTGAAAGGGATCGGTGTTCCCAAGGACCGGATCAATCTTCTGACGCCTGAGGCGGGCGAAAGAGAGTTGGCCGCTGTGCCCCAATCGCAAGGCGAGCAGCCCGGTATGGTCAAGGTGCTGGGCGCGCTCACCGGCGGGGCGCTAGGCGCGGGCGTGGGAGAGATGGTTGCGACTATGCTTCTGCCGGGCGTGGGATTAGTAATCGCTCTGGGTTTGGCCGGCGGCGCGCTCCTTGGCGCCATCGGCGGCGAGGAAATCGGACGGGCAGCCGAAAACACAATCTTCGCCTCGCTGCCCGAAGAGGAGCTTTTTGTTTACGAAGACGCCCTGCGCCGCGGTCGAAGCGTCGTGGTTGTAACTCTGAGCGACGATAGCCTCTCCGAGGCCGTTCGCGGCGTCTTCGACCATAACGGAGCCGAAAGCGTGGATCGCGCTCGGAAGATGTGGTGGATCGGCCTGCGCGACGTCGAGAAAGAACATTACCAGGCCGCGGGCAGAAGTTTTGATGAAGACGAAGACTACGTGCGCGCCGGGTTCGAGGCCGCACTGCTTCCCAGTAACCGCGACAAATCCTATGATGAAGCGCGCGAAAGTCTGCGCAGCCGGTATCCGCAAATGGTTGACCGCGAACCTTTCCAGCACGGCTATGAGCGCGGTCAGGCCTATCGCCGCGTTGTAGTCAAGAGCCGAAGTGCCGGCGGCAAGCCCTGAGGCGCTGCGCCCTTTGAGGCCATGGTCGCGTTACGGCTGGCTGCCAGCGGCGACCGCGGCACGCCTCTGCATCTCCTCCGGCGAGACGTCTTCTTTATGCGTGGAAATCGTCCACTGGTGGCCGAACGGGTCGTTTAAGGTGCCGCTGCGATCCCCGTAAAACTGGTCCTTCAGCGGGCGCAGCATCTTGGCGCCTGCGGCGAGCGCGCGGGCAGTCACCGCATCCACGTCGTCCACATAAAGCTGAATGCCCACGGGCGTACCGCCAAGAGACATCGGGCTGCGCGCCCCGATCTCAGGGAACTCGTCGGCCAGCATAATGCGCGAATCGCCGATCTGCAGCTCCGCGTGGCCCACGCGGCCGTCGGGATGCGGTATGCGCATCACTTCCTTTGCGCCGAAGGCATGCTTGTAGAACTCGATAGCGCTGGCTGCCCCGGTGACGATCAGATAGGGCGTAATGCTGTGGTATCCCTCAGGAATCGGTCTGGGAGCCATGGCTTCCTCTCATCATCGGCTTCGTCAATGCTTCCCTATGTTACGGAGAACGCTCCACTGCTCATTCGCTTCAATTCTAGTGATGATTCTTGCCGCGCGGTAGTGGCAATATCCTAGCCGCAAAGCCTAAATAGCGGAGTAGGTCTATGAATGGCTGCGGAGTAAAAACCTGAAAAGGCGCTCTGGCACGGAATGAGGACGCGGTCAGTGTCTGCCAAAAGTGTAGCCGCCGGAAATCATGTATCCGATCACCGCATTGCGGCCAAATTGTTGGAAGTTGAACACGTAGTGAAGATCGAACTCCGGTTTAACGAAGATCGCTCCGTGGATGTAGATCTTCCCGCCCACGGCGAAATGCACTTGATAGTAGTTGAGTGACGAGGGAGGTGTGAAGTTGCCGCAGGGGCTGCCGGTCAGACAACTGTTGGGATTGAAGAGCAGCGCCAATCGGGCTCCGCCGAAACCGCCCTCCAGGAAGGGAGCGACGCGCTTTCCAAACGGTTGCCAAAATCCGTTGATGTCATAAAACGACGGACGCATCTTCAGTCCCTCGTTGGGCAGGTAAGGGTTCTGCCGGAAATGGAAGGTGTATTCGCCGTTGATGCCAATTTTGGGTTTGAGCATGTAATCCACGCCAACCATGCCAAACAAGCCGCCCATCGTGGGCCCGGATTCGCACACGCCGGTGAAGTTGTCGAAAATCTGTCCGGTCGTGCAACCTGCCCCGGTATCTGTTCCCACCCGATCCCGTTCGCTCCCTAAGCCGAAAAATGGACTGATCGTCCTTTGCGCATGCGCGGAACTCGCGCTCGCCAGCACCAGCAGCGCGAGCAGCGGAGCGATACGCACCGTGACTTTGAACAAGCAACTCTCCTTGAGGCTTCTGATCTGAGTTCTTATTCGGAGCGCTCCCTCTCGTCTTGGAGGCGAAGTGCTCGCTTGATCCCGGCCGTTCCGGGAGCGCGGAAGAGTAGGTACTTTTGTGACTGGCAAGGCCGCGTGTTTAGTGTTGGCCGAAACTATAGCCGACCGCAACCGTAAACTGCGGCACCCAATCGCGGCCGAATTGGTCGGTCAGGTGTGTCACATAGTGAATGTCGAACTGCGGCTTGATGAAAATATTGCCTTTGACGTAGAGCTTCACGCCAACAGCTCCATGTATCTGAAAGTGATTGGCATTTATTCCGGCAGGGAAGCTCTGCGTGCAATTGATGTTGGTGACGCTGCAGGGCACCACTTGATACAGTACGATTCGAGCGCCGCCGATGCCGCCCTCGATCGCAGGCACGATGCGTTTGTCGGCTCCCGCAGTCGGCTCCCAAACCACATTGAAATCATAGAACCCCGGGCGGTACTTCAAGCCCCCATCCGGCAGGTAGTCGGCCTGTGCGAAGCGGAACGCGTATTCTCCGTTGAAACCAAGGTGTTGCTTGAACATGAAATCAACGCCAAACACGCCAAAGACCCCCCCGATTGTCGGGCCGGGCTCGCAAAAGCCCGTCAGGCCGTCGAATATAAAACCCTTTGGACAAGTTACGGTCAAACCCGAGATGGAATCGAATGAGTTGACACTAGTCCCCGCGCTGTCGAAGGCGCTACCCAAGCCAAAATAGGGACTGACGCCTTGCGCCCGTACCACAATCGTGCTTCCCATCACCAGCAAAGCCAGCAGTAGAATTGTGCGGATCGTGAGTTTGGACAAGAAACTCTCCTTTTTGAGAATTTCGTATCTACCTATGTACTAGATCAACCCTTGGTTTAGAGCAAAATCTTGCCGCGCAGGTTGCACGGATCACCGCGCTTACGCTCTCTTTTCAGCCCGGAAATGACGAACCATCGTCCCCCGCACCCTGAACGCCTCCTAGCATAGCGAATTGTCCCCGCCAGTGCCAATCCGGGGGCTCCTGCATGCGCCCCCAGGGGTGTGTCCACGCCCCGGCGAGGAATGCTTGCCGCCAAGTTGAACTACGTCTTACCCCAGAAGGCAAACGCCACGGCGCCGACGATGCAGAGGAAAGCTGCCCCATAATTCCAGGTGATCTCCTCGCCGAAATAGATCCAGGCGAACACGCTGAACACAGCCAGGGTGATAACTTCCTGAATAATCTTCAGCTGAAATGCGGTGAACTCTCCGTATCCAAGGCGATTCGCGGGAACCTGAAAGCAGTATTCGAGAAAGGCGATCATCCAGCTCACCACGATCACCGTGAAGAGCGGAGCGCGCCGGTACTTCAGGTGCCCGTACCAAGCGATGGTCATGAAGATGTTGGAGCAGATCAAAAGCAGGACTGTTTTCATGCGAAATCCTACCACGACTCAAAATCCAGTACTGGTAGTCCCGCACCCTCTGCCCGCACCCTCCACCTCTGCCCGCACCTCTGCCCGCACCTCTGCCCGCACCTCTGCCCGCACCTCTGCCCGCACCTCTGAATGATCGCCTCACGGATTGGGCTGGATATACGCGTGCCCAGTGCGTTAGAATCGCGGCCGCCAACTCGACGCACGGAAATGGCGCATTAGACCTCGGTTCCTCCCCGCGCACCCGGTCTTCTGATTGCCCGCTTGGTGCAGCCCCGGCTGCAAATGGCGTAGCGATCATCCAATTACCAGAATTGGGACAAGATTAGAAGAAGGCCGAACCCATGCGAAACTCTGCTGTTCTCTTTATTGCCGCTGTTCTCGCTGCGACTGCGCCTGCGGCTTCACACGCGCAACAGAAGTCACAGAACTTGATCTTCACCGCCAAGGCTTCCGGCGAAGCGAACATCGCGGAATCTCGCGTCGATCCGGGCGCGCTCAACGCCGCAAGCGAGCAAGCGCATCTGGCCGATCGTGTTCTGATGGAAGCCATCGCTACGAATGACGGGACGGTGGTGACGAACCTCCTCGCTTCCGAATTTACCTGGATCGATCGCGATGGCCGCAGCCGAACCAAGTCGGATCTCCTGGATCGCGTCGTTTTGCTCTCCGCCGCGCCGGACACAAACCTCGCAGTGAACGTTTATGGCCGTGTGGCTTTGGTGACCGGCACGCATGCGCTTATTCCCGATGGCGCCGAAGCCTTTTTCACCCGCGTCTGGGTTCGCCAGGGGTTCGACTGGCGGCTGCTGCTGTATCAGGAAACGGCCCCCGGCGATTTTTTGGCCAGGGATCCGCGCAACGGAGTGGCCAGCCCGCGCCTGGCCACATGCGACAATCCCTGCAGTTCGCTGCCCTACAAGCCCCTCTCGCCCGACGCCGAGGAGATCGTCACCTCTTTCATGGCCGGCGAAAAAGCGCTCTTTGAAGGTGATGCCGATTCGGCTGGCCGCCTTCTCGGCGATGACGCCACGTTCATCGTGCCGGGCGGCTACGAGCCCATCGGCAAAACGCAGCGCGTCGCCCGTATCCGCAGCCTCCGGCAGGCCGACCAATCTGATCCGCCGCCGGCCGTTGCCTCCATGGCCGTGTGGGTATTCGGCAGGGCTGCGGTGATGTCCGCCGACCAGCAGTCGTGGTTCGGCCAACTGCTGCGCACTACGGGGATCTGGGCCAAGCGCGATGCCGGCTGGCAGCTCATCTTCAGCCAGCAGACCCAAGTGCAGTAGCAATCGTTTATTTCTATTTCCGGTTGCAATTCGCCGCCCTCATTCTCAAGTGTGCCGTTCTGCTTCCGCCTGGCTGGCTCATCCGCTCTGAGTTTCATGAGGGCTTTGCGGACAATTTCGATTGAGGATCGTCATGCGCGGCTGCTGGCGCGACGCCGGCCGGGCCGGCTTTCCTCACGATTTCGCCAGCTTTTCAACCGTTTTGTTGCATGAACTCTTCGTACAGCGTTTCCCGTACTTGCTTCGAACGGAGGCATTAGTTAACGTACCTCACGAAAAGACGTGCCCTGGCCCAGGCGCGTTTTTCGCGCCATCGGACGAGCGCCCCGCATAGACCTGCTGATGGTTACGATGAGGAGAGGAGCACCTTGCCCATGTTCAAACGAGAGGGGCTGAAATTTTGAGAATTCTAGTTGCCGACGATCATGAGGTGATCCGTCGCGGCATCCGCGCCTTGCTGGCCTCCGAGCAAGGCTGCGAAATCTGCGGCGAAGCTGTGGACGGGCAGGACGCCGTCGATAAGGCTCACAAACTCCGTCCCGATCTCATCATCATGGACGTCAGCATGCCAAACCTGAATGGTTTGGAAGCGACCCGCGTCATCCGCAGAAGCCTCCCCAGCACGCAAATCCTGATTCTCACCCAGCACGATTCGCAGGAGATGATGCGCCAGGCGTTTAATGCCGGCGCCCGCGGGTTTGTGGTCAAGTCCTCGGTTGCGCACGATCTGCTGAACGCGGTGGAAGCGGCTCAGCGCGGAGAGTCGTTTTTTGACTCGGCCGTCGTTCCCCGGCTTCCCGTTGAGACCCCGCCGGATGCCAAGACCATTCTCCAGCGTGAAGCCGAACTCGAGCAGGCGCTTCGCGAAAGCGAGGAGCGCTATCGCGCATTGGCCAGCGCCACCGATCAGGCCCTGTGGCGCTGTGATGCTGCTGGGAACAACATTTGGGTTTCCGAAAATTGGCAGCGGCTGTCGGGGTGGGAAGGCGAAAAGGCCAGGGGGCGCGGCTGGCTGAATTTTGTGCATCCCGAGGATCGCGCCCGTGTGGAGCAAATCTGGCAAGAATCGTTGTCTGCAGGTGGGGAATTCCATAGCGACTTCCGCATGCGCACGTGGGATGGCGATTGGCGATATTTCGAGGCGCGCGCCGTGCCCGTGCGCAATCCAGATGGCGGTGTGCGGGAGTGGATCGGCGCCAATGTGAATATTACGGCTCGCAAGCGCGTCGAGCAGGAACTCAAAGTCCGCGACCACCGCCGGGTTATGGCCTTTTCCGCGGCCCATGTAGGCGGATTTGTCTGGGATCCCGCCAGCGGCGAGTCTGAATTGACGCCGGAACTGCAGGAGATCTTCGGTTTTGAGCCTGCGGAGACGGCGCGAGGCGCGCACTTGCAAAAATGGCTCGCGAACGTGCACGAGGACGATCGAGCCATCGTTTTGGAGCGCATGCGTGAGAGCGAATCCTCCGGCTCCATGGATTTTGAATATCGCTATCACCATCCGCAGCGCGGTCTGCGCTGGCTATACACCAAGGGGCAGTTGTGCGCCGACGCCAGGGCCGAGACTTCGGCTGGTCAGGCTGCCGCAGGGAAAAAAGCCTATGGCGTGGTGCTGGATATTACAGAGCGAAAAAAGGCCGAGGAGGCTCTCTCCCTTAGCCAGCAGCGCTTGATGATTGCGCTCGCCGCGTCGCGCACTGGCACCTACCGCCTGGATCCGCAAACCAACTCGTTCCTGCATCTCAGTTCCAATCTGAGAGATCTCCTCGCGCTTAGCCCGGATGAAGCCGTCAACTCCTGCGAGGATTTTCTGAAGCATGTGCATCCGGACGATCTGGCCGCCGTACGAGCCGAAATCGCGCGCTCTCGCGTCAAGGGCGAATTCCAACTCGAGTATCGAGTCGTCTTGGTGGACGGCCGTGTGCGCTGGCTTTATGACCGCGGCCAGCTGATGCCAGATCCCATCAGCGGCGCCACCTGCGTTGTGGGAGCTTGCACGGACATCACCGATCGCAAGCGCGCCGAAGCCGAACTTAAACGCGTGCACGATGAGCTCGAGGCTCGCGTCCATCAGCGAACTGCCGAGCTGCGCACCGCCGAAGCGGGCCTGCGCATGCTCTCCGGCCGTCTGATGCAATTGCAGGACGAGGAGCGTCGGCGCATCGCCCGCGAACTGCACGACAGTTCCGGTCAGGCTCTGGCCGCCCTGAGCATGTGCCTTTCTATGGTGGAGCGCGACAAAGCCAAACTGACCGAGCGCGCGTCCCGGAATCTCTCTGACGCCACGCGGCTGGTGCGTGAGCTATCTCAGGAGCTGCGCACCATGTCTCACCTGCTTCATCCTCCTTTGCTCGACGAGGCTGGCCTGGAGTCGGCTCTCCGCTGGTTCGTGGAGGGATTCGCGCAGCGCAGCGGGATCGAAGTCCAGCTTGATCTCGCGGCCGAGTTCGGGCGGCTTCCCAAAGAGATGGAGATCGCCGTCTTCCGCATCGTGCAGGAATCGCTTGCTAATGTGCATCGGCATTCCGGCAGCAAGACCGCGGACGTGCGCATCGCGCGCGGCGCGCAAAAGGTGACGTTGGAAATTCGCGACCGGGGCCGCGGCCTCGCCGCTGATGGAAAGCCGGTTTCCGCTCCAACCCTGCCGGGCGTGGGTATTCAGGGAATGCGGGAGAGAGTGCGGCAATTAGGCGGAAACTTCGAGATTCAGTCAACCGACGGCCAGACGCTAGTGCGCGCGGAGATCCCCTTGCAAGCCGCGGACGCCCCCTCCAACCAGATGGCCCGGGCCAGCTCGAGATAAAGATTCACTCTGAAGAAAGAACGAGCGTTAGGCTTTACGCCTCGATGATGTGGTTACGAATGGCGTAGCGCACCAGTTCGGTTACCGAGTGGCAATCCAGCCGCCTCATGATATTGGCGCGGTGCGTTTCCGCTGTTTTCACGCTGATATTCAACGCCACCGCCACTTCCTTGGAGCTTTTCCCTTCGGCCAGCAGTTGCAGAATCTGTTTTTGCCGTGCCGTCAGGCGCAATCCATTTTTGCGGCCGTTGTCGTCTTCATTTTCTTTCGTGGGACGCCCGAGGTATCCCTCGAGAACCATCTGCGCAACCTTAGGCGTGAAGAAAGTCTTGTTGCGCCGCAGTGCATCGACCGCCGAAACCAGATCTCGCCCCGCATCCGATTTCAGCAAATAGCCCCGTGCTCCGGCTTCCAGCGTTTGCCGGATCAGCGGGTCGGAATCGTACATCGTCAGGATCAGTACTTTCGTCGATACGGTTTTTAGAATTTCACGCGCTGCTTCCAGGCCGTTCAGTTCCGGCATGCTCAGGTCCAGAATGGTCACGTCAGGCTGCACCAGCTTGGCTTTCTCTACTGCTTCGCGTCCATCGGACGCTTCCGCCGCAACTTCCCAGCCCGGTTGCTCCTCGAGCAGCGTGCGCACGCCTTTGCGGACCACATCATGATCGTCCGCTACTAACAAACGGAGTATCCCCATCATCCCCTCCAGCTGATTGGGTGCGTGGCCTGTTTTGTGTACTGCAAGAACCTCACACTGACTTCTCAAGCAGGGGCGGTAGTGGGCCGGACTGGCGAACCTGAGGAGAGTGCCGCTGCATCTACATGCCTACAACTCTTTTCCCCAGCCTTGCTTACAGCATCCCGCCTTTGGAAAAGTTTTTCCATAGGGCTTTTACCGTATGGAACCCTGAGGCCCCGCATGACGGAAATTCCGCCAAGGAATGCAAGACACACTCTAAAAGTATTGATGCGAAATACCGGTCGCTGGGTCAAGAAAATAAGCGAAATCTCTGCTCGCCGCCGTTATTTTTATTGTTTTCACGAGGGCGAGATGAGCTGCTCCTCGCCCTCCCACCTCTTTGGTCGCGCCTTATAGCGATTCCGCTGCTATGCCGGCAATTACGCGGCGCGAGAAAAACGCGGTGTCGCGCAGTGATTCGCGCGCGGTTATTCGCCCGGCAATTCTTAAGATCAGGAGATCGGGCGCGCGTGTTTTTACTTCGTGGCTAGTAACAAAGAAGGTAAATAGCCGGTTCGTTCTAAGCGGATCGATGGGGGAACTGGTGCGTCAGGATCTAGTTCAGCCCGAACGCGATGGTGACGGTTGTGCTGGTCTCGATGGGTTGGCCTTCCAGCGTAGCGGCACGATAGCGCCACTGGCGGATAGCCTGAAGCGCCGCCTGGATCAGCCGAGGATCGCCGCTGACGGCCTTGAGGTTGGTGGGGACTCCATCTTTGCCGATGGTCGCCCTGACGCTCACTTCGCCCCTCACGCCGGCCTTCAGTGCGTCGGAAGGATAAACGGGAGCAACGCGAGTTAAGAGAACTGCCGCTTGGAGATCCCCGCCTGGAACCGGAACAGGTCCGGGAGCATTCGGTCCTGTCGCAGGCAAATTGTCGACCAATGACCCGATCGGCGGAGTGATACCGTCGAAAATCGACGGGGGCAAGTTCTGTACTTGGGATGCCACGGACGCGCTCTTAAGAGGACGAGCCAGAGCAAGTTCGCCAGGCTTCGCGGTCTTAGGCTGCGGTATTTCCGGAGCCGGGGCGTCGCTGGCATCATCGGATTCGTTAGTGCGCTCCGATTTCCCGGCGTTCTTTCGAGCCGGCGCCGCGGGAGGTTGCGCGTTGCGGCGCGAGGACGTATCGACAAAAGGCGACCCGGCCTCGCCGCCGCTTCTTAGCATCCAGCGTCGATTATTCACATCCGCAACTTCCACCTGAAATTCGGGGATGCCGGCTTGCAAGGGCGCCGCGGTTGATTTTGCATTTGTGGTCGCCAGCACCCGCGTTCGGAGTGACGGCACACCGGCGACGATCGCCAGCACCAGGATTGCGCCGGCAGCCGCGCCGATGCCGATCTTGAGCGCTTGGGACGCGGGGGTCTCCGCAATGTTCGGTATCAGTTCTTCGTCCTGCGCTTCCCACTCGTCGCTCCTACGCGCCTGAGGTTGACGAGCGGCCGATGCGGCCGGGGCCATACGATGCGTGCCTTCGACGCTTGTAGCGGCAAGTGGGCTTCGCGGCCGCGTGCCCGCGCCTCTATCCCGGCTTCGGGTGGAGACGGAATTCGCTGCCCCCGAAGGAGACAGTTGCTTGGCGCGTGTTCCCCCGCTCGCTTGGGCTGAGCCCGGTGATGGCTCGACTCGAGATGCAGGGACCGAAGATTCCGCGGCCGACGCGGCCATAATGCCGGAATGCACGCGGCTGGGAACTCCCTGCGACGCTACACCGTTGATCGGTTGCGCTTTCGCCGGTGCATTGACGGCTGATCTAAAACGCTTGCCTGCAGCAGGCTCGCCGGCTTCCTTCACGGCCTCCGCCTCTTCAGACGGGCCGACAAGAGGTGGAGCGGAATTGTGTTCCGCCGGTCTCGTCGTTATCGGACCCGAGTGCGGAGAGGCGACCGCCTCGGAATTCTCTGCTAACGTCGCAGCGCTTGCTGTTGCGATTGCTTGCTCCTCACGGGGTTCAATGGATGGAAGAGCGTCCTCCGTCTCATTTTCATTGATGGCGATAACGTCACGATCGCCGTCCGCATAATCTTCGGAAATTCCTGCCGAGAGTTCCTCAAAAACGGATTCTGGCGCGAGTTCCGCCGGAGTTCGGGCCAGTTCACCCTCCGCGGTTGTTTCGCCTTTAGCGGAAGCATTCTCCGCTTCGGTTCCGTTAACGCGGGTAGCCTCAATGCCGCGCTGCACTTCACTGCCAACCTGAGTCGAGCTGCTCTCTTTCGTGCCAACCTGCGTCGCGCGAACCTCTGTCGTGCGAACCTCTGTCGTGCCAACCTCAGCCGCCTCAACCGTGCCGGCCCACGCGCCAATCTGTTCGCGTAATTCCGACCTCAATTCGACGAAACGCAGGCCGCCGCCTTTCCCTGATTCGTTCAGCCACACGATTTCGGCATAGCTTTCGATAAAGTCAGTTGACCCGGGCAGCTTGAACTTCAACAGTACCGCCTGATCCAGGGCCACTGGCGCGACGCTCTGGAAGGCCAGTCCGCCTTCGCCCAGATCGATGAGAATCGCTCCGTTATCGGGCCCGAGATCCACGTACGCCAACCCGTCCATTCTTCGGCGGCCATGAACCCTTCGCTCCGTTTCGAGCGGCGATGACACTGTGCTTCTTCTTGATGACATCGTTAGTCTCTCCGCGCGCCTACCTCGGCAATACCGAGGCCAGCTTTAACTCCTGCCATCCGCTAGGGAATTCAATTTCAAACCGGTCTGCCTGATCGAAAAGCACAAAGGCCTGCACATCCATCAGTTTTTGGTTGACGAAATCCCGGAGTTTGTCCTGGAACGCCGTGTCGGTCTCGTCTGGCCAGCCGAAAGGCGAAGGCACTTCGAGCGCCACGCGCGCTCGTTGTCGGGCCGGAAGGAACGTTGGATAGCTCAGCCGCACCGGCTGTTGTGAGCTCAAGCTCGCGTCCGCCCGCAGCCGGCTCATCACCAGCGCCGCGGGGCCGTCCGCCAACCGGTAATCGGTATCGGTGTGATTGGTGACTTCGTAGGCCAGGTACAAAGCCGCATTCCCCGAATCGAGTTGTCGTAACTGCGCGCCCACATAGCTCGCCGTGATCGCGCTTGAGTTCCACGGTTTCGGCGCCGGCCCTCCTGAAGCGCTGCGGAGATAGAAAATCAGCGCGGTAAGGGTCAATGCCAGAAAAAAGCCCAATAGTGGTAATTTATTTCCTCTCACGTCGCCTCGCCGAACGCAGCATCTGCCGATCTACCTGTGAGTTACAAGTCTTTTCTTCAACATCGCTCATTGCCAAACACCCGTCTTTTGGGGTCTCTCACGAGTCCCTAGGAGCAATCATCGTGCCTAAGATTTGCACATCTTGAGACGAGTTCGCCCCAACGCGATGCATCCCTGGGGCGGGAGGCCCGAATGGCCCGGATGGCCCAATTGGATAGAAGTCCGGGGCGAAGCTTACCTTCGACTTCTTTGTTTTAGAACGGATTCAAAGCCCGGGAAGAGTAGACAAAAGCAATGGCCACTTTACTTGGTACGCCTTGACCATCGCGCAGCGCGGATTGGAATCGCCACTGTTTCGCAGCCTCGATGGCCATCGCGGCGAAGCCTCCGGGGAGGTCTCGCAGGACGGTCACCTCGCCGGTTGAGCCATCGGCTTTGACGCTGGCCTGAACGACAACGGCACCGTAGCCAATCGTGCTCGCCGGATAGCCGGCATAGGTGGCGAACAGAATAGCTGGAGCGATGAAGTCGCTGCGCCCGCCTTCCGACCCCTTGCTCGGAAACACTCCGTTCAATGCGGGCGGATTCGCCAGGTACACCGCATGGCGAAAGGCGAAAGCGACCAGCATCTCCGAGTCCTCGGCCCGGCCATTCTGCGTGGCAGGGGCAAATTTCCAGCTCTTCAACGATTGTTCCGCAGCGGCAGTGAAGGGTGGGACGTCCACCAGCACGCTTGTCTTTTTCACCTCGCCGCGCTCCCCGACCGACACATCCAACACCACGATGCCTTCGGCGCTGGTTTGGAAGGGATACTGCGTGTCGCCGGCAGTAACGGCTCGGGCCGGCTTATAAATGCTGTCGCGTGCACCGTTTTGAGCGGGAGCCGGCAAGCCTGGACTTTGCTGAGGCCGATTCGCCTGGCGTGCCGCGGAATTCGCTCCGGGGGTTTGGCTTGGGTTTGGCCCTGAGCTCTGGCCAACCACCTGCGCATCTCCGGCCCCACTTGGCGAAGCGCCCCGCGCGCTAAGCCATACACCTGACGCAAATAAGAATGCTGCCGCCGCGATCGCCTGTATTGATTTCCCGGTCAAATTCCCACGCATGTTAAGGTCCCTCCAAGCAGGGCGCTGCCATCCTCAGCCAGTTAGGCTGATATGCTAGTGATAATTTAGACGCGGGGGCTACGTCTATAGTACCGCGTCTTAGCCTAGGAGGTAATACCCAATTGCGGCTGCGCCCCAGTGCTTTCCCTGGAATGCGCCGCCCTGAAAGCGCCCCAATGCGCCCAAATTCGCTTGATTCGTGGCAATTCGTAGTCGATAGGCGTGCTTTCTTGGTATGTGACTAGCGACCTGCAGCTTACGAGGATTAGTTTACGCCGGCCCGTTTGGCCACCCGTTTGGCCATAAGATCGCCGGAGGTCTTCTCAACAGGCATGCCGCCCAGCGTGCCTGCTTCGTCCCCGATCCCGACGCTCCCCGATGGTTGGGCGAACGGGATCGCAGCTTTTTCACCTTCGTCCCTTGCTCCGACGAAGAGATCTCCAGTTCGCCGCCGAAGTCCTGAACGCGCTCGCGCATTCCGCGCAATCCGACGCCCAGTGTGACACCCGAGGGAATCGCTGCCAGCAGTTCGGGCGGGATACCCCGGCCTTGGTCTTCTATTTGCAAAACGATTCGGTCCCCCGTCGTCGATAGCCGGATTACAGCGGCGGCGCTCCCGGAGTGCCGGTGAACATTGATGAGGCTCTCCTGCGCCACGCGGAACAGCGTCACTTCCATCTCGGGAGCCAGGCGCGTTGGATTGTCCAGCTCCAGATGAACTTTGATTCCGCTGCGCTTTTCGAATCCCTCCGTGTACCAGCGGAGCGCAGACCCGAGCCCCAGCTCATCGAGCAAAGGCGGATGCAGCAGATAAGATATGGTGCGCAGTTCGTCTGAAATCTGCCGCGCGTCCGCGATGCTCGCCCCCAGCCGGAGCGCCAGTTGCGGATTCCGCGCGCCCAGTTCGCGTTCGATTCCAGCCAGCTCCATCTTCAGGGCTGTAAGCGCCTGGCCGGTGCTGTCGTGAAGGTCGCGCGCGATGCGCCGCCGCTCGTCGTCCTGCACCCGTAGCAAACGCGCGGAGAGGTCGCGCAAGCTTTGGTTCATTTGCCGAAGCTCGGCGGTCCTCACGCGCACGCGGAACTTCAGGTGCATGCGCGAGCGCAACAGCACTTCATGCACGTGTCCCAGGCGCAAGACGGCCCTTCGGCCGCTCTCCCCAAGCGCGATGATTGCTCCGCAAAAAGCCAGGAACAGGATCTCCCCAATGATGGCTTTTTGCGTGATAGGCCCCAGCAAGTGGTACGGAGGAACGAAAAGTGCGTTAGCCGCCAGAGTCCCCGCCACCGCCGCTAGAATCGCCGGCCAAAGCCCGCAGTACCACGCCGCGAAGACCGTCGCCGCCGAAATGCTCACGAAGTGCATCGAGCCGCCCAGGATTGGCTGGAACACGGCGCGCAGCGCGAGGGCGCAAGCCATCGCCAGCAGGGCGATTCCGTAGCGCTGGAGATAGCTTCCTTGAATCGGCGGCAAGCTCAGTAGGCGATCGGCGGCGCGCTCGTCCGGCATGGCTTTCCTTGAGGGCTTTGAGGATGGGGCAGCGGCATCCTACCACATCCGCGTTTCGCGCGGGCCCATTTCGCGTGGGCCCATTTCGCGTGTGAACGATTGGGCAGAATTAGAGCCAGAGCGCGGAATAAAAAAGATCGGATGACAAAAGCAGGAACAAAAATGTGTTGCGAAAAAAAAGCGGAGCCCCTGGGGGCTCCGCTCTGGCATTCGCGATTTAAGTATCTGGATGAACGCTGGCTTCCTAGTGTTTATCGCTCTTGCCCCAGTCGTCCATCAGCGGCTTCCCGCTCGCTTCGGGTCCGCGATGCTTCTCGCTTGGTCCATACGGGCCTTGCTGTTGGGAACCCTGGTTCTGTTCCCCTGGCTTGGTCGTGCCTGTTTTCATGTTTTGTCCCGTCTGGCCCATGTCCCGTTGCGAGCTGTCGATCTTCCCGCCGGCGCCTCTTCCGCCTTCGCCGAATGCGGGGTCGCGGCTCTCGCCGAAATCCTGCGTGGAGCGTTCCCGGTGTCCCTGCTCGTGGCGCTCCGCCGGGACAGCCTGCTGGCCGCCACTCTGTCGGCCGCCGGTCTGTTGGTCGCCTCTCTGCTGGCCGCCAGTCTGCTGACCAGGTGTTCGGCCCTCGCCCTTTTGGGCTTGGCTGGTCCCGCTTTGAGCGTTTTCTCCCTGCCATTTCTGCCTGCTTGGCTCTTGTCCGTACTCACTCTGTTCCTCGGCCCTCATGGTTGTGTTTGCATTACCGGGGCCTTGCCGCCTGTCATCCCGTCTTCGCTCTTGCTGGGGGTCCTGCTCCGTCTGTCGCCGCTCGTCGCGGCGCCTTTCCTCTTGCTGATTTCCTGGCTCGGTCTGTTTTTGTTTTTTTGCGGCTTCACCTGGCATTTTGTCCTCTCTTTCCACTACCTGGCCTTATGCTGCTCCGAGAGTGCCGGTGAGGCTATAGGCTGAAAAGGGTAAGCCGTCGCGCCAGAAGGAGCCCCCTGATAGCCTGTCGTACGGCTTTCACCTGCGCCAAACGGAAGGGTTGAGGCCTCGCGTCACGAATCGTTACATCTTTCGCTTTCGCGGACTTCGTCAGAGTCGCCATCAGAGCCCCGTCAAAGCCGAAGTATCATCACTTCCGTCGACTTGATCAGCGCGGCCACCGTCTGCCCTTTTTGCAGGCGCATTTCGCGCACGGCATCGGCGGTAATAATTGAAGTAATGTGCTGGCCGCCGATAGAGAGCGTGATCTGCGCCATCAGGCCCATGGTCTTGATATCGGTCACGCGGCCGATGAGTTGATTCCGGCCGCTGATCCTGCGGAAAAACGTACGGCGGTCGCGCACGTCGCCCACTTCCGACGCGCGATAGAGGAACTTATCGATCTGCTGTTCCGGAATGCGATGATGCCCGCCCGCGGTTTTGACGGTGCGGATCTTCCCTTTATAGATCCACTGCTTGAGCGTGGGATAGCTGATGCCCAGCACCTGGGCGGCTTCGCGCGGCGAAAATAGCTTCTCGGCTTGCACGATTTTGTCTGTGCGACGGGGCGGTACTCGGATGCTTAGGCCGATTGCAGCATCACGCTTTCGAGCGCCGCACGCAATTTGCGGATGTCCGGCTCGACGTGCAGCCTTTGCTGCGCGAGCTCTCGCTCGCCGCGGCGTTTGATGCCGATCTCGGGGTCCTTGAGCTGGTGCCCGGTGAGCACGGCCACCACGTCCGCGCCGTCCTCGATTTTGCCGGCCCGAACCAGCTTCTGAATGCCGGCGACCGAAGCGGCCGAGGCGGGTTCGCAGCCCACGCCATCCTTGGCCAATGCGGCCTTGGCTTCGAAGATCTCATCGTCGGTAACGGACTCGCACAGTCCGTCCGTCAGATGCAGCGCGCGCAGCGCCTTCTTCCAGTTCACCGGATTGCCGATGCGGATCGCGGAAGCTTCGGTGCGCGGTTGCACGGCGACAATCTCCGCAGCGCCCGTGGCGATCATGGTGTAAAACGGGCTGGCGCCCTCGGCTTGCACCACCACCAGGCGCGGTAGCTTGTCGATAAAGCCGAGCTGCTGCAGTTCGCGCAGCCCCTTGCCGATAGAAGACACGTTCCCCAGATTCCCGCCGGGAACCACCAGATAGTCGGGAATACGCCAATCGCGCTGCTCCAGGATTTCGAACACGATGGTTTTTTGGCCTTCCAGGCGGAAGGGGTTCAACGAATTGACCAGATAGAGCCCCAGCTCCTCGGTGAGCTCGCGTAGCATTTGGAAGGCTTGATCGAAATTGTCGCCCATCTCGATGACCACGGCGCCAAATTCCAGCGCCTGGGCCAGCTTGGCCGTCGAGATTTTTCCGAAGGGAACAAAGACCACCGCTTTGATCCCCGCGCGCGCCGCGTAAGCGGCCATTGAGGCTGAAGTATTGCCAGTAGACGCGCAGGCGGTCGCTCGGCTGCCCAGCACGGCGGCCTGCGTAATGCACGCCGTCATCCCCAAATCCTTGAAGGAACCCGTCGGGTTATTGCCCTGATGCTTGATGGCCAGGCGAACGCCGCCCGCCCATTCGCCCGTGCGGCTCACTTCTACCAGCGGCGTGCGTCCTTCTGAGAGACTCACCACCTCGGCGCCGGCGGGAACAAAAGGCAGAAGCTCGCGGAATCGCCAAACGCCGCTCTGGTCCGTGATGGGGATGCCGGACTTGCGCTCCTGCCAAAGCTGCCGAAGCGCGGGGGGATCGATGCGCCCGAGAATGCTTGAAAAATCGTATTGCACGTCCAGCAAGTCGCCGCACGCGGGGCATTGATGCTCTTTGGCGTCCAGCGGGTAGCGGCGCGCGCAGCGCTCTTCGATACATTGCAGAAAGGCCGAGGTCATCGGATTTGGCGGTCGTTGTCTTCTTCCCTGCGTCCCGTTGGAGAGGCGATGCGCAGCGGTCTGAAGATTATACGCGGCGCAAGACAAAGGGCCAACGGCAAACGGCAAACGCCCAAGGTCGGAAGAAGCCCAAACGATACCGCGCCGAAGGCGCACTACGTCGTGGGTGGCGGGGCGGCCACGTAGCAGCCCAGAATGCGCACTTCCCGCGTGCGCCTGCGCAGTTCCGCCAGGGCTGCCTGCGTTTCAGGGGCTTGCGGCGGGGCCATCACGTCCAGATAGAAGGAGTATTCGAAAGGATGGCCCACGATGGGGCGGCTCTCGATCTTGATCAAATTGATCTTTTGCCGCGCGATGGGCTCCAGAGCCTGGTAGAGCGCCCCCGGCTGATGCAGCAGCAAAACTACCAGCGAAATCTTGTTGGCGCCGTCGGGCGTGCCAGGTTCGCTCGAAAGCAGGAAGAAGCGCGTGTAGTTCTCGCGATGGTCCTCCAGATGCTCCTGCAGAATCGTCCCGCCATAGATTTCCGCCGCGCGGCGGCTGGCGATGGCGGCGCGCTGGGGATCTCCGGCGCGCACCACTTCTCGCACGCTTCCGCCCGTGTCTTCGGCGGCCACGCGCGTGATTTCGGGATGCTCTTCGAAGAAGCGCGTGCACTGCGCCAGGGCCACGGGATGCGATTGCACGAAGCGGACGCGGTCCAGGGTCGCGCCCGGCGGCCCAATCAAATTATGCGCGATGGGCAGAATCACTTCCGCGATGATGTGCAGCTTGCTTTCCAGAAGCAGGTCGTAGCAGCGATACACCGAGCCGGCCAGGCTATTCTCCACCGGTGCCAGAATAAGGTCCGCGGAGCCGTCGCCGATGGCTGCAAACATCGCTTCGAACGTGGGGCGCGGAACGGTTTCGATTCCGGCGCCCAGGAGCTTCACGGCGGCCTCTTCGCTGAACGCGCCCGGCTCGCCTTGGAAGCCAATCCGCGTTTTGTGTGGAGCTTGGGCCAAGGTTATGACTCCCGGCCAGCCCGGGAAGGCGGACTTCCCGGCTGCTTCCGGCGGGATCTCAGGCCCAAAGGCACCAGCGCGGGAACCTGGTCGGCATACGCGGCGTAAGCCGGGCCGAGGCGCGCCCGCAGTTCGTGCTCCTCGGCGCGAATCGTTAAGAGCGCGAGGGCCAGCCAGACAACGCTGGCTCGCCACAAAAGGGGTGACGCGACAATGAGACATGCGCCGAACACGCCCGTCATCATACCGAGATAGCGCGGGTGGCGCACGCGCGTGTAGAGCCCGCGCACGATCAGTTCGCGGCTGCCGGCCAGTTCCGCATGGCCCACGATGCGCATGCCGCCCAGCGCGCCTTCGGATTTGGAGAAGGTGAACACGTCAAAAGCGATCATGGCCAGGCCGATGAACGTCACCGACAAGGAGGCATGGGCGCGAAATAAATCGAAGCGAAAGTGATATAGAAGAGAATCCACGATGCCCCAAGCGGCAGCCACGGCCACCAGGAAGGCCCCGCGGATGTGCCTGCGCCAGAATGAGACAGGCGCATGCAAAATGAGCCAGTAGACCGGCACGGGGATTTCGAAAGCCAACACGGCAATGGCTGGAAAGCGAATGAATCTCACGGGGAACGGGGTCGATGGCCGCCGAGCGGCGGCAGTTTACCATAATGGTCGAGTGCAATTCGCAGACAGACAGTTCCCGCCAGTCTCCGAAAACCCCGACTTAGCAGGCCCTATCCGGGCACAGAAGGCACAAGACTTCAGAACGTCAAGATTTCGATTATCATTCGTCGCGTGATATATATGTCGGAAACCGCTGAGGGTAGCATGACGCAAAGCCGCAGTGCTGGGAGGATTGTGATGCGCAATCCGTTTGAGAAGATCGCGATAGGCTGCGTGCTTGCGCTCGCCTTAATGGGCTCGGCCGCCTACGCGCAGGCGCTAACCCCGGTTGCACCAAAAGGCTCAGTCGTGGTCGCGTCGCCCACCTACACCTCCATTGCGATGGAAATCACAGTCAACCGTCCGGCGGCGGAGGTGTGGAAGCGCATCGGCAAGTACTGTGACGTCGGCGAATGGCTGCAGGTTCCGGGTGGGTGCAAGATCATATCGGGTAAGGACGGTGAGTTCGGCGCCGTCCGCTCCGTAGGCGGCGGCGAAGTGCTCGTGGGCCGAACGGAGCTCTCTTACACCTATGCGCAAACTCCGAAGGAGGGTACACCATACAACCTCTATCATGGCACGGTCGAAGCGCGGCCATTGACGCGGACCACGTCCAAGCTCGTCTACACCCTGTTCTTCGATAACTCGATGCTGCCAGACGACAAAGCGCGCGAGGCGGATAAGGAAGCACGGCGCGCGAGATTCACGCAAGCGCTGCAGAACATGAAGACGCTCGCGGAGGGCGGCACGCTGCCACCACCCCCGCCAACGGCCAGATGACTGCGCGCCTTTGACCGCGTTCTGCTGATTTTCGCTAGGCGGGAATTGGGCGAAAAGTCATTTTCCGAAAATCCGACTTTTCTCTTATTGGAAGGTGATCATGTCCGTGCGACTCAGCGTTGGGGCGCTTGGCTTCAACGGCTGGTTCGTCATGTTGCCATTGCGCTGATTCAATATGTTATAGAAACCGATAACCTGCTCGTAGTCAGTGGGGGCTCCGGTCGTATCCACCGGGACGACCACGGTGTAACCGCGCACCGCCGCTCCGACCGATGAGTAGGCCATCGAGCCGCTGACCTTCCAGCCGACCATAATGGTCGTGGTGATGCCCTTCGCCTTCAGATCCTTGTCGAGATCGGTGTTGTAAAACCTGTCCTGGGCGGTGCAAACGATCTTGATGTCGCCCGGCTGTGGAGCCACCTCCGGCATCCACTTGGACATGTTGTCCTTGAGGGTGCCATACGCCACGACCATGCCGGCCTTGCGTACCCGCGCCAGGAACGCGGTCATAGTCGGCAGCATCTCGCCTTTGCATTTCGGCTGGGAGTTGCAGATGGGCTCGACGTAGTCGAACACCAGCAGAGCGGTGGTTTTAGGATTAAGGGTAACGGAGACCGGGCCTGGCAGCGCCGGCATTTGCAAGGTCACCATAGGCTTGCTGGCGGCGCGACCGGCCGGTGCGTCTTGCGCGCTCAGTTGCGTTTGAGCCGCTCCACTGGAGAACGCGAGGACGAGACCGCTCGTAAAGAGGACGGCGCGAAATAGGCTCATGTTGAAAATCTCCACAGGTGCTTCCGGTTGTGATTTGGACTACCGCTTCACGGATTGTAACGCTCCTTCGGTCCTAAAAGGACCGAAAAACGGTTTCTCGGAGACTGTAATTGCCACTTCGAACCCTGACACGCCTCCTACCCAGAACTTCGCTCTAATTCGGTATCGCTTGACAACCCAAGACATTTTTGTGGAAATACCCTGACCCGCTGTTGCGGACTAACGTAAAGTTACTCAGTGACTTACGGACGCCCCGAAGGGAGAGACATGCACAAGAGTTCCTGGGAAAAAATGGAAAGCGAGCAGCTGAACTCGTTGATTTCGCGTCAAATGCTGAGTGGCGAGAGCGCCACCGTCGCTCGCCTGCTCATGACCAAGGGCGCCGTCGTGCCGCGGCATTCGCACGTAAGCGAGCAATTCTCGCTGATTCTGTCCGGCGCGCTGAAATTCATCTTCGACGATCGCGAGGTGGTCGTCCGGGGCGGAGAAGTGTTGTACATTCCCGCCAATGTGCCTCATTCGGCGGTTGCCCTGGAAGATACGGTGGACGTCGATTTCTTCGCTCCGCGCCGCGAGGATTGGATTCGCAAGGAAGACGCCTATTTGCGCGAGCAGCGCGCCTGACACGCCAGGGGAACCGAAGCGGCTGACCAGCGCAACGCGAATCGTTTTGCGACCAGAATCCGCCGCCCTTCAGGAGAAGAGGCCGCGCTTCAGGAGACGCTTCAGGAGAATCGATGAGCATACGAATGAATAAGCGACCCTTCGGGCTTCCGCGAACAAAAGCCGGGGCCAGCATCGCGGCGATTTCGTTCGCCCTGATCTGGCTCGCGCTGATCGTTCCCGCTGCTCGGGCCGACCAACCTTTTGCCCCCAGCCGCGATTACGATCTCCAGAATGTCCGCGTCGAATTGCGCTTTAATTTGGACCAAAAGCAGATCGTCGGCCAGGTCACGCATACCCTGACCACGCTCAAGGACGGCCTGCGCAAGCTCGACTTCGATTCCGTCGGGCTGACGATCCTGAGCGCCCGCCTCGATGGCAAGGACGCGCGCTTTTCAACCGACGACGCGAAGCTGCACGTGGACCTCGATCGCGTCGGCAAAGCCGGCGAAAAGCACGAGGTGACCATTCGCTACCAGGGCGCTCCCAAGAAGGGCGTTTACTTCGTGCTGCCGAACAAGAGTTACTCCTCGCAGCCAAAGGAGATTTGGACTCAGGGCGAGGCCGAAGATACCCGCTACTACATCCCGATTTACGATTACCCCAACAACCGCACCACCACGGAGATGATCGTCACCGTGCCGGCCAATTGGGTGACGGTCTCCAACGGCAAGCTCGAGAGTGTGGTGGACGCGGGCCAGGGCCTGAAGACCTGGACTTGGCGGCAATCGCAGCCCATCTCCACGTATTTGATCTCCCTGGTAGCCGGCGAGTTCGACGAACGCAAGATCACCTGGCGCAACATTCCCGTCGACTATCGCGTGCCTCGCGGCGAAGCCGATCGCATCGAGCCCACCTTCGTCCGCACTCCCGACATGCTGAGTTTTTTTGCCGACCGGCTGGGCGTGCCTTACCCCTGGGATAAATATGACCAGACGGCCGTCGACCAATTCTCGCTCGGCGGAATGGAAAACGTCAGCGCCACCACGCTCACGGCGCGCGGCCTGCTGCATCCGGCCCTGGCGCGCGAAAGCATGGAAGGCGCGGACGGTTTGATCTCCCACGAAATGAGCCATCAGTGGTTCGGCGATCTGGTCACCTGCAAGGATTGGGCGAATCTTTGGCTCAACGAAGGATTCGCTACCTTCATGGCCGCGCTCTGGGAAGAGCACCAGTACGGCCCAGACAATGCCGCGTACGCCCGCTGGCGCTCGCAGGCGGCGTGGGTGCGGCAGCGGCGCCTGTTCACTGTGCCCATCGTGACCCACGAGTTTCACGATTCGCTGGACTACGCGGGAAATATCTACGGCAAAGCCGGCCTGGTGCTGGAGATGCTCCGCGAACAGCTCGGCGACGACACCTTTTTCCACGCGCTCCAGCACTACCTGGACGCGAATCGCCTGCAAAACGCGGTCACCGCGGACCTGATCAAGGCCATCGAGGAGTCCTCGCACACCAGCGTGGAGCGCTTCTTCGACCAATGGATCTATGGCGCGGGCGCGCCGCAATTTGCCCTAAGCACCACTTACGACTCGGCGGCCAGGCAGCTGCGCATGCAGGTGAAGCAGACCCAAGAAGTGCGCGACCACGTTGGCCTTTTCGATGTGCCCGTGGACGTGGAGATCGCCTCCGCCTCGGGCACGAAGACGTTCCCCATCGCGGTGACCAAAGCCGACGAAACGTTCTCGTTTCCCGCCGATTCGGAGCCGCTCATGGTCCTCTTCGACCAGGGCGACAAAATTCTCAAGTCGGTGGAATTTCGCAAATCGCCCGCGGAGTGGATCTACCAGTTGCAGCACGCCGAGGCCGTGCCGGACCGCGCCGATGCCGCGCAAGCCCTCGGCGACGTAAAAGGCAGCGACGCGGCCATCGCCGCATTGAGCGATGCGGCGTCGCACGATCGCTTCTGGGGCGTGCGCGTCCAGGCGCTGGACGCGCTCGGCAAGATCGGCGGCGCTCAGGCCGAGAAGGGCGTTGTGCCGGAACTTGCGGATCCCCAGCCCTGGGTGCGCGAGGTCGCCGTGGAGCAGTTCAGCAAATTCTCCGATGAACCCACCGTCGGCGCGAAGCTGACCGAAATCGCCGGCCACGACGGCGCTTACCGCGTGCGCGCCGCCGCCCTGTTGGGACTCGGGCAGCGCAAGCCTGAAGGCGCGATGAACACGCTCGAGGCCGCGGCAAAGACCGATTCGCCGGATGACGTAATCCGCCGCGCCGCCCTGCGCGCCATGGGCGCGCTCGGCAACGATCAGGCCGTCCCGCGCCTCCTGGACTGGACCGAGCAGGGCAAGCCGGTGCGTTTGCGCGCGGCGGCGATCGCCAGCCTCGGGCAGATCGCGAAGAAGGACGAGTCGGTGGAGTCGCGCCTGATCGCCCAATTGGATGACCCCGACTTCGACGTCCGCTTCGCTGCGATTTTCGCCCTCGGCGACCGCGGCGATCCGGCGGGAATCGAGCCGCTCGAAAATTTGCGCAAGAGTGGCGACATCCCCTCGGGTGAGGGCCCGGTTATCGAACGCCAGATTGCCCGCATCAAAAATCCCGGCGCCGCGCAACAGCGCGAGGGAGCTGCGGCATCCGCCGCGGCCTCTGGCGCCGCATCTAGTGCCGCATCTAGCGCATCGACGAGCCAGACTGCGGCAAGCGGCCCGCCGGGAAATGGCCGTGCCGCCGGGGCGTTTCAGGTGAACCAGCAGATCGTCGAGCGGCTGGACAAAATCGAGCAGAATCTCGCGGAAATGAACGAAAGGCTAAGGAAAATTGAGTTGCAGCAAAGCCGCGCCACTCCCTGATGAACCCCGGCTAATCCGCCTCGCCTTCCGCCGCTGATTCCGCTTCCGCCAGAAGAATTCTCAGATCGCGCAGATTATTCCCGGTAGGCCCTGTTTCAACCGCGTCTCCCAGTTCTCGAAAGAAGCTGTAGGAATCGCCGCGAGCGGCAAACTCCTGCGGATTAAGCCCCGCCGCGCGAGCGCGTTCCAGCGTGATGCCATCGGCCGCGGCGCCCGCGGCCGGGCTCGATCCGTCTTTCCCGTCGGTGCCCGCGCTAAAGACAGCAATCTTTCTTCCCGCGATTCTCTCCACGCACTCCAGCACGAATGCCGAATTGCGCCCGCCCAGGCCATCGCCGCGCACCGGCGAACTCAGTTCGCCATCGGCGATCAGCGCCACGCGCCGGCCGGGATTTGCCCGCGAGAGCTGCGCGAGTTGATCGAGCAGATATTCCGCCGCGCGCTCGAGCGGCCAGTCGTCTGTGGAATTATCGCAGCACGCGACAAACCCGCGCGCTTCCGCCGCATGATGGGCGTGGTGAAATAAATCGTGCATCGTGAGCAGCAGCCAGAAGCGCGCTCTCTCGAAGGCGGGATCGCCCGGCTTGGGCGTTTCGGGAATCGATTCCGGGTCCGCGAACCTGGCGCGCAGCGATCGAGGCAGCTTCGCCGCCAGGTCGTAGCGTTCCACCACGCGGCAGGCGTCCGCCACGGTCGTCGGATCGGCCAGCGTGGGACCCGACGCCAGCGCCGATTCGCAGCCGAGCGGCACGTCCGTGATGCCCAGGGAAAGCTTGGTGGAAGCGGCCGCAAGCGCCGCGAGGCGCCCGCCTTTCACGGCCGAAACATGCTTGCGCACCGCGTTGATCTCGTTGATTGGAGCCCCGCAGGTAACCAGCAGCCGATGCAGTTCCCGGATATCTTCGAGCGTGACGGTGGGGTCCAGCGGCAGTTCCACCAGCGGCGAGCCGCCGCCGGAAAGCAGAAAAAACACCAGTGTGCCCGCATCGCATCGCGAGAGCAGATCGATGATGCCCCGCGCCGCCAGTACGCTGCCTTGATCCGGGACGGGATGCGCCGCGCCGATGGACCGAAATCCCCGCACTTCCGCCACGCTTTCGTGCGGCGCCACCAGGATGCCTTCAAAGGCGAAATCGTCGGCAAACAGTTCCGCGAAGCCGCGCGCCATGGCCACCGACGCTTTGCCGATGGCAATCGCGGCGATGCCGCCGTAGGCGGCCATGTCGATCACGTCGTCGTCGAACGTGATTCGCGAGCCGGACCGCGCCAGCTTTTGGCTCATGGTTGCGGGGATGTCGATGCCGGCGAGAGTTTCGGAAAAGATTTCGCGCGCGATTTGCTTCAGTTCAATCGGGAAGTCTCCTCACTGCGGCGGAGCGCCAATCACGCCCGGGGCCGCCAACCCAGCGCGGTCGTTTGCCCGCCTAGCCACTGTCATCCCGAACCCGGTCGCAGTTTTTTTGCGAACGGGGGTGAGGGATCTGCTTTTTATCTCGCCGCATTCACCAGATTGAGAGAGGTTGTCCGTCAGGTCGCGGACGCCGGTGTCGCGTCCGAGACCAGAGGCCATACCTCCGGATTCACCAGGTTCGCAGGCCGCCGCAGTCCGGCGAAGAGCGCCACCACGTTCTCCACCGCCATCATCGCCATTCGCGTCCGCGTCTCCACCGTCGCGGACGCCAGATGCGGCGAGAGCACCACGTTCGGCCGCAGCAACCCGTGGCTGATTTGCGGTTCGCGCTCAAAGACGTCCAGCGCCGCCCCGGCGATCTGCTTTTTCTCCAGCGCCGTCACCAGCGCCGCCTCTTGCACCACCGGCCCCCGCGAAGTGTTGATGAGGAACGCGCTCGGCTTCATGAGCGCCAGTTCGCGCGGGCCCACGAGCCCATGCGTGTCCGGAAGCAGCGGAACATGCAGGCTGACGAAGTCAGCCTGCCGCAAAAGTTCGTCGCGCTCCGCGTACTCGGCTCGGAACTGGTCTTCGATCTCGCGTGCCGCGCGCGCTCGATCGCTGTAGATCACGCGCATGCCAAACCCGCTGGCGCGCCGCGCCACTGCGCGCCCGATGCGCCCAAAGCCGATGAGGCCCAGCGTCTTGCCCCACACGTCCGCGCCGCACAGCTGATCGAGGCTCCAGCCCTTCCACGCGCCGGACCGCGCCTGCGCGTCGCCCTCGATCAGCCGCCGCGCCACGGCCATCAGCAATGTCCAGGCGAAGTCGGCCGTCGTCTCGTCGAGCACGCCCGGCGTGTTCGTCACCGCCACCTTGCGCCGCGTGCAAGCTGCCAGATCGATGTTGTCGAAGCCCACGGCCACGTTGGCCACAATGCGCAGCCTCGGCGCCGCGGCCAGCAGTTCGTCGTCGATCTTCTCCGTGAGCAGGCAGATCAGCCCGTCTTTATCCGCCACGCGCCGCAGCACTTCCGACCGCTGCGGCCGGTCCGAGTCGCTCCAATACTCCGCGTCGAAATATTCCCCGAGCTTGGCCCGCGGCTCTTCGAACAGCCGGTGCGTGGCCAATATCTTCGGGCGATTTGTCATGGGTGCATTGACTGGGGCCCAGTCAGTTGAAGCCCGATCTGAAGCCCGATCTGAAGCCCGATCTGAAGCCCGATCTGAAGCCCGATCTGAAGCCCGATCTGAAGGATGATCCATCGCAGCACGATCCATTCAGGAGATTTGGCGCGAATCCCGAGAGTAACACATTCGCCCGGCCAAACACGCCCCACGGCTCCATCGCCTTCGTTTTGACCCGCGCCGCGCGTCTGTCATCCCGAACCCGGTCGCAGCCTTTTGCGAACGGGGGTGAGGGAGCTGCTTTTGTTTTTCTGTCTTTTCGCAGCGGCCCCGGGCCCCATCCGCTGTCATTCCGGCCTTTTGAGAACTTCACACCTTCCGGTGAGTGTCATCCCGAACCCGGTCGCGGCCTTTTGCGAACGGGGGTGAGGGATCTGCTTTGGGGGTGCTCATGCGTCGCTTTCACGCGTGGGATTCCGTTCGGTTCTGGGTGCCGCACCCTGCGTTTTCAAGGGTGCGCCTCCTATCTCAATCTGTCCGCAAGGTAAGTGTCGCCCAGGGTCCTTCAGCGGACCGGAAATATCCGCCCTTCTTCGTAGGTCTGCCCAGCCGAACACGCTTTCAGAGAAGTTCACACCCTTAGTGAGGTGTCATCCCGAACCCGGTCGCAGCCTTTTGCGAACGGGGGTGAGGGATCTGCTGTTCGACGGCCCTCAGCGGACCGGGAATATCCGCCCTTCTTTGTAAATCTCCGCCGCCTCAGGCGACGCCAGATAGTCCAGAAGCTGCTTGGCCGCTTTGGGGTCCTTGGCATTCGTGGCGATGAAGCCCGTAATGTCCACCGGCGGCGAAGCCTCCGGCGACAATGCGCCCACGATGTCGAGTCCCGGATTGTCCATTTCGCTCAGATAAGGGCCCAGCGCAATCTCGGCGCTGCCTTTGGCTACCGCGTCTTGTACCGCCGCGGCGCCGCGCACCCAGGTGATCTTCGGTTTCAGTTGGTCCGTGATGCCCAATTTATCGAGCGTGGCCAGAGTGACGGCGCCCGCGCTGCCCTGCGCCGGGTCCACGGCCACCACGGACTTCGCATTCAGCAGCATCTTCTTCACCGCTTCTGGAGTGGAGATGTCCGGCTTGGGCGCGCCTTTCTTCACCGCGATTCCCAGCCGCAGCCTGGCGATCACCGTCGCGCTCGTCGGGACAATGTTCCCCGTCGCCAGCGCATCCGGAAACGGCGCGAACAGCACGGACACATCCAGCGCCTGCCCGCTGGCCACCTGCTTCCGCGTGCCCAGCCCGCTGCCGTAGGTCACTTTCACGTGCATGCCCGTCTTCGCCTCGAATCCCGCCACCAGCTTAGCCATGCTCTCTTGGATCGGCATCGGCGCAAGCAGCGTGATTTCGCTCTGCGCCCGCGCGCCGGGCGAAAGGCCAAAAATAAACACAAGAGCCAGCGCCACCGTTGTCAGCGCCGTCTTTGTCAGCGCCGTCTTTGTTAGCGCCATGTTTGTCAGCGCAATAAGGGGTCGTTTCAAGTGTCTCTCCCTCCGTCGCGGTTTTGCGGTCTGCTGCGGCTCCCGCCCGCAGTCTACTCCTCTCCGCCCCGCCCCGCATTCCTTTCGTTTCCGCCCCGCACCAATTCAAGTCCGCTGTCACTCCGGTCATTTCGCAGGGCCACAAATTCCAAGATGGTGTCATTCCGAGGCCATATTCGCTGCATCAGCAGCCGCTGTCATTCCGAACCCAGCGGCGTCGTTCGCCGATGTCGGTGAGGAATCTGCTTTTCACTCTGACGCGTTCAGCGGTCCCTTGCGGCTCCCGCCCCGCAGTCTACTCCTCTCCGCCCCTCCCTGCATTCCATTCCTCTTGTGCTGAACCGCGTATTGTGAAATCAGATGTCTTAGGTCTGCGACGGAACTTCGGGTATAGTTTTGGGTTTTCTGACGATCTGCGTGAATTCACTTTGCCGCCGAAGCTATCTACGGAATATCCAAGGCTCAAGTGAATGGTAATATCCCACTGACGGGCATCCCCGGTTGGGAGCGCACAGCGCCCAGCGATGGAACGATCAAATTCCGTTTGGCTTCTTGGGCCAAGTATTTTGAGCTCCTTGAGACCGAAGTATTCCCAACGTCGGCGCTAAAGCATAGGTATATATGGCGGGGTCAGCGAAGCTCGGCCTGGAGCCTGAGTTCATCTCTAGACCGATTGTTCGACAAGCTCAACTCGCGCGCAGTCGGCACATTAAAGTTGGAGCGTCTGTCGGCTGAGCATTTGGAATCGTTCAAAAAATCGGCCCGGGTCGACGCGGACCTAATCCAGCTGAACTCGAGGAGAACGAGTGGTGGGCACTGGGCCAGCATTTTGGACTCGCAACTCCGCTCCTGGACTGGACACGATCTCCATTTGCGGCGGCGTACTTTGCATTCGAAGAGCTCGCGTCTGACCCCGGAGAATACAGAGTCGTATACGCGCTAGATCAGGATGCAGTGCAGCAGAAGAACGATGAGCTTTCCAACGGTCCCAGCGTGGAGCGCGGACGGCTGCCAGTTATTGAATTCATCGACCCCATGTCGGATGAAAATCAGCGCCTGGTTAGCCAGAGCGGCCTTTTCACCCTGCGCCCATCGGGATGCCAATCGAAAGCTGGGTGGCCCAGGTTTTCGAGAATTCAGCTGATCCCATTCTTCTGCGGATAGAAATACCGAGTTCAGATCGGCTGGCTTGCCTTCGGACGCTCAGCCTAATGAACATAAGTCATTTGTCACTTTTCCCAGATCTGAGCGGTTCGTCGCGTGCCGCCAACCTCAAGCTTGAGCTGGAGCGATAGATATTGCGAGGAAACAATGAGCCCTGAACCGCTTTATGTACCGGTCTTGAAGGGTAAGGAGGGAGAGTTCGCTGCACTCGAGGCGCTGGAACCTGATGTTCGCGTTCGCCTGATGCCTTTGATAGAAGTTCCTGACGTTCCGTATAACTATGCCAACGACCGCCCATCTAGAGTCTTGATGATCACGTAGCCGGGATTGCAGATAGGTTACTTGGTTGCTGCCAGGGGCTGCCGTTGTACATCGACCTACCTTGGTTTAAAGAACAAGAAGAGCTTGCAGATGGACGGACTGCTTTGGAGGCTGTCCTGAGCGACTGCGCTAAGAAGGGCGTGAGGGCTGTCCCGGTTATATCGCGGACAAGTTCCCCGAAATACTTGGCCGCCGCCGGAGCGTATCAGAAAACGAGCGGTCTTGGTATTTGCATTCGCCTTCTCGTGGAAGATTTTGAGGAAGAAGTCGACATCCACGAAGAGATTGAGCGACTAGTGGAGAGTTGTGGCACCACCGAAGGCACTTCCGATGGTGCTGGATCTGGAGGACCTAGGCCCTGAGGCGAGTCGGGCAGTATTAGTTGTCCGCTCGGTGTTTTCAATGATCACCGGCCACAATTTGTGGCGCCGCATGATACTGGCCGCCGCATCCTTTCCCGGAGATCTCAGTGAGGTCAATGCCGCAACAATCACGACCTTACCACGTCGAGAGTGGGAACTCTGGAAAACCCTCCAACGGCGACCGAGCTTGACCTCGCCCAGACCTAATTTTCGGAGACTATGCTGTATCCCATCCTGTGCAGAAGGAACTTGATCCCCGCACAATGAGGATGAGCGCAAGCATCCGATATACGACGGAAGAAGATTGGTTGGTTGTGAAGGCAGAAATGTACGGCAGTACGGGTTTGACCAATTTTTTGATTTGTGCAAAGTCCTCACCAAGCGTCCGGAATTCCGCGGTAAGAACTATAGCTGGGGCGACAATTACATCGCAGCATGCGCGGCTGCGAAAAGGGCCCGGTAATGCCACCACCTGGCGGAAGGTCGGGACGAATCATGACCTTACGGTCCGTCGTTCAAGATATCGCCACTGCGCACGGCGCTGCTTAAGTCGCGTGCGAACGATATCGCCTAATTGTTCGACGGTCAAATTGGACGCTCAGCGGTGCCATAAGAACGCGCGCGGTTTGCTTCGGGCACCGGCGGTCAGGCCGTAATGAGCCAACGCCTCTAGCGCTTCGTCGCGCCACAGAAGTTGGGCAAGCGCAAATGGGTTGATCCGCGGGATTGCGTTGTGATTCTCGTGAGGACTTCAGACGAAACCCACTCTTACATTGAGCCACACTCCAAACCCCCCGCCACGAGGGAACGAGTTGCGCAATTCCGCGCGACGTGAGTTGGCGCGGCAATTACTGTTACAAAATCAAGAGCCGTGCTGTAGATGTTGATCTGGCCGGGAAGTCTAGCAAGAGTGTCGCACTCACTCTTTATTTCGTACCCGTGATCGTCCGTTTACAACCGCTAAATCTACGCGCGCGATGCCTTGGCATAACCGAGTTCTTCGATGATCCGAGTGTCGGCATCGCGTCGGTGAAGGCGATTCATCCTTGCTCGCAGCGCACGTCGTATGTCGATATCACGCATGTTCTGGTCCGGGTGCTGAGCGCATATCCTGGGCTCCGACTGTCGAAGCTCCCAATCTCAGGACAGCGGGAGAAGTGAATCGAATGAAAAGGAGGGTGGCTACCCCAACGCAGCCGAAAACGCGGGACTCGGAGCGCTTGCGACAATCGTCCTGGCCCTGCCTCCGTAAAACTATCAGGGTCGCTCGCTTCGGTCAAGTTTTTGAAGCCGAGAAGTGCCGAGCCCGCCAGCCGTCGTAGAATAGGCCTAAACGCGGTTTTCGTTTGACTCTCGCGGTAAAATAGATATACGTGCGGCCCAGATGAGTTTGCAGGGCCTTCGCGCTTGCGCTTGGGCCGCCCGTACGGCGACCGCGCGGAGAGGCTGGCCCAGTCATGTTCTCTAGGCTCACACCGGGCAAACACTCGCTCCTCGTCAGTCTCTACCAGATCGCGTGAATGTCCCGACCGAAACCCGGCGAGCCCTAAACGCCTTATAATTATACTCTTGCGTATGCCTTTGAGTAAGTCGTCTGGAATGATACTCTTGCAAGGAGCAACTGCCGATAACCGGGAGGAAAACCTCCTGAATCCGACCGAACCACCTTAGAATCTGTAGCTTGGGAGACAAATGCGCTTGCCGAACCGTCTGCGCTAAACCTCTTAGAATGATATCCTTGCAAGATTCCGAAAACAAACGCCCTGGAATGATACTCTTGCAAAAAAAAGGTGGGGGAGGGGGTACGGGCGCACTTTCCGTGCCAATCGCCCAGGCGGCTGGCTTTAACGCCAAGAGTTGACGGTACATTGCGTTTGATCTGAAGGTCACCATGCACACTCCAAATCCAGACATTAACCTGCTCGCGTTTTACGAGATTGCGCGGCGAGCCAATCTCACCGACCATCCGGAGCTAATGAAGTCAACCGCATTTCAGAGAGCCAAGGAATTATATGAATCGCGGGCGGGATACTTTCGGGAAGCGTTCGGCAAGAAAGAAGCTATCGACGACTTTGTGGACTTGCATTTAGAAGGAGAACTGGCAAGTCAGGGCAAGCGCTTGGAGGACATTTGGGCGGAGTTCGCCCCCGAGTCTTTGAAGCGTTTTCCACTTCCTTCGGGGAGCCTGTGACTATCAATCCGCGGCCTCGAACGTGATCAGCACGATCTCGGCATTCGTGCCCACGCGCAGTGGAGGGCCCCACGTGCCCGCGCCCCAGTTGGTGAAAACGAGGAGTTTGCCTAGCCGATGCAGGCCATGAACAAATTCGCCGTAAACGCGCTTCGCCACCCACGACCCGGGAGGGAACTGGCCGCCGTGAGTATGTCCCGGAAACCTGGAGCGAAATTCCCGCCTCCTCGGCGATTGTCAGCTGATGCGGCGCATGCACGATCAGAACGCTTGCGCGCTCCGGGGAAATCTCGGCTCTTCGCAGCAGCGCGCGGTAAAGGTCGGGAACGACGGTTTCGCCGTAGTGAATGCCGATAATTTGCAATCCGTCGAGCTCGATCTTTTCGTCGTTCAGCACACGAACGCCTGCGCTGGCCACTGCGTGCAGGTATCCGGCGCGATTCGAGAACTCCTCGTGATTGCCGGTAACGTAGACCGCGCCGAAGGGCACCGAGAGCGCCGACCACGGTTGCGCCACGGCGTCCGCATCCACCAAGGTTCCGTCATACATGTCGCCGGCAATGAACACAATGTCCGGGCGCAATCGATTCAGCCGGGCCACCATGCGGCGCATGAATCCGACATTGCGAATGTGCCCCAGGTGCAAGTCGCTCACCAGCGCGGCCACGCGTCCGCGCCAGGATTCGGGCAGGTTCGGCAACTTTACGGTGATTCGATTTACGCGCACCGTCGCCGCGTTGATCACGCCGTACACGCCGACGAGGAGCGCCGCCGAAAAAAATCCGTCGGCGATGAGCTCGGGCGCGATTTCCAGGCCCGCGATCCGCGCCACGCCCAGCGCGATCCACGAGGCGCAAGCGGCGAAAACACAGAAATTCATCAGTCCCACCCAGACCGCGGCAATGGTGTAGAAGACGCGCACGACTCGATTGAAGTAACTCCAGGTGAGCAGGGAAGCGGCCACGAAGCTAACCCCAGCCGCCACGGCTACGATTCCCAGAACGACGCGCGCCGTGGCGCCGAGCGAAGGATGAAAAGCGATCCACGTACCGTACAAAAAAAGATTCGCGACCAGCAAGATGGATTGGACCGCAAGGATCAGACGCCGGAAGCGTCGCCACCGGAATCGCGGGACGCTTTCCGAGGTCGGCTTTTGGACTACCGGCGCCGGCAGCGGGGCCTGGGAATTGAGGGACGGGGGCGTGTTACCCATACAGAGGTAGAATAAACGTACACGGGAGTAAAGCAATGGCCGTACGCGGCGCGCAGAAAAGAATTGTCTCGGCGGTGAGCGGTTGGGATCAGGTGGAGATCGGTCCGCACCGCTACGGCGGGCTGGAGTTTCGCTTAGGCAAGCGCGAGCTGGGACACATTCATGGCGACGCGCTGGTGGACATTCCGTTTCCCAAGGCTGTGCGCGATGAGATTGTCGAAGCGCGCCAGGCCGAGCCGCACCACATCATTCCGAATTCCGGCTGGGTGAGCGTATTCCTGCGCGCGAATGACGACGTGGACCGTGCCATTCAGTTGCTGGAACGTTCCTTCCAATTGGCCGCGGCGCATCGCAAAGGTAGGGCCGTAGCGTCGTAGCGCGACGGGCGCTCGCTCCAGTCACGCGGTTACAACTCAAGAATCGCGGGGGATCAAATTAACTTTTAGTCGAAGATGTTCTGTTGCTAATTTTACTTTTTTCCGAAGAGCCCGCCGAGCTTATTGACCTCTTGTGCCGCATTTTGGCCTTTCAGGGGATTAGCGCCTTTGAGGCCGCTGGCGAGACTTCCCGCCATTCCGCTGAGGTCGGGCCGAAACTGCGGATCGGAGGTTGTTCCTTCGATCTTGAGCGGAATGCCTCCGCCGGAGGAATTACTTGCTACAAGCGTTTGGCCGGACGGAGCGCTCTGCTTGCCCAAGTGCAGCAGCGTATTGAAATCGAGCTTGTGATCGGGAGAGATTGTGCCTTTCCCCGTCATGGAGCCAATGGAAGTAAGGACGACGTTCAGATTGTCGCTGCGGATTCCTTCGGGCGAGACGCGAATGGTAGTGCTGAATGTCTGAATCTCCGTATCGCCGACTTTACCGATGCCGCTCAGGGCGGAGATCGAGCCCAGCTTCGAGCCCAGGTCGAATCCGGTCAGCTTCGCATTACTGAGATCGACAGGACCGGTGATCACCAATTTATCCACGGGACCGTTGATGGCCAGGTTTGCGTTGAGAGTACCTTGCGTGAGCGAAGCGCCCGACGGCAGCGTCACACCGATCGCAGGCAGCACGGTTTCCAGATCGGCCGCTGGCATATTCTGTCCCACTAGCTTCATCTCCACAGCCGCAACGGCTCCGGAGTTGTTGAAGCCGCCGGTCAGGTTTGCGGTGGCTTTGCCGATGTGCACTGTGCCGCTCTTCAATTGCCCGGTCTGCGGCTTCAGTTCGTACGAGGTTTCGTAGTCCACTTGGACGGGCTGAGCGGCCGGGGAGCCCGCGGGAACGAGTTGCAGGTGGTTGGCGGTGAGTTTGCCGTTCGAGGTTGCCGTCGTTCCATCCGAATTCAAAGTGCCGCTGAAATCGACTACGCCGGAGATTCCGGCCGATGGATCGATGAAGCCGGTCGATTTCAGATCCAGACTTTTCACGTCCACACTCGCATTCAGCGGAGTGGCGGCGGTGTTCTGCGGGTTCAGCGGTCCGGCCTTGCCGTCCAGCTTGATGCTGCCGTTGCCGGGCGTGTTCGCCGCGAACTGGAAAGGGAATTGGGTGGTATAGGACAGGTCCGATGCTTTGAGATTGACCTGGCTGTATGTATGCGTTCGCGCGGCGCCGCCAATGTTGCCCACGACAATGGTTCCATTCTTGAGGGAGAAACTGCTGACGGAAAGATCGGGGCTGGAGTTGCTCGAACTGCTCGTTGCTGCCGTGGAGCTTACCTGGGTGCTGCTGCCCGAGTCCTGCTTCGCTCCCAACGTGGAGAAATTCCAGGTCCCGGCAGGGGAGCGCAGCAGCGTGGCATTCGGTTCGTCGATGGTCAAACCGGTGATATGGATTGCACGCGAGAAGATCAGCGGAAGCAGTTCCACATTTACGGTCAGGGATTTGGCTTTCAAGAATGGCCCGTTATTGAAAGCCGGATCGTCGGAGATGGCGATGTTTTCGACAGTGACTCCGCCCGAGAGGATCGACAGCCGGATGTTGCCGATCTCCACTTTACGGTTCAGGGCCGTGTTCAAAGACGATTCGATCTCCGGGCGGAATCGATTGGCATCGATCACGAACGGCAGCAGCGCGGCCACAATCACGAGAAGGACAATGAGGCCGCCGACGATGTAAATGATCTTACGGGTCATCTTCCGAGTCATCTTCAGCCTCCGGCGGAGATATCATACAGAATGACTCCCCACGGACGGTGCGTCGATACCCGGTTACATGCATTGTTGGGCACCGCGCCCCACCAACATCGTACTGCACACCCGGCTTTTCCTGATATCTTTGCTGTACCCGCCCGACAGGTTGCCTTACGAATCGGAGGATCAAGGAAATTTATGAAAGCAGGGAGAATCTCGCTGTCGATTTGCACGGCCGCTCTTGTTGTTTCTTACGGATGCCATTCCTCGCAACCAAACGGCGGAAGCCCAGGGACTGCTGGAGCGAATCCCGCTTCCGGTGAACAGGCCGCTCCGCCGGCGCAACAGGCGCCAGCGCCGCCTCCGCCGATTGAGGTGAGAACCGGCACGAACATCAGGGTCACGATAGACCAGGACGTCAGCTCGAAGGACAGCAATGTGGGAGATCCCGTGAGTGCCTCGCTGGCGGCTCCGATCGTGGTTGGCGGCAGCATCGTGGTCCCGCAGGGAGCCAAAGTCTCGGGGAAGGTGACCGCCGCGAAATCGGCGGGCAGATTCAAAGGCGGGGCGGAACTGGCGATCACGCTCACTTCCATTGAGGTCAGCGGCACAAGGTATTCGATTCAGACGAGCACGTTCAGCGATACAGGTAAAGGTCGCGGAAAACGCACAGCCGAGGGCGCTGCGATAGGGGCGGGAGCCGGTGCGCTCATCGGCGCGCTTGCAGGACACGGTAAGGGCGCTGCAATCGGCGCGGGCGCGGGAGGCGGAGCGGGAGTTGCCGGCGCGGCGTTAACGGGCGATCGCGAAGTCACAGTCGCAGCCGAGACAGAACTCCACTTCAGCCTGGCGCGGCCTCTTGAGATTCAGCAGCAGTAATTGTGGAGCGGCCTAACGCGCCAGGGCCGTATCATCCAGCGTGTCGGTCGAGAAACCCGTGGGCCGCGGCCGATAGCCATCTCGGGTGCGCACGCGGAAATTCTTCAGCTTTTCGCCGAGCAGCTTCACCGTGATGGTCCGCCAGCCTCGATTGGGATTGGGCTGGGGATAGTAGCTCAAAGCGTAGAGGTGCGCGAGATCCTCACGGACGGAAGCAAAGGCGTGCTGCTGCTCCTCCCAGTTCTTCGCAAAGTAGGCTTGGCCTCCGGTGGCTGTGCTCATGCGCTCGAATACAGCCGTGCTCACGGGGTCTTTGTTGGCCTCACGCGTGCTGATCATATAGATCGGCACGCCCTCCGACTGAGCCAATTCCCCCACGCCCTCGGGCGGGACCATGCTGGCGTTATCCGGCCCGTTGGAGAAGGCCACGATTATTTTGCGCCCGCTATACCGTCCCGCATCCTTGAGGACCATCAGGAGGGCGTTGTAGAGGGCGGCATCGGCCCCGGCGACCGTCGAACGCACGCCGCGGAGAACTTGATCGCGGTCTGAAGTAAGCAGCGCGGCGCGGGAGACATCGCGGCTGTAAGAGTAGAGCGCGATTTTCGCGGTGCCATCGAGGGAGCGGACGAAATCGGAAATGGCGTCCTGGGCGAATACGAAGCCGCGATACATATAATTGCTGGTATCGAACAGGATGAAGACGTTGGCACCTGTGGCGCCGAGCTGCGCCGGAGCGGCGCTGGGCTTGGCGCTGGAGGGATCCGGAGCAGTCTGGGAAGGACTGAGCAGCGCCAGAGGCTCTTGGTTTCCTTCTTCAAAGGTGGCCATTTTCTGAGGCGTCTTATCCTCCAGGATTTCAAAATCCGAGGGATTCAGGCCGGTCACGTAATTTCCTTTTTTATCGATCACGGCGACATTCAACTGCACCATATCGACGTTGACGCGGAACACCGTATCGTTATCGGCGTTGCCCTCGGCAGAGTTGTCCGGAGGCGGCGCAGGCGGCGGGGCATTCTGCTGCGCATGTGGCGCCGATGCGAGCCCGAGGAGCAACACGAGTGCAGCACACGCGACGATTC
Organism: uncultured Acidobacteriota bacterium; assembly: GCA_963703785.1. Classification (GTDB taxonomy): domain Bacteria; phylum Acidobacteriota; class Terriglobia; order Acidiferrales; family UBA7541; genus Palsa-189. The sequence goes on along the minus strand of CAVPFR010000013.1, from coordinate 69,264 downwards.
CGTGATGTCGTTTCATTATCCCTCCGAAGACCGCAGTCCGCCCCGGCTATGGCCCACTTCCATACAACTCCCCGCTTCCCGACGACTAGAAACTGGCCGCTACCGCTCTCTTCGGCAAAGGAGCGATCTTTCCCTGCTTGAATTCTTCTCCCGTTTCCCTCATGGCGCGAAGCACAGCCTGCCAATCCTCAAAATGAGTGGCGAAAATCTTCTCGATCATTCGATGTGTCAAATCGGGAACCAGACGATTCAGCATGACTGCCGAATAGCCCAACTCATCGGCGAGGCGAGCCCAGTACAGGTTATTGGATTCCCACGATTCAGCCATGAGACGGCTGGAATAGCCCATGACGGCGGGAAATGGCTTCACGTTCAGCAATTCACGGGAGTAGGTTTGGGCCAGAGCAGGATGCGGGACACCAAAGTCCTGAGAGATTCGCTCCCAGTTGACTTCGCTAGGATTGCGGCTGGACAAAGATTGCAGCTCCTTGCCCGACGGGCCCCAATACGTGGTTTCGCCAGGGAACTGCCTGCGGAACTCCGCCGTGAGGTAGGAAGTCTCGGCGGGGGTGACCTGGGTCAGGGCGTCTTCGGCGGCGCCGCCACGCAGGGCGTTCTCCAGCAGTTCGTGTCTTTGAGGCAGCATTCGATCGGAAACTATGGCCAGAACCCGCACGCGGAGTTCCGCATTGTGGGCCGAGGCAGCAATGAGCTCTTCGCCGGCGCGCTGGTAAAGCGTCACGGCGTGCAGTTCGACAGGCGTAACACGCCACCAACGTGCGATCACGGCGCTGGTGAGCAGGCTGGGTACCAGATCTTCCCACACCAGAGCCTGTACATTTTCCGGGACGATGAAATCCTGCTCGGTTTCCGCCAGGACATAGGGAAGATCAGCGAGCGATCCCACCAAGTGCGCACCGCCGCCGGCGGCCCATCCGCGGCCCAAAACGAGCGGGGTGTGCCAGGCTGGGTCACCCGAAACGACGCCCACACCCGCGAAATCGTGATAGCGCACGAAGAGGGGATTGTTGTGAAGCATTTGAGCGCCGGGTGGCTCATAGTAGGCGTAGTTCAAGCCCACCAAAGTATCCCGGAGAAAAGGAGCGAGCTGGCCGCGGGCGTCGGCGGCTTCCTGCGCGGAGCGGGGGGACTGGATAATCTGAATCAGGTCCCGTCCCGTTTTCAATTCGGTGTGGCGATTATCGTACATGCCACCGGCCCAGGAGTTTCTTTCGCTATTGGTGAAGATCGGCCGGGGCATCTCGAACTCGCGAAGCTCACCGGCAAGGGGGACGAGCGCTTCCGCCGTGGTCTTGCCTTGCGACAACTGGTGCAAACCGTCGGCGAGCTGGAAGAGCGTATCCAAGGAAGCGAGCCGCTGCGACTCCATTACGGCGCGCATGCGGTTGGCCAGCAATTGGTGCACCTGGCGTCCGTCCGAGGTGGACTGGTCGGGTCCGGCGAGAAGGGAGATCAGTGTATTTTCCGAGAAGCTGGTTTCGCCCGTCGAGGCGCGCACGATTTGGGCGAGCGCTGCGCGTCCTGCGTCGAAGACTTGCGGCGGAGTGGCTACATGCGAAAAAGGAGCAAGCAGGCTCTGCCAGGAGTCGTTCAGGCTGGCGCTGGGAATCTGCCCTTGACGGGCCAGAATCTCCCAAAACCCTATGTCGGCCTGGAATACGCCGATGGCACTGGATCGCGAGGAGTGGTCGGTGATGCGATCAAGCCCTTCGGCTACGGAGAAAAAGCGGGCAATGGAATTGTCGTTCAGGTCGTGAAACTCGGAAAAAATCAGATACTGGTCGTTGAAATCGCCAAATTTATCGGCGAGCAAGCGCACCGTTTGCGGGCTGAGCCTGTGGTCAGGCGTCCGTTCCCGATCAATTTCCGAAACGGTAAGAAATACTTGCAGCGGGCCTTCGCTATCGGCACGGGAGAGGCCAAACATACCTTCTACAACCTGCTCGGGACTGTTCCAGCCTCCCGCCCTGCGAGCCCATTCCGCGCCGATTTTGGATTTGGGCTTGCGGCGCACGATCTCTTTCCAGACTTGGACATTGCCGGGAATGAGGGGCTGGCCATCCGCTTCGAGTTGCAGGCGCGTGGTGAGAAGCGAAAGGCCGGCATTCGGACGAAAGACGAGGAATCGGGCGGGGCCAGGATGAGGGTCCGATCCGCGAAGGGCCTGATAGAAGCGGGGCAGCCTGCGCGCATCGGTGAAATACGCTAGCTGCTTGCGATTCAGGCGAGAGAGCGCGTCGAAATAAGCGGCCAGCCAGCCTTCATCGCGCGCCAACAGTTTGGAGAGGAATTCCTCGGGAGCTTCCGGTCCCGCGCCGACTAATTGCTTCCAGGCCGGTTCGGCCGCCGGGCCCCCGGGAACGACGACGCGCCCCGAGCGAACCAGGAGGCTGGCCCCGTAGAAGTCGAGCAGCGCTTCAGAGGAAACGAGCTTTGGCAATCCCGGCGCTCGCTTCAGGGAGTCGCGCGTCTCGCTATCCATGCGAGCGAAGGCCCAATACAGGCGGGCTTCGAGCGGGTCCGCGAGCAGCCCATCGATGAAATCGGCATTAGCAGCGTCGCCCCGTTGGATGGCTTTCCAATCCTCAGGCTTGAAGATCAACGGCACATGAGAGGAGGGGTAGCGGTAGACGAAAGGCTTATTCTGCCGCAACGCCTGTTCGAGTTCCGAAATCGGGAAGCCAGAGTCATTGGTGATAAAGGCGCGATCGGCATCCCCGGCTTCGAGTTCGCTATTGGGTCCGCAGCCCTGCTTCAGGCGATAGCCAATGACGGCCAGCAATTGGTCCGCTTCGCGGCAGTTCGCGACTTGTATGATCTCCTGGGATCCAGCGAGCATCTGCAACTCTTTGGCGATGTGCAGATATCGCTTGAGAAGGACGAGAAACTCAGTCGGCTTGGGATTTTTCTCCAGCGCGCCGCGATAGCCATTGATCTCGATATTCCTGGCCAGGAAGGGCAAGATTTCTTCCGGCGAAGCCTCTTGGCTGATGGCCGCCATGCGCATGAAGGGCTTGAACGGGCCGGGGATGACGACCTCACCGCCGTTCACGACCGGCGCGGCAGACGAAACAGCCGCTGAGGTTTGCTTCTGCTGAGCGTGGGCGGCGGGAATCAACAGGCCGACGGCGAAGCAGAGACAGGCACACAACAAGAACTTGGAAACGAAACCAGATCGGCCGGTGGGAGATTGCATGGCCTTGTACCTCCGGGGAACCGCCGCATAACCGCTCGGAAAAGCTCTTCCTAAGAGGCGAGAGGCCCGAGCAAGTTGCCTGTGAATTGAGGTCTAACCGCCGCCCTAGAATCGATGCGGTGACTTGCGTCCGCGATCCGATTGTTCAGGTAGAGATTAGCCCTCGCGGGCCCACACTCGGCCCGTTTGTGGACACCGAGGGTAGATCAACTCGGGGATTGGGTCAATCCATTCGAATCCGTAAAAAGGTACTACTTTTAAAGGATATGGTGGAGGCTGCATGCCTAACGAGTAGGTAAAGCGGTGATTCACCGTGAAAAGAAGAAGGCCGCGGCGTTCTGTGGAAAACGCCGCGGCCGAGGCTTAACGACAAGGGAGCCGAATCAGCGCTGGACTTCCCTAGTCGGGTTATCTGGCCTAGTCGGGTTATCTGCCCTTGTCCGGTTATCTCCGGTCGTCTTCGCGCTTGTCCTTGTGTTCTTCCACTTTCTTGTGTTCTTCGACTTTCTTGTGCTCATCGACACGATGCTCATCGGCGCGATGCTCATCGGCGCGATGCTCATCGACACGATGCTCATCGGCGCGACGTTCGTCGGGGCGATGTTCTTCGGCGCGAGCGTGGTCTACCCGGTCGTCTAGGCGCTCTCTGACGACTTGTTCATGTATTTCATGGCGTTCTTCGACGCGCGGCGCCACGCCATGGCGGATTTCGTAAGGGTGGACGTAAACCGCGCGGTTGTGCCAGTTGCGGTCCCAGCGAGCATTGTTGATGAAGATGGCATGGCTATCCCAGGCGATACGGTTCAATCCCCATCCCCAGGGACGAAAGGCAGCGCCCACCGAGACGCCGTATCCGAAGCGTATGGCGCCGCCGACCGCGAAACCGAACCGGGGGCGGACAAAGACCACTGCCGGATCGTAGGCCGGCACCACGAGGAACTCCGGACGCACGGGGCGGATCTCGATATAAGGCCCGCCTGTAACGACGATCTGGGGATTGGTGCGCAGGTAGCCGTAATCGTAGGCGTGATGGCGCATCCTCTGGACGGCGTCCATTACGTCACTGTTCTGGGCCAGGAAGGCGTTGCCGAGATTTTCGGTCCAGGGCATGTCCGAGGCCATCATTCCGAGAACCGAGGGAAATGGAAGCAGGGCCTGCACGGAGGGATCCCAGGGCAGGTTGTCATCAGAGATGGACCTGGAAAGGTCATCACCGGTGACATTGCGATGCCGGTCCGCCCAGCGGGCCGCCTCGGGGACTTGGTCCGCGAAGCTTGCAGCGGCCAGAACCTGGGCGAGCAGGGGATCAGGGTAGAGCGCGACCCGAGAAACGAGGCGTTCGAGCTCCTGCGGCGGGTAATACCTGGGTTCCTGGGCGAATGCCGAAATTGACGTTAAGCCGACGAACAGAAGCGACATGAGAACAGCTGTCGAGGCGATCTTCAGATAGCGCATCCGATCCTTCCTCCGAATGGATTTCCTGGATTACAGGCGAGCTTAAATCTTCGAATCGATTCTAAGCGGGGGTTGGAAGGCGCCCGAGGTTTTTGTGGGACAGCTTGCTCGTTTCCGTTAATAACGGTTATACATAATTGATTCTAAAGGGGATAATTGGGCACAGTCAGGCCGCTCTGATGTTAGGTTGGCCGGAGTACACGCGCTGCCAGCGCTTCCAAACGATGCGCAGCGCCGCGGCAATGGGAATCGAGAGATAGACGCCGATAACCCCTCCGATTTCGGCACCTACGAGGACGGCGAAGATGACGGTGAGAGGATGGAGCTGAAGCTTCACGCCCATCAGGTGCGGCGTGGTGACGTAGTCCTGAACAATGCGCCAGACTGTCAGGAACAGGGCCACAATGAGAACGTGGTGGTAATTTGCCAGGAAGGCGACGCCTACGATCATCGTGGCGCCGAGGAACGGCCCAACCACGGGAATGAACTCGAGCAACCCGGCGAATAGGCCGATTGCCAAGGCGTAGGGTACGCGGAGAAGGGACAGCACGGCCATATAGGCCACAATCGATAGTGCGGAGAGGATGAGCTGCATGCGTATGTAGTGGGCCAGCATCTCGTTCAGATCGTCGGTGATTCCCGTCAGGAATTGCCGTTGCTGGCGGCGCTCGACCATTTTGAGAATGTGGTCGCTGAACGTGCGGCCATCCTTCAGAAAGAACACGGCCAGAATCGGGATCAGCACGATCCAGATGGCGTTGGAAGCGGCGGAGGCGACGCGGGGACCCAGAGAACCCACCCATGACAAGATCACATTGCTATGACTGGCGAGAAAGTGCTGCAGGCGGAGTTGGGTGGCGGCACTCCAGCCTCGCCTTGATCCAATTTGCACGGCGATCTGTCCTGAACTGAGTCTCTCGAATAAGCCCGGAAGCGCCTCCGCCAGCATTTTGGCCTCTTCGGCGATGCGGGGGCCGGTAAGAAAGAAAAGGACAGCAAGGCCCGCGCAGAGAACCGCATAAACTTCCAAGATAGCGAGAGTGCGAGAACCTCTGGAGATGCGGGTCCAGCGTTGCGTCGCGGACACCAGCGGCTCCAACAAGTAAGCAAACAAGATGGCCAGGAGAAAGACGACAAGAACGCGGCTGGCACCGTAGATGAAGGCGCCTGCGGCGACGAACAGCAGAATCGTGGTCAAGACAGAAACAGTGCGCTTATCGATCAAGTCCATTCTGGCAGGTCCATTCCTGGCAATTGGATGAGCTCCGTCGTCATTACGGCGTTCCGCAGGGGCCATTTTCCCGCATCGAGGGGGCCGTTGCCTAAGTCTACTCCTGCCGCGCCGATATTGGCGGTTTCCGCGGTATCGCGTGTCGAAGTTACATAGGAGAACGGCAATCCCCCGCGGATGGGTTTTGGCTAGAGTCGTCCATCGCGTCTCTATCGCACGCCCAGGTGGCTCAGGAGAAGGGGGGGGAGTAGGGGCGGAGGGTGAGACGATTTTCCGCCGTTGGAGCAAGCGGCCCGGAATGCAATTAGAGCTTGAGTTTATTTTGCGGCGGAAATAGAATCCCGCCATCGAAATGGGAATCCTCCTTTCCATCGCCGATGTGATCGTCGTCCTGGCTATCGTGATTAGTGTTCTGAGCGCGGTCTGGAAGGGACAACCAGATGGGCGATCGCTGCTGCTGTCGGCGTGCATCGCGTTGGCGATGCTCGTTTTTGGCCTGGTGTCTTTGTCCGCCGCAAGCGGGCTCGCCGAAAGCGAATCGTCATTGAATCACGCAGCCATGCTCATTTTTCTTGCGGTGACGGCGGTTATTCTCCGCACGTGGTGGGCGAGTAAACCAGCGTAGTATCCTCCTCGTTTGGGCGCATTTCGCCTTTCCAAAGATTCAAGACCAGAACCAAATGGAACGGAGTGTTGCGAAAAGCAGGCGTTGAGGTGTAGATTCCGGGGCTGTCCGGGGTTGGGCTAAGAATTTCGTGGCGAACAGATTTTTCGGCGCCAGGAGACTCCTGGCTGCCAGACGGGAGAGTAAGAATGAACAGGAGAGCGCGATTTCGAGGTGCAGGGCTTATCGTTTTGCAGGTAGCCCTGTTGGCATGCATTTCAGGCAAGGTTTGGGCGCAGGGATCGACGCCCGCATCGTTCGATAAGGTGACGGTCTCGAATCAGGTGGCGGACCGCACGTTGATGAAGGCGGTGATCAACGCCGATACGGCCAGGGCTCTCGTGGATGCATGCGTGGACTGGCAGAAGGCGCAGCCAGGCAACCAGACCATAGTTGTTTTTGTCTTGTCGCCGACCGGGCAGATCATCGACTCGCACCAGATGGACGGAGTGCTTCCGATCGGCGCGGAGACCGGCTTGATGAAGGCGAAGACCGTGTTGTACGCGCGATCATCGTCGGGAGCTGTGGCGCGGCGGTTCGCGGATGTGGATGGCCGGTTGATTCGGTTGGACCTGGGGAAGGAACAGGGATTGTCGTATTACTTCGTGGCGGGCGGTCTGCCGATCGTGGTGGACCATCAGCTTATCGGCGCGATTGGCGTAGGCGGCGGAAACGCGGACGAGCAGTGCGCGTATCAAGCACTCGTGAAGGTGCTGGGGCCGCAGCCTGAGGTTGCGCAGCCGACCCCACCTGCTGGCGGGGCTGGTCGCGGGGGCGCAGGCGGAGGGCGGAGGCGGCGGGCCGTGGCGGTCGTGGCGGAGGGCCGCAGTAGACGAATTCAGCGAGGTCTGCTGAGAGGCGAGCGCCGGGGCTGAGGGCACGGCGCTCGCTTTTTTTGTGTTCCGAATTGGCTGCCGCAGTATGCCCACGGCCTCCCTCCGGAGTATTTCCGCGCCAAGCATTTCTTTTTGGGCCTTTTGGCCTTTTGGCCTTTTTGGGCCTTTTGGGGGCAGCCTGCCCCGATTGATGCAAACCACACACCTGTACTTCGAGATAGACGACCTCCCGATGCGGTACTAGTACAATGGGCTGAGTTCGGCTATCTGTTGCCGATGGAAGCTTTCCGGTCCTGCGGCTCTTCTCTTGAAGATGGGAATCAAACAATTGGGGAGTGTTCCATGATTGACTGCAAGCTACTCCAGAGAAATGGCTTACTGGCCGTTGCACTCGTCTCGGCGCTCACGATAAGCGCCTCTGGGCGAGCCGCCCAAGAACAGACGTTCGATTGGCAGGCTACGAATGACCAGAGCGTCCGTCTGGATCCGTCCGGCTACCATACGGGGCAGGTTTTCAAGTCAAGCGATCGGATTGGCGATCGGGTTGGGAACGTGCACGTCGATATAGAGGCGCAAGAGCCGATAACGGTGGAGATGGCTCCGACGGGGGAGTGGAGCGAAGCTCTCCGGCACCCCGAGCTTTTGCCCCGAATTAGCTTTCGTTGCATTCGCGAGCACGTGGTGAAGATGACGTATGCGTGCGAGGTACCCGCGGGTCATCCCATGACGCTGGTTGTACGAGACGAACGCGATGGCGGCCGGACCGCGAATATCGGCTTTGGCGCGGGCGCGGACGATCATGGCACCGTACGCGACTTCGTGGCCCCGAACGACATTCACATCAGCTACTACCGCTGGATTTGCGTGGAGAATTGCGATCCGCCCCAGTATCAATGGACCACAGAACTCAGAGAGAGGTATGAAGTGACGCGGGCCATGAAAGTTTATGACGGGATCGCAGCGGACCGGGATGGCGAGCCGTTCGCCGTGAAGATCAGTTCGCCTGTCCCGATGACTGTGGCGATCGTGCCAACGCGCATGGCGGAACGAGCACGTGCCAAAGGCGGCGATATCGACAGCGTTGTGAGCAACGGTAATTGCACACAGCGAGGCGCGCAGTCCGGTACGTTCGAGTGCACGTTCGACGTATCCGACGGCCCACTTTCGCTGGTGGCTGCACCCGAGGGCGGCAACAAACTTGGGTCGAACGAGAAAGCGGAAGTTGAAGTTGAGGCGTCAAAATGCGTGGCGAACTGCTTAACCCCAATCAAGCAGGAAAAAGCCGATTCGGACAACTAGGAAAATAGATTGCTCCCCTGCGAGGGACAAGAGAGAAGCCCTGCCCTCAAAAAGCGAGGACAGGGCATCGGAAAAAGCTTCCCGGTCACAAAGTTAGGCCACCCGCCAGGGATCGCATGAAGAGAACATTGACGTCAATTGCCACGATCATGACCATGGCTCTTTTGACAGGTTGCAGGCCCTCGAAGTCATGGACTGGACAGTGGGACCTTGACGAAACAAAAACCTCTATTTCAGGTCCCACATTCGTAATCTCAGTGATCCAACCGGGGATGTATCGCCTAGATGGTGGAATATTAATCTACAGTTTCGCTTGTGATGGAAACAAGTACCCCACTACACCCAATCGATTCATATCGTGCACACAGAAGGACCCTTCGGTAATCGACTCAACCTCAACTGCCGACGGTTCTGTGGTAGAGACGAGGCATTGGAAGCTATCAACTGACGGAAAACTGTTGTCTATTACAACCACTTCGGCCGGCCCGTCTGGAACCGCCATGAAATCTAGGGAGGATATGTTTGCTCGTATAGGGAAATCGATTGGCTTTGCAGGGGCCTGGAAGAACATAAAGCCATTTGGAAATCGTCATCGAACTCTAGTGCTAGCACTCAGAGGTGATACTTTACACTTCGCTCATCTTGAGACCGGAGACTACGCTGATATTCGTCTGGACGGATCGGATGCGCCGGTTTACAGGGGCTCAGTTTCACTTGGAACTACCCTGGCACTAAAGCCTAGCGGTTCACACGAGTTCCTAGCGCAACAGAAGGTCCAAGGCCGTATTGTCAATGAAGGATCTCTGAAGCTCGCAGGTGACGGTCAGACTCTGATCGAAGAAGAGTGGCCGCCCGGCAACAATGAGAAATCCAAGCTTGTATATGAGAGACATTCCTGACCCCATTCGGGTGCCCACGCTTGCACATGCGGGTGGGGAATAGATTCGCGGATTCTCTGATTCTTGCATTCATTCGGCAATTGGTGACGAAGAGAAACGAAAATCCGCACCCTTGAAAACCAAGGGTGCGGCACCCACAGAAACTCGCTCGCCCGCGGAAGACTACCGGACAAAATTGGAGGCCTCAGAAGTGATCGGTCTCCACGTGTTCCGATTCGCCGAGCGCGGGTGAGGAGATTCTTCCCCAAACGGTGTTTTCCAGACCGGGCCGCGCCTCGAGTCCCCAGGTTGGCAGCGGCATGAGCAGCAGCTTCGAGAGCACATTGAGGTGGGGTTCGTACAGCAGGCGCAACTCCTTCAGTTTTTCATCGGAGGAGTCGCCGCCGCAGTGCACTCCAGAGTCAAGCAAGAGCTGGCGCATTTTTGCCAGATCGTGTTCGGGCAAGCGGTCCACCGCCGGGGCGCGGGATTCCAACCTAAAAATCTGAGCAAGGTCAGAGACGGCGTGGCGAGCAATGGCAAAGGTGAGCTGCGCCTGCCATTTGGTCTCCCCTTTGCCATAGGCAATCAGAAGAGCGCAGGTGTCCAAGATAGCGGTGAAAGCGGCAACCCAGGATTGATTATCGTGTTGCGAGCGGAAGAAGCACAGAAAGGGATAGCTGAGGTGGGTTTCCATCAATTGCCCAGACCATGTTTCCCAATTGTGAAGGTAATCGGCGAGATCATCATTCTGGATTCGCTCGGCGCCATGGCGGCGCAGAAGCTCGGCGGCGGTGGGAGGGGAGCCGGCGCGCGCATCCAGCAGAGAGATATTCACTTCGCGCTGGGAGAAGCCGCCGTAGAGCGTGGGCAGATAGGCGATGATGATAGCGAGGAAACCGAAACCTGTTCCCGCTTCGGCTACGGACATGACTCGGGCGATGGAGGTCTGAGGCGCGATGTCGCCCAGCCCGAGAGTGAAGAACGTGGTGCCGCTGAAATAGAGATCGGTTCGAAATGCCCCCGGAACTCCCGGGCCAGCGAGAGCCGACCCGGCAGCCCACTGGAGCATGGCAAAGGCCAGGACCATGGCCAGGGCCCAGAAGCCGATGAGCAGGAGCAAAGAGAGCGGGCCAAAGTAACTCAAGTAGCTTTCGCGCAGCTTAGGATTGCGAATATATCCGGCGGTGAAAGAACAGAAGCTCCAGGCGGTGCGGTAGAAAAATCTGGCGATGCGGAAAGAGCGGTTCACGTGGCGAGGCAAAATGACGCTCTCGAAGGAGTCCCAGAGAATGGCCAGGAGGAGGAGAAGTCCGAAAATTCCAATCAGAATGCGCATGAGAGTCGTGTTTGGCGCCGTGCTCCGTGTCCGGACCGGAGTCGACTCCGAGTAGTATAGCGGGTCACGGTTTGCGATAAAGACGGTGATCTCAAGGGGTCGATGCAACACTGGCCTGCAGTTTATCTGCTGGGGTTCGAAATCCCAAGGTTTGTCGTGGTCGGGTGTTGAGGCGCAGAGCGATCTCATCCAGCTCTGATTGCGAGAAGCGGGACAGGTCTGCCTTCTTCGGCAGATATTGGCGCAAAAGCCCGTTGGTGTTTTCGTTCGAGCCGCGCTGCCAGGGACTTTGCGGATCGCAGAAGTAAACCTGTACATCGGTCGCCATCGTGAAGCTCTTGTGCTCAGCCATCTCCAGCCCGCGATCCCAAGTCAGTGAGCGCCGCAAGGCCGCTGGGAGTTGCCGCACGTACTGAATCAGGGCGGTCACTACCGTAGCTGTGTCCTTGCCGCACACCTTCACCAGCACGCAAAAGCGCGATTGGCGCTCGACCAGCGTGATCACGTGGGTGTTGCCTCCCCCACGCAATAGGTCTCCCTCCCAATGACCGGGGACGGCACGATCTTCGACTTCCGCAGGGCGTTCGCGAATAGAAATCGCATCGACGATCTTGCCTTGCGAATGTCCGTGAACGCTGGAGTGCCGCGAGCGGCGGATCCGCCGCTTCGAGCGAAGGTGCCGAATCAGCTCCTGTTTCAGGGCTCCCCGCGCTTGAATGAACAGGCTGCGATAAATCGTTTCGTGAGACACACGCAGATTCTCGTCGTCCGGATAGGACTGTTTCAGCCACCCGGAAATTTGCTCCGGCGACCAGTCCTGCACCAGTTTACTCGCAACCATCTGCTGCAGCTGACTGTGGGTGGCCAGCCGGCACGGCTTGGGGCGCAGCGCCGAGTTCCAGGCCTGCTGATCGGCCTGGCTAGCTCGATACTGCGCGCGCCCGCCATGGCGGGACACTTCCCGGCTCACTGTGGAGGAAGCACGACCCACAGCTTGGGCGATGACCCGCAGCGAGGAGCCGCTGGCGATGCCACGCGAGATGTCTTCGCGTTCGGCTAGGGTGAGTACCCGCTGTGAACGGCGACGGACCGGCGGAGCAATCCCCCCGTGGCGCGCCAGCAGGAAGTGGATGACCTGTTTATCCTTGCCAAGTACTCGGCCAATCGCATTTAACGACTGTCCAGCCTTCCAACGGTTCCACAGATCGGCCTGTTGAGCCAAAGACAACTTCCATCGTATCTGCATCTGAACACCACCTTTAGGAAAAGATTTATACCAGGTGGTGTTGCATCGACCGGTTGAGCCGGCAACGCTTCTCGGGATTTGGGCTTAATGCGCCGGTGTACCGGCAGCCGTCTTCCATTTTGATCGGGTCTATAATCGGCGCGCCTTGCAGACCAAACTCATCTTTGGGCACAAAGTGAAGACAAGCCGGCGTTTCGTCTTCGAGAACATAATGGATCTCGATCATGTTTGCAGTTTACACAAGCGATGGTTTCGCAACCTACGAATCGTTGCTCAGAGGCCGGATTACGTTGAATACCGCCTGACCAGCCTGTTCTACGGCTTTAAGCAAGAAACTACAGCTCGCGGCGGCCCTGTTGATGAGAGCCGTTATTGGTATGAATTCATTACCCCGCTTGCCAAAATGCGCGTAGACGGCCTAATGGAAGGCCCAGATGGGGACCTCACTCAAACTGAAAACATCACTTTCAATTTTCATTGGTCCATGGCGCCAGTGTTTTGGCTGTTGCGTCCGTTATTCAAGAAACAAAAGGACGATATTCTTCGTGATGATTCCGCACTGCTGGAGCGGGTATACGAGTTAGAAGCGACCGGCTTCAAACGGTTGGAGCCTGACCTTCCGAAAGTCGTCGTATATGGCGGAGACGGTTTTTTTGGGCACTTTGTGGTCGAGGACCTTCTGAAATATTCGTCGGCGCAAATTATCGTCGCCTCGCGACAGCCCAAGGACACAACCTTCCACCCTTCCCAAACCCGGATACGTAAGGTGGAATCCGATGTAAGGAACTACGCGTCGGTCCTCTCAACCATTGATGGCGCAAAGGTGGTGGTGTCTTGTGTTGGCCCTTACCAAGGTCAGTCTTTAAATGTGCTTCGGGCATGTATCGACAAACACGTCCCGTACGTCGACATAGCTGATGACAGGGATTTCGTCGTCCGTTGCCATCAGTTGCGTTCCGAGGTCGAGGAAGCGGGCATTACGGCGTTTGTCGGATGTTCAGTTGTGCCTGGCATGTCTTCATTATTGACCAAATATTGCCAGGAGGAGATTCCGTCGATAGAACGGACGAAGATTTCAATTAGTCCCGGCACGCGGCATCCGAGGGGGCCGGGCTCGTTTCTCTGCCTACTCTCTACTGTTGGGAATGAATTTCCGATACCGAACGGCGCGGGTGAGAACGTCGTTCGCGGTTGGACGGGGCGTGAACAAGTGTCCTTTCCGCCTCCAATGGGGAATAGATGGGTCTATACGGTCGTCGATATCGCCGACTATTTCCTTCAGCCCATATATTTTGGCGTTAAAGCTGTGGAGTTCAAAATAGGTTCGGAACTCGACTTCTTGAATCGCACCCTGTCGGCTCTGCGTGGATTCAGGAGGAGATCTCATTTAGAAAAAGTGGATTGGTTACTGCCAATATCAAAAGGTTTGATTTATGTGACATCCTTATTTGGAACTTCGCAGGGTGGCCTGATGGTCGAAGTTTTCGGCGAGAATCGCCGGAGCATGTCGCTGAGTGTACTTGCCGCCGACCATGGGGAGGTGATTCCTGCTGTGCTGCCCTCGCTCGCCACGCAAATGCTTCTCCGAGGAGAGATAGCCCACCGCGGAATCGTTCCTCTGCCGGATTGGCTTCCACGCAAGAGTCTTTTGGATGAGCTGACTAAGAGGCGGCTCAGAATGGCTGCGAAAACCAACGGGATATGGTCGGACTGTAACTGAAGTTGCTATGGTGCCGGGAGAGACTATCAATTTCCACCGAACGCGTTGGTAGTGAATTCGTGCCTGTAGCAAAAGAGGCGATCGAGCTTACGTCGAACGAAGCGGCCCGCAACCATCTTTCCAAGAATGCCCATCGGAAGGGCGTACTCCACGCGATCTTCGAGATAGCAAGCGGATGGGCCGTCGGGCTCAAACTTATGTGTGTGCCGCCAGAAGGCGAATGGGCCCTCGATTTGTGAGTCGCGGAACGCGCGTCCTTCCTCGCATGCGGTGTGTTCGCTGATCCACGTCCTCCATAAGGGTCCAATGCGAATAGGATCTCAATGCGTGAGCCGATCTCGCGAACGGTACCCGTGCGACGGATGAAACGCGTGTGCTCCCAAGGCGGAATTAGACGTTCGAGGGCTCCCGGTTCAGCATGCCAGGAGAATATGCGGTCGGCGGACACAGGAAAACGCGTTCGTTTGACAAATAGTTCGACCATCTGCGACTGCGAAATAGTGTAACTTACGGTCCGGAAATCAGGCGTTACGGAAACTGAAAACGGTTTCGAGACGTAGACCAGTAGTGAATGTCGGCTCAGGGCGCCGGAGCGGGGGCGGCGGGATTGGCGTTTGATTCTTTTGCGCTGGGCTGGGGCTTGATGGCGGCGTCGATGAGATCGGCGATGTTCTGCTTGAGCTTGGGCAGATCCTGCTCGTTCAAATAGATCATGTGGCCGGAATCGTAATACTTGAAATCGATGTGGGCGCGGAGCGCGGGCGGCAACTGCAAATGATCCACGGTGAATTCGGTGGCGAAGAAGGGCGTGGCCATATCAAACCAGCCGTTTTCCGTTTGCACACGCAAAGCGGGATTGGTGATCAGCGCCTGGACCAAATCCCTGTGCACGCTCACCGCGCCGGGTTCGTTGCCTCTGTGTTTCCAGTCCCATCTGGGTTCGACTTCCGTATTCAAGGTTTGATAAGTCAATTCGGAGCTGAATTTCAGGTCCTGCCGAAGATAGCTATTGATGGCCGCGTTGAACGCGCCGTTGATGGCGTCAAATGAGGGATCGTGCCGCGCGTATTCGCTGAGGCGATCGTCGGTGGGCCCGGAGTAGCGCGAATCGTAACGGCCGACCGTGAGGCCACGGCTGCGCTCGAGTTCGGCGGCAAATTGCGGAAGGCTCACGCGCAGATTGGCTCTGAGAATGTAGTCTACGTCGAGGCCGGTGAAATCCGAGAGCCTCCTGGCGATCTGGGACTTTTCCGGCTCACCCAGCGCATCACCCTTGATCAGCGCGGCGGCGTAGTCGGTGGAAGCCCATTGGCGGGCTTCTTTCAGGAAGGGAACGATCTCGGCGGGCCGGTTCTTCAGCGTCTTGTAGTACCAAGCCGCCGCGGCATAGCTGGGAACATAGAAAATGTACGAGCGGTCGTCGGTAAGATTAAATTGCAGCGTGCTCAGGTCGAGGACCGTGGACAGCAGGGCGATGCCATTGATATAGATCCCTCGCTCCGACTGCAAGTACCTGGCGAGCGCCACGGACCGGAACGTTCCATAGCTCTCGCCGATCAGGAATTTCGGCGAGTTCCAGCGATTGTTGCGGCTGATGTAGATGCCGATGAAGTCGGCAAACTCCTTCACGTCCCCATCGACGTTCCAGAAGTTCTTCGTATCTCCCTTGCCTACCGCGCGGCTGAAGCCCGTGCCCACGGGATCGATGAAAACCAGGTCGGCTTTGTCCAGCAGGGAATCGGCGTTGTCAACGAGCTGATAGGGGCCAGGACCGGTGGGCGCGGCATCTCGCGTGAGCACGCGACGCGGCCCGAATCCGCCAATGTGCAGCCAGACGGCAGCCGCGCCGGGACCGCCGTTATAGAGAAACGCGATGGGGCGCTGCGACAGATCCTTGACGTCGGTTCGCGTATAGGCGACGGAAAAGATGCTGGCGAGAGGTTCGCCCTTGTCGTCCTTTAGAAGGATGGTCGAGGCAGTGGCTTTGTAGGGAATGGTCTCCGTGCCGATTCGAATGCTGTGCTCAGTGGAGGAGGACTCTTCCTTTGGCGGCGCTGTGCTTTCGGCGGTAGCTCTCGTCTCCGCTCTGGTCTCCGCTCTTGTCTGGGCGGGCCCGGGTTGCGCCGCCGCTGGCGGCGTTTGCGCCGGCGGCTCCTGAGCGTAGAGCGCAGCCGATCGGGGAGTTACGGGAGAGGCCAAAGGTGAAAGCAGAAAAGCTACGGCTAACGCGAAAACGTGTCTTCTGCTCCGGGCCATAAGCGCTCCTCTTCATTAGACGCACAGTCCCGAGGAGTGTCCCGTCTAATCAGCCTATTGTCTCACGTAAGTGCGATGGCCGAACTTTTCGCGATGATGCCGCGGCCTTGGCAAGCATCTCAGAGAGCAGTATCCTGGGACAATTGCTAGGGGGACAATTGCCAGGGTGCCAGGTCAGTTTTCGCGCCCGAAGCACGGCCTGAATTGAACATTTTGATTGCTTGATTGCCTCCGGCAGAATCATGAACGTCCGCTCTTGCGAGTCTGGCCGACATGTTAGCTAAGGCCTTGCGTCCGTACGCGGTTGCCGCCTTGGCCGTCGTGGTGGCATTCGCCACGCGCGCGATGATACGTCCCTTCCTGAGCAGTCAGGAACCCTCCACATTTATGGCTTACACGACCTTCATGGTCGCAACGGCTTTCTCCGCCTGGTTTCTAGGCTGGGCGCCGGCCTTACTCTCCATCGGTCTGGGGCTTTTAACCGGCAATTTCTTTTTCACGCCTCCGGCATTTTCGTTAGCGTTTTCCCGAAGTGAACTGCCCGAGACGATCACCTATCTGGTGGCCTCCGGCGTTTTCTTGTTGATTGGGCACGCCAAACAGCGACGCACCGCGCTCCTTATCGAAAAGAATCGTCAAATTGAGGCCGCGAATGCTCGCCTGCGCGAGATGTCTGTGCATCTGATGCGCGCGCAAGACGATGAGCGCCGCAAGATCGCCCGCGATCTGCATGACAGCGTGGGCCAATATCTAAGCGCGATCGCCATGACTCTCGATCCGATCGGCAAGCTCGCGAAGGGGTTGCCCTCCGATGTTACGGAACGTGCGGTGGAAGCCGCGGAGATGAGCAGGACGTGCGCGAGGGAAGTGCGCACCATCTCGCACCTGCTGCATCCGCCTTTACTCGACGAAATAGGGCTCTCCGCCGCGGTGCGTTGGTATGCGGAAGGATTTGCAGCGCGAAGCGCGATTCAGGTGCAAGTCGAAGTCCCCCAAGATTTGGACCGTTTCGGAGACGATATCGAGATCGCTCTTTTCAGGGTGCTGCAAGAGTCTCTCACCAATGTGCATCGCCACTCCGGGAGCAAGCTGGCGCGAGTGGCCATCGGCGCCGATGCGCGCCAGGTGTGGCTGGAGGTGCGCGATCACGGCAAGGGCCTTCCCCACAAAGACGGCCAGGCGGCTTTTCGTCCGGGCGTGGGGACCAGCGGAATGCAAGAGCGAATCGAAGAACTGCGCGGCTCGCTGAAGGTTAGTTCGGATCAAACGGGAACTGTGGTAAAGGCGGTAATTCCGCTCTCTGCGGGATCCGGCACTGAAGCTCGCATGTAGCAGGGCCCGGCGCCTTTAGGGCCCTGGTTTCGTAACCGTGTTGGCGACTAAGGTCACCGCGGCCGTTTGTGTCAATACTCTGCCATCCACCGTCGCGCCGCTCTGCAGCGTGATCGATGCGGATGCCAGAATATTTCCCCGGAAAAGCGTTCCTCCCACGGTCGCTGAACTGCCAACCTGCCAAAAGACGTTGGACGCTTTGGCACCGTTCATCAGAATTACCTGAAGGCCGCTTCCCACCGTGAGCGTGGAGGAAGGCATCTGGAAGATCCAGACGGCACTCGAATTGCCCTGAGCGTCGAGCGTGAGATTCCCCGAACTGATCGTAAACGAGCCCGGCGCTGGAGCTGTGTACAGGCCGGGAGCCAAGATCAGCCCGCCAAGCTCGCCACTGGGCTGAACGACCTGATTTGTCGTTCGTCCAGCGACGTCGTTAAAGGCAGCCGTTAGGTCCAGTTTTGCCGAGGCGGCATTGGCATCGGGGTAGACGCGTGTCGTCCCATTCTCTACTCCAGGCCCGAATCCAGTTACCGCAGTGCCTGCACTCAGCCCCAGGTCCCCGTTAATGAACGTGGCGCCGGCGTTGGTGACGGTAGAGCCCGCAAGGATTGCGTAACTAGCGGCCGATCCCAGGTTGACTGGAGCCGGACTCTGCGTGGCCGCACCGGCTGTAAACGTCCAGGGATTGGGCGCGAGGCCGCCATTTGCGAGCGGCTGGCCTTGCAGGTCTTGGGCTGCGTTGGTAATCGTGGCGGTATAGAGGACCGTGGGGGAGAGATTGCTTTCCGGGGTAAAGGTCGCAACATTGCTTGTGGCATCGTAGGAGACCGCTCCGTTTACAGGCGTCGTGCCGGGGCCGGTCACAGTAAAGGTTCCTGTGGTGATTGTTGCGGGGTCCATCCCTTGACTGAAGACCGCGTTAACCGTAGCGTCGACCGGCGCAGCCGTGACGCCCGCGGCGGGGCTCGTAAGACTGACCGTAGTTGCGGCATTGTCTGAGGACGAAATCGTGGTGAAGTACCATGGATTCGGCGAGAGGCCGCCACTGGTCACTCCGTTTCCCTCCAAGTCCTGAGCCCCGGATGTAATACTCAGATTGTAGGGGGAGTTGGCTATCAAAGGGCTAGCCGGCGTAAAGGTCGCAGTCGTGCCAGCGTAGGTCACCGAACCGGCAACCACGGTTGCGCCCTGCTCTACTGTGAATGTTGTTGCTGTAAGGGTCGAAGAGTCCATCGCCTCACTGAAGGTTACGGTGATTTTCTGATTGAGCAGCACACTGACACTATTGGCAGCAGGATATACGGCACTCACTGTCGGTGAGGTGGTGTCTGTAGTTGTGCCCGTTGTAAAGGTCCAGGGGTCCGGCGCCATGCCGTTGGTCGCCAGCGGATTGCCTGCGGAGTCCGTAGCCGTGGCGGCAATCGTGGCCGTATAGGTCGTACTGGCCGCGAGTGGATTCATGGGTTTAAAAATTGCCGTGTTGTTTGTGGCGTCATAGGTGACTATTCCCGCGACGCTGGTCCCGCCGCCTGACACCGAAAAAGTTGCGGTGGTGAGTGCCGTCATGGCCTTGCTGAAGGTAGCGGTGATTTCCCTGTTGGTGGGCACAACCGTCGCGCCATTGACAGGATTTGTGGAACTTAATGTTGGCGGGGCCAGGTTCACGGTAAACGGTTGTGCACCGCTGGTGCCGGCCGAGGTCGTCACGGTGATGTTTTGAGCGCCGGCTGCGGCATTCGGGGCGATGGCAAACGTCGCCGTGATCTGCGTGGCGCTCACGACCGTCGTGCTGCTGACCGTAATTCCTGCGCCGCTCAGGGCGATGGTGGATCCCGCAACGAAGTTTGTTCCCGTCAAGGTGACTGGTACGCTCTGCCCCTGCACGCCGTTATTTGGGGTGATCGAGGTCAGTGTCGGCGCGGCCAGGTTCACCGTGAACGGTTGTGCACCGCTGGTGCCGGCCGAGGTCGTCACGGTGACGTTTTGAGCGCCCGTGGCGGCATTTGAGGCGATGGCAAACGTCGCCGTGATCTGCGTGGCGCTCACGACCGTCGTGTTGCTGACGGTGATCCCCGTGCCGCTCAGGGCGATGGTGGATCCCGCAACGAAGTTCGTTCCCGTCAGCGTGACCGGTACGCTCTGCCCCTGCACGCCGTTATTTGGGCTGATCGAGGTCAGCGTCGGCGGGGCTAGGTTCACCGTAAACGTCTGTGCGCCGCTGGTGCCGCCCGAGGTTGTCACGGTCACGTTTTGAGCGCCGGCTGCGGCATTCGCGGCGATGGTGAACGTCGCCGTGATCTGCGTGGCGCTCACGACCGTCGTGCTGCTGACGGTGATCCCCGTGCCGCTCAGGGCGATGGTGGCTCCTGCAACGAAGTTCGTTCCCGTCAAGGTGACTGGGACGCTCTGTCCCTGCACGCCGTTATTTGGGGTGATCGAGGTCAGTGTTGGTGGGGCCAGGGTCACCGTAAACGACTGTGCGCCGCTGGTGCCGCCCGAGGTGGTCACAGTGACGTTTTGAGCGCCTGTTGCGGCATTCGCGGCGATGGTGAACGTCGCGGTGATTTGCGTGGCACTCACCACTGTGGTGCTGCTGACGGTGATCCCCGCGCCGCTCACACCGATGGTGACTCCCGCTACGAAGTTCGTTCCCGTCAAGGTGACTGGGACGCTTTGTCCCTGCACGCCATTATTCGGGCTGATTGAGGTGAGTGTTGGCGGAGCCATGTTCACCGTGAACGACTGTGCGCCGCTGGTGCCACCCGAGGTCGTCACGGTGACGTTTTGAGCGCCGGTCACGGCATTCGCGGCGATGGTGAATGTCGCCGTGATTTGGGTGGCGCTCACCACGGTCGTGTTGCTGACCGTGATCCCCGCACCGCTCAAGGCGATGGTGGCTCCCGCTACGAAGTTCGTTCCCGTCAGCGTGACCGGGACGCCCTGTCCCTGCACGCCGTTATTCGGGCTGATCGAGGTCAGTGTTGGCGGGGTTGGCGGGGCCAGGTTCACTGTGAACGGCTGTGCGCCGCTGGTGCCGCTGGTGCCGCCCGAGGTCGTCACGGTGACGTTTTGAGCGCCGGTCACGGCATTCGCGGCGATGGTGAATGTCGCCGTGATTTGGGTGGCGCTCACCACGGTCGTGTTGCTGACCGTGATCCCCGCGCCGCTCAGGGCGATCGTGGCTCCTGCGACGAAATTCGTTCCCGTCAGCGTGACCGGGACGCTCTGCCCCTGCACGCCGCTATTTGGGCTGATCGAGGTGAGTGTAGGCGGGGCCAGGTTCACGGTGAACGGCTGTGCGCCACTGGTGCCGCCCGAGGTCGTCACAGTGACGTTTTGAGCGCCCGTGGCGGCATTTGAGGCAATGGTAAACGTCGCTGTGATCTGCGTGGCGCTCACGACCGTCGTGTTGCTGACGGTGATCCCTGCGCCGCTCAGGGCGATGGTGGCTCCTGCTACGAAGTTCGTTCCCGTCAGCGTGACTGGAATGCTCTGACCCTGCACGCCGTTATTTGGGCCGATCGAGGTCAGTGTTGGCGGGGCCAAGTTCACCGTGAATGGCTGTGCACCGCTGGTGCCGCCCGAGGTCGTCACGGTGACATTTTGAGCGCCGGTCGCGGCACCCGCGGCGATAGTGAACGTCGCCGTGATCTGCGTGGCGCTCACGACCGTTGTGTTGCTGACGGTGATCCCTGCACCGCTCAGGGCGATGGTGGCTCCTGCAACGAAGTTCGTTCCCGTCAGCGTGACCGGTATGCTCTGCCCCTGCACGCCGCTAGTTGGGCTGATCGAGGTCAATGTCGGCGGAGTTGGCGGAGCCAAGTTCACCGTGAACGGCTGTGCACCGCTGGTGCCGCCCGAGGTCGTCACGGTGACGTTTTGAGCGCTGGTCGCGGCATTCGCGGCGATGGTGAACGTCGCTGTGATCTGCGTGGCGCTCACCACCGTCGTGTTGCTGACGGTGATCCCTGTGCCGCTCAGGGCGATGGTGGCTCCTGCAACGAAGTTCGTTCCCGTCAGCGTGACTGGGACGCTCTGTCCCTGCACGCCGTTATTTGGGCTGATCGAGGTCATGTGTTGGCGGGGCCAGGTTCACCGTGAACGGCTGTGCGCCACTGGTACCGCCCGAGGTCGTCACGGTGACGTTTTGGGCGCCGGTCGAGGCATTCGCGGCGATGGCAAACGTCGCCGTGATCTGTGTGGCACTCAGCACCGTCGTGTTGCTGACCGTGATCCCTGCGCCGCTCAGGGCGATGGTGGCTCCCGCAACGAAGTTCGTTCCCGTCAGCGTGACCGGTACGCTCTGCCCCTGCACGCCGCTATTCGGGCCGATCGAGGTCAGTGTCGGTGGATCCAGGAATCTCTGGGTACTGCTGGTGCAGCCGAACGAGGCAATGCTTAGCACGAATGCCATCCCTAGGATTCGGGCCCACAACTTGCACGCTTTGTGTTTCTTCACTTGAGTTCACTAGTGCACGACCGCTACCAGTAGGAGATCTGCGAAGTGATTGAGAGTGAGTTAGTTAGGTGAGAAAGAACGAGCCGAAAGCAGCGTTCAAAATCCCGTTCTGGGACCGAATTATCAGCCCATCGGAATGTCGCCGGCCGCCTGGCTATGTGCGCGTATGCAAGCGGGCCTGCGTTCGCGGTATCGCCGGAATTGCGGAGCTAGAGCTTGTCCTGAACACCAGCTTGGGAATGAGCGAGCAATACAGGCTCCGCTGGCAGGACGTGTCGCTTGCCGGGCGCACGCTCATGACCGTGCGGTATTCCCATCTAGCTCCAAAGCGCACGCTGGCGGCCGTAGAGAAATTGGACGCCCCAAAAGGGAACGAACTGACACCACTACCGGCACCGGCAAGTTTCAGCAACCAAGAGGCGAGTGGTTGTCTTGCAGCAAACTGCTTAATCAGATAGATTTGCAAGCAAAGGCCGGAGTGGCGGAATGGCAGACGCGGCGGACTCAAAATCCGTTGGGCGCAAGCCCGTGTGGGTCTCGACTCCTTTCTCCGGCACCAATCTCTTCGCGGCACCCAAACCAGACCGCATTTCCGCCAGCGCGGCAAAACTGTCGGTATCTAAGGCGGGATGAAGGATCTGATAATGTTCTGGAAATAGAGCACCGAGGTGGTGTAATGTGGTGCATCCTTAATTGCAGGAGCGTCGATGTCTGTCTCCGCTCAAAGACGAAAATCCAAACCGTTGCGGTCACCACGAACGTCAGTGACGTTTCCGCGTGAACTTTTACAAAAATGTGAGGATCTCGCCAGCGAAAAAAAGGTTTCCATCACATCGGTCAATTCGGGATTGCGGCCAGAAATATATCGCGGATCAATCGCCCTTGTTCGCAAGGGAATCCGCATGAGCGGCGCGTTCCAGCTGCTGGCCACAAAAACGCAAGAAGCATCATCGCGAATCACAGCCGGACCGAAGAAACCCTCCCGAAACCAGACGCTGCCGTTTCCAGGAAGAATGGCGCTGTATCCGCTGCGAAAACAACATCGTCTTCATGAAATCATTGGCCGCCGCCAGCATGAATTCATCATCACCTCGCCCCCTTATAATCTTCGTAAAGCTTACGAAACCAAAAAATCCATGGACGTTTATGTGGACGAACAGCGTGACACGATCAAGGAGGCTGTCCGGCTTCTCACCCGAAGGGCTCAATCTGCTGGCAAATTGGAAACTATGTCGAGAACGGGGAGGTTTATCCGCTCGACATCTTGCTTTATCCAGTGTTCAAGGAAGCGGGCTTGCAGCTGCGCAACCAGATAATCTCGGCCTTCGGCCACGGCTTGCATTGCCAGAAGCGGCTATTACGGACGCTACGAAACAATCCTGTGGTTCACAAAACCGAGGATTATACGTTCAATCTGGACGAGGTTCGCGTTCCTTCCAAATACCCGAACGAAAAACATTTCAAAGGGCCGAAGTAAAGGCGAGCTGTCCGGAAATCCGCTCGGCAAGAATCCGTCCGACGTTTGGGAGATTCCAAACGTCAAAGCCAATCATGAGAGAAAACAGATGATCCGTGCCATTTCCCGTCGGGCTTCTGGAGCGCCTGGTCCTGGCGCTAACGAGGAAGAGCGATGCCGTGCTCGATCCATACCTGGGTGTTGGTTCGAGCGCTATCGCGGCGATCAGGAACAAGAAAGGCCTATAGCTGCGATGATGTTCCGGAGTATGTAAAGTTGCGCTGATCGCATCAATGAGCTGCGCTCTGGAACTTTCCATGTCCGGCCCATGAACAAGCCGGTCTACGAGCCTCCCCCAGGGCGTCGAATGAACTTCATCGAGGGCTACTCCCATCGCAACGGCGATGTGGAGTGGAAGAAAAGGGAACTCGATGAATCGCTGACGGACGCTTTCAATGCGCCTGCGATTCCGGTCGAGGCTAATGAGAAGGGAGCCATGCGGGACCATATCCGGCGCGAACTGACGTCCCAGGGATCGTCCGACGAATTGCTGATCGCGCCCGGTTACGCCGATGTCACGATTTTCAGCCAGAAGGACGATCTTGCCATCCAGATTCCAGACGGGAAACGTGAGCCGCGCTTTTTACGATCTCCTGAAACTCCAATATCTGTTCAATCGCAACAAGATCGAGGCCGCCGCGCTTGCGGTGCCGACGCGCGCCGCGGCCGTCAAGATCGGCAGCAACATTGCCAATTTCGAGCGGCTTTGCGGAGAGCTGCAGCTCTACGACAGGATCGTCACGGTGCCGATTTTGCTGATTGCGTTCGAGTGAGGCGGATGATGGCTTACAAGATCAAAGTGACACCGAAACACGAGCGGGAGGCCCAGATCGCCAAGGCCTGCGAAAGCCCCATGGAGCTTTCGACGTTTCACGAATACCAAAACGCCTCCCAAAAGCTTCCCGTTGTGCGCTTGCCCATCGAGCTGCTCATCTACCGCATGGCCAACGGCCGCACCAGAACCGAGCAGATAAAATACATTCGCCAGCACAAATTCACGGGCGATTTTTTCTCCGCCGGTCAGGAAACCAGGATGCGCAGCCAGCCCAGCACGATCTTCTGGACCGTTTTGCCAAGGAGGGCACCCCGTCGATCACCCCGATCGCGACCGTTTTAGCCGAAGGGAAGCAAACGGAAGCTCTGCTCATCACCAGCGCCGGCGTCGTCATCAACGGCAACCGCCGCCTCGCCGCCATGCGCGAATTCTATGGCACCAGCGAGGCCGCATACCAAAGCTTCAGCCATGTGAACTGCCGTGTTCTTCCGGCGGCCATCACCGACAAGGAAATCAAGGAAATTGAAGTCCGCCTGCAGATGCAGCCGGAGACCAGGCTCCCCTACACCTGGGTCAACGAGGCTCTGACGATCAAGGATCTGATGGCAAGCGGCTTTCTGGTCGATCAGATCGCAACGGACATGCGCAAGACCGCGCCCGAAATCAACGCGAGCCTGAGCGCCCTGACGCATGCCGAGATATATCTGAAAGACTGGAAAAGGCAGCCCGATGAATACGATCTTGTCGAAGGCGCAGAACAGCTCTTCGGCGACATGGCCAGGCTCCTCAAAAACAAGAGCGGCGAGGAATTGAGGTGAGCCGCCGCGTTGCCTACCTCATTCAGGACAACTTCAAGCAACTGCGCGACCGCGCTTACGCCTTCAATTTCAGTTTGGGCAAGAAATCGCCGGACGTCGCGGAAGCCCTGGCCGTCAGGCTGGGCGTTGACCTCGCAACGCCCCCGCCAGAGCCCGGAACAGTCCGATGAAGAAATCGAAATCGAATTCGACGATGAAACCGAGGGCGCCACCTATAAACCGCTGATCGAGGTTCTCGACGATCCATCGCGCCGCGACGAGATCGCGGCCGAACTTATTTCCATCTGCGAAAGCATCAAGTCCGCGGAGCAGGACGAAAAGCGTGGCCAGGCCGCGCTCAAGGCGATCAAGGACGCTAATACGAAGCTTCTGGAAGTGGACATCTCGACCGCGGAGTCCGGGACTTATGCGGCGATGGTTTCCCAGCTCGACAGCGTCATCGCCCGTGCCACGAAGCTCAAGGAACAGGTCGCCAACGCCAGCACGCAGCCGACCGCCCAGCCTGGCAATTAATCGTCCGATGACCCCCGCCGCCGCTGCCGTCGATATTGAGATCATCTATCATCCCCAGACGCTGCGCGGGACCCTGCATCTTCAGACCCCGAATAACAACGCCATCTGGGAGCGGCTCACCCAGCGCGCCCTGGCGCTGGAAACGGATTACGAACTGACCGCGCAGTCCCTCGACCTGCCTTGGGCCACGGTTCTCTCCTTGCTCCGCGAATTCAGCCCCCTGCAGCGCGCGGAGGGTTTTCGTTTTCACGCCGTCGGCCCGGCCAAGGAGCGGGTCGATCAATTCGTGAGGGAATACAAGGCCGTCCGGACGGCGAGGAATACTCTCAAGATCGAGCTGACGGAAGCCGAAATCGAGCAACGCCTGCGGGCGGCCGGCCTTACGAAAAGAGAGCTGAAGTGGTTTCAAAAGCGGGATCTCCTGCGGCTCCTCACGCTTTCCAATGGCGCCAATTTCTCCGTCCCGGGCGCCGGGAAAACGACGGTTGCCCTGGCGCTGCATTTGCTGACGAAACAGCGAAGGCCAGCATCTTCGTCGTCGCCCCCGAAGTGCTTTCGTTGCCTGGAAGGATGTCGTCCACGATTGCATGGATGCAACCGCGCCGGACGGAAATGCCGAGGCCTTCACGATCCTGACGGGCGGTGCCGATGCGATCGCCGCCGCCATGGAAAGCGGCGCCACGCGTTTCCTCATGACCTACGACCAGCTGATCCGGATACCAGGCATTGTCGCCGCCTATCTGGCGCGCCGGCCCGTCCATCTTATCCTCGATGAGTCCCACAGGATGAAAGCCGGACTGTCGTCTCAGCGGGGGGCCGTTCTTCTCAGCCTTTCTTCGCTCCCCGTCCGGCACGACATCCTGAGCGGAACGCCCATGCCGCAGGCGGCAGGCGACCTCCAGTCGCAGCTGATTTCCTCTGGCCCGGCGCAGGCCTCGGCTTGAGGATCATGCGCGGCGCAGCGCCGCGGCAGCTCTGCGGCAATCTTTACGTCCGCACGACGAAGACCCAGCTGGGCCTGCCGAAGCCGCACCGCCACTTCGTCCCTGTTGAAATAAATCCTGGCCAGACG
The DNA here is from genome assembly GCA_963703785.1 of uncultured Acidobacteriota bacterium. Lineage (GTDB taxonomy): Bacteria > Acidobacteriota > Terriglobia > Acidiferrales > UBA7541 > Palsa-189. The sequence continues at coordinate 42,638 of CAVPFR010000013.1, read as the reverse complement.
GCGCTCTACGCCATTGTGCGCAGCGAAGCCTTGAAACAGCTTAGCTCCCTCAAAAGCGAACGCCGCATCGACATCTATCGCGCGCAGCGATCCGTCATGACCCTGTTGCAGCTTCTCCGTCAATCCAGTCCTGGCGCTTCAGCCATGTCGGAAGTGGACGAACTTTCCGCTCTGTCCTCGGGCATCATCGACCCAGTGATCGCCGAAGGGCCGTCCCGGAAGATGCGGGAAGTGGGATCCTGACGCGCAGCCTCGCCAGCGAAAGCCGTAAGACCGTTATATGGACGATCTTCACCGGCACGCTGCTGGACATGGAAAAACTGTTGTCCGACCTAAATCCCGTCACGCTCTACGGCGCAGTTCCAACCGGCGATGACGATACATATGACACGCGGGAGGGCCGTGTGAAGCGCTTCCACGAGGACCCGGCCTGTGCCGTCTTGATCGCCAACCCGGCGGCGGCGGGCGAAGGCATGAGCCTCCATGAAGCCTGTCACGATGCGATCTATCTCGACCGCAGCTATAACACAACGCATTATCTTCAATCCATCGACAGGATTCACCAGCTGGGACTGCCTCCGGGCGTGGAGACAAATATTCGCATCTTTCAGACGGTCGCGCCGAAAGGCATCGGCAGCATTGACCGCTCGGTGAACCGCCGTCTCGCCGTCAAGCTCAGAAACCTCCAGCAGCTTCTAGACGATCCGGACCTGCATGAAATCGCGCTGGATGAAGAAAACGCTGTCGATCCCACCGATTACGGCATTAAATTGAGCACCTGATTGACCTGATCGAAGAGCTGGAAGGTGAAGAGCTGAGTCCGGGCGATGCGGACGAGGATTAGCCGTGCTGGCCCGCAAGACGAGTCCCTGTTTTCGATGAGCGCCTTCGACGGCTTGCTTGCCATCCGCAGATACTCGGCGGCACATCCAGCAACAGGCATTGAAGACGTTGTCTCCTCCCTGAGAAGAGTGTCCGCGGACGACGCCTACCATGACTACGACACGGCCGCGATCCTCAGCGGCCTGGTCCATCACGCACCTGACCATGCAGATGTTCCGTTTTTTCGTCATACGCTGGGCGTCCTTCGATACAGACAGCCGATCCGTGGTGGATTCGCTCGCTGCCCTACGGCCGGCAACGCGTGCGCGACAGCGCTGACCGGCAACGAAGAACAGTCTTTCGAGGCGGCCGGTCTGTTTTGCCGATCCGCCGAGCGCGCATCCTGAGCTGGTGGGACGCGCTCGCTCGAAACGCCCGCGCTGCCGAGAACGACAAGCGTCTGGCGCAAGGCCGCATGGGGAGAGCTTACGATGGATTACGAAACGCAGCGCGTGGCCCAGCTCGGCATTCCCGCCGTTCCGCGGTGGATCGCCCTCGACGACAATTCCGCCGCTATGACGTTCATTCCTTCGATCCTGGCCCGGTGGAGCCCGTCATCGCCCGAAACTGATCGAAGTGAAATCCTGCTCAGGTTGTCGCGGAAAATATTCCTCACGCGGAACGAATGGAAAACGCCCAATTAAGAGAGCGCCCATTATGATTTCACATATCGGTGCTACCCGAAAAAAAACTCATCGAACTCGCGCCGACCGATATTGCGAAACACATCCCGCAAGACACGGGCAAGGGGCCATTGGCACGTTGTCACAATACTTTGCGATGATTTGACACAGTGACGGTATAAAAGACGTCAGACGGAGGGCGCCTACCGAGGCAACGATTGACCGACGCGTGCTCAGGTGTTGCATATTTCGGGGCGTATGGCGACGATTCCATATAAAAATTCTGTACTTTCGATCGTTTTATGCGTTTTCTCAATGAAATCATAGACATGTGATCCTCGCTAGACTTACACACTTTCTTACACACTTTTGAAGTAAACAGAAAATAAACTAAAACAATATCAGATAATTAGAAACATACTGAACGGACTCAAAATCCGTTGGTCGCAAGGCCGTGTGGGTTCGACTCCCTCCTCCGGCACCAATCTCTTCCATCAGCAAGGAATTTTTCTGAAGCGCGCAGCACCGGCAAATGGGTGATTTTGCTCTTTTTCGGTGCTGCTGGAGCGTCGAGAAGGCATTTTTGTGGTTGCTTTGAGTGCTGGCCAAAGACCTGGTAATGGGTCGGAGTTCACGTCGGGCGGCGATGGATGGCGTCGTTTACCAGGACCGCCGCCTTCATTGCGGCCACGGTAATCGCAACCTGCACGTCGAGGGGAAGCGGGGAAAAAACGCAATTGGCGGCAAGCGAGGCTTCCGGCGCCGGCAGTCCTCCTAAGGATTCGCTGGCGAGCAAGCGGAGATAGTCTCTTAGGCCGACGCCGTAGACCACGACGGCCCGGTCCGAAATTTCAGGCCAGATGCTCATGGGTGCCGGCTCGCTAGCGGTTCGGCTTACCGACGGCGGGCTGGCGGATTCGCTTCGTGAAGGAGTTCTCTTCCGACCAAACGCAGGGAAGTTCTTCCATCTCCGCGCCCGGCTTGAGCTTCATGATTCGCTCGGGAGCGACGATCGGCTTGGCGTAGGCTTTGGGATCGTCCACGGTGATGTTGTAGATGATCGTGTTGTAGTCGATGCGCTGATAGCGCTCGGTGACGCGCATCTCCTCGCTGTGCGGATAACCAGTCGCGCCCAACCAAGTCTTGTCGTTGAACCCCGATGATTCCACCACGAGCGTATCGTCGCCCTCCCAATGACCGATGGCGTATCCGAACCACGTGGGATCGGCGTCCTTGGGAAGCGAGCGGCCGTCGGTCCAGATGGAGCGCCACTCATGTTCCCGCTCGAAGAACTGCAAAATCCGGCCGCTTGCTTGAACGAACTCGAAGGGCAAAGGAAAAAGCATGACGCGCGGGAAACCGGAGGGATCGCACTGCAAAATGGGATCGTTACCGTCGGGCACGGCCCTCGATCCGTAACCGGGACGTTCCTGGTTGAATCGGGCCTGCGCCCAAGGCGTCATCGGCGGAATTGCTTTTTCCGGCGCTAGGCCTTCCGCGCCGCCGCTGCCCTGGTATTGCCACATCCCGGAGAGATCGCGCTTGGGAGCGGGCGCGGAGGTTTCGTTCGCGGGCTTTTGCTGCGAGGCGGAGCGCGCCGGGGTGGCGAATGCGAGGGGCAGCAACACGAGTGCCACCTTCACGATCTTGGTTAAGAATATCGGCCGACGCGGCATGCAAGCCTCCTATGCATGTGCAGTTGCGTGGGAACGTCTATCTCTGGTCCATCTTCAATACATGGCCGTCAGGGAAGACGATCTTCCCCAGCTTCTCTCCGGAGAAACCCACCGGCGCTCCGCTCTTCGCGGGAACCAGAGTGACGGCAATCAAATCTCCGGGCTTAATGGAATCGCGGGTCCAGCCGTTTCTGCGAAGGATGCCCGGACTCTGCGATTCGACGGACCAGCCAACAATTTTCCCCTTGGCATCTTTCACATCGAGGTAAATCTGGCAGTGCGGATTGGACCACACGAATTCCGTGACGCTGCCCTTGATGGTGATGGGGTGGTCGGGGTCGTAGGCGGTATTCCCATGGTGCGCCTGGATCGAGGCGCAAGCGAATAGAAGCGATGCCAAGATGCTGAGGCATAAGACCAGCCGAAATTTCATTCCGTCACCTTGAAATCGATTGATCGCAAAAGCCGGGCCTGCAAACGTAATCTTACCCCATGGTCCTGGCACACAAGCCCGAGCTGCTATAGCCAAGCATAAACCCGCTCAATTGTCATCCCTGAGCTTGCCGAGGCCGTTCAGGTCTGTTAAAAGTCGTTAGCTAAGGGTCAAAGTCCGTGGTCCCGTCCGTATTCCGGGGGGCAATCGCTTTCGGGTGCGAGGAAAAGAGGGAAGTATGGACCGACGCAATTTTATAAAAATTGGTGGCGCATTCGCCGGCGGCTTGGGAGTAGGGAATCTGCTGCACGCCCAGCAAATGCCGCCCATGCAGCAGGGGCAAGCCCAAAATTCCGGGGCGCCGAGTACGCCGGCCGACTTCACCGTAAAAATCGGAACGGTCCTGGTGGAGCTTGCGCCTTACCGATCGCTCAGCACAATCGGATACAACGGAACTTCCCCTGGCCCGCTGATCCGCCTTCGCGAAGGCAAGCCCGTCACCATCGACGTGATCAATGATACGGACACGCCGGAACTGGTCCATTGGCACGGCTTGCTGATTCCGTCCGAAGTGGACGGCGCGGAGGAAGAGGGCACGCCCATGGTGCCTCCGCATGGGCGCTATCGTTACCAATTTACGCCCGGGCCCGCGGGCTCTCGCTGGTATCACTCGCATACGATGGCCGGCGCGGACTTGCATCGCAGCACCTACACCGGACAGTACGGATTCTTTTATATCGATTCGGGAAAAGATCCTGGCAAATACGATCAAGAACATTTTCTGGCGCTTCGGGACTGGGAGCCTTTTCTCGCTAACGAAGACGAGGACGATGAGGACGAAGATCCCAACGCGCCGAAGCCGGAGAAACCGGAGCGCATGCCTCGCGGCGCGAATGGTTACGAGGCGGTTTATCGCGTTGTTTCCATCAACGACAAGCTGATGGGCGGCGGGCCGCCGATTCAGGTGAAGGCGGGGCAGCGGGTCCTGTTTCATTTCCTGAACGCCTGCGCCACTTCCAACCGCAAAATTGCCATGACCGGGCACAAGTTTCAGGTTTTTGCGCTGGATGGCAATCCCGTGGCCAATCCGCAAGCGGTGGACGTCATTGCCATGGGCCCGGGCGAGCGCGTCGACGCCTTCGTAGAGATGAACCGGCCCGGCGTTTGGGCTCTGGGCGCGACCGCCGATGCCGACCGGAACGCCGGGCTTGGGCATCATCGTCGAATACGAAAATCAGAAGGGGCAGCCGCAGTTTTTGCGGCCGGCCAATCGCGTCTGGGACTACACGGTTTTTGGCCGCCCGACCGCGCCGCCGGCGCCGGAGGAAACGATCGACATGATCATCGGGAAGATTCCCGGAGGCGTGCACGGGTTCAACCACTGGACCATTAATGGCAAGGAGTATCCCCATGAGGACGAATTCGTGCTTCGGCCGGGCTCGAAGTATCGCATCTTCTTTCGGAACCGCACCGATGACGACCATCCTCTGCACATCCACCGGCATCTTTTTGAGATAGTGGAGATCAACGGTAAGCCGACGGGCGGAGTGATGAAGGATACGGTGGTGGTGCCGCAGTTTGGACGCGTGGCCGTGGACTTGATGGCCGACCAACCCGGGTTGACGCTATTCCATTGCCACAACCAGATGCACATGGATTTTGGCTTCAAGGCGCTGTTCCGATATTCGTAACGGCTGAATCCAATGTGAGCCGGTTCTCCGAAGAGGGTTCCGGCGAGGCGGTAGTGGGTCAGTTTGAATTTTGTCTTCTTTGTGTCACGATCAAGAAAATTCAAACTGACCCGCTACGGCTGAGGCGCCGCGGTTGAAGTTCAGAGCGGAAGTCTGATAGCCTGCTGGAGAGCTGCCATGATGAGGTCGCTGCGGTTCGTGTTATTGGCTGTGCTGTTCGCGGGGGCCGGCGCCGGTTTGCTGGCGGTGCCGCAGTACGGTCAGGGCTACGGGTATCAACGCTACGGTTACCGCGGTTCGCCTAACGATGAGCAAAAGGACGAGTTTGCCTTCGCCCGCCTGCGGTATCCGGTGCGAATGGCCAGCTACGGCGGATTCGGCGGATTCGGCGCGTTTCGCAACGGCGGCTGGTCCGAAGATTATCCGCGCGCCGACCGCCAATTTGTGCAGGGCGTTCTCCGGCTGACGCGGTTGGACGCGCGGCCCTACCAGGAAGTGATCGATCCCGACGACGACGCGATTTTCAATTGGCCTTGGCTATATGCGGTGAATGTGCCGGATTGGGACTTCAACGACTCACAGGCCAAACGCATGCGCGATTATTTACAGCGCGGCGGCTTCTGATGGTCGACAGCATCCACGGAACGGCGGCATGGGAAAGTTTCATGCTGGGCATGCGCAAGATACTTCCCGACCGGCCCGTGGAGGATTTGCCCAAGGACGACATCATTTTCCATATTCTCTATGACCTTGACGACAAACCTCAGGTTCCGGGTTATCAATACATTTATACGGGACGAACGTACGAAAACGACGGTATCTATCCCGAGTGGAAGGCCATCCGCGATGAGAACGGCCGCATCATGGTGGCCATCTGCTTCAACATGCACATCGGCGACGCCTGGGAACATGCCGACGATCCACGATATCCCGAGCGCTTCTCGTCTTTCGCCTATCGCATGGGCATCAACTACATCATGTATTCGATGACGCACTAGGAAGCTTTCGAGGGTCCGCTCCGTTCGGTGCGATCATTTCTTACCGTCAACTCTCACCTTCGACGACTTCTCCGAATTGCCGATCGACTTTCACCGAAAATAGATTGAATGGGTGAAAGTGTGCCGGCGATAAAACCGGTTCCTTGAAAATCCGAGAAAAGTTCGGTGCTGGCGGGCACTGTACGGGCACTGTACGGGCACTGTAAACGATGTCCGAGTTCCTGGCGGTCCGCGGGCGCTCTGTGCTTTGGCTGGGGCGCGCGGGCTGGTGCTATAATTTCTGCATTGTGAGAAGGCTCCTGCCGTTCGGTATCACTGTCCTGTCGATCTGCGTGGCATTGGCTCGGCCGGCTGTTTCCGCGCCGAACCTTAGTGGTTTGTGGGACGCGAAGATCGTGGCAAACCAACTGGAGATTCCGTTCCGCTTTGAAATCGCCCAAAGCGGCGATAAGGTGCAGGGCTTCTTCTTCGAGGGGGATCGCAAGATCAGTTCCAGTTCGGGGAGCTTTTCCGGCGGGCATTTGAAGTTTGGCTACGATTATCTCGATACGACGCTGGAACTGTATGTGGAAGGCGACCAGCTTCATGGCACATACCGGCTGAATCGGCCAAACGCTTTGTCGCTGGAAATCCGGGCCAACCGTTTTGTGCCGGCGCCGGCAGAAGCCTCGGGGGGGCCGCAAGTTTCAGGAAGTTGGGAGATGCGGCGCGTTCCTCAAGAGGTGAGGACTGCCAGCGATACGCGTACTTGGAAATTGTTCCTTCGGCAATCGGGAGCGGAGGTTTCCGGCTCTATCCTGCGAGTCGACGGCGATACCGGGTACCTGATCGGGCGCTGGCAGAACGGGCGTCTGGTGCTGAGCCACTTTGACGGCGACGGGCCGTTACTCTTCGAGGCCAAACTGAACGGGGACGGAACTCTGGCGATTGCCCTTAACCGGCAAGCCGATTACCTGGCGGTGCGGACGAGCGAGGCCCGAGCGAAAGGCGTTCCCGATCCGCCCGACCCTTCGCGCTACACCAGCGTGAAGGACCCCAGCGTTCCCTTCCAATTCAGCTTTCCGGGGTTGGATGGACGGACGGTGTCCAGCAGCGATCCGCGATTCAAAGGGAAAGTGGTCATTGTGGCGATTGGCGGGAGTTGGTGCTCGAACTGCCAGGACGAAGCGCCGTTTTTGGTCCAGCTCTACAAAGAGTTCCACGCACAGGGATTGGAGATTGTGGGACTGATGTTCGAGTTGGATGACAACGCCGCGCAGGCACGCCCGCGGGTGGAGACTTTTATCAGACGTTTCGGAATTTCGTATCCGATGCTTCTGGCAGGAACGCCGGATAACATCAATCAAAGGATGCCGCAACTGGTAAACTTCGGCGCTTATCCGACGACTATTTATTTGGGGCGCGACGGCCGTGTGAGGAGCGTGCATGCGGGATTTGCCAGCGCGGCCACCGGCGCAGAGCATGCGCGGCTGGAGGGCGAGTTAAGAGAACTGATCCAACACCTGCTGGCGGGGAATGGCTAATCAAGGTAGTTTCTGGCGGTTTCCGGCGGCTTATAGAATTCGTGGAAGGAACATCACTATGAGAGTTTGTTTGAGGCGTCTTTCATTCCCGGTAGCAACACTCCTTCTCGTATTAGCGGCGGCTAAAGGCGGGGCGGCGCAATCGTTCACGGCAAGCCACGCCAAGGTAAGCGTGGTGGCGGAGAGCAATTCTCTGCAGGCCGGGCAGAGCGCATGGGTGGGGGTTCTGTTCGATATCGAAAAGGGCTGGCACATCTATTGGGTGAACCCCGGAGATGCCGGCGAAGCTCCCAAGATACAGTGGCACCTTCCCGCGGGGTTTCAAGCGGGAGAGATTCGCTGGCCGGCGCCGGAGCGGCTGCCAGCGAGCACCGTGATTGACTACGGGTACGAGGGAAAGGTGCTGCTACCCGTTTCCCTTCGCGTGCCGGCCGGCTATAGCGCCGCGAACCCGGTGACGTTAACGGCCGATGTGCGTTACGTGATTTGCCGCGACGTATGCATACCGGCTGCGGCGCTGGCCAAGTTATCGATCCCGTCCGCGAACGCGGGCGATGCGGCGGATCGCCAACTATTTCACGCCGCGTTCGACAACGCGCCGAAAGCTTGGCCTGCCGGGTGGAAGGCGCAAGCGAACGAGAACGGAGGATCTTTCGTGCTCTCGTTAGAAACCGGCACGAGCGAGAGCAAAGCTGTTTTTTTTCCGCTCGAGCAGGACCAGATCGACAACGACGCGATGCAGAGTTTCATGCCAACCGCCCGAGGCGCGCAGATCAAGCTCAAGAAGTCCGATCAATTGAAGCAACCCATTGGCGCGCTGAAGGGCGTAGTGGTGTTGGGGCCGGGGCGAGTCTTTGAAGTTACCGCGCCATTCACTGCGAAGAAGTAAGCGGGGTTCCCTTGCGAGTGCTGGTGGTGGAGGACGAGAAACGGCTGGCGGAGAACGTAGCGCGCGCGCTGCGCGAAAGCGCGGGCTACGCGGTGGATATTGCCGGCGATGGCGAGGAGGGCCTGTACCTGGCCGAATCGACGGCCTACGACCTGATGGTGCTCGACCTCATGCTACCGAAAATGGACGGCCCGACTCTGCTGACGCACTACCGCAAGAAGGGCCATGCGACGCCGGTATTGGTGCTGACGGCGCGAGATGAGAAGGAGAACGTGGTCCGGCTGCTGAATGCCGGCGCCGACGACTACGTTTCCAAGCCCTTCGATCTGGGCGAATTTCTGGCGCGAGCGAAGGCGCTGGTGCGGAGGGGAAAAGGACAGCGATCGCCGGTGCTCTCCGTAGGCGATCTTCAATTGAATACGGTGGAGCGCACGGTTCGGCGCGGGCAGAAAGAGATCGCGCTCGTTCCGATGGAATATCGCGTGCTGGAGTATCTGGTGCACCGGCCGCGCGCGGTGATTTCCAAGAGCGAGTTGCTGGAGCACTTGTACGACTACAACTGGGAGAAGTTTAGCAACGTCATTGAAGTGTATATCTCGGGACTGCGGCGCAAGATCGACAGCAATCATGCGGTGAAGCTGATTCATACGGTGCGCGGGCATGGCTACGTGCTGCGCCCGGAGCAAAATTAGTCCGCGCCAGCGGCAGCCCAAACAGAGGAATTCAGGTGGCATCGGGAAGCTGGACACAAAGCGAGCCGGCAGTAACGTCCGCGGAAAGCAATCGAGCGGCGCCGCGCCCGATCACGCGGCCGGCACAAAGCGATGCGAAAGCTTTGCGCAAACCGTTTTCCCTGGCGGGCCGCATCATCGCGCGGGTGATCATCTGCCAACTTGTGCTGACCGCGGCGTTAACGACCGTTGCGTTGGTTTATGCGCGCCGCGAGGTGGCCCTTGGTTTCGACGCCGCGCTGAACGGCCGCGCAATCAATACGCTGGCGGCGGTGCGTTACACGGAAACAAACCCTCCCGATCTGCTGTTCGATCCCTCCCTGCTGCCCGCTCCTTCTTCTCGCATGCATCCGGATCTTTTCTGTGATTCGCCGGAGCGACGGAACACTTCTGGCGCGATCGTCAACGTCACTTCCCGCCGACTGGAAGGCGGAGGGAGAGTTCAGCGATTTCCGGCTGAACCGAGTGCCCTATCGAGCCGTCATCCTGCGGAATGTCCCGGTGCTCGACGATGAAGACAGCGTCGCGGTTCCCATGAGGGTGACCGTGATTTTCGCTGCTTCCGTCCTGCGCATGCGCGATCAGCTTTGGGACCTGGGAATGTCCGTGGGAGGCATCGGCCTGGTTTTGCTTCTCATCGTCAGCGCCGTGGCTGTGTGGGGGGTGAGGCGCGGACTGGAACCGCTGCGAGAATTGGCGGGCCAGGCGGGGACGATATCCGTGCTCAACTGGGAGTTTAGGCCGCCTGCCGAGGCGTCTTTAGCAAAAGAGTTAGTTCCGCTGACCGGCGCGATCGAAACCGTACTGGAGCGGCTACAGGAGTCGTTCCGGCAGCAGCGCAATTTCACGAGCGATGCCGCTCACGAACTGAAGACGTCAGTGGCGATTGTGAAGTCGACGCTTCAGTCTCTGCTGCACCGACCGCGGCCGGAAAGCGAATACCGGGCTGGCTTAGAGGGACTGTTGGAAGATTGCGGAAGACTGGAGGATTTGTTGGGCAGCCTATTGAGATTAGCCCGGATCGAGCAAGAGTCGGAGAACGGGGTAACGCGCGAGCTTGGGGTGACCGAGATCACCTCAACCTGTGAAGCGGCGGTTTCCCGAATTCAATCCTTGGCCGAACGGCGCGATATCAATATTCAATTGGTCGCCCCTCAAGAGATTCACCTGCAAGGCGATCCTGAAGATTTGGAACTCATCTGGGTGAATCTGCTGGAGAACGCGGTGCAATATAGCCCGGCGGGATCAAGCGTGGTCATTCATGTGGGACGCGAGAGCAGCTGCATGGCATGCGTTTCGGTGCATGATTCGGGACCGGGCATTCCCGAGGAACAACTGCCGCATGTGTTTCAGCGATTCTACCGGGGCGATCCTTCGCGGTCCCGGTCAACCGGGGGATTCGGGCTGGGGCTGGCGATTTGCAAAGCCATTGTGACGGCGTATGGCGGCCAGATCGGAGCCATCAGGCGGCAGGAACAAGGCACCGAGATACGAGTGCAATTGCCGATTATAGTTCCCCATGCGACGAGCTAACCCGTCCGGGTTAAGCCTATTTCATTTCCAGTTAAGCTCCACTTAATGTCATGGGAGCCACGATAAGCGCACTGAGACCCCGGTAAATGACGCCCTGCCCGGCCCCGTGCCGGGTGGGGCGTCTGCATAATCGGGCCAATCGACGGCGGCGGTATTTTGCCAGGGTCTTAAGCTTGGCTTCATTTTCAAAAGAATAATTTAATTGTTACGGAGTATGCGGGAGACGCCGCTGCCGGGGGCTTGCGACGGGGGGAGAAGCCGGGGAGGCTAGTGATCGCTGGAAACGAAAACGTGCAGGCTTTCGTCTACAATCCATAGCAATGCTAGTCGGACAGGCACTCCGTCAGATTCTGGCAAATCCATCTGGTAATGTGCGGGGAAACGTAGTGCATACGTGCGGGCCGCGTCCCGAGAGGAGCGACTGCGGGGGAACGGTGTGCTGATTCGAGAAAGAGTTGAGAGAAATCTGCCAATGGGAGGAAAGAACGTGACTGCTGCGGTTACTGCGTCTTCGATCGGCGAAAAGAGTTCCGGCGCGAGAGACCGCGCGGCAAAGCTGTTTGCGGCTCTTGGCTGTGGTGTTGGATTGCTCTCGATGTGCACCGCGGCACCCGCGGCCCATGCGCAGAATCTCGGTCCCACACGCACGATCGTGGTGGGCAGCGTGCAACCCAGTACTGTCGCGCCGACAGGTGCAATACAGGCACGTGCCGGCGATCCGGCGCAGGCGGCGCGTCAAGACGCTTCTCAGGGCGCTCCCGAGCCAGCGATACAACTGGTCTATCCGCCAAAGGCGCCGGAGCAAACCGGACCGCCGCTGACGCTAACGCTGGCCGACGCGCTGCAAAGAGCACAGAAATATAGCGCGGAATACTTGTCGGCTATTATGGACCAAAAGTCGGCGCAGGAAGATCGGCTGCAAGCACGGAATGCGCGGCTGCCGCAGGTCGGGATCAGAAGCGAATATCTAGGCACGCAGGGCAACGGAAAAACTGCGAATGGAAGATTTGTGACTGAGGACGGTGTCCACGTCTATCGCGAATGGGTGACGCTGCATCAGGATATCTCCGCCAATTCGATCATGGGGACGGATTACAAGCGGGCGCAGGCGGCAGAGGCAATCGCGGCGGCCAAGGCGGAGATCGCACGCCGGGGACTGACAGTAACCGTTACCAAGACTTACTACGCGCTGGTGGTGGCGCAGCGGAAGTACGCTACCGCGCAGCAGGCGCTGGAACAAGCACGACGTTTTCTGCAGATCGCGCAAGACCTGGAAAGGGCGGGCCAGGCGGCGCATAGCGATGTGATCAAGGCGCAGATCCAAGCACAACAGCAGGAGGCGGCATATTCGGACGCGAATCTGGCGATGGAGACGGCGCGGCTGGATCTGGCCGTTCTCATCTTTCCAACGCTCGACGAGAATTTTACGGCTGTCGACGACCTCGACCAGCCTCAGCCCTTGCCCATGATCGGTGAGGTTCAAAATATGGCTTCGCGGATGAATCCGGATATAGGCGTGGCGCTGCAGACACTGCGGTCCGCAACGCAGGAGGTGACGGCTTCGAAGACCGCGTTTCTGCCGGCGATATCGTTTGACCCTGTATGGGGGTTGGAAGCGAATTGCGTGGCGCTGAATTGCGTATACACGGCTGTTCCCGAGGCCGGGGCCACGCCAACATTGGGCTACTTTATTACGGCTTCTTTGACCATGCCGGTATGGGACTGGGGAACGCTGCGGAGTAAGCTACGGCAAGCGGAATTCAAGCAGCAACAAGCCCAGGTCGAGCTGACTTCCACGCAGCGACATGTCCTGGGAGAGCTATATGCCGCTTATAATGAGGCTTTGGTAGCGCGCGATCAAGTGGACAGGGTTCGGCAAACGGCGGATCTGGCGGCGCAGAGTTTGCGCCTGGTGACGCTGCGGTATCAGGCCGGAGAGTCGAGCGCGCTGGAGTTGGTGGACGCGCAGACAACTCTGATCGCAGCGCGCAACGCTTACGACGACGCCGAAGTGCGCTATCGGACGGCGTTGTCGACGCTGCAGACGTTTACGGGCAGTTTCTAAGGCTTGAAGAAAACAGCTAGATGAATGAGGACCAGAGCAAGATGCGAACATCGACGCTTGTAATAAACCCCTACCGCGGACCGGGAGGGCGCTGGGCCCTTGGCGCTTTGCTAGGCATGGCGATGGAGCAAGCCTCCTCCATCAGGGTGCACGAAGAGCGAAACCGCCGAGGCGGCGCCCACGGTAACAGTGCAGGTGGGTGCGGCGGAGAACCAGACCATCGAACGCAAAGTGATAGCGGAGGCGACGCTCTATCCGCTGGAACAGGCGGCCATCATACCGAAGGTTACTGCGCCGATTAAGAAATTCTACGTGGAACGTGGCAGTAAGGTGCAGGCGGGCCAGTTGCTTGCGGAACTAGAGGATCAGGACCTTCTCGCGGCCAAGATGGCCACTGACGGAGCATACGCTCAAGCCGAGGCGGGCTACCAGCAAGCGGTAGCGAAGGCCCAGCAGGACCTCAAGCTAGCGAAACAGCAATTGGACTCCGCCCAAAAGCTTTACGATAGCCGCCAAAGCCTCTATAAGGAGGGAGCCGCTTCGTCCAAAGACGTGAGTGATGCCGATATCGCTTTGACCCAAGCTCGAAACACCTATGACCTGGCACAAAAGCAATTGGATTTGAAGATAGCCGAAGGGCAACTGACGTCAGCGCAGGGCAATCGCGAGGGGATAGAAGCCAGCCTGAATTATACGAAGATCGTAAGCCCTATCGACGGGGTGGTCACGGACCGGCCGCTATATCCGGGAGAGACGGCTTCGAACTCTGGACCAGTCATCACGGTGATGAATTTGTCGCAAATTGTAGCGCGAGCGCACATTGATCAGCAGGAGGCGGCGACATTGAAAGTGGGCGACGCTGCCAGCATTTCAGTGCCAGGCCAGCCGGGCTCGGTTAAAGGGCAAGGTGAGCCTAGTGAGCCCAGCGCTCGATCCCAACAGCACGACGGTAGAGGTTTGGGTGCAGGCGCCGAATCCGGGAGAGCGGCTGAAGCCGGGAAGCGACGTGCAGGTGCAAATTGTGGCGCAGTCGATTGCGCATGCCATCGCCATTCCGGCGGAGGCCCTGCTGACTTCGGATGGCGACAATTCCGTGATTGTTCTGGATAACGACAATAAGCCGCATAAGAAGAAAGTAAAGGTGGGAGTTCGGGACGGCGACGACGTGCAAATCACGGAAGGGTTGCAGGGGGGCGAGCGCGTGGTGACGGTGGGCGCGTTCGCGCTTTCGCAGGAAGACGACCCGGTCCTGGCAAAACAAACATACAGGTTCAAGCGCCGCCGAATATTCCAGACGAGGACGACGAGGATCAATGAACGGGACGTCAAGCATACGCGGACGGCAATTAGGAGATTGCCAATAGATCGACGGTGCGTTCCATGGAAAAGAATACAACCACGACGACAGCAACCTCTGTAAAGCCGACTTCTTCGGCGGTTCCGCCGACTCGACATGCGGAGAGCGTTGAGGACCCGAATCGGTACTGGTTTGCGCGGCACTCGAAATCGATCATTTTCATGATTCTCACGCTGGCGGTGGTGGGAATCTACGAGGCTTTTACCCTTCCTATCGCCGTGTTTCCCACCACGAACTTTCCGCGAATCATCGTAGGCGTTGACAATGGCGTCATGCCCATCAACCAGATGGAAGTGACGATCACGCGGCCCATCGAGGAAGCGGTGAATATCGTTCCTGGGCTGCAAGAGGTGTACTCGATTACCAGTCGCGGCTCGGCGGAGATCGATTTGGACTTCGACTGGGGCGTAGACATGGTGCTGACGCTGCAGCAAGTGGAAGCTGCGATCTCACGCATCCAGAGCACACTGCCTTCGACGGCTCAAATCGACGCCCATCGGCTGGATTTTGCGAGCTTCCCGATCCTGGGGTACAGCCTCACCTCGGATAAAGTTCCCCAGACGCAGCTTTGGGAATTGGCCACGTACGACCTCAAGCCGCGGCTGAACCGGCTGAGCGGAGTGGCGAGCGTCTTGGTGCAAGGCGGGCAGCAGCCGGAGTTTCAGATCACGCCCGATCCGGCACGAATGCTGCGAGCGCACGTTGGAGTGCAGGACATTCTGGACGCAGTGAACCACACGAATCTCATCGATTCACCCGGTTTGCTCAGCCGCAACCACCAGCTCTTCCTCGGGCTGATTACGGCACAGGCGCAGAATCCCGATCAACTCGGCGACATTGTGATCAAGACAAACGGCGACGTTCCTGTGCGGATTCGCGATGTGGGAAAGGTGTCGCCTTCCTCGGCGCCCGTCTATACGATCGTAACCGCGAATGGAAAGCCGGCGGTGCTGTTGAGCATCAACCGGCAGCCGAATAGCAACACGGTGCAAGTGGCCAACGAAGTTCACCAGGAGATTCAGGATCTCCTTCCGACCCTTCCTTCCGGCGTGAAGCTCGAGGTTTTTTACGATCAGTCGAATATCGTGGAAGCATCGATCGGCAGCGTGCGCGACGCGATCATCATCGGGCTGTTTCTCGCGGGGATCATTATCTGGCTTTTCCTGAGAGATTTTGGCACGGCCATCATGACCGGCCTGGTTGTGCCAGTCACGATCTTGGTGACCTTCATCGTGATGAAGATCATGGGGCAGAGCTTCAACATGATGACCCTCGGCGGGCTGGCCGCGGCGGGCGGATTGGTGATTGACGATGCCATCGTGGTGGTGGAGAACATCGTTCTGCACCGAGACGGCGGCGAAGGGCCGTTGCGGGCGACAGCAAGCGCCCTGAAGGAACTTACCATTCCGCTGATCGGTTCCACGCTGACACCGATTGTCGTATTCCTGCCGCTGATTTCGATTACCGGCGTAACCGGAACTTTCTTCCGCGCTTTGGCCGTGGCGATGAGCGTTTCGCTATTGACTTCGCTGGTCCTGGCGCTTTCCTGGACGACGAATCTGGGAACATTTTTGATTCGCCGGGGCAAGCACGTCGCTGAAGGGGAGATTCCAGCAACGAACGGAGCAAGCGAAATTAATGGGGGAAGCGACGGGTCCAACGAATTAGGAGGCGAATTCGGACGCAGCGACAACGGACCCCAGGGCACCACATCGGGCGAGGAAGACGGCAGCGAATCCGCCGAGATGGAGCAGATCCGGCGCATGATGGCGGCGGAAGAGGCATCGCTGAGAGGAGGGTGGTTCGAGCGCATCATCAATTTCTACGAACGCTGGTTGCGCCGGGCTTTCGCACATCCGTTGGTGCTGGGCGGGCTATGCGCCATGCTGATCGTCATCTCGTACTTCAGTTATAAGGCGCTGGGCACTGGTTTGCTTCCGGCGATGGATGAGGGCGGCTTCGTTCTGGATTATGTGACGCCGCCGGGCAGTTCGCTGCAAGAGACCAACCGCATGGTTTCGCACATGGAGCAAATCGCGCGGAGCATACCGGAAGTGGAACAGACTTCGCGGCGCACGGGCTTGCAACTCGGCCTGGCGGCGGTCACCGAAGCAAATACGGGAGATATTTTTATCAAGCTGAAGGACAAGCGCAGCCGCAACGTCGAGCAAATCATCGAGGACGTACGGGCGAAAGTCGCGGTTGCTGAGCCGGCTGTGGATATCGATTTCCATCAGATGCTGGAGGATATGATCGGCGATTTGACCGGCGACCCGAAGCCGGTGATGATCCGGCTCTACTCCGACAATGTCGATGCCCTGACGCAATGGGCGCCGCGCGTGGGGGATGCCATCGGGGGGATCTATATCAACGGGAAGAAACCCATTGTGGATGTAGACGACGGCATAGACAGCAGCATGAGCGGCCCGGCGGTGGTATTCACTGTCGATCCGGTGCGCGCGGCGAAGGCGGGCTTCACCACCGATCAGCTCACCACAGTGGCCTCGGCCATTGTGGATGGCGAGCCGGCCACCACGCCTGCGGTCATTAATGACCGGCCGTACACGGTGCGCGTGCGTTATCCCCAGGGCGCGCGGGCCTCGCTTGAGGCCATGCGCGATACGGTCCTGGTGAACTCGAATGGCGGGACGACGACGCTCGGAGCTGTGTCCGATGTCAGCGAACTCCCGGGTCAGATCGAAATCACTCGCGATAACCTGCAGCGAGCCGTGGTGGTGTCGGCACGATTGGAAGCGATCGATCTGAAGACCGGCATCACTGCGGTGCAGAAAGCGGTAAACGACCTCAAGCTGCCGCCGTCGATTCGCGTGGAGTACGCAGGAACCTATAAGGAGCAGCAGAAATCGTTCAGCGAGTTGCTTACGGTGCTGCTGCTGGCCATGGTTCTGGTTTTTATCGTGCTGCTGCTGGAGTTCCGGGCGTTTTCCGCGCCGGTGGCGATTCTCTCTTCCGCGGTACTCTCCACGTCCGGCGTGTTTTTTGCCTTGTTGATTACGCGAACAACGTTCGATGTGTCGTCGTTCATGGGACTGATCATGGTGATCGGAATCGTGGCCAAGAACGGCATCCTTTTGCTCGACGCAAACCAGAAGTTCCGGTCCGTGGGCTTCTCGCCAGAGGAGGCGCTGGTGCAGGCTGGACGGCGCCGGCTGCGCCCGATCGTGATGACGGCAATGGCGGCGGTAGCGGGCATGCTGCCGCTGTCGCTGGCGCTCGGAGCGGGTTCGCAGATGCTTCAGCCACTGGCGATCGCGGTGATCGGAGGCATTTTGATTTCGATGGTCCTGTCGCTGGTAATTACTCCGGCGATGGAGTTCTTCATGACGGGGAAGCGCAAAGCAGCAGCTGGGGCGTAGGTAGAAGCGATTTTGTGCTGGAGACGGAAAGATCGTAGAGAACACGGAATTGCATGCTCCGGGTCCGAATTCAAGGTGCGAAGTTTAAAGATAGGGAGGAGAGCTATATGTCACGTGGCCGCACGCTAGGGTGGTGGGCTGGTTTTTTTGCAGCATCGGTGCTTCTCATTTTTACGGGGGCAGCATCGGCTCAGAATTACAAGCTGATACGGAGAATTCCCATCGGAGCCGAGGGAGGCTGGGATTACATAAAGGTAGACGCGAACGCGCAGCGGCTCTACGTTGCGCGAGGCGACCATATGATGATTGTCGATGAGGTCAGCGGGAAAGTTCTCGGCGACATCCCGAACACGAAGGGCATTCATGGCGCGGCTATCGCCGATGCTCTGGGGAAAGGCTACACCAGCAATGGCCAGGCATCCACGGTAACCGTTTTCGATCTGAAGACACTCAAGCCTATTTCCGAGATCAAGACCACCGGTGATAACCCGGACTCGATCATTTATGATCCCGCGACCAAACGCGTCTTCACCTTCAATGGCCGGAGCAGTAACTCCACGGTGATCGATGCCACGACGGACAAAGTTGTCGGCACGGTGGATCTGGGCGGGAAGCCGGAAGAGCCGGCCCTGGATGGGCGCGGCAATATGTTCGTCAACCTGGAGGACAAGAGTTCGATCATGGAGTTCGATACGAAGACTCTTGCGGTGAAGGGCACCTGGTCGCTTGCGCCGTGCGAAGGGCCTTCCGCGTTAGCAGCGGATACCAAGAACCACCGCCTGTTCGCCGCCTGCGACAAGATGATTGCCGTGTTCAACCCCGACACCGGCAAGGTGGTGGCGACGCCAGCCATAGGCGGGGACCCGGACGGTAACGGCTACGATCCGAGCACCGGGCTCGTGTTTGCCTCTGTCCGCGAGGGGTTGCTGACCGTGATTCACCAAGACTCGCCGGACAAATACAGCATCGTGGGGAACGTAAACACGCAATTTGGCGCGCGCACGATGACTCTTGACCCAAAGACGCATCACGTTTTCACGGAGACGGCGGACTTCAAACCCGCGGCGCCGGCTACTCCGGACAATCCGCGACCGCGACCACAGGCAATCCCAAACTCGTTCGTGATTCTGGAACTGGGGCCGCAGTAGACGCTCCTAAACAGAGCCGCGAAACACAAAAAAACGAATCGACTCGGCTCCCGCAGGCCGGCCAAGCTTGAGCGCGCGGGGGCCGGGTCGACATACCCGATCGGCATCCTCCCATTTACCAGCTTTGCTGTATCCGGCTAGAAATCAAGCACTTCCCAATAGGTACGGGTGTATGCTCTTCTCTTAGGGTAAGGCGGATTCGGAATCCGCTGGACCCGCGCGCGGGTCAAAATAAATCGGCGGATTCCGAATCCGCCACGCAGGAACGTTCAGCTCCAGGTGAGATTTTGGCAGGCGGTTTTTGCGGCCCGACGATTCACCGAAAAGCTGAACAGGAGGGCACCATGGGGTACACACGGGGAGCGTTGTTAATAATGGTGGGCGTGTTGCTAAGTTTTGCCCCGGGAATTCGCGCCGACACCCTGCAATTGAAAAATGGCAACGTCGTTCAGGGCAAGTATATGGGCGGGACGGAGCGGGCCGTGCAGTTTGAAGTGAACGGCAAGATGCGACTTTACGACGTCGGCCAAATCCTTTCCATCAGCTTCGCCGCTGCATCGGTTGACGGAGGCGTGCCCTCGAACAGCGCCGAAGCAGGACACAGCAGAAATGCGGAGGGCTGTGTGGCGGCAAAGAGTCCGGCGTCTAGCTCCACCGACAAGAGCCAGCTAAAATCCGCCAAAATGCAGAGCACGCAGAATGGCTTGCAGATCGCGGGAAAACCCGACCCGAGCGGCAGGGGAATAGGTCAGGTGAACAGACCGCTGCGAGCGAAGTGGGCGCGGGCGGCCGATTGCGATTCGACGTCAGAGACTTCATTTGCGGGCGCGCGATTCGCATGGCTTCCCAAGCGAATTGAGGGTTTGCCGGCTTAGGATTTCCTCGCGGCTCCTTATCGTTGGCTCGTAATGAGACCTGTGCAGCTCAGATAAGCTTCTCTCCGATCAGCCTTTGACAGAGATTTGCGTTCCTTGAACCTGTGGATTGCGAGTGTACTGATGCGCACCGGGCGGGAAAATTTTCTTGCGTGCCCATCAACGCGTGCGTAAGATACCGCAAATTTAATAAGGAAGAGAGAATGCCGAAGGAGAAGCCGAAAGTTAACATCGGTGAGGTCATCCGGAGCTATCGCGGGCAGCGAGGGCTGTCGCAAGGCGATATAGAGCGCCGCACGGGGCTGCTGCGATGCTATCTCTCACGCGTTGAAAACGGGCACACGGTACCCTCGCTCGAAACCCTGGCGAAAATTGCCGAGGCGATGGATATCAGTCTGGCCGATTTTTTCCCCGGAACAGAGACGGCGCACGATCGGGACACGCAGAAGATGCTGGGCGAGCTCTCGGAAGACGAGATTCGGTTCCTTTCGGAGATCAAGCGCTACAGCACGAGCTTATCGGACGGAGATAAGCGGCTTGTCCTGGCCATGATTCGGAAGATGGCGAGCCTGATTCCTCCCCCCACGCGCAAGCCCGTCGCACGCCGCACCGCGTTTTAATCCCAACGCTTTTCGTGACGCTGGAAACCAGCAGGAATGCCATCCGTGGCTATTCGCATGGGTGACGCCATGGGCGAGATCCTCAGGCATCTTCGGGGCTGGGCCGCGAGGCATTGGACTTGGCGGGGTGAAAAATGCTGTCGAGGAATTCGGCAACGCTATCGTCAAACTGGCGCCAGAGACGCCGCTTAAGAGAAGCGTAGCTCTGGGCGCCGCTGAAGAGCTCGCCCATGAGCGCGCGAAAGGTGGCGCTGCGGTCAATGAATTGAATCATGCGCGTGGTGACCGCGCCGCCCAAGAAGCGGCCGTGATAGAAGCGACGGGCGATTCGGGCGGCAATTTGGAGATCAGCAGAAAAATCATCGCGCACCCGGCAGGCATAAGACTCCGGCTGGCCTGAGATCAGGGACTGCGCCAGCAGTTCACCGGAGCGCAAAGCATAGTACAGGCCTTCGCCTGTGATGGGGTCCACCAAGCCGGCGGCATCACCGATCAGCGCCCAATTGGGACCCGCGATGCGGCGAGACGCGAGAGTATGAGCGCGAGGCGAAGGGAGAACGTGGCTGTAGAAGCGCGCGTTGCGGACAGAAATGCGCTCCTCACGAAGGAAGTCCGCCAGGTGAGCGTGCAATTCGCGGCTGGTGTGCCGCGACATGCCGCCGCAAATCCCCACTGAGAGATGGTCGGCACGCGGAAAAGACCAGATGTATCCCTGCAGGCCGCGCACAAATTTCACTTGAATGGATTCCGCACAGCAGGGAACGAAGTAGCCCAAGGTGATTTCGAGGTCCTCAGGCGCAAAAGGGCGTGTCTTGGGGAAGAAAACGTTCCGCGCGCCCGCCGCCAAAATCAGGAAATCGGCCTTATGCGCGGCGCCTTCGGCGGTGAGCGAAGGCGATTTTCCGCCTATATCAACTGAAGTGACATGAGAACGGACGACGCGACACCCGGCGTTTGCGGCCCGCTCGAGCAGAAGCCCATTGAGTACGGCGCGAGAGTAGATGACGATGGGGTTATCGAGCGGCAGCAGAGCGCGATGGCCATGGCTCGAAATCAGTTCGACACGGTGAATCGATTTTTTGGGGTAAGGGCCGTCGAGTAAGAAGGGGTAGCTGCGCACGGCCTTATGGGTCAGGCCGCCGCCGCACGGCTTCTCCCAAGCGAGATGCTCATCAAAAAGGGTGACCTCAAAGCCAGCTGAGGCGAGCCGCTCCGCGCAGAGAGCGCCGGAAGGGCCGCCGCCCACGATGGCGATACGCCTCCCGATCATGGATTCGGCCGCGTTTCTTTTGGCCCGAAAGACGTTGAACGAGCGATAAAATCGATAGCAATGAACACGATTTGAAACCGGCCTCCGGGCGATCCCCCTCGAAGCGAATCACGTATAAGGACGTGAGCGACTACCACGGAGTATATCACCGGCGGGCGCGGGAGACCGAACGCGCGGAATACGATAAACGGAGAGCGGTCCAGCGCGGAGCAGATGCGCATGCTAATATTTTGTAACTGTTTCCGATTGCGTGGGGGGAGAATGGGCCGCATTGTTTCGCGGGAGGAACTGACTGCGTTGCTGGGCCGCGCCCAGCGCGGCACGCGGCGAGTTGTGTTCACAAATGGCTGCTTCGACCTGCTGCATCCCGGGCACATCCGAACGTTGGAAGAGGCGCGGTCGCTCGGCGATGTGCTGGTGGTTGGATTGAACCGCGATGCGAGCGTGCGCAAGGCCAAGGGCGACGCTCGTCCCGTGATCGGCGAAGATGAGCGCGCGGAAGTGCTGGCGGCTTTGGAGGCTGTGGATTTTGTGGTTCTATTCAACGAACCGACCCCGCGTGAACTGATCGCAGAGCTGCGTCCTGACGTGCTGGTCAAGGGCGCCGATTGGGGCTCGACCGAGATCGTTGGCCGTGAAGAGGTGGAGGCGGCCGGCGGACGCGTGGTCTCCATACCGCTCGAACCGGGGCATTCCACGAGCGGAATTCTGGACAAGATTCGCAAGCTCCCGCAGGAACTCCCTCACCCGGCGACGCACTAATGCTTTTCCCGGCAGTTACCGAGCTTCTCGGCCATCTGGCACGCCTTCCCGCGCTGGACGAAGCGTTCGAGGCCCTCCGGCAAGGCTCGCGCACGGAGGAAGTGGCGGGATTGACGCAACCAGCCAAGGCGCTGGTGGCGGCGCTGGCGGCGACAGAGTTGCGCATGCCGACTTTGGTTTTGGTGGAGGACGAGCGCAGAGCGGCGTCGTTGCTCGAGGCACTCGACTTCTTCTATCGCACAGTGAACGGCCGTTCCGCTACCCCCGCTCTGTTGCTCCCCGCGCTGGACACATTGCCAGGCTTGGGCGCGGGGCCACATCCGGAAATTCTCGAAGCGCGGGCCTGGACGCTTTCTCGTTTCGTTAGCGGGCAATGCTCGGTGGTTGTGGCGCCGATTGAAGCCACGCTGCTGCGCTTTGCCCCGCCGCAGTTCTACGAATCGTTGTCGCTCGCGCTCGCGCGCGACGGCGAGATTTCCCTGGAAGAGGTCGTTGGGCACCTAACGAAAACCGGATACATACGGACGGAATTAGTAGAGATGGAAGGACAGTTCAGCGTGCGTGGCGGAATTCTCGACGTGTTTCCGGCGGAAGGGACGAAGCCTGTGCGCATCGAGCTGCTGGGCGACACAGTGGAGTCGCTGCGCGAATTTGATCCCGAGACGCAGCGCTCGACGGGGCCGGTAAGCCGGGTGATCCTGCCGCCGCTCACGGAGTTTCCATTCTCCGGCGGCGTGGACGGCGACGGCCGTAACGGGTCGAGCTCGGCGGGAAGAGAAACGACAACGGGAGCGCCTTTATTCGACCTGCGCGAGGGCACGTTGGTCGTTCTCGATGAGCCGGAGGAGCTCGCGAAGAAAGCTGAGGCCTCGCGCGATCGACTGACGGCCGACTCCGCAGCTGT
This sequence comes from uncultured Acidobacteriota bacterium, assembly GCA_963703785.1. Classification (GTDB taxonomy): domain Bacteria; phylum Acidobacteriota; class Terriglobia; order Acidiferrales; family UBA7541; genus Palsa-189. Next base: position 19,281 of record CAVPFR010000013.1, on the reverse strand, counting down.
GGGCACAGAGGATGCCTCGAACCCCTTCGTTTTGCCGGAGGAGCAGTGGAAAAGGGCTCTGGAACGGCGGCAGCGCTTGAACCTGGAGGAACTGGCGCTGCGCCGCGGCGAACAGGAGCCGCGCACGCTTAAAGTGCAGCCGACATCGCGCTATCACGGGCAGATCCAGGCATTTTTGACCGAGGTCAGAGGGCGGTTGAGCGCGCGCGAAGAGGTGCTGATCTCGGCGGCCAGTTCGGGCGAACTCGAACGGCTGGCGGACCTTTGCCGCGAGTACGACGTTCCGTATCGGCTGGGGGAATTGGAGCAGAGCGTCACGGGCGCGCGCCTCATGGAGGAAGTCACGGCGGGGAGCGCGCCGGCGGCGGTTTTGCTGCGCGCTCCGGTGACGCAAGGATTTGTAATTCCGGAGGCGAAGCTGGCGTTCTACGGCACGGGGGATCTTTTCGAGACCGCGCCGGCACACGAGCGTCCGCGCGCGCGGCCGAAGACCGCGGGATTTTTCAGCGATTTCAGCGAGCTCAAGGCCGGCGATTACGTGGTGCACGTGGATCACGGGATCGGGCAATTCGAGGGTTTGCAGACCATCGAGACCGATGGGCGACGCGGCGAATTCATGCGCCTGCAATACGCGGACGAGGCACGGCTATACGTTCCGCTCGAGCGCATGGACCTGGTGCAGAGCTATCGCTCGCTCGATGACGTCAAGCCGCAGCTGGATCGGCTGGGCGGGACGGCCTGGGTGGCGCGCAAAACGCGGGTGCGGAAATCGCTCACCGATCTGGCGGACAAATTATTGGAACTTTACGCAGAACGTAAAACAACGCCGGGCATGGCGTTTCCGCCCGACGCCCCTTGGCAGCACGAATTCGAGGACGCTTTCGAATTTTCGGAGACACCCGACCAGGCGACGGCCATCGCGGATATCAAGCGCGACATGGAAGCACCCACGCCGATGGACCGCTTGCTTTGCGGCGACGTGGGGTACGGGAAGACGGAGGTTGCCATGCGCGCCGCTTTCAAGGCCGTGGCCAACTCCAAACAGGTGGCGGTGCTCGCGCCCACGACCGTCCTGGTGTTCCAACATTACGAGACCTTCAAGCGGCGGATGGCCGCGTTTCCAATTCGGATCGAGATGCTGAGCCGGTTTCGCAGCGCGCGTGAGCAAGCCAAAGCATTGGCGGCGCTGGAAGAAGGGACGGTGGACATTCTCATCGGCACGCACCGGCTGCTTTCGCGCGACGTGCGTTTTCACGACCTGGGACTGCTGATTGTGGACGAGGAGCAGCGTTTCGGCGTGACACATAAAGAACGGCTGAAAGAGATGAGCCGGAATGTAGACGTCCTCACGATGACGGCGACTCCGATTCCGCGCACCTTGAACATGTCGCTGGTGGGGCTGCGGGATATGTCCGTAATCGAGACGCCGCCAAAGGACCGGCTGGCGATACAGACGGTGGTCGCGCCCTTTTCCGAGTCGATCATCCGGCGGGCAATCGTGGAGGAGATGGAGCGGGGAGGGCAGGTATTTTTTGTCCACAACCGGGTGGAGTCGATCTACTCGGTGGCGGCGCTGATTCAGAAGCTGGCGCCGAAGGCGCGTATCGTGGTGGGACACGGGCAGATGGGCGAACGCGAACTGGAAAAGGTGATGCTCAAATTCGTTCGCGACGAGGCGGATGTGCTGGTCTCGACGACCATCATCGAAAACGGTCTTGATATACCCCGAGCCAACACGATCATTGTGAACCGAGCCGATCGCTTTGGCCTCTCGGAGCTTTATCAGCTTCGCGGGCGCGTGGGCCGCTCGAACCAGCGCGCCTATGCGTATCTTCTGATACCCCCGGAGGTTTCCTTGACCCCGCTAGCGCGGCGCCGGCTGGCAGCGCTACGCGAATTCAGCGAGCTCGGGGCGGGTTTTCGCATCGCGGCTTTGGACCTCGAACTGCGCGGAGCGGGCAACCTGCTCGGGCGCGAGCAACACGGCCACATCGTCGCGATCGGGTTCGATCTGTATACGCAAATGCTGGAGCGCGCGGTGTCCGCGAAGAAGGGGGAAGCGGAACAACCGGAGCTGCGAGCCACGCTGAACCTGGGAATGGACATTCGCATTCCGTCAGAATACCTGCCCAGCGAGAGCTTGCGATTGCGCACTTATAAGCGAATCGCCGAGACGCGCAACGAGCAGGAGCGAGAGACACTAAGGCGGGAACTCGAAGATCGTTTCGGACCGCCCCCGCCGCAGATCGACAACCTGCTCGATTACGCCGTCTTGAAGTCGCTATGCGAGAGGGTGCAAATCGCTTCGGTCGAGCGGCGCGCGAGCGAGGTAGCCATAAAGTTCCACCCGACAACATCGGTGCGCCCTGAAAGGCTGGTTACTCTGGTGCGAAAGCAAAAGGGCACAAAGCTGGACCCCAGCGGCGTTCTGACGGTGACCCTGGAGCGCAGCGACAAGACCATCGCCGAGGCCATCCGAAACGTATTGCTTCCGCTGGAAACGGGGAGCTAGAATGCCGAAGGAGCAAAGCGGGACCATGTTGAAGAAACTCTTCCTTGTGGCGGGCCTGATGGCTGCCGTGCCGGCGCTTTCCTGCCTGGCGCAGAGCAAGCCGGTGGTCATCGAAGAGGTGATCGCGCGCGTCAATAACGACGCGATCACGCGTGGAGATCTGGAGCACGCGCGCAGCCAGCTGCGGCAGGAAGCGGAGCAGGATTGCCCCAAGTGCACGCCGGATGAGATCAACGCAAAGCTCGCGGACGGAGACAAAAACCTTCTACGCGACCTGATCGACAATTCGTTGCTGGTGCAGGAAGGCAAGGATGAGGGAGTCAGCGTCGACGCCGACGTCATCAAGCGGCTGGACGAGATCCGCATCCAAAACAACATTGCCACGATGGAAGAACTCGAGGAGCAGATCGACAAGAGCGGCGTCTCGTTCGAGGATTTCAAGAGCAATATAAAGAACCAGCTCCTGCAGCAGGAAGTGATCCGGCACGACGTGGGATCGAAAATTATCCTGTCTCACGAAGAGGTGCAGAAGTATTACCAGGATCATAGGGACGACTTCGTGCGTCCCGAACTGGTAACGCTGCGGGAGATTTTCGTAAGCACCGAGGGGAAGACGGATTCGGATATGCCTGCGCTGCGCAAGAAGGCGGAGGATCTCTTACAGCGGGTGAAGAACGGGGAGGATTTCGGGGAACTTGCGAAACATTTCTCCGACGGCAGCACGGCCAAGCAAGGCGGAGACCTGGGCCAATTCCAGCGCGGCCAGCTCGCAGCCAATATCGAACAGGACGTTTTTGGCTTGCAGCGACTGCAAACGACAAGCGTGATCCCCACCAAGACTGGCTTTCTGATTCTGCAAGTGGGGGAGCATTACTCCGCGGGTCAGCAGCCGGAGGATAAGGTCGACGGCGAAATCCAGGATCGCCTGTACAACGATAAGTTGCGGCCGGCGTTGCGCACGTACCTGCAAACGCTGCGGGAAAGCAGCTACGTGCAGGTGAAGCCCGGATACACGGACACGGCAGCCGTCGCCTCAAGCACGATCGACGAGGTTGCCCCTACGCCTGACGACGACGTCAAAGGCAAGAAAAAGAAGAACCAGCAGCCAGCAACCCAGCCGGCTAGCGCGAAGAACGGTGAATGAAAGCAGCCTACGTCTCCGATCTGACGCCCGATACGACCATAACGTCTTTTTTCGTCGTCGCTGAGAAAGAGCTGCGCTCCACTCGCGATGGAAAATCCTATCTACGCCTCGAGTTAAGCGATCGAAGCGGCTCGATCGAAGCGCGGGTGTGGGACAACGTCGAAGGCCTGGGGGCTGCGTTCGACCGCGACGACATCGTCAAGATCCAGGCGCGAGTGGAGAGTTACAAGACGCGCATACAGCTTTCGGTGGAAAAACTGCGCCGGGCGGAGCCGTCCGAAGTGGATCTGGCGGACTATTTTCCGCACACCGCCGAGGACGTCGAGGAGCTCTACAGCCGGCTTCGCGAATACGTGGCGGGAATCAAGAATACCTGGCTCAACCGCCTGGCGTCCGGCGTGATCGAGGACCCGGCGATTGCGCCGCGGCTGAAGCGCGCTCCGGCGGCCAAGGTCATGCACCATGCTTTTGTGGGGGGGCTGCTAGAACATATCGTGAGCCTGTGCGATCTGTGCCGCCTGGCCGCCCAACACTACGTCGAACTCGACGTGGACCTTCTGATTGCCGGGGCGATTCTGCACGACATTGGAAAGCTCGATGAGTTGTGTTATGAGCGGGCCATTCATTACACCGACGACGGACAATTGCTCGGGCATATTATTATGGGGCTTGAAGAGGTGACCCAGAGAATGAATGCGATCGAGGGCTTCCCGCCGGGGTATAAGACCTTGATCAAGCACTTGCTGATCAGTCACCACGGCGAATATGAATTTGGTTCGCCTAAGCTACCGATGTTTCGCGAAGCACTCGTGTTGCACTATCTCGATAACCTGGACTCAAAAATGGGCGCCGCGCGCGCCGTTCTCCGGGCGGATGGAGGCGAGGCCGGCTGGACAGCATTCAGCGCCGCGCTGAATCGAAGACTGCTTCGCATCGATCGGTTTCGCACGGGGCCCGAAGCAGCTGCTTCGGCGCTTCCGGAGAAGGACCAGAAACCCAGCGCGGAAGCGGAAGTCAAAACGAAGCTCTTCAATTAAGGGAACCGATGGGCACTTCGATACCGGCTGTTCGAGGGATTCGGCGCTCGATACTGGATCTGGCTCCGCTGGAGCTCGATTGCATGAATGTGTTATGGCGCTTGGGCGAGGCGACGGTGCGAGACGTTCACGGGGCAATGGCGATCACGCGTCCTCGCGCATACACGACGATCATGACTATCCTCGATCGGTTGGCTCAGAAGGGAGTCGTCGGGCGGAAAAAGGCCGGCCGCGCGTGGCTCTATACCCCCAATCTTTCGGCCGAGCAGGCGCGAACCCGCGCCGTGGCTCTGCTGGTGGAGGGGTTCTTTCAAGGCTCGACGGAGGCGTTGGCCTCGCACGTAATGAACCTAAGCCGCACTCGAGCGGAGATCCCGAGCCAGGGAAGCGTAGGACCAAGGCCAAAAATGGCGGATTGATGGCGGGATTTGGAATCGTTGTGAATAAGAACGCACTGCAGAATTTTCGGATTCGTGAACTTCAGGTCGCGCCGGCTACCGTGCTGGCGCCCATGGCCGGAGTCACGGACACTATTTTCCGGCGCATGATCCGCAGCCTGGGCGGCTGCGGGCTGATCATGACGGAGTTTACCAGCGCCGAGGGCGTGACGCGCAATGCGGCGCGAACGCTCCATTATCTTTATTTTGAGCCGGACGAGCGTCCCATCACGGCGCAGCTCTTTGGCGCGAATGCACGAGTGATGGCCGACGCGGCGAAGCTTGTGGAGGACCTCGGATTCGACATTGTGGACATCAATTTAGGGTGCCCCGCGAAAAAGGTGGTGAAGTGCGGCGGCTCGGGCCTGTTGCGCGACCTTCAGGGGCTGAAGGAGCTGATGCTCATGGTCCGCCGCGCGGTTCGGATTCCGCTGACGATCAAGACGCGTGCGGGCTGGGACGAAAAGAGCATCGTCGCGGTGGAGGTAGCCCGTATCGCGGAAGGAATCGGCGTGGAGGCCATTGCCGTACACCCGAGGACGCGCGCCCAGGCTTATAGCGGGTTGGCGGACTGGAACCTGATTCGCGCGGTCAAGGAGGCGGTGACCATCCCCGTCATTGGCAATGGCGATATACGCACGCCCGAAGATGCTTTACGAATGAAGGCGGAAACCGGATGCGATGCGGTGATGATCGGACGCGGGGCCAGCACCAATCCATGGATCTTTCGCCAGATCGAGGAGTTTGCCACGACGGGGCGATACGAAGAGCCGACCGATAGCGACCGGTATCACTTGCTTTCGAGATATTTCCGCCATTTGAGCGATGCGGGATGGCCCGATGCGATCGGAAAGATGAAGCAGTTCGCGTGCTGGTTCACGCATGGCGTTCGCAACGGCGCCGAACTGCGGCGCCAAGTGACAACGGCGCAATCGCCCGTGGAAATCCTCCAGCGCGTGGACGCATTCTTTGCGGGCGAGCTCGCGGCCAGCGGGAATTGCTAACCGACCGGATCTTTTTTCGAACTACCCTCGGCAACAAGATTGTAGTCAGGTACTGCTCAATAATTGCTTGTAAGCTTCGCGTTTGGTCAGCCCTCGTTCGCGGGCGGCTAGTTTTAGCGCTGCTTTGCGATCGACGGTGCGCTCCCGCATGATCTGCTCGACGCGCTCGCCCAGGGGCGCCGCGCGAAGTTCACTGGGCGCTTCCTTTTCGCTGGAAGAGGGGCCAATGAGAATAGTGATCTCGCCGCGCAAAGGCTGCTGTTGCATGCGGACGAGCAATTCCGCGAGGTCGCCGCGCAGGAACTCCTCGTGAATCTTAGTGAGCTCGCGGGCGATGACGGCTTGGCGGCGGCCGAGGTATTCGAGCGCGTCGGAGAGAGTATTCAGGAGGCGGTGAGGCGCTTCATAAAGCGCAACTGTGCGGTTCTCCTTGGCCAGATTCCGAAGGGCCTTGCGACGGGCAACCGGACGAGAAGGGAGAAACCCGACGAACAAGAACTCTTCCGAGGGAAGCCCGGAGGCCGCCAGGGCGGCGATTACGGCCGATGGGCCGGGAATGGGGACGACGGGAATCTGGTGTTGCAGGCACAGTGAGACCAGGCGATGCCCGGGATCGGAAATTACGGGCGTCCCGGCGTCGCTCACCAAGGCGATTTGACTGCCCGACTGCAGGCGTTCGAGCAGTTCGTTCGCTCTGGAGGCTTCGTTATGTTGGTGGTAGCTAATGGTAGGCTTGTGAATGCCATAGTGATTCAGGAGCTTAGCGGTATGACGCGTGTCTTCGCAGGCAATCAAGTCCGCTTGACCTAAGATCCGGAGCGCACGAACGGTAATATCCTCCAAATTGCCGATGGGGGTGGCCAGCACGAAAAGGCGGCCGGTCTGGCGGGTGTATGTTCTGGCGGCTGGGGGGCGGGGTCTTCCATGCGTCCGCAAGTCTAGCATGCGGGCATTGCTTGTTTTGCGGGCAGTCGAGCCGGGACAGGTCGATGCACCTGCGCTTGAGACCTGCGGCCGGAGTGTGCGCTGTGGTCATGCTAGACTAAAGGTTTACGGAGACAGACGGACGTGCCTCTATACGAGTACGAATGCAAAAAGTGTGGCAAACACTTTGAAAAGATAGAGAGATTGCAAGGGCCCTATCTGAAGAAATGCCCCAGCTGCGGCGGCGGAGTGGAACGCTTGATGTCGCCGCCGGCCATTCAATTTAAAGGCACCGGCTGGTACGTGACCGATTACGCCCGCAGCGGGACGGGAGGGGCCGAAAAGCGGGACGGCGGCAGCGCGGCTGAGAAAGCCGAGAACAAGAGCGAAGCCAAGAGCGAATCGAAAACGGAAACGAAGCCCGCGTCCGAAAACAAGGAAAAGAAGAGATCCGGGAAAGAAAAGTAAGCAGCCGCCCTACAGCTTGAGCCCGCGCAAGTAGCTGCGAAACTCCTCGCCGAACTCGCCGTTTTGTAGCGCAATTTCCACCGTAGCCTTGAGGAAACCGAGCTTATCGCCAGCATCGTAAGATTGGCCGACATACTCCAGCGCGTTGAGTCCCTGCTCGTGAGCCAGCAGCCGCAATGCGTCGGTGAGTTGAATCTCGCCTCCGCTCCCTGGAGGAGTGCGCTCCAAACACTCGAATATTTCGGGAGGAAGAACATAACGTCCCGTGACCGCCAGATTCGAGGGGGCGTTTTCGGGACGGGGTTTTTCCACCAGGTTGCGAATGCGGAGCAAGCGCTTCCCCCACTTGGATTCCCCAGCCGGCTCCGCGTCAATAACGCCGTAAAGGTAAGTGCGTTCCATAGGAACAGGTTCGACGGCGATGGTTCCGATGCCGGTGTGCTCATAGACCTCCACGCACTGGCGAGTGGCGGGACAGGGGCCCGGGATGATGACGTCACCGAGCAGCACTGCGAAAGGCTCGTCGCCCACCAGTTCTCGCGCGGTCAATACGGCATGGCCGAGTCCCAAGGGTTCCTTTTGGCGCGTATAGCTGAAGTGAACCATGTCGCTGATGGAGCGCACCATTTCGAGCTGCTCGGTCTTGCCCTTGGTTTCCAGAAATCGTTCGAGCTCGGGCGAATTATCAAAATGATCCTCAATGGCGTTTTTGCCGCGGCCCGTAACGATGATGATGTTCTCGATGCCCGAGGCGAGGCACTCCTCGACGACATATTGAATCAAGGGCTTGTCAACAACGGGAAGCATTTCCTTGGGCTGGGCTTTGGTAGCGGGGAGAAACCGAGTGCCAAGGCCAGCGGCTGGGAGGACGGCTTTGCGCACGCGTCGGCTCTTTTGTGTCATGTGGCGATCCGCATCAACTCCTCTAAGAGAATTAAAATGTGCTTGCTCGACAGGCTAGGACGACCCGCTTCTTCGATGAAGAGAAAACCGAATTAGGTCAGCGCCCAGCACCAGCGGGTGGTCCGAAGCCGTATGCTACCATACGAGAGGGCGAAGCTCCGAAATCGCATGTCGACGCGTATCCTAGGGATCGAATCATCCTGCGACGAAACCGCGGCTGCGGTGGTGGCCGACGGGTGCGAAATCCTGTCGAGCGTGGTTGCCTCCCAGGTGGACGTCCATCGCAAATACGGGGGAGTGGTTCCTGAATTAGCGTCGCGCGAGCATTTGCGAAGCATCGTCCCGGTGGTGCGGGAGGCTCTGACGCGAGCAGGGCTGAAGCTGAGCGACATCGACGCCATTGGAGTGACGCAAGGACCGGGGCTGGTGGGATCTTTACTGGTGGGATTGACGTACGGCAAAGTGCTGGCAAGCGCTTTGGGCAAGCCACTGGTAGGAGTCAATCACCTGGAAGGACACGTTCGAGCCGTTTTCCTAAAGGCCTTTATGGCCGGCGAGAAGCCGGTTTTGCCGGCGGTTTGCCTAATCGTTTCGGGCGGGCACACGGTGTTGTATGAAGTCGCGCCGGCGGGCCTGGCGGAGCCAATCTCGGCCACGCTGCTGCGATATAGAAGGATAGGACAAACGCGCGACGACGCGGCAGGCGAGGCGTATGACAAAGTCGCGAAGCTTCTGGCTTTGGGATATCCGGGAGGGCCGGTGATCGATGGTCTGGCGGTCCATGGCGCGGAAACGGGGCGGAGCCATGCGGAGCGTATCGATTTCGGAGCGACAAAGATAAAAGGCAATCCGTTTGACTTCAGCTTCAGCGGCATCAAGACGGCTGTGCTGTACTACATTCGCGCACACCAGGAATTGCAGCCGGAGATCGAAATACGGCGGCACGCTCTGGAGCGGGGCAAGCGCAGAGCGAAAGAATTACTTCCGCTTTGCAGCCCGCAAACGCTGGAGCTGTTGGCCAGCTTTCAGAAACGAGTGGTGGCGGAATTAGTGAAGCGAACTTTGCGGGCGGCAGAGGAGACTCGGGCCCGAAGCGTTCTTGTCTCCGGAGGCGTCGCGGCGAATAGCGAGTTGCGCCATACGTTTGAAGAGGAAGGCAGGCTGGAGGGCTTCGAGGTGTTCTTCCCCAGCCGCGAGCTATCTACTGACAATGCGGCCATGATCGCAGCCGCAGCCTACCCCAAAGTGATGGCCGGCCAGCTTGCCGGCTGGGACCTAAATGCCGAGGCGGTCTTGCCTTTGGCTTAGGGCAGGACGTGCTGAAATGGCTTCTAGCCTGCTGTAATCCAAGACTAAAATGAAAATGAGAAAGACAAATGGCACTGCGGCGATGATCGAGCCGCGGGGGAATCGATTAAATAACTTCGGCGCTAAATTCAGTCTGCGGCGCTGGCTTCGTCGCCCGTAGGAGGCATGCGCAAGCGCGCCTTGGCCAATGATTTGACGAGGGCTGTTTCCATGTTCTCAGGAGTGGAATTACGTGCAGTGGCGAGCTCAGTCACGAGGAGGTATTTTGCACGTTCGAGCATTTTCTTTTCGCGGAAAGAGAGCGGCTTGGTGCGGCTCAGTGCGACGAGGCTCTTCAGAACCGCCGCTACTTCGATGAGCGATCCCGTTCGCATGCGCTCGGAATTTTCCTTGAAACGATGCTTCCAATCGTGGTGGGAATTGAACTTGCCCTTTTCGAGATAGCCGAGAACTTTACAAGCGTCTCCATTACGAATGACGGGACGAAGTCCCACGGCTTCCGCGTTGGAACGCGGAACCATCACTTTGAGGGAGTTCGAAGTGATGCGCAGCATGTAGTAGGTCTCGGTACGTCCCTCGAGTACTCCGAAGCTGATCTGCTCAATGATGCCAACGCCGTGATTCGGATACACTACCTTGTCACCGATTTTAAATTCCATGGCAGGAGGTCCCCCTAAGGCGAAGCACAATGCACCTACTTTAGGCAGTTTTGTATGGAAAGTCAATATATTTCTCGTAGAATCAGGTGTTTATGCAGCGATTTCTTTTTGGGATGGAACTAAAATTGCTCGGAAACTGCCGCGGGTGGAAGTCTTCCCTTGAGGTTTCGACGCTCGGTCGAGGCGTCTAGAGCATGCTCATATTATCCTTAGACACGAGTTCTCCTGCCGGAAGTTTTGCGCTGCTTCGAGACGCAAATGTTTTGTCGGAACGGGTGAGCACAGACCACGAACACTATTCCGCAAGCGTCCTGCGAGAGACCAAAGAATTGTTGGATGAAGCGCACATCTCTCTCGAACAGATTGACTTATTCGCAGTGGACGCAGGACCTGGATCCTTCACCGGGCTTCGAGTGGGACTGGCGACTGTGAAGGGTTGGGCGGAGGTGTGGGGAAAGCCCGTTGCGGCCGTAAGCGGACTGGAGGCTCTTGCGGCGCAGGCTTCGCCGCCACTCGAGCCGGGCTCATTAGTCGCAGCGGTGATGGATGCGCGGCGTGGCCAGATCTTTGGCAGTCTCTTCCTCGCAGGGAACGGCTCGGGGCTTCTCGAACGGATTGGCGACGAGGTCGTGGCAACGGCAGACGAATTTTTTGAGTTTGTACAGGGCAGACTGGCCGGCAGGGGTTTGGTTATCGCCTGCGCCACGCGAGAGCTGATCGACCCGGCAATCGGGCCAGCAATGGGACGGCACGGCCTTGAGGGCTGTGCCGTTGAGGTGGTCTCGAGTGCATTGGCGCCGGTAATCGGGAAGCTTGGATACGCGAAGGCGCTGCGAGGTGACGCCGTTGACGCGTTGCACCTGGATGCAAATTACATCCGGCGATCGGATGCGGAAATGAATTGGAGAACCGGCTGAAGCGGGCGAAGTGCCTTGCTTACGACGATGCCAGTGACGATCCGGGATCTAGAACCCGACGATACCGAACGGATTCGAGAGCTGTTGTCGGACATTCCTGAGGCGGCGCGGTGGAGCGTCGGGCTGGGGTGTGCATTGGGAAGCGGAATCCTTTGCCGAGTGGCCGAACGCAATGGAAAAATATCCGGTCTTATCGTCTTTCGAAGCATGGCGGACGAGGCGGAGATTCTTAATCTGGCGGTGGAGGCAAGCCAGCGGCGACAGGGGATCGGGTGGCTCTTGGTCCAAAAGGCCATAGCCGAATGCAGGGCAGCAGGCGTGAGGACAATCTTTCTGGAAGTTCGAGAGTCGAACGAAGGGGCTCGAAGGCTTTATGCGAAAGCAGGATTCAAGGAAGGCGGACGGCGCCCCGAGTATTATCGAGAGCCCACTGAAGACGCTCTGGTCCTGCAACATACCATTGAATAAGTATGGAAAAGCTCTTGTGACGTGTCGAGTGCTATGTTAATTTCTGAACAAATGTAAGACTTCGCCCATTTCAGGAGGCCGCACGATGTCCATGCTTCAGGAAGTTCGCGAACAACTGCTGGCAGGCGACGCCGAATTCCGACACCTCGCTGAAGAGCATTCCTGCTACGAAGCTCAGCTCGAGCAGATCACCAAGAGCCCATACCTCAGTGCTGAAGATATCCTCCGGGAAGCTGAACTGAAGAAACAGAAGCTGCGCGTTAAGGACGAGATGGAGAGGCTCGTAGCGCAGCGAAGCAAGACCGTACACTCCCACTAATAGTTCACGGCGATAATCTGTCGTAGAATCGAAGAGTATTGTTGTGCGCGAATGCCGCACAAGCTTATGGCGAGGAATGGTCAAAGACGGTTACAAGTTTGTCCTTCCGCTTCTGTGCACAGGGATTGGGGCGGCGGCGGTCGGCTGGAAAATCGCCGCTGTCGTTCTCTTGGCGCTGTGCGCCGGAACAGCTTTCTTTTTTCGGGACCCCAAGCGAATTCCTCCCACTGACGCCGGAGTGGTCGTTTCGCCGGCAGATGGCCGGGTTATGGAGGTTACAGAGGAGACGGTGGAAGGCTACGTCGGATGGCGGATCAGCATCTTCCTATCGATCTTGGATGTTCACGTAAACCGGTCGCCAATGGCCGGGCGGGTTGGAAAAGTGGAATATCGGCGGGGGCGCTTTTACAATGCCATGCGTTCGCGTGCATCGGTGGACAACGAGCAAAACGTCATACATTTGCAAACCGAGCGAGGTGAGATCGTGTTCAAACAGATTGCGGGGGCCATTGCGCGACGCGTGGTCTGCTGGAAGCGCCCGGGCGACGAAGTAAAACTGGGAGAACGGATTGGGCTGATTCGCTTCGGATCGCGCATGGATGTATGGCTTCCGCAGGATGCGGAGATAGTGGCGCGTCCTGGCCAGCATGTAGCGGGTGGAGTGAGCGTGCTGGCGCGATGGCGATGAAAGAACCAGACCAGCAGGCATTCGGATTCGTCGAACCGCGCAACCACCGTTTGAGGCGCGGCGTTTACCTCCTTCCCAGCGCGTTTACCGTCGGCAATCTGCTGTGTGGGTTCTACGCCGTGCTGGCCACGGTGAAGGGCGAAATCGTAGACCTGGACTATGCGGCGCGGGCGATCGGATTTGCAATCGTCTTTGACGCGTTCGATGGGTTTGTGGCGCGGGCCACGAACACGAACACCGAGTTCGGCAAGCAACTCGATTCCCTGGCCGATATGGTGAGTTTTGGCATTGCGCCCGCGATTCTAGCCTACACCTGGGGAGTGCGCACGATCGCGCAGAGCGATATTCAGGAGGCGCGGCATATATACGACCTGGCATGGCTTGTAAGTTTGGCTTTTGCCCTCTGTTGTGCCTGGCGGCTGGCGCGCTTCAACGTGCAGGGCATGGCGCCGGGCGGCCTGAAGTATTTTGTGGGAATGCCGTGCCCGGCGGCGGCCGGAATGATCGCGGCGGTGGTACACGCATGGAAGGTGCCCATCGGGGATTGGCGCTGGTCGGCCGCGTGGTTGATGCTTGTGCTGCTGCTGGCCGCGCTTATGGTGAGCACGATCCGCTTCGTCAGCTTCAAATCGATTCCGTGGGGAAAGAGACAGCATTCACTGATCATCGTTGCTGTAGGCTTGTTGGTGTGGTCGGTTGTGGTCTACTCGGAGATCGTATTGTTGCTGATAGCCGCTAGTTACACGGTTGCGGGCTTGGTCATCTATCTGGTCAGGCTTGTGCGCCATCGGCTCGTCTCCCGCACTGCCTGATCGATGCCCTTTCCTGAGCACTCCTTGCGCGTGGCTATTGCCGGAGCCACATCATTGCGCGGCAAAGACCTAAAATATTGGCTGGAAGAGGGTGGCTTTCCCGCGGGCGAAATCAAACTGGTAGACGAAGAGTTGGCTGCAGGCACCCTCACCGAAGTGGCCGGAGAGCCGGCCGTCGTTCAATCCATCGACGAGGCTAGTTTCGACGGATTGCGATTCGTTTTTTTTACGGGCTCGGCGGCCTTTGCCGCAAAATATGGTCCCGCGGCGGATCGCGCCGGCGCCTCGGTGATCGATATGACGGGCGGAATTTGGGCCGGGGAGCGCGCACGACCTTGGATACCTGCGTTGGACGCGTTGATTTCGCCGCCGGCAGGCGTAAGCTTGCCGAACGATCATTATCATACCTGGGTGGCGCCCTCGACCCCGGCGATCGCTGCATGTTCGCTGGCCGCTGCTTTTGCCGAACTCTCGCCGGTTCGGCTGGCGATAACGTTCTTTCAGCCGGTTTCCGAGCGCGGCGAAGCGGGAATATCCGAACTCGAAGCGCAGACGGTCAAGTTGCTTTCGTTTCAACCGATTCCGCAGCAGGTATTTGACACTCAGGTAGCGTTTAACCTTACCGCGCGGTGGGGCGCAGACAGCGCTGAACGGCTGCCGGACGCGAGAATGACGATCACGCGCGAGGTGCAACGCTATTTAGGAGACCGCATCTCATTACCTGCGCTGACGCTGGTGCAGGCGCCTGTTTTTTACGGACACGCATTTTCCGCCTGGGCTGAATTCAAGGATCGCCAAACTGAAGAGGTACTGGCTGACAGGCTGAGAAGCGCTGGATTCAAAGTGCTAGAGGCGGATGAGCCGAGTCCGTCGAACCTGACGGCCGCTGGAGAGACGCAGCCAACGATCAGCCGGCCCGAGCGTGACGAAAATGTTCCGAGCGGATATTGGATGTGGGGCGCCGCGGACAATTTTCGGCTGGCCAACGTCAATGCCACGCGAATCGCGGAGAGACTTCTTGCGTCCTAAGAGAAGCTTTTGCTCGGCATCGATTGTAGCGGCGCTTTTTTTTGGCTTGGCTGCAGGCGGTTGCGGCTATCGCGTCGTTGGGCGCACGAATACTCTCCCTGCGGGAGCGCAAACGATCGCCATACCGGCATTTACCAACCAAACCACGACGTATCGAATCGAGCAGATGCTGACGGAGTCGGTGGTGCATGAGTTTATCGCTCGCACGAAGTATCGAGTCGTCCCCGAGCAAGATGGCGCCGATCTCGTGCTACACGGCCAGGTGACGGGTCTCGGCGCCGGCGGCGTGGGATTCGATCCCGTATCAGGCGTCACGACGACTGTCCTGGTCACGGTGACGGCCAAGGTGCAATTGCAGAACCGTGCGGGAAAAACCCTGTACCAGAATAATAATCTCGTTTTTCGCGAGCCTTACCAGATATCCGAGAACCCAAACGAATTTTTCCAGGAAGAAGGTCCCGCCCTGGGGCGCATGTCGAAAGACTTTGCAGACCAGGTTGTGTCGGACGTTCTTGAGAATTTCTGATGCCCACGATCGCCGCCGAATCGCTGACCTCCGAGTTAAGAAAACGCAAGGCCGGGCTGTCCCTGCTGATCCTGGGCCAGGACATATATTTGCGCGACGCTTTTCGGAAGCAGGTGATCGAAGCATCGATCGATCCGGCGACCCGGGAGTGGGCACTGTCTCGCTATTCAGCGAACGAGGGTGAATTCGCGAACGCGCTGGCGCAGGCTCGCACCGTTCCGATGCTTGCCCAGCGGCAAGTGGTGATCGTGAGCGAAATCGAAGCGCTCGAACAGATGCCCGAGGATAAGCGAGACACGGAGACACAGGACCTTGCGGAATATTTGGCGGACCCGGCCCCATTTACCGTGATGGTTCTCGAAGCCGGCCATCTGGATCAACGGACAAAGCTCGCGAAGATGCTTGTGGAAAGCGCTCTGGTTCTAGCGGCGGAGCTTCCTGAAGATCCCCAAGAGCGGGCGCGAGTGTCCTCGGGGCTGGCCATCCAGATGGCACGCGAGCTGAACGCCTCGATGGATAACGATGCGGCGGAAGAGCTGGCGGAACTTTGCAATTGTGATCTCGGCGCCATGCGAAGCGAAATCGATAAACTGGCCACTTATGCGGGTGAGGGCCGGTCCATCCAGAGGGCGGATATCGAGGAGTTAGTGGTTTCGGAGCGGAAGTACTCGGTCTGGGAACTTGCTGAAGTATTGGCGATGCGGCAGCGCTCGCGCGCGTTCCATTTCCTAACGAACGTGTTGAACCAAGGAGAAGCGGCGCCCGCGCTTATTGGGACGATGGCATGGATGTTTCGAAAGCTGATCGAGGCGCAAAGCCTGAGCCCGCACACGTCGCCTTACGAGGCCGCAGGGCGGCTGGGAATGCGAGCGGCGACCGCCGGCATGGCGATGCAACACGCCAAGAAGATACCGCGGCGGCAGCTCGTCCAAGGTTTGCGGACACTTTACGACGCGGACAGCTGGTTAAAAGGGGGCGCGACTGACGACCGGGCAGTGATGGAGTTCGTCGTCGCGCAACTTACAGCGCCTCAGGGAGCGGCGCCTGGGGCGGAGCCTAGAGAACAGCGAGAAGCTTCGGGACGGTGATCGACTGTTAGGAACTTTCTAGGCGCGCGGTTGCGCTTGCAGCGCGTTACAGGCGAGCACGAGACGGGATTTGTAGCGATTTGCGGTATTCTTGGCTAGGACACCTTTGGTAACGGCACGGTCAATCGAGGCAACGGTAGTCGAAAGCAGCTTGCTTGCTGCCGTCCCATCGCCGGCATTGATAGCACCGCGCAGGGATTTAATCATGGAGCGAACGCGAGTGCGGTTCGAGCGGTTCACCGCCGAACGCTTCAGCGACTGCGCGGCGCGCTTCAGAACCGACTTCTTGCGTTTTTTAATCTTTGTAGCTGTTCCCTGAGCCATCCACTGCTCCTTTTCGAGATGCGAAGCGTTTACGGTATCCGACCACCGAAGCTTTGTCAAACGCGGAAGATTGTTCCTGCTCCGCTGGCGCTTCCGGTTTTGGCGCTACTGCTACTTGTCGGCGCCGGTGTTCCGCCGAATGCCGCAGCCGCGGAAAAAGTCCAGCAGCTCTCACCGCAAGGCTACGTCAACGATTTCGCCCATGTAATCGATACGGGTTCGCAGCAGAAGATCACGGCTCTTGGTGGAGAGTTGGACCAAAAAACAGACGCACAGCTCACCATCGTGACCATCCACACGCTCGAAGGCGACAGCGTTCAGGATTTTGCCAACCAGCTCTTCCAAAAGTGGGGTGTGGGGCCGAAGGGCAAGGACCGCGGTGTGATGGTGCTGCTGGCGGTGGACGATCATCAATACTGGACCGAAGTCGGGTACGGACTCGAACCGATTCTGCCGGACGGAAAAGTCGGTGGCTTCGGGCGCGATATGCTGCCGCTTTTGCGCCAAAGCCAATACGGCGCGGCCCTCTTCCAGATCTCGTCACAAATCGCATCGACGATTGCCGCGGATCGCGGCGTTACGCTGAACCAGAGCGCGCCGGGGACATCACCGCAGCCTGAATCCCCGGAACCTGCTTTCCATGGAATCCCTCCGATAGCTCTGAATTTGCTCATTCTATTGCTTCTTTTTGGCGGCTGGAGGTTTTTGGTTTTTCTTCTGCGTGGGCGGGTTTAACCCGGTATCGAGGCCGAGGGAGCTACCGTGGCGGCGGCTGGGGGATGGGGCCCACGGGAGGATGGGGTGGGTACGGAGGGAGCAGTTCGGGAGGGGGCTTCGGAGGCTTCGGCGGAGGAGCATCCGGAGGCGGCGGAGCGGGAGGGGGTTGGTAGAGCGAAGCGATGGACAGAGAGAAAGAACTAAGCGAGTTCGTAAAGCACCTGAAAGAAGCGGCGGGCGACAACCTGCGTGCGGTGGTCTTATACGGTTCCGGCGTGGACGACGACTTTCGGGAAGATTCGGACCTCAACATTTTGTGCCTTCTGCAGCGGGTGACCGGCGAGGCTCTCGAGAGTATGCGCCCCGCGGCTTTGTGGTGGTGGCGCAAAGGTCATCCGGCGCCCCTTGCTTTTACGCTGGCGGAGTTGCGAAATTCGGCGGATGTATTCTCCATTGAGCTGCTGGATATGAAGGCGCGCCATAGGATGCTCGCAGGTCCGGATTTCCTGGCCAGCCTGGAAGTGCCCACGGCTCTCCATAGATTGCAGGTGGAGCGAGAATTGCGCACGAACGTCATTCGCTTGCGGCAGTCGTTTTTGCGTTGCAGGGGCCAGCGTTCCGAGCTTGCCGATCTGATGATGGCGTCGGCCTCATCCTTTGGTACGCTCTTTCGGCATGCTTTGATCGCCATGGGCCAGAACGCGCCGAAGTCCAATCGTGCCGCAGCCGATCAACTTGGGACGCTGCTGACTATGGACGCAGCGGCATTCCATCGCGTTATGGACCTTCGCGAAGGAAAAAGCGCAGTTGGAGAGATGGACCTGGGAAAAATCTTTGCGGCATATCTGGATTTGGTCATGAAGATAGCGGAAGAGATCGACTGCCGCTTGGCCGGTTCGTGAGCGAATGGCCTGGCGGACTTGTGATTTCGTGGCACTGGCATATCCTGAAGAGAAGTTTGCAAGTGAGTTGGCTCGTCTGCATCGGAAGAGGCGTGCATGAAGAGAGCATGGACCGCGGTAGTGTTGTTGGGAGTTGTGGCGCTGGGTATCGGGGCGATGTACGTAGGCCGGCGCAACCAGATGGTAGTGAAGAGCCAGGCTGTTTCGGCGGCGTGGTCGGAAGTTGACGTGGTGCTGCAGCGTCGCGCCGATTTGATCCCAAATCTGGTGGAGACGGTGAAGGGATACGCGGCGCAGGAGCAGACTGTCTTCGGGGACATTGCCAAAGCGCGCTCAACGCTGCTCAGCGCGCAAAGTCCGGCCGAGCGAATCGCCGCGAACGCGCAGCTCGAGGGCTCGCTGGGGCGCCTTCTGGCCATCGCCGAGAATTATCCGCAGCTCAAGTCGAATGAGAATTTCCTGCGTTTGCAGGACGAACTGGCGGGCAGCGAAAATCGGATCGCGGTGGAGCGGCGCCGGTATAACGAAACATTGCAGGAGTACAATACGTACATCGGACTGTTTCCCAACGACATTTTCGCTCGATGGGCGGGGTTTCAGCCGAACAATGCCTATTTCGTCGCCACCGAGGCTGGCCGGGAAGTGCCCAAAGTGGAGTTTCCGGGGCCCGCAACAAAATGAGTGACGGACTCGGCTTGCTTGGTAGATGTTGTAAACACATGATTTAGGCGAGAGCTTTCTGACCTCGCGTGTCCGCCTTGACCCTTCGTAATCTTGAACCCGACAACATTCCAGGTCCAAGCTCGAAGTCGAATTCTACTGCGCCGTCAGTAAATGTGGCTGAGGCGGGCAACGCTGGTGGGTTAGTTGTTGAGGATACGATTGAGTCACAAGACATCGAACTACCTATAAAACCAACGGAGAAAAAGGAAAGAGTTAAGACGAAATAAAAGCACGACGACGGCCTTCAAAATCAGGACCGAAAGATAACGGCGGTGACTCCTAGTCCGCCCGTCACTTGAGACAAGCCCCCCAAGCTCAACATCAGCAAGCACCTCAACCGAACGAAGGCGTGCGCCCCCGCAGGGGGATAAC
>CAVPFR010000012.1:0-11564 GCA_963703785.1 uncultured Acidobacteriota bacterium | reverse complement strand
TCAGAAAGAGCACACCCTTGCCGCGGCGCTTTGCGGCGGCGAAATTCTCAAAGCCGTCGAGAATCATGGCCTCTCCGATGTTCTCGCGTGTGTAGCGCGGCAGGCGCGCGAATTCCGCGGCCATCCAGCCAAGATTTCGGACCATGCGCCTCAAAATGGCGTCCCGAGCGGGATCCGGCAATTCAGGAAAGGCCAACCGCAGATTGAATTCCGCCGCTCTTCGAAGCGGCGGCCGAATCAGGAAAAGGGACTTGGCAATCAGCACGCCGCACGCTCGTGCGATGGGACGCGGCAAAGATCCAAGAAACTTCAGCAATAGCAAACGAAGGCATACTCGATGCGCTCGCGCATGAAGTGCCATTATGCGTGACGCCGCTGTCGATGCGCCAGCAGCGAATAGAGGGCGGTGCCGTGACAAATTCCCGGGTCCGGATGGGGGCGGCTCGTTATATCTTCCGCAGCCGGGACTTCGTGCGATGGACCTATTTGGGGAGGCTCGAAGAAAAAACTGGCGATGCGGTTCTCGTAACTGCGTTTCTCGTCGTCCAGCATTCCCGCATATTTCCCGCGCGCCAGCATTTCTTCTTGCTTCGGCTCGGGGGACTGGAAAAAAAGTCTGGCAGTGATCCTGGCCAACTCAGGAGCATCGGCCGCCTCGATGAAAAGTTTTGGCACTCCGGCCAGGCGCGGCAGCCGCTGAGAGAGCGGAGGGATTCCAGCATCCTGATAATTCAGCCAGTCGAAGCCCCTTTCAGCGAAGCTGGGCAATAGCGGCAAAGAGCCGATCCCGTAGCCGTTCAGCAAAATACGAAGCATCTGCTGCGGCGTGTCGTACACCGATTCCACCGCAACTGCGCGAACGCGTGGGTCGGATTCCGCCAAAGACAAAGCGGCGTAACTTCCCAAATCGGTGCCCCACAAGCCGAATCGGCTCTGGTCGACATCCGTGCGCTGCGCCGATGTGGAAAGGGCGGCCCGTATTTCCTGAACTTCGCGATAACCGAGATCTGTGCCTATCCCGCTGGAACTCTTACTCCCGCTAAAGTCCACCAGCGTGACGTTATACCCCTGCTCCTGAAGAGCGGTTGCCAAGGGCAGCAGTTCCTCCCGGCCTTCTTCGTAGCCCGGGCACAGCAGATTTGTCGGCGCAGACTTCAGCCCCGGAAAAAACCAGCCGTCCCGCGTCCCCGACGCTTGTAAGGAGTATGAAATTTCCTCCGGATGACCCGGGAAATTCGCCAAGTCGATGGGCTGGCTGCCGCTCCGCGGCGTAACGATGTTGTACACCACAAACCCAGATATGATCGTCGCCGCCACAAAAGTGAAAAAGCTTATAGCCACAAGGGCGACAATCCATTTGGAGTACCACCGGGTCGGATAGCGGAGTTCCGAAAGAAAGCCCATGTTCGGCGGCGAATGTTAACACAGCAAAGTCGTGAGATTGCCCCGCATAAAGTGCCGCGTGTTCCAGGTCTGTGCTTTTTGGCGACGAAAACGCCGGGCAGGGTTATCATAGGGCCAATGGCAACGGGCTTAGCCCCTAGGGACCGATAACAGCCCCATGACCATCGTCGATTTACGCCAACTGAGTTCGCGCCAGATTGAGCCTCTGCTGACCGAAGAGGCCCAGCGCTGGAGAGAAGATCTGCGCTGGGACTACCGTGCCTCCCTGGATCTGATCAAGAAGTTCGTCGAGGCGCGGTCACTGGCCGGCTGTGCCGCGCTTGAGAATGGCGAGGCGGCGGGATACGCCTTTTACGTCATCGAGGAGCACAAAGGCCTTTTGGGGGGCTTATATGTTTCGCCTCGTTTCCCGCAGATGGTGTTGGCAACCAAGCTCTTAACCAGCACGCTCGAAACGCTTCGCGCTGTTCCCTATATCGGGCGCATCGAGGCTCAATTGGTCCCTTTCGGCTGCGAGTTCGATGGGGCGCTAGCGAACCAGGGTTTTCGCCTCTACCCTCGGCAGTTCATGCTGCTCGATCTGAATGGCGTCGCGCCCGACTCCCCGTCCAACGGAAAGCCGCCAAACTCCAACGAGCTTTCAGGGCTCCGCCTGGAAGAATGGAACGACCGCTACTTCACCCCTTGCGCGCGGCTGATTCAGTTGGCCTACGCGGATCACATGGATGGAGAGATCAACGATCAGTATCGCAGCGAAGAGGGCGCGCTGAAGTTTCTCAAAAATATGATCATGTTGCCCGGCTGCGGACAATTTCAGGAGCACGCCTCATTCGTGTTGCGCTCTCCCCACAGTCACGAGTTGGTCGGCGTCGTGCTCACTTCGGCCGTTGCGCCCGGCGTAGGCCATACCACGCAGATCTGCGTCATGCCAGGCTACCAGCGGCACGGATTAGGCAGGCGTTTGATCCAGGCCACGATCCAGGCATTGCGGGCGCGTCGCTTCAGCGCCCTATCCTTGACGGTCACTGCCGCAAACCAGCGCGCCGTAGGCTTGTACGCAAGCCTCGGTTTCGCGCAGATAAAAACGTTTACCGCCGGAGTTTGGCAGACGCCCGCGGCATCGAGCCGGCGCAGCTTATTTGCGTGAGTGCTCCCGAAGCAGGCCCTTCAACTCGGTCATAAACTCCCGTACATCCTTGAAGTCGAGGTACACGGAAGCGAAGCGCACATACGCAACCTTATCCAATTTCCTTAAGCGACTCATCAGCAACTCGCCAATTTCGCTGGTATTCCGCTCGCGCTCCGGCGCATCGTGAACGAATCGCTCCACCTCATCGACCAGCGCCTCGAGTTTAGCCGTAGGCACGGGGCGCTTCTCGCACGACTTCAGCAGACCCTGCAAAAGCTTCTGACGATCGAACCGTTCCCGCCGGCCGTCCTTCTTGATCACCATGTACGGGATTTCGTCAATTCGCTCGTACGTCGTGAACCGGCGTCCGCATTTGAGGCACTCTCTCCGGCGGCGGATCAGATCGCCAGTGCGGCCCTCGCGCGAGTCAATTACCTTGTCATCGCTAAATGAACAGAACGGACACTTCAATCGGCGCTGCCCCTCTCTTCCGATTCCTTGCGGGAATCGGCCACGCGCGTCACCGAAACGTGCTCCCCGGTCCGTTCGGCTGCCTTCTCGGCCCGGGCAAGATTACGCAGTTCGCCCATCGACAGTCCCTCATGGATCAGCAACGGAACCCCCAGCAGTGTGGATGCCGCAAACGTGATGATCCACAGCACGATGGCGATTGCCGCTGCTGCTTCCTGCTCCACCCCAAAAATTGTCGTCAGCGCGATGAAGCTGGCCACCTGGGCTCCGCCCCCGACGCCCGGCAGTTGCAATGCTGAGCCCACCAAGGTAATCGCCAGGAGCAGCATTGCGCCGGGGAGGGTCATGTCTGCTTGCACGAACGCGCTCGCGAACGCGTGGCAAATCCAAAGATAAATCAGGGCGACCAATCCCCAGTGAGCGGCCGTGTAAATGACCGTGATCGAAAGGTCGGACATGGTCCGGATCGCCTGCAACCCTTCACTGAAGCCGGCAATAATCCCGGCCAACCAAGCTTTAAATCCGCCTGCCCGGTGCCAGTAATCGAGGCGTCGCCCGAGAACTCCGGCCCCATGCAGCCGGAAGTAAATTACGAAGACGACTAGCGCCGCCAGGGTGCCCAGCAAGATCCATCCACCGGCTCGCGCACTGTAAACCCAACTTGTATTCACCCCGGCATCGGCGAGATGGCCTGTGAACACAAGCAGGCTGAGTGCCGCCAATGCCACCGCCGCCGCAAAGTCGGTGATCCGTTCAAGCACCCAAACTCCAAACATATTGGCGACCGGCATATGGGTCTTGCGTGCCAGTAGCAATGGACGAACCGGTTCGCCTGCACGGCCAAGGATGAATATGGACGCAAAGCCCATCACTGTCGCGTTGTACACGTCTAGAAACCGCGTGCGCCCGAGGTAACGCGAGAGTCCCTGCCAGCGCAACGTGCGCAAGGCAAAACAAACGTAGATGGCGACCACCGAGAGGAGCAAAAGCCAGAGATTGGCCTGGCCGACGGCGTGGGCGAAACGGCTCCAGGTAAAGTCGCCGAGGTGAATCTTATGGCGGGCATGATAGGCGAGCGCGGCGAGCGCCCCTACAGCCAGTATTGCGAGAAATAGTTTGCGAAGAAAACCGCGCATCCGTTGGCGAGCCTAACCGTACCGCAATGAGAGTGTCAAGAAAACCTCGGCTATTTCCATCAGCGCTTGGAACATAGCAAGTGAGTGGCCGAAATTTAATTGTAGCTTAATTTTCAATTAACGTTCTGCGGCCCGCTCCAGCGCTTTGAAGAAGTCTGGATAAGAGATGCCCACGCAATCGCTCTCGCGTATGATCGAGCTGCCTTCCGCTCCCAAGGCAGCCACTGCAAAGGCCATTGCCATGCGATGGTCGCCACGGGCATCGATTTCCGCTCCGTGCAAGCGCCCCGCGGCTCGCCCTTCAATCCGCAAGCCGTCGGGAAGCTCTTCCACTCGAGCGCCCATGCGCCTCAGGTTTTCCGCGAGTACGGCGATTCGGTCGCTCTCCTTTATTCGCAGTTCGGAGGCATCGCGAATTTCCACTCCCTGTTCGGTATAAGGACCTAGCGCCGCGATCATGGGCAGCTCGTCAATCAATTGAGCGATGAGTTCTCCCGAGAGCACACCGCCCGACAATTTAGCGTGGCTTATGGAAACGTCTCCAATCAATTCGCCCTTCTCCCCGCGCAACGCGACGATATTGATCGGTGCTCCCCATCCGCCCAGCACATCGAGTACTGCGGAGCGAGTCGGGTTTAGCCCGACATTGTGGATCACAAGATTTGAGCCGGGAAGAATGAGCGCTGCCGCCAGGAAGAAGACCGCCGACGACAGATCTCCCGGTACCTCCAGGTGGCGCGACTCGAGCCCGGGCCGTCCTGAAACGGTCACCACATGCCCCACATGGCGGATGTCGGCGCCGAACTCCCGCAGGGCCACTTCGGTATGATCGCGTGTTGGCACGCGCTCTTCCACCGATGTCTGCCCTTCCGCAAACAGGCCCGCAAGCAGCACTGCGGACTTCACTTGAGCGCTGGCCACAGGCAGAGCGTATTGTATCGGCTGCAACGCCGAACCCCGGATCCCCAACGGAGCGAAATTGGCGTCTCGAGCTTCGATGCGTGCGCCCATCCGCGCCAGCGGCTCGATCACCCGCCGCATGGGGCGTCGCCGTAGCGATGAATCGCCCGTCAGCGTTGAATCGAATTGCTGCCCGGCGAGCACTCCGGCAAGGAGTCGCATCGTCGTTCCCGAATTTCCAGCATCCAGAGCGCGTCGGGCTTGCCGCAGTCCCTCGATGCCCGTCCCGGATATCGCAATGCGTGCAGCTCCGTCGCGGCCGTTCTTTTCCACGACGACGCCCAATCGCTGCAGACAATCGAGAGTGCTCTGGCAATCCGCTGCCGCCGAATAGCGGCTAATTTCGCTGCGCCCGCGCGCCAGCGCCGCCAGAATGGCGTAGCGGTGCGAAATCGACTTATCGCCAGGAACCTCGATCATTCCCGAGATGGAACGGGCCGGTTTGACCTTTTCTTTGGCCACTGTGGGATTCTAACATGCGGGTCGGATGCGCCTCCCGCTCCTCTCCCTCGCTTGCGCGATCTCCCTCGAAATCGAGGAAGTAAACAAGCCTCGGCAACCGCAAGGCCTACTGGTGCCTTCCAAGTAGAGAGCTGCTGAAAATCTCGCGCCGTCTTCGTACTAAAAGGGGATATTGTAGACGGTATTATGAAGGATCGATGAGGGCGGAAATGAGTGCAAAGCTGGTTCTTGTGTTGACGCTGCTAGCGTCGGGAGCAGCGCTCATCTGCCTACGGGCGCAAACGGATCCGCAAGATAGCCGGCAATCCCCTGCGGAGAAGGGACGCGCGCGCGAACACGGCCATTCGGATTCCATGCCAGGCATGAATATGGACGGCATGAAGATGGACGACGACTCAGGCAATCACGCGCAAACGGGCGCCATGCAGTCGATGGCCCACAGTCACCACATGGCCATGGACGCCGCTCATATGCGCATGACGGCGGTCCGCCCAGTCGCGGATGGTGATCGGGAGCGCGCTCAGCAGATCGTCGATACCTTGGCCCAAGCCATCCAGAAATATAAGGACTATCATGTTGCGTTGGCTGAGGGTTATCGCATTTTCGCGCCCAGCTTGCCCCAGCCACAGTATCACTTTACGAATTATTGGAATGGATTCCTGGAAGGCTTTACGTTCGATCCCGCCAGGCCGACCTCTCTTCTCTACAAGAAAACGAAAGATGGATACGAGTTGGTTGGCGCCATGTACACGGCGCCCAGATCCGCGACCTTGGACGAGTTGAACGAGCGCGTTCCTCTCGGCATCGCCCGCTGGCATCAGCATACGAATCTCTGCATACCCACGGGCCCCCAGGCCCGCCACGCGGACTGGTCCAAGTTTGGCCTGACGGGTTCCATTTCCACCGAGCAGGCCTGCAGCGAGGCCGGAGGCCGCTTTTACCCGGTTATCTTCGGCTGGATGGTGCACGTCTATCCCTTCGAGTCTTCGTCGGCCCAGATTTGGGCCCAATAGGTTGTGTTGTCATTTGTTTCTGGGAAGTATGGCGCGTATGATAGGCTTGCTTTGCTGCTGAAAGAAAAACCCCGGGGTTCACAAACCCTGCAATCTTCTTTGGTGAATAATATGCATGTTCCGTGCTTGAAGCTGTCTCCCTGCGGAAGGTTATTTCCGCGTATCTTCTTTGTTGTTCTCGCTCTGGCTCTGGGCTCTATCGCGGTTCCCGCTGCGCGGGGCGCCGGCGAACGACCACCAACGATCTCGTTGGACCAGATAAAACCGGGAATGACGGGCGTCGCCTACACAATTTTTGCGGGAGATAAGATCGAGCCTTTCGATATCGAAGTGATTGGCATATTGCCCAACCTTTTGGGCCCAAAGCAGTCCATCATCCTCGTCCAATTGCACGGAGAAAAAGCCGAGCATACCGGGGTCGTCGCCGGGATGAGCGGGAGCCCCGTCTACATTGACGGCAAGCTAGCGGGTGCGCTCTCACTGAAGTTTGGTGTATTCGTCAAGGAGCCCCTCGGGGGAGTCACGCCCATCGAGAATATCTTGTCGATTCCCAGCGACGAAAATCCAGCAGACCCAAAGGCTCTGAGTGTTCGTTCGACCGTGGCCGATAATGGCTGGACGACTGCCCCGATAGGGTTGGCTTCGTCATTCGCTTCGTCCATGAGTGGCCAAAAGCCTCGTTATCCGGTGCCGGCGAATTATGCCCAGCTTGCCGGGGCCTCGGGCGATGCCTACCTTGAACCGATTGCCTCGCCTTTGGTGTTTTCGGGCTTCGCGCCCGCCACTTTGCGCCAGTACGCTGGGGACTGGGCGCCCTACGGCATGGTCGCCACTGCGGGTGGAACCGCGCCACCGGAAGCCGATGATTCCAAAATCGTTGCCGGTGATATGGTCAGTATGGTCTTGGTGCAGGGAGACATCTCCATGAGCGCCGCCTGCACGGTGACCGCGATTATCGAGGATCGCGTCTATGCTTGCGGCCATCCCCTATTTGGCTTGGGGGCCAGCGATATGCCTCTGGCGCGCGGGCGCACCCTCACTACGCTCTCTTCTGATTTCAATTCCACGAAAATTGTGAATGCCGGCGGGGTCATTGGTACGCTGACGGAAGATCGCTCCACAGCCGTTATGGGTCGCGTCGGACCGTTGCCACAGATGATCCCTGTGGACCTGACCGTTGTCACTCCCGCCGGGGAGCAGCAGTTTCATTCCGAGATGATCTCCAATCCGAAGCTCACGCCGCTCCTGATGGGCATCATCGCCTTCAATGGATTGACGCAAAACACAGCCTACGGCGAAGGCAGCACCATGAAGCTCAGCGGCAACATAGCAATCGACGGCCATTCTCCGGTCTCTTTGGAGGACATGTACGCGCCCACCGATCAGTTCGTCCCTGACGGCACCTTCGTGGCTTCGAGCGTGCAAACAATTTTCACCCGCATCTTCTCGAATCCCTACGAGATGCCCAAGATCGACAAGGTGAGTCTGCGAGTCGAGAGCATGCCGGACCGCCGCGTGGCTTCTATCCTGAATGCCTGGTCGGACGTAAGCGAAGCCCAACCCGGCGACCCCGTGGTCATTAAGGTGCTCCTACGGCCCTATCGCGGAACGCCGGTGATTCGCGATATCCCCGTGACGATTCCGATGCAAACCACTCGCGGCAGCATTTTGAGAGTGCAGGTCAGCGACGCGGATTCGCTCAATCGCATACCCAATCTCGTCGCCGCCCAGGGCCGCCTGGGTGGGCTGGATCAGTTGATTTCCCTGCTCAATCGCGAGCGCCGCAATAACCAAATTTACGTCACCCTGCTCAAACCGACCCCAACCCTGCTGGTGGAAGATAAGGAACTTCCGGACGCGCCTCTCTCGCAAATAAACGTCCTGGACCAGAAAAGACTGCCGGGTAATTCCGCATTATTGCGCGAATCGACGGCTGGCGAATGGTCCGTGCCCATGGATGAGATCATCGCTGGTTCAACGTCTGTCTTTATCACGATTAAATAAATTGCGCCCGCAGCGGCCAGCTAGCACATTACGTTCGTTTTCTGCTGCGGTTTGAAAGGATTCTATGTCTGAGCTTATTGCGCCATCGCCCAACGGTCGCAGTGGCGTTTCTTGGCCGAAGGCGGTGGCCCTTGTCGCCGCGCTTCTGTTCTGCATCATGCCTGCGGTAGCCGAACATACGCGTTTCTGGCGCCAGTCGGATTACGAGTCTTTCCAAAAGGGTGATGCCAAAGGCGTGGCCCTGCGAAGCGACGGCAAAATCGTGCTCGCCCCGAAGTTCGCGCCCTTTGCCGACGCCTCGCTTGCCTACCTCTGGTCTCTGCGCCTCGATTCGCATGGGACTCTCTTCGGCGCGGGCGGCTCGAACGCCAAAATCGTCAAGTTCGATAGCAGCGGCAAGCCCTCCATTGCTTTTGAATCCCAGGACATGACCGCTCAGGCGCTGGTCTTCGATAAGAATGACAATTTCTATGTAGCCACCGCGCCCGATGGCAAAGTCTATAAAGTCACGCCTGGTGGAGCAAAATCCGCTTTCTTCGATCCCAAAACGAAATACATCTGGGACCTTGCGCTCGGCCCGGATGGTACCCTCTTCGTTGCCACCGGCGATCCCGGAAAGATCTTTGCTGTCGACGCGAATGGCAATTCGCAGCTTTTCTATAATGCCGAGGAGACTCACATCCGCAGCCTGATTTTGGACGGCAAAGGGAATCTTCTCGCCGGCACTGAACCCAACGGCCTCGTTCTGCGTATCGCGCTCGCCGCGCCGTCCACCGCTTCCCCGGAGACAGGCACTAGAGCGGCCGGTCGGCAGTCGCCCGCAAAGGGAGCTCCCAGCCAAGCCCAAGCCGAGAAGCAGGATGCCTTGAGTGAAGGCGTCCGGTCCGCCTATGTACTCTATGAAACCGCTAAGAAGGAGATCACCTCGCTGGCGCTGGATTCCACGGGAAACTTGTACGTAGCGGCAATCGGCGATAAACGTCCTGGACCTCCTCAGCCTGCTGTCCCGCAGACCGACCAGAACAACAATCCGGCTCCGAGCGCTCAAATCACAGTTACGGTTGGCGGCGCCCCCACAGTCGTCCAGCAGGGGCAACCGGCTGTGCCATTTGTTCCTTTCCCGGCGCTCTCCTCAGGCGCTGTATACCGCATCGCTTCAGACGGTTCGCCCGAGGAGATCTGGACCTCCCGCGAGGATTCGGTTTATGCCCTCGGGATATCGCCGCAAGGCAAGTTATTGCTCGGCACCGGCAATCACGGTGCTGTCATGCAGCTTGAAAATGACCGCGTCTTTTCGCGCTTGGCCAAGGCCGAATCCGAACAAGTGACTTCGTTTGTAAAAGCGCCGAACGGGAAAATCTACGTGGCTACTGCAAATCCCGGGAAGGTCTTCACTCTCGGTCCTGAGCTGGAATCCGAAGGCACCTTTGAATCCGAACCGTTCGACGCTCGCATCTTCTCGCGCTGGGGCAGGCTCACTTGGTGGGGCGAAAACGCGGGAGGCTCGGGTATCGAACTCTACGTGCGTGCCGGCAACACCTCGGATCCCGGAAAGAACTGGACTCCCTGGGCTGGCCCCTACCGCGACCCCAAGGGCCAGGAAGTCGAATCTCAAGCGGCGCGCTTCGTGCAGTGGAAGGCCGTGTTGCACGGCGGAGCTAATCCGCCGGATCTCTCTTGGATCGAGTTGGCTTACCTGCCAAAGAATGTCGCGCCGCAGATCACTGGCGTAGCCATTCAAAGTCCCGGAACACGCGTCTCCAGTTTCGGCCAGCAATCCGGTCCGCCGCAGCCTTCCACCGTGATCTTGCGCATGCCTGCTGCGCCAGGCACGCAAGGCGCGTCCGACCGGAATACCGAGTCGCCGAGGTACGAACCTCCCCCCCAGGGCTACGCTCAGAAGGGATATCAGTCCGTCTTGTGGAATACCGAAGACGCCAATGACGACGAGCTGACTTATTCCGTCTATTATCGCGGTGAAAACGAGAAGGACTGGAAGCTGTTCAAAGACAAGCTCGAGCAGAAGTTCTACTCCTGGGACACCAACTCGATGCCGGATGGCGCCTACTACTTGAAAATCGTCGCCTCCGACGAAAAGTCGAATCCGCCCGATCAGGCGCTTACCGCCGAACACGTGAGCGACCGCTTTATCGTGGATAACACGCCGCCCACCGTCAGCCAGATAACTTCGCAGCCCGCGCCTGCGGCCGCCGGCGATCCCGCGGTCACGGTGCGTTTCCGCGCCAGCGACACGGCCAGTTCCATTGTCCGCACGCAGTATAGCCTCGACGCGGGCGATTGGACGATCGTGCCGCCCGTCGGCGGGCTCAGCGACGCACTTACGGAAGAATACTCCGTGACACTGCGCGGCCTTGCCCCTGGCGAGCACACCGTTTCGGTTCGCGTTTACGATCAGTTCGAGAACGAGTCGACCGCCAAAACTACCTTCACCACCGCCGCCACGAAGCGGTGACGCGTTGGTTCTTCGAGTTTACGGCCCGCCCCAGGCCTTCTGGAGGCCTCAGCTCGCCGAACGCTCCCGTTCTGCTGTCCCGTGGTAGCGTTCGATCCGCACTCCGACGCCCGTCAACCCGCCCAAATCGCCCTCGTGAATACGCACCACCCGCGCGGTGCAATGAACTTGCGAAGCGAAGCCTCCTGAGATTTCGCGCGGCAAGGTCAGCCTTAGTTCCAATTGCGAGCCGATCTTCAAGGGGTATGCGGTCCACATCAAAACCCCGCGTTGGGATAGGTTCTCGGATTCCGCGATTTGCTCTCCGGCGTTATCATTCCCGATCACTTTGAATTTCAAGGGTAGACGGACATTCACACGGGTGTCGTTGCGGCGGTCGGTCAAGGTACTCATCGTTTCTCCGGCGCGGGGAAGGAGCTCGCGCTATTGTGGGATTAGAAGGGGTAGGAAAATTCTACCGCGCGCCCGTCGGGTTGCAATGCTCTTTCGCGCAAGAGTGCGGAATCGGTCAG
>CAVPFR010000011.1:0-19086 GCA_963703785.1 uncultured Acidobacteriota bacterium | reverse complement strand
CTGACGGTAAGCGAGGCGCTGTGGAAGAAGAAGCCGGTGGTGGCGTCCGCGGTCGGCGGCATTCCATCGCAAGTGATCCACAAGCTCACGGGCATGCTGGTGCATTCGCCGGAGGGAACCGCTTACCAAATCAGGTTCCTGCTGGCCAATCCGGCGTTCGCCAAGTCGCTGGGCGAGAATGGATATCAGCACGTTAAGGAACACTTCCTGGTGACGCAAAACCTGCGGCGCTACCTGGTTTTATTCTTAGTGCTGCTCCAGGACAATTAGTCCTCACAAGCTGCCCGGGAACCGGGTAGTGGGTCAGTTTGAATTTTGACCTCTTGTGTCACGATCCAGAAAATTCAAACCGACCCACTACCGGGAACCGTGAAGAGGCCCCTCGCCCCGGTTCAACTTTGTTAACCGGCGAAAGCTGATCCTATTGTTGACTTCCGCCGGAAGACGAGATGACCATCCCGGTCGGATCGTCACTCTTTGCGCAGCAATGCTTTTCCGCGCACAACTTTCAGCCCCGTGACGGGTTTACAATGGAGAGCATTGCAGGCGTTCCTCTAGACTTTCGCTCGCCGGGAGCCTTAAATGGCCGCGCAAAAATTTCAGCGCAAGCATCTTTCTCGAAGACCGGACGCTTTGCTTATTGCCGCAGTTGGCCTCCTATCCGCGGGCCTTATTTTCCTGATCCCCTATTGACCGCCAGCGGAGACAATGGCGCCAATCATCCGCAACAGAGCGGCTCGCGAGTTCCGCAAAGCCTCAAGGGATTGCCGCCGAGCGATCTGACCGAAGACGAAGCCATCGCGCACGCCCTAAACCGCCTGGGGTATGGCCCCCGCCCCGGCGACGTCGAGACGGTGAGGCAAATGGGCGTTGCAAAGTGGATCGACCGCCAGCTTCATCCCGAATCCATCGACGATTCGGCGCTGCAAGCGCGACTTTCCCGCTTTCCCACGCTGAGCATGTCTTCCCAAGCGCTTTGGGATCAATTCCCGCGGCCCAAGGCGGCCGCCAAGCGCGAGGGCGTGACACCTCAACAATACAAACAACAGCAGCAGGCAAAATTGCAGGCCGCGCGGCAGGCGACTGACGGCCAAGAGCAGATGGCGGCGACCAATAGCGACGCTCAGGCCAACGGCAATTCGGCCCAGGCTGGAGACAACGGCTCGGCGGCATCTGTTGCGCCGCAAAACATGACCCCCGACGAGCTTGCGGAAATCCTTCTGCCGGGAGCGAAAAACGCGGCTAAGGGCGGCGGAAATCCATTGTTGAATTACGAGCAGATCAAGACTCCGCAGCGCATCATCGCCGAACTTGCCATGGCCAAGATCGACCGCGCCGTTTACAGCGAGAAGCAGCTCTACGAGGAGATGGTGGATTTCTGGTTCAACCACTTCAACGTCTTTGCCGGCAAGGGCTGGACCGCTGGCTGCTGACCTCCTACGAACGCGACGCCATCCGCCCGCACGCCATGGGCAAGTTCCGCGACCTGCTGGAGGCCACGGCGAAAAGCCCGGCCATGCTGTTTTACCTGGACAACTGGCAGAGCGTCGATCCGCGGCGCCTGGGCGCGGCTCGAACAGCAGCGAGCCATGCGCCAAGCCTATCGCGCGCGATTCGCCGGGCCCTTCGGCGCGCCGTCAATGCCGCCGGGAGCCAATCCGAATCAGGGCAAGAAGCAAGACGCGCGGCCTGAATGAAAACTACGGCCGCGAATTGATGGAGCTGCACACGCTGGGCGTGGATGGCGGATATTCGCAACAGGACGTGATCGAAGTGGCGCGCGCGTTCACGGGCTGGACGATTCGGCACGCCGCAGCGCGATCCAGAGTTCTTTTTCGACGAACAGCTGCACGACCCCGATCCGAAGACGGTGCTGGGCCATAAAATCAATGGCGGCGGAATGAGGGACGGCGAAGAAGTCCTGGACTTGCTCGCACGAGATCCGCATACGGCGCATCATATTTCGCTCGAAATCGCGCGGCACTTCGTCTCCGATAATCCCCCGGACGCGCTGGTGGATCGCATGGCGCAGACATACGAAAGCTCCGACGGCGATATCCGCGCCGTGCTGCACACGATGATCTATTCGCCGGAATTCTGGTCGCGGGAGAGTTATCGCGCCAAGATCAAGACGCCGTTCGAACTGGTGGCCTCGGCCGCGAGCGCCGTGGGGGCGGAAACCGATATCCCCTTGACCCTGGTGCAATGGACGGGACGGATCGGCGAGCCGCTCTATCAATGCCAGCCACCGACGGGATATGCGGATAAGGCGGAGGCCTGGGTGAGCACCGGCGCTCTGCTGAACCGGCTGAACTATTCCCTGGCGCTTACCGGCAACCGCCTGGCAGCCGTACACACGGACATTCCATCGCTGCTCGGAGCCAACAGCTCCGCTCAGCCCGATGCGGTGCTCGATGCGGCCATCGCCGTTTTGCTTTCCGGAGAAGCGTCTCCGCAAACGCGCGCGACGCTGGAAAAACAGATGAACGATCCGCGAGTGTTGCAAGCCAGCTTGGACGATCCGGTCACGCGCGTAAATTCTGGGATGATCGCGGGATTGGTGTTGGGGGCGCCGGAATTTCAGCGGCGCTGACGAAGAAGCCGCAAGGAGAATGGTCATGGACGTTTCACGGCGAGCATTTCTAAAGAACGGCGGCGTAGCCATGATTGGCATGAGCACGCTTCCGGCGTTCCTGCGCCGTGCCATCGCGGCGACGCCGTCATCGAACCACAAAAAGCTCGTGGTGCTCTTCCAACGGGGGGCGGCGGACGGCTTGAACATCGTGGTGCCCTTTGCCGAGCCGAACTATTACCGCATTCGGCCGACCATCGCGATTCCCCAGCCAAAGCGGGGCGGCGAATTAGCCGCGCTCGACCTGGACGGCTTTTTCGCCCTGCATCCAAGCCTTGCGCCACTGGTGCCCCTTTTCCAGAAGCAGCAATTGGCGATCGTGCACGCGGCGGGTTCGCCGGATACGACGCGCTCGCATTTCGATGCGCAAGATTACATGGAGTCTGGAACGCCGGGCGTGAAGTCCACCGACGACGGCTGGCTCAATCGCGCGTTGCGGGCCACCCCCGAAGCGGACGCCTCGCCTTTCCGGGCCGTGGCCATGGGGCCGAATCTGCCGCTGACGCTGCGCGGCCTGGCTCCCGCCATCGCGCTGCCGGATATCAAGCAGTTTCGCGTGTTCGCGCAGTCGCCGGCGGTGGAGGGCGGGTTCGAGGCGCTTTACGCGGACACCGTGGATCAGGCGCTGCGCGGCACGGGCACGGAAACTTTCGAAGCCATAAACATGTTGCGAAAAGCCGATCCCGCGCGCTTACAGCCCGAAAATGGCGCGGAATATCCGCGGAATCGCGTGGGCCAAATGATGCAGCAGGTGGCGCAACTCCATAAAGCCGATATTGGCCTGGAGGTCACCTTCGTCGATACCGGGGGATGGGACAATCACGTCAACGAAGGCGGAACGCAAGGGCAGTTGGCGAATTTATTGCGCGACCTCGGGCAATCGCTCTCCGCTTTCTCGCAGGATATGGGCGACCGCATGGAAGATATCGTGGTGGTCACCATGTCCGAATTCGGCCGCACCGCGCACGAAAACGGCAATCGCGGCACCGATCACGGTCATGCCAACTGCATGTTTGTGATGGGCGGCGCCGTCAAGGGTGGAAAAGTATACGGCAAATGGCCGGGACTGGGTCCCGAACAGCTCAACGAAGGCCGCGACCTCGCGCTGACCACCGATTTCCGTTCCGTGCTCGGCGAGATCATTTCGAGGCATCTGGGCACGAACGAATTGGACGCCGTGTTCCCCGGCTTCAACAACGATCCCCGCAAATTCCCGAATCTGCTCAGGACCTAGCGCAAGCAATCAGGCACAGGCTGTGACGCGCCGCCCCGCTAATCGGCGGGGGCGCGGGAGACTTCCTTTGCGCCTTCCGAGGTGTGGATGCGCATGCTATAGAAAGAGCGGTAGACGAAAGTGAACGAGATCACGAAGAAAACAGCCGCGAGCAGATGAGTGAGCATCCCGCCCGTCTCCGCCGTTAATTGCACGGCCAACTCCACCGCAAGCAGCCCGAACAAGGTGGTGAACTTGATCACCGGATTGAGCGCCACGGAGGACGTATCCTTGAAAGGATCGCCCACCGTATCGCCGATCACGGTTGCCGCGTGCAGTTCGGTGCCTTTTTGTTTCATTTCGACTTCCACGATTTTCTTGGCGTTGTCCCAGGCGGCTCCCGCGTCAGCCATAAAAATGGCCTGGAAAAGGCCGAACATGGCGATGGAGATCAGGTAGCCGATAAAGAAGAAGGGCTCGACGAAGGCGAACGACAGCGCCGCGAAAAAGACGGCGATGAAGATATTCAGCATGCCTTTCTGCGCATACTGCGTGCATATCTCCACGACTTTCTTGCTGTCCGCGACAGAAGCCCTCTCCACGCCCTCGAGGCGGATGTTGGCCTTGATGAATTCGACCGCGCGGTAGGCGCCGGTGGTGACAGCTTGGGTGGAAGCGCCGGTGAACCAATAGATCATGGAGCCGCCGGCGATAATGCCGAGCAAGAAAGGCGCATGCAGCAGGGAAAGCTTATCGACGTTTTCGGTAAGGCCATTGGTGAGCGCCATGATGATGGAAAAGATCATGGTGGTGGCGCCCACGACGGCCGTGCCGATGAGCACGGGCTTGGCGGTGGCCTTGAAGGTGTTGCCGGCGCCGTCATTCTCCTCCAGCAAATCCTTGGCGCGCCCGAAATTCGCATCGATGTGGAAATCGCGCTTGAGCTCTTCGTGAATGCCGGGAATCTGTTCGATCAGCGAGAGTTCAAACACGGATTGCGCGTTGTCGGTCACAGGTCCATAGGAATCGACGGCGATGGTCACCGGCCCCATGCCCAGGAATCCGAAAGCCACGAGTCCGAAAGCGAACACCGGCGCCGCAATCATCAAGTTGCCAAGTCCTAACTGCCCAACCATGTAGCCGATGGACATCAGGGAGATAATGGCCAGCCCCAGGTAATAGGCGGAGAAATTGCCGGCAACGAAGCCGGACAAAATGCCCAGCGAAGCTCCGCCCTCCTGCGCGGAGATGACCACTTCCTTCACGTGGCGCGATTCCGTGGAGGTGAAGACCTTCACGAGTTCGGGAATGACGGCGCCCGCCAGCGTTCCGCAGGAGATGATGGTGGCCAGTTTCCACCATTGCGTGGTATCGCCGCCAAGATTGGGAATCACGGCCCAGGAAATTACATAGGTCATGGCGATGGAGACGATGGACGTGAGCCATACCAGCGAGGTGAGAGGCGCTTCGAAATTCATGCGATCGGCGTGCTGGTAGCGCGCCCGAGCGATGGCGCTATTAATAAAATACGAGGCCGCGCTGGCCACCAGCATGGCGATGCGCATGACGAAAATCCATACCAGGAGTTGCACCTGGACAGCGGGGTTTTTTACCCCCAAGAGGATAAAGGTGATCAGCGCAACGCCGGTGACTCCGTAGGTTTCGAAGCCGTCCGCGCTGGGGCCGACCGAATCGCCGGCATTGTCGCCGGTGCAATCGGCAATCACGCCGGGATTGCGCGCGTCGTCTTCCTTGATGCGAAAGACGATCTTCATGAGGTCGGAGCCGATGTCCGCGATCTTGGTGAAGATGCCGCCGGCGATGCGCAGCGCCGCGGCGCCCAGCGATTCGCCAATGGCAAAGCCGATGAAGCAGGAGCCCGCGTAGTCTCCGGGAACGAAGAGAAGAATGAACAGCATCATCACAAGCTCGACGCTGATGAGCATCATGCCGATGCTCATTCCGGCATCCAGCGGAATTTTGGAGATCGGATAGGGCTTGCCGCCGAGACCGGCAAAGGCCGTGCGCGAATTGGCAAACGTGTTTACGCGAATGCCAAACCAAGCCACGCTATAGCTGCCGGCAATTCCCAGGATGCTGAAGAGGAGAATGACGAAGACGCGAAACGCGTCCATGTGCAACAGCACGCCGAAATAGAGCACGATGACCACGGCGATGAACGTCTCCAGCAGCACCAGGAACTTCCCCTGCGTGATCAGATAGGTTTTGCAGGTTTCGTAGATCAGCTCGGAGATTTCGCGCATGGAGCGGTGCACGGGCAGGTTTTTCAGCCGCATGTAAATGGTCAAGCCGAAGATCAGACCAAAAACACAAAACAGGATGCCAAAGAGCAGAAGCTTATGGCCGTCGATACCAAAAAAGGTGACTTGGGAGAGGTCCGGCAGCTTCAAACTGGCCTCGCCGCCCGCTTCCGGCGCCTGCGCCCAGCTTGCCACGGCGCTCAGCGGCAGCGCCGCAAACGCAGCGGCGACCTTCAGAAAGCGCCCCAGCGGCCGGCAAATTTTGGCCCGTTGCATCAGCAGCCAGCCGGCGCCCGCGGCAAACAACCAGACCCATCCCATTAATTGCATGCTTCCTCCGTAAATTAAGCCTCACTCAGGGAACTATCAGGTGTGCTTTCACCAGAAAGGCAAAAGGACACTCTATAGCACGCATTCTCGATGGTCAAGAACGCGGGGAGCTGGGTTTAGCGGGCAAGTTCGGCTGTTGTGAACGGGCTCCGGCCAATGTTCGGCCCCGCCGATCTGAACGCCAAGTGCGCCCGGAATTCACGCTCTGCGCAAAAGGGTGTTTAATAGCGTGCATCTCAGGCGGCGCAGTATAGAATCTCTCCCTGCGCGCTATGGGTAACTATCATGTTCCAAGATGGGCGCTAAAAGCGATTGCCTTCTCCAGCCCTCTGAGCCTGTTTGCACTCTCGTTTTTGGATGCCACCGTGCTTCCTTTCCCCTCCCTGAACGATCTCCTTTTGATCGATCTCTGCATTCAAGCGCCGGCGCGCATGCCTTATTACGCCATTCTTTCGACGATCGGTTCCGTATTGGGGTCCGTATTGCTCTATTTTATCGCGCGCAAAGGAGAAGAAGCGGCATTCCATAAGAAGGCAGGTTCCCAGGCGCCGCAAATCCATCGGTGGATGGAGCGCAATGGCTTCGTCACGTTGATCGTTGCGGCGCTATTGCCCCCCCCACGCCGTTCAAACTTTTTGTGCTCGCGGCCGGAGCGCTGGGCATGCCATTTCGCGGGTTCCTGGCGGCCATGAGCATCGCGCGCGCGGTGCGTTTCTTCGCCGAAGGCTATCTGGCAACGCGGTACGGCTCGCAGACCACGCGCTTTCTTGGGGCGCACAGCATAGCTTTTGCGGTTTCCACGGTGGCTTTTGCCTTGGTGTTCTATTGGATTGTAAGAGTAGTGATGCGCGGAGCGCCGGGGGAGAAGGCCTGAGAGGAAGCTCGATAAGCAGCGGGAAAAAACTCGCGCCCAGCACCATGGCCTAGACCATTGCCAGAGCAATGCCCCGGACGACGCAATAGATTCTCCAGCCAGTGGTGGTCCCCAAGTGGTGGTCCCATCGAAACAGCGATCTCACCACGTTCTTATATAATAAGAAGTTGCCTCGCGAATTTAGAGCGCGCCGATAAGGGCCAGCCGGGTCATGGCCAGCACTAAAAACGACAGCAAGCTCCTTGAGCGGGTCGCCAAATTGCGGGAAGAGATCCGCCTGCACGAGCATCGCTATTACGTGCTCGACCGACCTTCGATTTCCGATGCCGAATTCGACCGGCTGATGAAGGAACTGAAGCAACTCGAGGCCGAGCATCCGGAAGTCGTCACGCCGGACTCTCCCACGCAGCGCGTTGGCGGAGCGCCCCGCAAAGGTTTCGAGACGCGCCGGCACATTCCGCCGATGCTGAGCCTGGATAACGCGTTCTCCTTCGAGGAACTGGACCGCTTCGATCGCCGCGCCCGGGAAGTTTCCGGCCGGCAGGAGATCGAATACATCGTCGAGCACAAATATGACGGCTTGAGCATGTCCCTGCACTACGACCAGGGGCGACTTGCTCTCGCGGTCACGCGCGGGGACGGAGTAAACGGTGAGGACGTGACCGCCAACGTGGCCACCATTGAGGCCATTCCGAGCCGCGTGGATGCCGCCCGATCGAAGCGGGTGGGCCTGAACGGCGATTTTGAGGTGCGCGGCGAGATCATCATGCCGCTCGAGGCCTTTGCCAAGTTGAATGAGCAGCAGGAAGAGCTCGGCGGCAAGCGCTTCGCCAATCCCCGAAACGCCGCGGCGGGATCGGTGCGTGTGCTTGATTCCCGCATCACGGCTTCGCGCCAACTCGATTTCTTCGGCTATTACCTGCTGGCCGGAGGGCGAACGCCCTTCCCACGGCATTCCGACGAACTGGAAGCTATCTCCGCGCTGAAATTCAACCCTCTGCGATGGAAGCGGTGCGGGTCTATCGAGGAAGTAAAAAATTATTGCGCGGATTGGGAAGAAAAGCGCGAGAAGCTTCCTTACGAGATCGATGGCATCGTGATCAAGGTGAACGAATGGGCGCTTCAGCAGGAGCTTGGCTTTACGTCCAAGGCTCCGCGCTGGGCCATTGCTTACAAATATCCGGCGCGTCAAGAGACTACCACCGTGCGTGAAGTCGTTTTCCAGGTGGGCCGCACCGGAGCGCTTAC
Source organism: uncultured Acidobacteriota bacterium (assembly GCA_963703785.1). GTDB lineage: Bacteria > Acidobacteriota > Terriglobia > Acidiferrales > UBA7541 > Palsa-189. The sequence continues at coordinate 10,528 of CAVPFR010000011.1, read as the reverse complement.
GCCCGTGGCTTTGCTCGATCCAGTGGCCGTGGGCGGAGTCACGGTGAGCCGATCGACGCTCCACAATATGGACGAAATCGAGCGGCTGGGCGTCGCGGCGGGCGATACCGTGCTGATCGAACGCGCGGGCGAAGTGATCCCGCACGTCGTAAAAGTTGTGCGGGAAGGAAAAGACCGGCGCCCGGTTTCGGTGCCTGAGCTTTGCCCCGAATGCCGAAGCCATATTCATAAATCGCCGGACGAGGTTGCCTACCGCTGTGTGAACGCCGCCTGTCCGGCAAAGCGGCGGGAGTCCCTGATCCATTTTGCCAGCCGGCACGCCATGAATATCGATGGGCTAGGGGAGAAAATTGTGGACCAGCTCGTCTCCACGGGCATGGTGAAGGATTTTGCGGACCTCTACCATCTCGACGCCGAGAAGCTGGCCTCGCTCGAACGCATGGCGGAGAAATCGGCGGACAATCTGCTGCGTGAAATCGCCGCGAGCAAGTCCAACGAGCTCGCGCGGCTGGTCTACGCGTTGGGCATACGTTTTGTGGGTGAACGCACGGCACAATTGCTCGCCGAGCATTTCGGGTCCATGGGCGCAATCGCGAATGCCAATGAGCAAGCGTTGACGGAAGTCGGCGAAGTAGGGCCCAAAGTGGCGGCCAGCATCGTGGAGTTCTTCGAGGAACCCGCGAACCGAGAGGTGGTGAAGCGGCTGCGCGCGGCCGGCATCGATCCGCAACACGCCAGGCAGGAGGCGGTTTCCAGCCGTCTCGCGGGCCAGACATTTGTCTTCACCGGAACGCTGGCTCGCCGTTCACGCGAGGAAGCCGGCGAATTGGTGGGCAGGCACGGCGGGAAGGTGGTGAGCTCGGTGAGTAAGAATACCGATTATGTTGTCGTGGGCGCCGATCCTGGATCGAAGTACGACAAAGCCAAGTCGCTTGGCGTGCGTGTCTTGAACGAGGACGAATTCGATGCGCTGCTCGAGGGGAAGCTGGCGCCGGCGCAGCCCGCGGCAGATGAAGGCAAGCCGCGAGGGCGTGCCGCCAAAGCCGCGTCCCATGCGAGCCGCAAGTCAGGGGGAAGAAGTCCGGCCAAACACAGGCTTAGGACCCGCTTTAGCCGTGCCCTCCCTTTAACCTTCGCCTGTGCGGCACTTCGCGCGCCTTAGGCCGTCGCCGGGTTTAGCCGTTCGCACCCGACCCTCAAGAACCCTTCGCAAAATTACTCCGGGCAATTGCTGAGCGAGGATCGCCTCTCGGGAACCGCGCGCGGTGTTTCCGAGTGGCAATGCACGGAGTGCGCTACTCGGTGGGCTATAATGGCGTGGAGCGAGCGGGCTGGGCGATCGCTGGACGATTCCTGAAAGGGAATCGACTGGAGGAAAGTCCGGACTCCGTAGGGCAACGCGCCTGGTAACGCCAGGGGACCGGGCGTCCGCAATGCGGGCGCTGGGTTACGGACAGTGCCACAGAAAATAAACCGCCGGCGCGGGCGAATCGATGATCAGCTGGAGGCCAAACCTCCGGCGGGTCCTTTCCAATCGCCGCGCTTGGCAAGGGTGAAACGGTAGGGTAAGAGCCTACCGCGCGGGCAGTAATGTCCGCGGCAGGGTAAACCCCGCGTGGTGCAAGGCCAAATAGGAGGGGAGGGCCGGCTCGGCCCGTTACGTGCGCAGGACGCTTCGGCGTTCTCGCCAAACCCTCGGGTAGGCTGCATCGAGCCGTCGAGCGATCGGCGGCCCAGAGGAATGATCGCCTCCGAATCTGAGTGGGCATTGCGGCTCTCGGGCCGCGATGTCTCTTAGACGCGAAGACAGAATCCGGCTTATAGGCCCGCTCGCTCTTAACTCTTTTTCTGTCACTGCAACCGCTTCGGATCAGCGTTTCTTGTGCCCGCTGCGTGCCCTCTCTCACCTTTCCGTCGTGGTTACGCCGCAGGGCCTTTCGATGCGATACACCGTGAAGTTCGGGTTTGAATACACTTCCTGCAGGTCTTGCGAATGCTTTTTGACAAAATCGGTCAAGAAACCCGGTGGAGCGCCGGTGGGCGGCGTAACGTTATCGAGGAACCCGGCGACAATGTGAGTTGCACGGACATCGCAGAAGTTCCTCCAAACGTCTTGATCCGAGTTCATCCAGTAATAAGTGGCGGAGCTGCGACCGGCGAAAAGAGCCAGAACTCGCGGCCTCCGAAAGATGAACCTGTCGTTGGGATTGGTCTTCGTACCGACGAAATCGAACAAGGCGCGAGCCTGGGGGTCTTCAACTCCGCTGAGAGGACCGTAATCCATCCTCGAATACTTGCCGGCGTAGGAGAGGCAAACGACGATTACGACCAGAGCAGCCGCGGCCCTCTGTTGCGCGGGCTTGGCCCAGCTAACCGCCTCTTGCAGCCCGATCAAGACGTAAAACATGTAGATCGGAAACAAGGGAATGAGGAAGCGGTCTGCCGCGGGGGGCCACAGCAGGAGAATCCCCATATAGGCGACCGCGAAGGTCTCGAAGATTTCCACCCTATTTCTGAGCCGCACTACAAACCCGATCAACGCCAAGCCGGAAAGAAGGCCGAACGCAAACAGGTGAAACGCCGAGCTGTAACCGTTGTCCCACGGGACCGAGAAAGATTTGAAATAGCCGATCGCGTGCGCAAGGAAAGCCGGCGCGGACGCGAACTGATCGAGGTAACTGGATTCGGCACGGGCAAAGAACGTCTCGAGCGCGGCGCCGGGAACAAAAACCAGTGTGGCAATGATGGAGAAACGGCTCAGCTTGCGCAGGCGGACTGCGTCGCGCAACCAAAGGGCCGCAAGAAGACAAATTCCCACCGTTCTCGTGCTATACGCCGCCCACATCGCGAGCCCCGCCAGCGCGGCGCTCGAATCGGCGATGAATCCTCCCTGCTCGTAGCGATTAATGAGGAACAGCGCGAGGTACGCGAACAGCAGGAAGGGAATATCCGAAAAGATCTGTTCCTTGAAGTTCCAAAAATAGGGGCTGAAGCCGATCATGGCGACGAGCGCCAGCAACTGCATGGTGGATAAATCGGGCTGGAACGTGAAGGCGATGGCCAGGAGGGACATGAGGAAAAACACGACCATCTCCACCTTCATGGCCGTCAGATTGAGGCCAAAGACTTTGTAGACGCCCGCGAGCAGCAGGGGGAAGCCCGGTGGATAGGTGCGCGGACCTAATCTCGCATACTCCCTTTGGTAGATGTAGCCGGTTTGGCTGTAATCCAGGCCAAGAGCGATGTTTTTGGCCTCATGCACGTACATGGCGAAATCATCGTCCCAGGTCTCACCGGGCCTGAGGGTGCTTAGATAGAACGCACCGATGACGGCGATAAGAACGAGAACGTTCCGAATAGCGGCACGAGATGGGTTCATAATCCCGAGGCGAACGATCCGAACTAGCTTCCGTGCTACAAACTCAAATGAGCGATGCGCTGTGAAGTGAAAGCCGCGTCTTCGGCATATCACCAGCCGAAGGTTCAAAATAGCGGGAAGCACAATCCGAACAATCGGGATGATGCCCTAGCCTGGAGTAGCGCGAGGTAGTGTCATCGAAGTAAGCCATTCAGCAGGAGACGAATCCCTCGCTCTGCCGGGAAAAAGACCGTGAAAAGACCAGCGGCGCAAATGCCGAAGTTGCGGCGAGCGTTCGCAGGCGTTACCGGAGAGCCGAACGCCTCGCGACCGCTTTGATGTGCCACAATTCGGGGCAAACGCATCTCTACAGAGAACTCCGGAGCCAGCCCGGGATTCACGTCTATCGAGACGCACACCTAAAGTACACCCAACCGCTTCTTACAGATAATCGCCTCGGTTATCCCTTCTTCTTACGCGCGACTTTCCATCTTCTGCTCTATACCAGGTATCGGGCTCAGGGCGCATCGTTAGCGTTCGAATCCACTGGCGGACAGCCCCCGCTAGAAAGTTGGAGGTGATAGATGAACGATGACAACCGAAACCCTTGCTGCCCGCGCTGTCATGGATCCGGCAGAGCCCCTGGTAAACCGGAACGCGCCTGCGCCGCATGCGATGGCACGGGAGGCATTGTCGTGGAACTTGTTGCACCCCATCCGAAAGCTTCTGCGGCCGCGGATCGAAGGAGATTTGCTCGGTAACAACGCATGTTTCTGCTTACTTTTCGTGGGCCTGCGCCACAGAACTCGCCGTCCTGGGTTGGGACGTTACATCGTGAGCACGGCGCGGAAGCGCGCCTTGCCATCCACGACGCGCTGGTACGCCTTCGGGGCCTCGGCCAACGGGTAGGTTTCGACGATGGTTTTCACTTTTCCTTGGGCCACGTAGTCGAGCGCCTCATACAGGTATTCGGGCCCGTTTTGCTGGCTTCCAATGATGCGCAGGCGTCTCACCAGCAGATCCGTGAGCGATACCGAAAGCGGTTCGGCATCGACGCCCATGGTAACCAGACGTCCATCGGGCCGCAGCCCTTGAATGCTATCCATCATCGACTTGGTCGAATTTGAAGTGCTCAGGATGATGTCCGCGCCTCCCGCGCCCGCGAGGCTCTTGCCGTCGCGCACGATTTCATCCGCGCCCAGTTCGCGGATCATCTTATCTTTCTCGGGCGAGTGCGAAATGGCGATTGTCGTGAATCCGGCTGCCTTCGCATATTGCACTGCGAGGTGCCCCAGACCGCCAATGCCAAGCACGGCCACGCGTTCGTGCGGCTTGGGATCGGCCCAGCGCAAGCCGCTGTAGACCGTGTAACCGGCGCAGAAAATTGGCGCCGCTTGCTCGTACGAGACATTGTCGGGAATCAAGTAGGTGGCGTCGGCATACATGGGCATGTACTCCGCGTGACCGCCCTGCAAATTCACGCCGGTGCTCTTTTGATAGGGACAGAAATTCTTGCGGCCGCGCTGGCACCATTCGCAGCGTCCGCAAGTTTCTTGGACCCATGCGGTGCCCACTCGATCGCCTACTTTTCGGTGCGTAACATCGGGCGCCACGGCCACGATCTCTCCCACGGGCTCGTGACCCAAAATTCGAGGAAATTGCCCCGGAATGTGTCCCAGAGTTTCGTGCACGTCGGTGTAACAGATGCCGCTTGCGTGCATCTTCACCAGAATTTGATTCGGGCCGGGTTGTGGTTGGGGAACATCCTTCACCTGCCACGAACCACTCACGGCAGGTACGACTGCAGCTTGCATATCGTCTTCCTCCCAGGCCGATTCGATGCCGGCGTACCCGAAATTGGCACTAGGAACTTAGGTCAGGGCGTCAAGGAAGGGCCGGGCTCATACAAGCGGGCAGAACGCTCCTGTCGCAACCACGGCAAAAAGTGGGCGGTTCACAACGGTTCACAATCGTTTCTCCCTTCGGCAGGAATCCGCTCTCAGCGGGAATACACGATGGGATCGTTGCGAACCACCGCGCGAATCGCGGCCGTCGCTTTCGCTCCGATTCATCCTCGGCGACTGATCCGCGTTCTTTCACAGAGCAAGCTGGCCTACAGAATCCCGGTTAAGCACCTACGGACCACATGGGATGGACGCCAAGGCGGTTATCGCGTTTCATTTACTGCGATAACGAGATAAATGCTCGGACCCTCTACAGCGCCGCCTGAAAACGTATAACACGTTCTCCTCGACGGCACACGGGCGAGCCATTTCTGAGTAGAACCGGGCTGTGAGTCAAAGGGCGGAGCCTTATCTTTCCCACACCGGTCCGCCGCCCCCTCAATTGAATAATGGAGAGTGCCTTAAGCCATCAGGAATTGGCTTAAGTGAATCTGCTCAACCAAGGGCCCGCAAGTAAAGGAGTGACCCGACATGAGTGACTTATCTGACGCAATTCAACAATCGAAGTGGCGAGCTTCTCACGACGTGATCGCCCATGAGGGCGGCTCTTCGGCCGACACCGGGAACATCGTGCACTATGTGCCAGCCCATTCGGGCCACGGCAAGGGTAAGGGCAATGGCCTGGACTGGCACCGCATCCTCGGTGTCATGAGGCGGGAATGGCCATGGTCGATGGCATTCGCGATCTTGGTCATTGCGGGCGTATCGATGGCCGTCTTCCTCATGAAACCCACTTACGAACCGATTGCCAGGATCGAGGTGGACCCGCCAGGAGCCGAGACGTTTTCGCTGCCCGGCGTCGAGTCGTCCGGCGGATCCGGCGGACTATCTGGAAACGCAGGCAAAGATTTTGCAGAGCGATGAACTCGCCATTCAAGTGATTCGCAAGCTTCACCTGGACCAGAACACGTCCTTTGTGGCGGCCGGTCCTGGCCCCCGACTCAATTCCGACCCGGTGCGATCCAGCGCAAATCAGCAGATGGAGCCCGGGCTTACCCTCGCCGAAGACCGTGCTTTGAGGGTCTTCCGCAGTTCCCTGAACGTTCAGCGGGATACGAGCAGCCGGCTGATCAACGTGAGTTTCGCCAGTCACGACCCCAATCTCGCCGCGCTCGTGACCAATACCTTCTTGGACCAATACATCCAGACCACTTATCAGGCGCGCCACGACGCGGTCGAGCAATCCACGGACTGGCTATCGAAGCAATTGAACGACATTCGCGCCAAGATGGAAGCGTCCAACCAGGCGCTAGCCGCTTTTCAGCAAAACAGTGGAATCGTAGCCGTGGACGGAACGCAAAGCACCTTAAGCGAGCGGATGGGGGAATTGAACCGCCAACTCGCCGCGGCTCAAGCGGAGCGCATCCAACTGGAGGCGCTCCTGCAAAAGGTGGACACCGGCAATAATCCAGCCTCGATATCCGAAGTCAACAACGATCCCGTGATTCAGGAACTTTCCAAGAGACTGGCCGCCGCTCGGGGAGACTTGGCGCAAGCGCTCGTCGTCTACGGAGCAAATCACCCCGACGCCCAGAAATTGCAGGCCCAAGTGGATGCACTGGAATCGGAACTACGCAGCCAGGAAGAAACCGTCCTCGCCGGCCTCACCACGAACTACAAAGCTGCCATGGTTCGAGAACATTTATTGGACGCTCAGGTGAAGGATTTTTCAAAGGATGTCACGCAGATGGCGCGGTACGAGATGTTGAAGAAGGAAGCGGAAGCCAACGGGGCCCTTTACAACGAGCTTTATGCCAAGGTAAAGGAAGCGGGGATTTCCGCTGAGTCGAAATCGAGCAACATTCGCTGGGTCGATCGGGCGCGCGTTCTCAATCATCCCACCCGGCCCGACCGTGTGACGGACATTCTGGCAAGCATCCTCCTGGGACTCTGCGGCGGCATCGCGGTGGCATTCGTGCGCGAGAGCTTTAATACGAAGATTCAGACCACGGAAGACATCAAGAACTGGCTGGGCATTTCGCGCGTTTCGCTCGTGCCCGTGATCGGCGTCGGAAGGAGCGCCCGCCTCGTACGGCCTTTGCCGCTGAACGCAAGTGCGGGCGAGAGGCGTCCCCAAACTTTCCTGCTGGACAGGCCCCAATCGGCGGAATCGGAAGCCTTGCGCGCGCTGCATACATCGGTGCGCCTATCGCAACCGGACAGCCCTCCGCAAGTATTGCTGATCACTTCCTCCTTTCCGAGCGAAGGAAAGACAACCATCGCGGTGAACCTGGCGATGGTGCTTTCGCGGGAGCGCAAGACCTGTCTTGTGGACGCCGACCTTCGGCGAGGCATGATCGCGGGACTCTTCGATGCCACGGCGAACCACTCCCTCGCGGACGTGCTGGCAGGTTCCGCAAACGTGGACGACGCCTTGTTTCCCGTGGGAGCGGTACCGAACCTTACGGTGCTGGCTGGAGCCCCCGCCGTTGCCAATCCCGGGGAGTTGGTCTGCTCCGAGGCGATGAAAGCCATGCTGAAGGAGCTGCGCCAGAAGTTCCATTACGTGGTGATCGACGCGCCGCCCGTTCTGCCGTTTGCCGACGCTCGCGCGATCGCCCCCCTGGTCGACGGCGTCTTGTTCGTTGGCCGATCCGGTTTCACGCCCCGCGCGGCCATGCAGCGAAGCCTCGAACTGCTGGCCGGCGTGCACTCCGCGCCCGTCTTGGACATCGTGCTGAACGGCGCGGACCTAAGCGGCCTTGGCTACCACTATCCGACGATGGCTCATCAGGCCAAATCCCGTCCGGCGAGCGCTCCGCGCTCCTGATGAGGGTTGATGAGCATCGCGGGAAACGCCTCAACTCAGGGTATTCCCACAGAGATTTACTATCCACTACTACTTCACCCGCAACCGGCGTTCGCTTAACGTGTTACCAGCGCGTTGCATTTTCGGGAAGCTGAGAACGCCGGTTTCCAGGTGCTGGCATTGCCCATCCGCCTCCGACGAAGAGCAGATGGGAATCGCGCGGGCGCTCCTCCGCTTCCACCACAATTAAGTTAGTTCCACCCAGAACTTACGGAAGTAGCGGAAGAGTCCCAATATCGGGAGCTTGACCCATGCAGGTACCCTTTCACAAGCCTTCTATCGATCAAGATGAAGTGGAAGCCGTAAAGAAGGTGTTGGCTTCGGGATGGCTGACCACCGGTCCGGTAACGCAAGAGTTCGAGAGGCAGTTCGCCGCATTCATTGGCTGCAAACATGCGCTGGCGGTGAATTCAGCCACAGCCGCATTGCAACTTGCGGTGGACGCTCTTGGGCTGGAACCGGAGGACGAGGTGCTGGTCCCCACGTATACCTTCACGGCGACGGCAGCCGTGGTCGTCCACGCGGGCGCGCGTCCCGTGCTGTGCGACAGCGCCAAAGGTAGTTTCAACATCTGTCTGCAGGATGCGGAGCGCCGGATCACGCCCAAAACCCGGGCCATCATTCCGGTTCACATCGCCGGCCAGCCTTGTGACTTGGCCGGAGTTCAGGCCTTGGCCGCGAGGTATGGTTTGCACGTCATCGAAGACGCCGCGCACGCCCTGCCCGCAAGCTACAACGGCGCGCGTATTGGAGCGATCTCCGAATTGACGGCCTTCAGCTTTTACGCCACGAAAACGCTTTCGACCGGCGAAGGCGGAATGCTCACGACGAACGATGACCGCTACGTCGAACGTGCCTCGAAGATGCGCTTGCACGGGATCAGCGGCGATGCCTGGCGGCGCTACACGGACAAGGGCAACTGGTTCTACGACGTGCAGTATGCGGGTTACAAGCTGAACATGTGCGACGTGCTCGCCGCGATCGGTTGCGTGCAGTTGACGAAAACGGACCGCATGTGGGAGCGGCGGCGCGAAATCGCCAGGATGTACACCGACGCATTTTCGGGCTTTGAGGAATTGCAGGTTCCCCCCGCGGAGGAGCCCAGTACGGAGCACGCCTGGCATCTGTACATCCTGCGCGTGCGGCCGGAACTGCTGGCCATAGCCCGCGATGAATGCATCCGGGAGCTGAAGGAACAGGGCATCGGCGCAAGCGTGCATTTCATTCCCCTCCACCTTCATTCCTTCTATGCGGACAAATACGGCTATCGCCCCGGCGATTTCCCGAATGCCGAGGACGCTTATTCGCGCTGTTTCTCCCTGCCCATCTTTCCGGACATGACGGAGCCAGAAATCGGCCACGTGATTCACAACATCAAGGCTCTCCTGGACCGGAAACGAATTCCGCTAGCCGCGGCGTCGTGAGCGAGTCGTGAGCGACACGGAGCTAGCTCTCGCCTCTGCAGCCCCGCGCTGCCCGGCCCGCGTGGCGTTGAGTCCTTGGTGCTTTTCCCGGTGGAAGCGGGCCATGGACTTGCTGGGAGCGTTGGTTCTGATTCCTGTCGCGATCCCCTTGATGGGCCTGATCGCCCTGCTGATCAAAGCGACCTCGCCGGGGCCGGTCCTCTTCCGGCAACGAAGGCTTGGCAAGGGCGGCGCGGTATTTCAGCTCCTGAAGTTTCGCACCATGTACCATGGCCGGCCCCAGGCAGGTTCCGGGCTAACTCAGCGGGGAGACTCGAGGATCACTTCTGTGGGGCGCCTCTTGCGGCGGTGCAAACTCGATGAACTGCCGCAACTCTTTAACGTCCTGCGAGGCGAGATGAGTCTGGTGGGTCCCCGCCCCGATTTGGCGGTCTATTTCGAAGGGCTCAACGACGAACTGCGCCGAGTCCTGGACCTGACGCCCGGGATAACCGGGGCGGCCAGCTTGAAGTTCCGCAATGAAGAGGCTTTGCTGGCTCAAATCCCTCCGGAGCAGTTGGAAACTTTCTACGTCAAAACATTGCTACCGCAGAAAATCGAGCTCGAACTGGAATACGCTCGCAATGCGGGCGGTTTCAGCGACGCAGTCGTCGTGTTCCGAACGGCGGCGGCCGTCTTCCAGTAAGGCCCGCGTCGGAGTCGCAGCATTGTGCGCCGGGCGCACGTATTTAGAGCAGCGATAACCACGCTACTTTGCAACTTCGCAACTTTTTGTATTTGCTATCTCAGACCCTAAGGTCCGCATAGGGATCCGTTCATGCACGTACTTTTTCTGACGCAGTATTTTCCTCCTGAAAATGGGAGCGAGCGCGATCCGCCTCTCTTATCAGGCCAAGAGCCTGGTCGAGCGCGGGCATCAGGTCACCGTGCTGACCACCTTCCCGAACTATCCCGAGGGCAAAATCTTCGAGGG
>CAVPFR010000010.1:0-14606 GCA_963703785.1 uncultured Acidobacteriota bacterium | reverse complement strand
GCCTTCGTAAAAATCAGGATGACGGAGAAAATGCTGCGGGTAATGCGGTACTCCATTCGCATGCAATCATCAAAGTTCATTTGCGCGCCAAATTGCAGTTGTTGAAGCGTGACTTTTAAACTGGTAGGAGATTTCTGCAATAGGGTTGTCAAGACATTCTGACACCATTCATCACTAGATTCATTTAACATTTTGATGATGGCTTCAACTGTATTCAAAGAAAAAATTTGATTGATTTCAGAGCGCTTTTCTACCAGATGGGGCTTAAGAGATATCCATGCCCTCCATATTCATACTAAAAGAATTAATAATATCTGATACCTGCATATCGGTGTTTTCAGTGAATTTCACCGCGCCTCCAAAAGCGCGCAGGATGGATTTTTCTTAAATTCTTCCTTTGGAACAACATGGTCAATGACACGGTAGCGCGGCTCCTGCGAGACGTCCGGAACGCTCACCGGCAATGCGCTCGAGGCAGCCGCTCCGATGATGCCTTCGGTAAGCCCGACGGCCAGCTTGCCCTGCGCGCTTTGGCCGTACTTGATCGTCAGGCGCTGCTGGAAGAGCGCGGTGGCTGGGTCGTAGAGCATGATGCTCATAATCTGGTAGTCGATCACGCGCTTGACCAGTTCGCCCGCCCGGCGCAGCAGCACTTCCAGTTCGAGGATGGAGGTGGCTTCGCGCCCGACCTCATGCAACACCAGGAGCGTATCGGCCTGGCTGCGGGCCCGCTCGAAGAGGCGGGCGTTTTCGATCGCCGTAGCCAGCCGGCCCGCGAGGAGCACCAGAATTTCCTGCTGCTCCGGGGTGAAGTAATCGACCTGAGTACTTTGGATATCGATGACGCCGACGACCTGGTTCTTGAAGACCAACGGCACGGCAAGCTCGGAGCGAACGCTATCGATGGCGTTGACGTAGCGCGGATCGGTGCGCACGTCGCCAACCCTAATGGGCTGCCGGCTGGCGGCGGCCGATCCGGAAATACCCTGCCCTATGGGGAAGCGCCAGGCGTTCAAAATCTCGTGACTGTAGCCCACGGCGAAACGGTTCGAGAGTGTCTGAGTACGCTCGTCGAGCAGCATCACCGTGAAGATACTCGTAGTCGATCAGGCGCTTGATGAGCGTGGCGGTCTTGGAGAGGACGCGGTCGAGATTCAGGGAAGCGTTGATCTCCTCGCCGATCTCGGCGAGCGTGGCGAGGATACTTTCCGGCAGTTCTTGAGGAACTCTCGTTTCGACGTTGGACATGGAGTAATTTCGCCGGACACAACAGTATAACTATTTGTGGCGCCAAAAAGCCCCCTCGGGCGAAAAGTCGCCAAAACGCGTCCCCTGCGCCGGTGGGCCTCAGCGCGGCAATGGAGGCGCGGTTGGGGGACGGGGATCGCGGCCGCCGGGCAATTCGAGCACGCAGATATCGCGCAGATTGCGGTACCGTTCGGCGTAATCCAGGCCGTAGCCGACCACGAACTCGTCCGGAATTTCGAAGCCCACGTAGTCCGGCCGGATTTGCTTGACGCGCGGCGCGGCCTTGCTGAGGAACGCGGCCAGGCGCAGCGAGCGTGGCTTGCGTTGTGAGAGCACGCGCTGCAGATAGTCCAGGGTGAGTCCGGTGTCGAGGACGTCTTCCACCAAAATGGTGTGCAGACCCTCGATGCTGGTGTCCAGATCCTTGGTCAAACGAACTTGACCGGTACTGCGAGTGGACTGGCCGTAGCTGGTCACGGCGATGAAATCGAGCGAGACTTCCAGGCCGATCTCCCGGATCAAATCGGAAAGAAAGATCGAGGCGCCCTTCAGCACGCCGATCAGGTGCAGCCGCTCGCCGCGAAAATCGCTGGTGATCTTTCGGGCCAGCTGACGCACACGCCGCTCGATGGACGCGCGGCGAATCAGAATGCGCAGATGCTCGTCTTCGCGCTCCGCTTTCAAGAGATCCTCCGCAAAAGGCCGGTACTGTATAGTAGGACCTCGGAAAGCTCAAGAATATGGCCGATGTCGAAAAACAAAACGATTGGCAAGGCCGCAGGGTGCTGGTGACCGGCGGCGGCGGGTTCATCGGCAGCGCGCTGGTGTGGGAGCTGAATGGCCGTGGTTGCAGGGACGTGGTCATCGCGGATTCGGCGCCGGAGGCGGAGCGAAAGCGCTATCTGCGGCATCTGAGCTTCGCTGACTACATCGAACCCGAACTGGCGCTCGCTTGGCTGGAGACCGGGAAGCTGGGGAGATTCGATTGCGTTTTTCATCTGGGCGCATGTTCTTCAACTACCGAGACGAACCGCGACTATCTCTACCGCAATAACTTCGAGTTTTCGCGCGATCTCGCAGCCTCGGCGCTCTCAACGGGTACGCGTTTTGTATACGCCTCGTCGGCGGCGACCTACGGCGACGGCACCGCAGGCATGAACGACTCCAATCCCGAAATTCTCGAGCGGCTGAAGCCGCTGAATCTCTACGGCGAGTCCAAGCACTTGATGGATTTGCACGCCTGGCGGCAGGGCTGGCTCGAAAAGATTGTGGCGCTTAAATACTTCAACGTTTTCGGCCCGAACGAGGGGCACAAGGGCGACATGCGCAGCGTGGTGAACAAGAGCTTCGGAGAGGTGATGCAGACGGGCGTGATTCACCTCTTCAAGAGCTACCGGCCGGAGTACGCAGATGGCGAGCAGCGCCGCGATTTCCTTTACGTCAAAGACGCTGCGCGAATGACGCTGCACCTCGCCGCCAACCAGCAGGCCGCGGGAATCTTCAACATCGGCTCGGGCGAAGCGCACAGCTGGAACGAATTAGCCGGCGCGATTTTTAGCGCGCTGGGCCGCGAGCCGCGAATCGAGTACATCGAAATGCCCGAAGCGATTCGCGACAAGTACCAATATTTCACGCAAGCGAAAATCGCGAAGCTGCGCGCCGCAGGCTATGCCCAGCAGATTACTCCGCTCGCCGAAGCCGTGAGCGACTATGTGCGGAACTATCTGGCGCCGGGAAAGGCGCTGGGCGAAGCGGCGTGCGAGGACGGACGGTTTTGCTGAGCGGCAAAAGCCCTTCGTGCAGCGGAGTCTATTTTCCCCATCAGTCCCCATCAACCGCTAACGCGGAGGACGATCTTTCCGAGCACGTGTCCGTGCTCGATGCGCCGATGCGCCTTGGCGGCTTCCTCGAGAGGAAATTCCGCGGCGATAGGGACGTGCAGGTGTGCCTTCCCTATGGCTCTGTTCAGCTTCTCAAATTCGCTGACGCCCGCCTTGGCATCATAGGCGATAATTTTCAAGCCTTTGCGTTTTTCGAGCGTGGGCTCGACCCCGTTTGGATACGCGAGGCGCCCGCCTTGGCGAAGCGTCTCCAGGCAGCGCGGGACCGAGTCGCCGCTGCCTAACACGAGCACGGCGTCCACGCCTTTCGGAGCGAAAGCGAAGGCTGCTTCGACGAAGTCGGCGCTCCTGCCGTCCACCGCCATATCGGCGCCCACACGCTCCGCCAGGGCAACGCCGTCCTTGCCCGAAGCGACCGCCAGGACCCTCGCTCCGCGTTCCTTGGCAAACTGGATGGCGAGAGTGCCGACGCCGCCAGACGCGCCGTGAATCAGGACGTGCTCCCCCGTGTGAACATCCAGGCGGTCATCAATTCCCTGGAGAGCCGTCAGCCCGGTGACGGGGACAGCGCCTGCGCGCTTCAGGTCGAGCGGCTCGGGGATAGGCACGATATTCTCCACGTGAACGGCGACGTATTGCGCGTAAAATCCACCCTTGGGATTGGCCCAGGTATAGGCGTAAACGCGATCCCCGACCTTGAAACGGCGAACGCGCGTTCCCACCTGCGCGATCGTGCCGGAGCCGTCCGTGCCTAGGACCAGCGGGAAATGGATGCGCATGCCGGGGTTCCATCCGTCGCGAATGTCCGCATCCCATCCGCCCACGCCCGCGGTGTGCACCGCGATCAGTGCTTCGTTCGGATCCAATTCAGGAACGGGCACGTCATGCATGGTGAGAACTTCAGGGCCGCCAAATCGATCGATGGCGGCGGCACGCATGGTTTCCGGCACGGGCCGGCGTCTTGGTCTTGCGGCTCTGCCTCGGCGACTCCGAGCGAACTTAGTTTTTCGAGATGTTTTAGGTATTCGCATGGTTGACTGACGACCTCTTCTGTTTGATGAGCGTAAAGTGACGGTTGTACCTAGGGCGAAGAAAATTTCTCGGGGCGGCCCTAGGAAAATTCCGAGAAAATACGGTCCTACTCAGATTACGAAGGGTGCCTCTAAGGTAGTGTGCACGCCCCATGCGCAGGCAGCCGGGAAGCTAGCGGTAGTTCGCGGCGAAAGTGCTGGCGTCGCTGCCGGTCAAGTCGGTCAGAAATTGCCCGTGGATGAGCTTTCCGTAGACCACCAGATCGCGGGCCAGCATGCGCAAACGGGCTTCTACCTTGGCGTTCTTCAAAAGTCCCTCGGAATCGAAGTCCTCTCTGCCGTTGAAGGATACGCCGTAAGGCATGCTCCAGCCGTAACACTGGCGGACCACCGTGCGCATCTGATCCATCACTGTGAGGCCCTTTTCGTGGGAGGAACAAAGATAGCCGAAGACCTTCCCGGCGCACTCCTCCCAGTTGTAATCGAGGAAGTTCTTCATCGTGCCGGACATGGAGCCGTGATAGTCGGGCGAGGCCAGCACCACCCCTGACGTCCAGGTCATATCGCCGCCCATCCTCAGCTCGGCCGCAGAGTTGCCGGAGCGATCCGGCCGATATAGGGGCAATTCGAGTTCGCGCAGGTCGAGAATGCGTGTCTCCGCGCCGTGCTCTGCCGCAAAATCGAGCAACTGGCGCAGCGCCAGCGCGGTGCGCGACTTTTCGCGAAGGCTGCCGTTCACACCCAGGATATGAAATGGTTCGGGCGCCATGCCCCTCACCTTACAACAAGGCACGGCGGGAGACAAAACCGCTTTTGGGCTTGAATCGCTGGCCCATTTGAGCGCATCTGAGCAGCATGGTATGTTGACAAGATAATAGGGTGACGAAAACTACCTAAGGAAGTCGAGGCTAGGGATGCCCATAGCGACCATCAATCCGGCCACAGGCCAGACACTGAAGACATTTGAATCTCTCTCGGACGCCCAGATCGACCGCAAGCTTGGCATCGCCGCAGAGGCATTTACGAAGTACCGCAAGAGTTCCTTCGCGGAGCGGGCCCAATTGATGCAGCGCGCCGCGGAGATCCTGGAGGACAAAAAAGAGACCTTCGGGCGCATGATGACCACGGAGATGGGCAAGACCTTCCGCTCGGCGGTGGACGAAGCCGTGAAATGCGCCTGGGTCTGCCGCTTCTATGCCGAAAATGGCGAGGCCTTCCTGGCCGATGAAGTGGTGAACACGCCCGCCACCCGCAGTTACGTCCGCTATCAGCCGCTCGGCGCCGTGCTCGCCGTAATGCCCTGGAACTATCCCTTCTGGCAGGTGATTCGGGCCGCAGCGCCGATCCTGACAGGCGGAAACGTGATGCTGCTCAAGCATGCTTCCAATGTCCCTCAGTGCGCCCTGATGATCGAAGAACTCTTCCGCGAAGCCGGCTTCCCCGAAGGCGTCTTCCAAACCCTGCTGATCGGATCTGCCAAGGTGGACGCGGTGCTGGGCGATCCCCGAGTGGCCGCGGCCACGCTTACCGGAAGCGAAGGCGCCGGCGTGCAGGTGGCGCAGGGAGCGGCGAAAAAAGTGAAGAAGGTGGTGTTGGAACTGGGCGGCAGCGATCCCTTTATCGTCATGCCCAGCGCGAACCTGGAAGAAGCCGTAGCTACCGCGGTAAAAGCGCGGATCTCCAACAATGGGCAATCCTGCATCGCGGCGAAGCGCTTTATCATCGCGGAGCCGATCGCGGAGGAGTTTCAGCGCCGGTTCGTGTCGGCCATGGCAGCGCTCAAGGTGGGCGATCCCTTCGATGAGAAAACCGAGTTGGGGCCGCTGGCGACCAAAGACGGCGTGGACAGCCTCGATGAATCCGTGCAAACCAGCGTCAAATCGGGTGCGGAACTTTTGACCGGAGGGAAGCGCCTGGCCGGCCCCGGCAATTTCTACGCCCCGACCGTCTTGAGCAAGATCCCCAAGGGCTCCCCGGCGCATTGCGAGGAGCTGTTTGGCCCCGTGGCCAGCGTATTTCGCGCCAAAGATTTGGATGACGCCATCCGCATCGCCAACGACAGCCGCTTTGGGCTGGGCGCCAGCGCCTGGACAAATGACGAGAAAGAGCGCGAGCGCCTGATCAACGAGATCGAGTCTGGCATGGTGTTCATCAACCGCATGGTGGCCTCCGATCCCCGTCTGCCGTTTGGCGGCGTGAAATGGTCGGGGTATGGCCGCGAGTTGGGCAGCTTCGGCATTCGCGAATTCACAGACGTGAAGACTGTCTGGATTCAGTAACGGTCCCGTCCTCACCCGTTCCTTCACCTCGGCGCGCAAGTCCCGCCAAATCGGCGCCTCTCGCAGCTACCGGCGAGAGGCGGCACGCGAGCTGGCGACGTGAAGAGTCGGATTTAGGAACCAAAAACGGTGATCGAGTGGACCTGATTCAGGTGGACGACGCGGGACTTCTTTTCATCTCGCCAGCAATTACCGACTGGCGGATTGTGGATCGCCACAGCGTCGATACGGTTATCGATCTCGACGGTGCACTTGATGACAGCGTTCCGACCGCGCCGGATCATTTGCTTTATGTCTATTTCCCAATCCTCGACCAGGACCTGCCCAATCTCGCTAAGCTGCACGCCGTCGCGGCCCTCGGCGCAACGCTCGTCAGGGAGCGTCATTGTGTTCTATCTCACTGCGGGTTGGGCTTCAATCGGTCTGCTCTCCTAGCTGGGTTGATTTTGAATCAACTGGGTATGTCCGGTCACCAGGCCGTGGAACGGCTGCGTGGCCGGCGTCCCGGCGCCCTGTTCAACGACTGCTTCGCTTCCTATCTACAATCGCTATAGGCAACGGCACGTTGTAGCTTCAGGATCAGGTTGCCCGCTGTGGTGAGATATCCTGCCGTTGTGCCGAAAAGCAAGCACCCTACCACATCGCTGGCATCCGCGGCTTCGATGCAGGAATTGTGCGGTATACCATTCGCCGCTATCTCCGCCGAATTCAGCGTGATCAGTGGGGGCCGAGAGCGCTCGATTGGGTTTCAACGTGCTCAATCAGAGGTTAGGATGGGTGGTGCGGGCAGATCGACTTGACGCTTCCATCTGCCGGAGTAAGCGAATTGGCAACGCCGGTAACATTGCAGGAGACCCGTCGGGAGCTCAGCCTTGTCATCCGGATTCTTCCGGCTGATGAGGAGTCATCCCCTTCGGTATCGGAACGGCTCCGATTCATACCCTATGTGATTACTCCGTGGCTTTTGCTCTATGCAGTCACGGCCAAATTAGCCTCGCATGGGACGAGTTTCGGCATGCCCTTCGAAGACCGCCTGCCCATCCTCTCCTGGACCGCTCCCATCTACCAGAGCATTTACATTGTTATCGCACTGGCGCCCTGGTGGGTACGAACGCGAAGGGATCTGCGAAGGTTAATGATTTCAAGCTGGCTCTCCATGGCCGTCGTGTTTCCCTTCTATTGGCTGGTTCCTTCCAGCGCTCCGCGGCGAGCGTTGTTGGGGCACGGCTGGATTACGCTGGTGCTGGGCGTAGAACGCACCGCCTTCCCTCCTATTGCGGCCTTTCCATCGTTTCACGTGCTGTGGGCGATCTTTCTTGGCCGGGCCTGCCGGTGGCGGTGGATCGGCTGGACCTACGCTGCGATGATCGCGGTGGCCTGCATCACCACCGGTCAGCACTACATCGCCGATGTCGTATGTTCAGCGATGATCGCACCCGCATTCCTTGAGCCCGAACGCGCCTGGAAGTTGAGCTCACGATTGTTCGAGCAGTTCGCAAAATTGCGGCAGCTCTGAGCGCCGCACACGCCAGACCAGGACCCAAACGGCGCGTACGCATGATTGCTGATAGTGAAATCCTCTAGACGATCACCGAGATCAAGGGCCAGGCGGCGCGGGGAGTTCGCCAAATTGTATGGGCGCATCCGCCAGGCTCCAAGGGTCTCTCGATGTCGGAATAGCTGAGATCGCGAGAATCAAAGAAACGTCCCGCCTCGACCACGTTCACCGTATATCGACCTGGGGGCACACTCATTCGGAATTCCCCTTTGTCATTTGTGATCGCCGCAAACCGACCGGCCTGCCCCTGTGCTTCGATGTGCATTCCTGAAAGCAGCGGCGCGCCCCTGCCGCCAACAACGCCTTGGATCATGCTGCTGCCACGAGCCGTCTGGATGGCCCTGATCGCGGACAGAGCCGCCGCCGCTTTGGTAATCGGACCTGAATTGCCACAACCGTCGAGTTCCCAAAACGTGTGGTCGTTTTCGGTGTAATTGTAGAGATCATTCCATAACGCTTCGCCATTCTCGGCGTGATTCAGGAACAAGAGATACCCTTGCCCGGGCACCCAAGCGAATCCCGCTCGGCCGCTGGAGTTTTCTTCGAACACCTGCACTGTGGCCAGTGGTTTGCCGCGCAAAATTCGATTGATACGCAGAGTGTAAATCCACGCTTGCGGGTAACCAGCGCCACCGGGAATCGGAGTCGTCTTGGTGAGGGTAGCGGTCACAACGAAGGCGCTGTTGAAGTATTCGGCGCACGCAAGACGAGGCTGCGGCGCTAAACAGAACGTCATCGCTGGAGATGCGAAGAGGAGAACAATCCCAGCAGGACGCCAGCCACAATCGGAAATTCATAGGCCGAACGTATCACAACCGGGCCAAATACCTCAAAGTTCGGAGAGCGCCCCTTGCTCCGCCCCGGCGAAGCCTGTGCTTTCGCTGCCGGCCGATTCCTGAGAAAATTAACGCCTGGTGCGGTAGAGTTATCCCTTCGCACTTTTGACCCTGATAGTTTAATCTTAGTGGTTTGGTCTCAGGGGTATTTCACTAACGAGGAGGCTCGATCAGGTGGCGAATCTGGGATTTGTAGGGCTGGGCGTGATGGGCGGCAGATGGTGAGTCGGCTGCTGGAAAAGGGCACACCGTTACCGGTTATAACCGCACTCGAGCGAAAGCGCAGTGGTTGATCGACAAAGGCATGAAATGGGCGGATTCTCCCCGCGCCGTTGCCGCAGCCGCGGACGTGACGTTTTCGATGGTGACGAATTCGGCCGCGCTGGACGTCGATTACGGAAGGCCCCGACGGGATTCTTGGCGGGACTGGGCAAGGGCAAAATTTATGTCGATATGAGCACGGTGAGCCCGGCCAGTCAGCCGCGCGCTCGCGGCCAAGGTGCGGGAGAAAGGCGCGGACATGATCGATGCGCCGGTGTCGGGCAGCGTGATCACGTTGCAGCAGGGAAGCTTTCGCGTGATGGTCGGCGGGCGCAAGGAAACCTTCGAACGGCTCAAGCCGGTTCTGCTCGATCTCGGTCCCAAGGTTACGCATGTGGGCGACAACGGGCTGGCGCTGGTGATGAAAATCGCCACGAATTTGAGTCTGGCGGTGCAGATGTTGGCGTTTTCCGAAGGCGTGCTGCTGGCGGAGAAAAGCGGGATCGCGCGCGAAACCGCGGTCGACGTGCTGACGCACAGCGCGATCGCTTCGCCGATGGTGCAATATCGCGGGCCCTTTGTGTTGAAAATGCCGGATGAGGCGTGGTTCAACGTAAACATGATGCAGAAAGACATGCTGCTGGCGCTGGAGCTGGGGCGCAAGGTGGATGTTCCTCTGCCCACCACCGCCGTCGACCAACGAATTTCTGACCGCGGCGCGCGGCATGGGTCTGGTGGAACAGGATTTCGCGGTGATCTTTGAGGTGCTGGCGCAAATGTCGGGAGTAAAAATGACACACCGCAGCAAACCGTCGAAGCCCGGATGCGACCGGACGAAAGACTGCTGCTGCGCATGTACCGGCGGATGTACGATCCGCCAGTTCGAAGAGCACGTCAACGAACTGTACATGCGCGCGCTGATGCCCGGCCTGACGCACCTTTATAAAGGCGAAGAAGCCGTCGCGGTGGGAATTTGCGAGGCGCTGCGCCGCGACGACTACATCACCAGCACGCATCGCGGGCACGGGCATTGTCTGGCGAAAGGCGCGACGCCCGACCGGATGTTCGCCGAACTGCTGGGCAAAGAAGCGGGCTACTGCAAGGGCAAGGGCGGATCGATGCACATTGCCGATCCGGCCACCGGCAATCTGGGCGCGAACGCCATCGTGGGCGGCAGCGCGGGGATCGCGACGGGAGCGGCGTTTTCGGCAAGCGGCTGGGCAACGGACGCGTGGCGGTCTGCTTCTTCGGCGAAGGCGCGCTGGGACAGGGCGTGCTCTATGAAGTGATGAACATGGCGCAAGCTCTGGAAGCTGCCGGTGATTTATGTCTGCGAGAACAATATGTACAACGAATACACGCACTACTCGGAGACGACGGCGGGCGAAATTCTGGCGCGCCCGGCCGGCTTTGGCATACCGGCGGAAAGCGTCGATGGGCAGGATGTGCGCGCTGTGTATGCCGCGGCCAAGGACTGTGGAACGGCCCGCGCGGGCGAAGGACCCTCTTTTCTGCTGTGCAATACTACCGCTATCAGCGGGCACCACGTGGGCGACATCAATCGCGAATACTACCGCGCCAAGCAGGAAGAGCAGCAGCTGGACGACGGAGCGCGATCCCATCAAGCTTCTCGGCGGATGGCTGATCGAGCAAAAACTCGCGGATGCGGCGGCCTCGGAACGGATTCAGGCAGAGATGAAGGCGGAAATGGAAGCGGCGGTGGAGTTCGCCATCGCCGCTCCGTATCCCGCGTCGATGAAGTGGATGAGGATGTGTATGCCTGAGACAGCGATGCAGCCGAGTTCGCGAATTGACCTTGGCGAGGCGATCCGCGAGGCCCTGGCCGAAGAGATGCGGCGCGATCCGCGCGTGTGCATCATGGGCGAGGACGTGGCCGAAGCGGGCACGCCGTTCAAAGTTCTCTCGGGACTGGTGGAGGAGTTTGGCAAAGAGCGCGTGATCGATACGCCGATCTCCGAGCCGGGATTCACCGGCATCGGGGTGGGCGCGGCCATGACCGGGCTGCGGCCGGTGGTCGACATCATGTTCGGCGATTTTCTGACGCTGATCATGGACCAGATGGTGAATCAGGCCGCGAAAGTTCATTACATGTCGGGCGGGAAGTGGAAAGTTCCGATGGTGCTGCGCACGACGATGGGAGCGACGCGGCGTTCGGCGGCGCAACATTCGCAATCGCTGCACGCCTGGTTCAGCCATGTTCCGGGATTGAAAGTGGTGCTGCCGTCGACTCCTTACGATGCCAAGGGCCTGATGAAGACGGCCATCCGCGACGATAATCCGGTGATCTTTTTCGAAGACAAGATGATGTACAAGCTGAAGGGCCCGGTGCCGGCGGAGGAGTACACCATTCCGCTGGGAGTGGCGGACATTAAGCGCGAGGGCAACGACATCACCATCGTCGCCACCAGCAGCATGGTGCAGGTGGCGCTGGGCGCGGCGAAATTGCTGGAGGAAATCGGCATCAGCGCGGAAGTGATCGATCCGCGGACCATGTGGCCGCTGGACGAAAAAACGCTGATCGAATCGGCGAAGAAGACTTCGCGGGCGATCGTGGTGGACGAAGGCTACTGACGCTACGGCGTGACGGCGGAGATCGCCTCGGTGATCGCCGAGGGCGCGTTCTACGATCTGGATGCCCGGTGAAGCGCATCGGGGCGATGCATGTGCCGATTCCCTTCTCGCCCCGCTCGAAGACGCCACGGTTCCCAGCGAGCAGACGGTGTTCGAAGCGCCGCGCGGCAAGCTCTGCGGAAATAACCAGGTCCTCGAGTTTGATTTTGAAGCTAGACTTTAGCTGGAGCCGAGTGACTAACTGGAGGCTGTCATGGCACTGAAGACATATGGAACGATGGCGGTGGATTGGGAGCAGCGCATCGATTTCGACCGCTTGCGCCGGGAGCGGCTGGCGCGGGCCAAAGCACTGCTGGCGAAGTCCGAGATGGGCGCGCTGCTGTGCTTCGACATGAACAACGTGCGCTATATCACCGCCACGCACATCGGCACCTGGGCGCAGGACAAGATCAGCCGCTTCACGCTTGCTGCCGCAAAACGACGAGCCGATTCTGTGGGATTTCGGATCGGCGGCCAAGCATCATCAGCTGCATTGCCCCTGGCTGGGCGAGCGTTCGCGCGCCGGGAATTCCGCTGCTGCGCGGCGCGATGTCGCCGGAGATGGGCCGCGCGGAAGATGTGGCGCAAGAAGATCGCATCGAACTGGAAATGCGCGGCCTGCACAAGGAGCCGCTGGGCAGTCGACATCGTCGAGCCGCCCATTCTCTTCGCGCTTGCAAAAGCGAAGGAATCACCGTCGTCGACGGCCAGCAGCTGATGTCCGACGCGCGCGTCATCAAGACGCAGGACGAGATCACGCTGCTGAATATGTCGGCGATGATGGTGGACGCCGCCTATGACGAGCTGTACCGGGCCATGAAGCCGGGCTTGAGCGAGAACGAAGCGGTCGGCCTGGTTAGCAAAGTGTCTTTACGACCTGGGCTCGGAGTATGTGGAAGCGGTGAACGCGATTTCCGGCGAGCGCTGCAATCCGCATCCGCACGTCTTTTCCGATCGCGTCCTTCGGCCGGGCGATCCCGTCTACTACGACATTCTGCATTCCTACATGGGCTATCGCACCTGCTACTACCGCATCTTCACGCATCGGATATGCATCGCACGCCATGGTGGATGCCTACAAGCGCTGCCGCGAATATCTGGACGCGGCCATCGAACTGATTCGGCCCGGGCGCACGACGGCGGAAATCGCTGCGGTGTGGCCCAAGGCGCAGGAGTTTGGCTTCCCGGACGAAGAGGCGGCATTCGCGCTGCAGTTCGGCCACGGCATCGGACTGGCGATCTGGGAAAAGCCGGTGATCAGCCGCCTGGTTTCGCTGGAGCATTCGCACGAGATCAAACCCGGCATGGTGTTCGCGCTGGAAACCTTCTGGCCCTCGACCGACGGCTGGAGCGCGGCGCGCATCGAGGAAGAGATCGTCGTAACGCGAAACCGGGCACGAAGTGATCACCCGGTTCCCGCCGAACAACTCCTGGTGGCGGGCGCGCACTACTTCACCGTGAACGGGCCGCTGCCCACCACGCGCGAGACCGAGGCGCCTCCCAGCCAGCGCGTGGTCGAGATGATGGAAGCCAGCGCGAAAACCGAAGGAGTGGGAGTACGCTGAGTGCTGCTCCGGCCAACACCATCTTATGGCCATCAGTGTCGTGATGCCCGCGCTCGAAATGGCGCAGGAAACCGGTAAAGTCATCTCCTGGCGAAAACAGGAGGGCGAGACAGTAGCCAAAGGCGAGCCGCTGCTGGAAATCGAGACCGACAAGGCCGTCGTGGAAATGGAGTCGCCGGGCGACGGAATACTCGCCGGCGTTTCGGCGCGCGAAGGCGCCGTCGTTCCCGTCGGACAAACGATTGCCTGGCTGGTGCTCCCGGCGAGGCGGCACCCGTTGTCACGGCGCCGACGCAGACCGGCCGGCGAACCGATAGCGCCACTCCGGACGTCCGCGGCGAGCGCGGCAACAAGCCTGCGACTGCGCCGCGTCAACGGGAACCAGGATGTCGCCGAGGCGCGGCGTCTGGCGCGCGAGCATGGCGTGGACGTGACGCGCCTGCGCGGCTCCGGCCCCGGCGGCGAGGTACTGGCGGAGGATATCTTGAAGGCGGCGCAGGGCCCGGGCGCGTCGACTGCGGCCGCGAGCACCGCCGGCAGTGTGCCGGCGGGAATTGGTTCAACAGCCGCAAAATCGCAGGCGCCGAGCGGAAAGGCCGAACCTCTAGGAACGGTCGGGCGGCTGATGGCCGCACGGACGACTCAAAGCTGGACGTCGGTGCCGCACTTCTTCGTGACGCGCGAGGTGGATGCGAGCGGCCTCGTCGAAGCGCACAAGCGAATCGCCTTGGAAACGGAAAAGTCGCGCGGTATCAAAGTGACGCTCACCGACTTGCTCGTTGCGCTGGTGGCTCGTGCGCTGGCCAAGCATCCGCGGATGAATGCGAGCTGGGCGGAGGAAATCATCCGCCATAATCCCGAGATCAACGTGGCCATCGCCGTTGCGGTGGAAGAGGGCGTGGTCGCACCCGTATTGCACGGCGCGGACCGCAGCAGCATCGCCGAGCTTGCCACCAAGCGGCGGGAGCTGGCCGAGCGCGCCAAGGCCAGCCGCTTGCAGCCGGCGGACATCACCGGCGGCACCTTCACCATCAGCAATCTGGGCATGTACGGCGTGGACGCCTTCACAGCGATCATCGTGCCACCGCAGGCGGCGATACTCGCGGTGGGCCGCGTGGGGGATCGCGTGGTGGCCATAAACGGGAATGCGGTTGTACGGCCGATGATTACGCTCACGCTTTCCACCGACCATCGCGTGGCAGACGGAGCGCGCGCCGCTCTGTTTTTGAACGATTTGACGGAAGCGATGGCCGACCCAAAGAAGTGGCTGGAGTAGTTCGGTGCCCTTGCCAGTTGGGGCCATAGCGGCAAAAGCGGGCTTCGCTTCTAACCTAATTCGCTCCTAAGGGTTTCGCG
>CAVPFR010000009.1:0-25540 GCA_963703785.1 uncultured Acidobacteriota bacterium | reverse complement strand
AGAGAACGCGACTAGGTTCGGGATGACAACAAGTGGCGGGCTGCTCCGGATTTCCATCAGATATGAGCGTAGCCCAACGGATGCCGCGGAAACGCTGCTAACCGACCTCCGCGCTCATTTCGGCACCGGGGAAAATGACTTCGATGGCGGTGCCCCAATCGCCACTGCGATTTGCATGTGGCCGCCGAGGTTGGCAACTCGCTCACGAATTCCGCTGAGGCCGACGCCCCCCGAGCGCCGCTGGTCACCACTTTCGGCTGAGGTGGCGGCCATGCCTTTGCCCTGATCCGCAATCTTCAGCCGCACTTGGCTATCGCCGAGGGACAAGGAGATGGTAGCCGTGGCGCTATTGGAGTGACGGTGCACGTTGGTGAGGCACTCCTGCACGATGCGAAACAGGCCAAGCTCAAGCTCCGGGACAGACGGCCCATCTCCTTGGGCATATCGAGAGCGACCTTGATGCGGCTGCGTTCGGAAAAACCGGAGACGTACCAAGGAAGTACGCCGACCAAGCCTAATTCCCGAGCAAAGGCGGATGCAGAAGATACGAGATGGTACGAACCTCGGAGAGAGCTTGATCGATCAGGCCGCAACACTCCTCAAGATAGGCCTTTCCGCGGTCATTGACGGATTGCAGATGTTCCTGAGCAAGCGAGAGATTCAACTTGGCCATGGACAATAACTGTCCAGCGCTATCATGCAAATCGCGGCCGAGCTTACGGCGCTCTTCATCCCTGAGGTTGAGGAGATGGCCGGAAACGACGCGCAATTGCTGCTCGGTGCGCTTGAGTTTGGTGAGATCGGTCTCGAGATGCACCCGGCCGAGAGTGGCTCCAGAAGGGTCGCGCCAGGCTGCCCAGCGGCTGGCAACGACGATCTGGGCGCCCTGGCGCGTGGTCTCCTTGAGCTCGTACTCCCAATAACCTTCACGGCGGAGAATATTTTCGATTTGAGCAAGCGGACGAGGTAACTCCGCATTCACGAGATCGAGAAAAGAGCTGCCGATTGCTTCGCTTTCTTTCCAGCCGTAGAGCCGTTCAGCGGACGGATTCCAAGCGAGGATTTTGCCGTCGGCGTCCACGAGAGTTACAGCCTCACGGCAAGCGAAGAAGAGCTGGCCGGCGACGCGCTTCCATTCGTCCAGAAGCTTTTTCTGTTCGGACGGAGGCAGAGCGCTTGGCGAGGCAGGCCCTTCAACGGCGGGCGACGACGCGCTCATTGGAGAATCGAATAACATGGCTATGACACAGCTAATTATATCGGTGCGTTTTTATTGGCAGTCCCCACGAAGCCCTGGAGCGACTGCTCCATCAGCATATTCAGGCCAATTCCCAAGCGCTTCAAATCTGAAATCAATGGAAGCAAGTCGGTGAGGATCAGATTTTTCTGAATCAATCTATAGGCGGCCTCTTCCACGATGCGAAAGTCCTTAACGACCAGCGCCGCAGAAGCGCCGCCGCGGGCTCTCCACTGGCCGTATTGAGCCGCCGAGCGCAGAGCATCGGTTTTCGGCTTTTCGTTCTGCTGATCCATGAAATCGATGATGGCCTTGAGGAAAATCGAAAGGTAACCGGCCAGTTCCTCAAAGGAGTTGAGGACGCCTTGGCCTCGCGCTTAATACTGGCCAGGATAGCAGCTTCGATTTCCGCGCTATTTTCCTTGAGGAGAGCGGAAATGCGCTTGGCTTCGGGCTTGGTGGCTGGTTTTTCCACCCTGGCTTTGAGCGCGCCGACCAGATTATCGATTTCCACCGGCTTAACGAGATAGTCGTCGACCTGGCTGTGGATGGCCTGCAATGCGGTCTCGAATGCAGGGTAACCGGTCAAGATAAAGATAGAGCAAGCCGGTTGGATATGGCGCATGCCGCTAGCGACGAGGAAACCGTCGCCCTCTTCTCCGATATTCAAGTCGGTAACCAGGGCGTCGAACTGAAAGGAGTTAATCTCGAAGAGCGCATCGGCAACGCTCTCGGCGACGTGCACGTCGAAGCCAGCTTTGTCCAAAATAGGCGGCAAAGTGAGGCGGATACTGGCTTCGTCGTCAACAAACAGTAAACGTTTGCGCGGCTTATTTTCGGCCATGGTTCTCTCCACCCTCTCTTAACTCCAGTAATGAGCGCCTTAGCTCCTACTGGTCCGCCTCCGTTTCGGATTTGCGATCGACGTCTCTTTAGACTCAAAGCGCGATCGGCAAGGTCGAGGTAATGCTCCAACCGGGACGGCTCGCGGGAGCGGTCTCCCAGCGGGATGAGCCGCGGTCCTTCGTCGCGGGCCGCATCGTCAGAGGGCGGCAGGAGCTCAACGCGCTTTCTCACGCGCTTTTTGTCGATTCTGGGGCGCAAATTGTCCCGAGCTTTCATGGCCGAAAGCCGAATGCACTTTTAATCGCGGCACTGCAGGAGCCTCTTCGGGCTGCGCAGCCATACGGCGCCTGAAATCTTGATTTTGCGGAGTTCCCGGTATCTCCGCTTCCTGGCGAACGTACATCTTTTCAGAGATTTCGCCGATTCGAGCTCGAGTTGCAATTCCAGCAAGCGCCTCTTGCTTGGCGCGGTATCCGTACACTGCTCTTCAGCACTGCTGAAGCGTGCGCAAGACGAATTTGATGCCCAAAACGGGCAAGCCCAACAAATCGTCGATCAGAAACACAAAACGCTCCGCCAAGTTTCAGGAAGACGTGACGCGCTCCAACTTCAGCCGAATGTTGACAAAATTATAAGGCGGCCACGGCCCGGTGTACTTGAACTTGAGGCGCTTCCATATTTGCGCGCGATCTTGTTCACGACCCGGTCGAATTCGGATTCACGCTCGCGCTCCACCAGGAAGGCCGCGTTCATGATCATTTTGTCGCCGATGGGTTGATTGCACGAGAGGCCACGCAGCAGATGCGGAGCGCCTCATAGATTTCGCGCACGTAGCGAATGGCGCGCTCGGCTAGGGCCTTATCGATCATGCGGCCCAGTTGCATGCGCGCGAAATAGGTCGACTGCAACTGCTTGCGAATGATCTCGCGATGGAAACGGCGAATCTCTTCATCCTGCTCCATCAGCTCCTGAATGATCTGGTCGCGGTCCCAATTCACCTTCAGGCCGAACTCGAGCTTGCCCGCCATCTGCTCGAGCACGTCCTTGACGGAGGAATAGATGCCTTTCAGGACTTCGCGAATGTCGTCGTCGGTGCGAAATACGGTGCCGAAGCTCATGGGAATGATGGTGTGATTTTTCATCACCGTTTCGATCACGTGTTCATGGGCCAAGGCGTTTTCGCGCGTGGGATCGAAAATGGCGACGGTGGTCTTGCTCACCACAGCGGCGATATCCAAATAATTTACGGTATAGACCTGCTCGCCGGCTCCGCCGATGCCGATGCTGCCAAAGGCCATGGCGCCCTTGGAACGAACAATTCCGTAAACGTAGCGCCCGCTTCTCCCGGCGCGGCGGACGCGGAAGCCGTGGCAGGGCCGTCATTGATTTTTACATGCAGATCATCCTTCAAACGGAGACTGCTCTTTCGCGGTGGTCGTTCTACTTTGGCCGGCATAAATCTTCCTCGAGCGAACAGATTTAAAGCTTACGCTACTCGAAAAAAACTCCCTTCGCCACTCCGTGCCTCACGCGGAGATCGGAAACATGAGATTGATCACAGTTCCCTTGCCTACGGCGCTTCGAACTCGAATGCAGCCGTTATGATTCTCGACGATCCCTTTTACGATCCACAGGCCCAGCCCGGTACCCTTTCCTCCCTTGGTGGTCACAAAAGGCTCGAACATTGATTTCTGAATCTCGGGGCTGATGCCACAGCCCGTATCTGCGACGCTGAGGCTGATCCAGCGCCGGAAACCGTCCGTGGAGCGCATTTCGCGAGTGCGAATCACCAACTTGCCACCCGAAGCCATGCTGTCGCGGGAATTGACGACCAAGTTCGACAGTAATTGCCGGAACTGGTCGCCCGAACCCTTGAATGACGAGACTTCGCCCAAGCGCTTATCCACGGCAACGCCAGCCTTGGACAGCGGGCGGGCGAAAAGAGCCAGGGTGTCTTCCACGACGCCATTCAGGTCAAAGCTTTCAAACTGGACGACGTTGCGGTAGAGGCCGAGCATCTGACGGACGATGCGGGTGACGCGCTCGGTCTCATTCTTGAGTACGTCGTAAATCTGTCTTGACTCCGGCTGGATCTCGGCGCCCAGGATGTGAATGGCGTTCTTGATGGCCTCCATGGGGTTATTGATTTCGTGGGCGATGGTGCCGGCGAGCTTGCCGGTGGCGGCGAACTTTTCGATTTCGAGCATGCGCCGCTCCATTTGGAGCTGCTCGAGTTTCCTCCAGGCGGTGAAGTCGCGCAGGACAGTGACCGTATAGGAAACCTGGCCGCGGGCGTCATAGATTTTTCCGGAGCGCGCGGCGTATTCGACTTCGGTCTGAGAAGTGGGGTTATAAAGGCGAAGCGAACGATTGTCCTTATCGGCAAAGGAAAACGTGAAAGCGGTGAGATAAGCATCGAGCTTGGCCAAATTCTTCATCACTTGCGGATGCTTGGAGCCATCGGCAATGCCAAAAAGCTCCTTGGCCAGCGAATCGAGGAGGACGATCTTCGCAGAATTGTCGGCCACGATGATGGGATCGCCGACATTTTCAATGACGAGATTGAGGCGGTCGCGCTCCTGGCGCACAACCTCCTCGGCAACGCGCAATTTGTCCAGATTGGCGCGCACTTCCATATCGGCGCGGCGCAAATCGGTGACGTCGCGCATGACGGTGACCATGCCGGTGCGAGTACCGTCCGAACTCTGTGTAGGTGCGCAGACGGCCTCAAAAAGGACCTCTTCGCCCTCCATGACGTCGACCAGGGTGAGATCCCGGGAAGTGTCTCTGCCGCTGACCATCATGGAGGAGAGCGCGGCAGAGAAGAGGAGGTTGTTGAGTTCCACGGCGCGGCGTCCGCCATCCCCAATGCCCTCCGGCACACGGAAGAATCGTTCCGCAGCACGGTTTTGAATCACCACTCGGTGTTGATCATCGGTAAAAATGACGGGGTCGGCCATGCTTTGCATGACGGCGCTCAAGCGCGAGATGGTCACTTCCATATCGCGCATGCGGTTGAAGTAGTGCTCGATCTTGAATAAGCGGGCCAGATACCCATTGGCCCGTTCCGCGAGGTTGCGGAGCTGCTCCAGGCGCGCAGAACCTGTATCTCTGCCGAGCTGGGCCAGGAGCAGGGTGGCATAGGCTCGCATACCGCAGGCGTTACAAATCTGACCCTCGAGAGGCAAGCGGCCAGAGAGCCGCGCATTCTGAACCGCCAGACAATCGTCGCGGCGTTCGCGCTCCGCCTCCCAACAACGAGTATTACTGCGATAGATCATGGGATAAGCGTAGAAGGATGCGCCTTTGCCGGGGGGAGTCGGCAGAACGCCGGGATTCAGGCGCTGGAGAGCGGCCACGATGGGATTCTCAT
Organism: uncultured Acidobacteriota bacterium; assembly: GCA_963703785.1. Lineage (GTDB taxonomy): Bacteria > Acidobacteriota > Terriglobia > Acidiferrales > UBA7541 > Palsa-189. Next base: position 20,084 of record CAVPFR010000009.1, on the reverse strand, counting down.
GAGCCCACAACGAGGTGTGAAACTTTGCAAGTTCGTTTCGATCGAAATTCAGCGAAGCCTCGGCCTTGACCTCGCTATTGTCAAAATCCACTTCGAGCACGACGGCTCTGGGAAATCCAAGCTTCACAATTTCTTCGAGGAGGATGGGAAAGATCTCTTCGGTGCGTTCGGCGGAGAGCAGGCGCAGGGCGGCAGCATCACCTGGCCGTTCCTGTATAGGCGGGTGGGGTTTTTCCAAGACGCGCGGGCTGGCCACCGGAGCCACTCCTTCAGCTCCTTAGCTTAACGCCCGGCAGTCCGGCGGCGCGCAGGGGCGCGGGTCGCGCGCCGCACCGGCGCGGGCGGCACTTCCGCTTCGCCGCCGGGACCCAACTGCGGTCTCGAAACCAGACCGGTAAGACCGACGGCGTCAGCGTACTTGAGATATGTGTCGATGGAAGCGACGACGACGCGGGCTTCGACGGTGATCAAATCGATGCCGACAAGGGATATCCGCACCCAGGCGTCGATAACGATGCCCTTGTCCAAAACCCGGTCAAGGACATCGATTAAGCTCGAACCACCCGATACGCGTTCAACTGCCATAGATTCCCTCCTGTACTAACCTCTGCGTTTGGGCTTCGCCGCTCTCGAAGATCGAGAGGCGCGGGCAACTCGCCGGACTCGAGGAGCTTGTGGAAGCGCGGGGGGCGGCGCGCCCGGCATAGTCAAATGGGGATCGTATTTCCACCAGTTCAAGCCAATCTGCTCGGCCTTATCCACAGAGCAAACCAGCAGGCGAATGCGAATCGTAAGTAACTCCACGTTGGCCAGTGAGATACGAACATCGCCGGCGATCACCAACCCTTTGTCGAGGACGCGGTCCAAAATGTCGACAAGGTTCGTCGTTCCGGAAACTGTCGGCATCTTTTCCATTGGATCGCTCTCTCTTGAGGCGGGTAAGCAACCTGAAGATCCCGCCGGGGGACGAAGGGTCGGATACTAGTGGTCGTGGGGAGACCCGTCAATAAGGGTTTCTCTGTATAGCTCCTCAAAAAGGATAACTTTTTCAATAACTTGTGGTAGCAAGTTGCGTGTCTAGCGGAGGCGGCCTAGGGGGCCGAGGTCGATATTCAGATCGGCTGGGGAGAGGCCAAATTGTTCGGCCATGTCGCGGATTTTAGCCTCCAGCTTCATCAGCGCCTCACCCATCTGCTCGATCTCTTCCTCGCTGAGCGTGCCCCCTTCCATTCGGCGGATCGCTTGGCGTTCGAGCAATTGCCGCAAGAAATCGATCAGAGTAAGAACGAGCTTGGCGAGACCTTGCTCGATATTGTCGGGCGTAAGTTCGACCCGCGCGGGGACGGAGGTAGCCCCTTCCTGAAGGGAAGGCGGATCGCCGGAGTCGTTCTTTGGCGGCTGCTCAGTCATGTGCGACTTCCACGAATTCACTCGGAGGCCAAGGCCCTGTGACACGCGCCGAGATCCCGGCAGGCGTGAGGACGCGCCCGATCTTTTCGAGGAAAAGAGGAAGCGCAGAACGATCCACGAGCGCGAAACCGCGAGCGCCGGAAGGGGTATCGCGCTGCACCCAGCTTTCGGCCAAGGAATTGGCGGCACACCGGAATTTGTCGAGGACCAACTGGACTTCCTGATGGCGGGCCCGCCGAAGCTCCAAGTAGCTTTTGCCCGATCGCGGCGGGGGTTCCGGCGCCGGAACTGGGTCCAGAATAAGCCGTACATCCATCTGCACCTTATTATGCAAACGATGCAAGGCGGCGCGGTACTCAGGAGAGCGACTCTCGAGGAATTGCCTCAAAACGCCCTCATTTTCGACAATGGTGGGGAAACGGAAGGGAATGATCGTGGTTTGGGAAAAGATCGCGTGGAGAACCCGATTAAAAGCGGTAAGGATTTCAGGCGCGGGCTGGTCCGCCATGGGCGAGCCGAAATTGGAAAAAAAACAACGCAGTGCGGCAACATCGATCCAGCGGACCGGCTCGCCTTCCAGGCCGCGCAGCGAGACATCGAATTGGGTTTGCTGCTCCGCAATGCAGTATGCAAGCAGAGTAATTTGATCGCTGAGCGCCACTGGCTAGCGGCGTGTCCTAGCGTTTGTGCGCGGGGCATTTGTCCCGGGGGCGTTTGTGCGGGGCGTTGTCGGGGGATCAGCCGGGCGAGGCGGCAAGGCAGCTTTCGTCATATGGCGCAGCGCCGTCTCGACGGAAGTTACAATCACATCCAAACCGAGATAAACCAAGTCGACTCCCGCTAGCGAAAGCACCAAATTGCCGCGAATGATAACGCCGGTGTTCAGCAGGTGATCGACCAAATCCAGCAGCGTGAGATCGGCGGAATCCTCGTCGTTGATAAGAACAATCTTGGGGTGTTGTCCGGTCATAGATCGCTCGTCGATGGTTCAACAATGGTTCAACGATGGCTCAAGGATTGCTCGCCGGTTGGTCATAGGGCGGGCGATTCCGTTTGGGTGACGAAGGAAAACGGTGGCCAGGGGCCGGTACATTCGACACGCTTCTGGCCTTTCCATTTTCTCGAAAAATTGCGGATGAGCGCTTCCAGCTTGGAGCGATCGGACCGTTTCAACAAGAGAACCTTATGGAACTCCAGATCGCGCCTGGCCGCGGCGAATTTTCCGCCCTCGGCGATCCGATCAGCGATGGACTCCAGGGCCTCAGCGAATTCCGAGAGTAGGGGATCGGGCGGACGAGACACCGGGCGCGAGAGCGCAGATTTTGCCTGAAGATATTCCTTGCCAGTGCGGAACTTTTTCTTCGGGAGCGGCGCGGCCGGGAGCGCAAACACTTTAACGCCCCACTCCTGCCTCCCTTGCAGCCGTTGGAAATCGGCTTTCAGGGCCGCTCGCCGAGTTTCGATATGCGAACGGAGGGATAGGTCGTTCGAGAATTCGAGCCCAAAGCGCGCCGGAAGAATGTCCGCGACGAGAGCGATGGCTGAGACAGCTTCCTGGTGGCGCGTTGTAACAGTTGCAAGCCAATCGAGATCTTGCATATTCTTGGCGAGATCCCGGGCGAAATCCGCTTCGGGCACGCGGCTGATCCAGCAGATGAGGCCGCCGCATTCCAGCGGTTCCACAGTGGCGATGCCATCAACTCCCTTCAAGTCGCGGAAGGACTCCGTAGAGAGGCCGGGCGCCTGGGTCACACCGTAGAAGTGAACGACTTGGGTCCGGGACTGAGCGCGCGGAGCCGCCTTCATCAGTACCTTCGCTTTCACGCCAGTCGCCATAATTCACCTACGAACCTACGGAGCGCCTTCTCGCCGGCAATTTCGTGAGCAAAATTACGCACGATGTAGAGCGGAACCGGCGCATAGCGAGCGGACAGTTTGCCCAAGGTGGCGAGCTGCCACTGCCGGGTACGAGAGCAGCGGCGGCAACGACGCACATCTTCCTTGAATAGCACGCGGTTCACAAAAATAGCCGCCGTCGAGATGCGCAGCTTGGCGAGTTCGGCAATTAGCCGCTCGGTTTGCCTGTCCGGCAATGCTTCCGGGAGCATAACAGCGTAAACGCGAGTGCGCTGAGAGCTCCTTAGAACATCGAGAAAGTCGCGGACAGCCTTGCCCAGTTCCGCGATTTTCGCGCCGGCATCACGCGCCAAAGCGAGTGTACGGTGGTGAGCGAGACTTTTCAATAATAGCCTGGTCCACACGAGGATCCGCTCGGGAGTGCGGAGAAGATCGAGGGCGTGCCCCGTGGGCGCCATGTCGATGAGAACTCTGCTGCCGGGTTTCTGAATGGGCTTCTGAAGCAGATCGAGCACGCGGAGAACCGCCAGAATTTCGTCAAGTCCCGGCGGAACGCTTTCGAGAAGCTGGGTAAAAAGCTGGCGCTCAAACCAGAGATCGACGTGCACGGCCGATACTTCCGCAGTGGTGGCTTCATCGATCATTTGCCTGATCCCGCGAGCCCAGGTCCTAAAAACGGCCAGAGCGTCCATTTCGGAGGCGCGAAATTGGGAGTCTCCGAGAACGGGCCGAGGCTGGTCCGAAACGTCGGTCTGGAAGATGTCGTCAAGCGAAGGCGCGGGGTCGACCGAACAAATATCGACGGCCGCCTCGGCGCGGAGCCGGGTGTTAAAACCGAGGGATGCGGAGACAGTCGTCTTCCCGACGCCACCCTTGCCCAAAACCATCGTAAGGGGACGGTCCAAAATGGGCCACTTGACACGTGCAAGGCGGAGCTCAGGAGCTTTTGGCGGCCGCGGGCCGGAGTTCCAGGCGATGCGCTTTCCGGCGAAGACGAGGTCGCCAAAAGGCAGGAGGCGCGGACCCATTATCGGCGCACCAGCGTCTTCGGAGATGTAAAGCCGCTTGTCGGGAAATTGGCGGCGCAGAAATCCACGCGCGGCACGGGTTGCCGAATGCCTGGCACGGCAAGTTGTGCAATGTGGGGAGCTTAGGACGGCCTTGTTCAGGATAATGGCCGCGAGATCCAGACCGGGAGAGAGCGAACGAAGCGAGCGAACGGCTCGGCGGGACTCCTCGAGCGCAAATTTTTCAGGCGTGGTTACCAGGAAGATACTGGCATGAACGAGCAAGGCGGCGCGAACCGCTTCTACCATGCTCCGCCATTGTCCAACCAGAGGGTTGGCGGAGGCCTTCAGGCTGCCCCCAAACCGTTCTGCCAAAAGGCGGTCACGACTGGAAGCCAATTCCAGAACGTCGAGAAAGGTGGAGAAGTACTGAGGCAAAGCGAACAGCCGCAAGGTGTGCCCAATAGGGGCGGTATCGACCATAACTTCGTCGTACTCGGCGGAGGCAAGCGCGTCCGAGATGGCCAAAAGGGCGGCCATTTCGGACATTCCCGGCATGGTGGTTTCGAGCAGAGGCTCGATATCGGCGCGGGAGAAGATCGAGCCGGCTTCAAGGATGGAGAGCAGGTTTTCTTTATGCCGGTTCAGGAAGGCTCGAAACTGCTTCTCGGCATTGACCTGCCAGACATCTAACCGCGCTTTCGCTGCCAAGCGCAGCTTGCGCGGCTGCACGCCTAGCGGCTGTCCGAAGATGTCCGAGAGAGAGTGGGCCGGGTCTGTGGAGAGCAGCAGAACAGAAGCTTTGTGACGGACCGAACGATGAAGGGCATAGGCCGCCGAAACGGTCGTTTTGCCAACGCCACCTTTGCCGATAAATAGAGTTAATTGGGGCACTTGGGCATTTTAGACAAGGCGCGGTTTCGGCAAAAGGTTGGCGCTCTCAGGTTAGCAATTATCGGGATTTCAACTGAGGCTTTTCTCGGGTCCAGTCTCCCTGGAAATACGTTCCCAACCAGGACGAGAAACCATGTTTTTGTGCCTCTTTTGTGGGCCTTGACCCGGATTCTCAAGCGCCGGGAATTGTTGCAAAGTTACGGCACGGACGCTTTTCACAAGAATCCGCGACGGACGCGGAGGCTCTTCAGGAGAGCGCAATGAGTGTCCCAGGCAAAATGCTTGACCCCAGCAAGCGCAGTCCCCAGCTACAAGAATTCGAGTCTGCTCTTCGCGCGAAAATCGTAGGACAAGATGAGGCTATCGAAGCCTTAGTGGAGGTGTATCAGGTCTTTCGGGCGGGGCTGAACGCGCCGGGCCGGCCGGTCGGGAATTTGCTGTTTCTTGGACCAACCGGATCGGGGAAAACCCGCATCGTCGAAGCCGCGGCTGAGATTTTGTTTAGCGATAAGCGGGCTGTGGTGAAGATCGATTGCGCGGAGTTTCAGCATTCGCATGAGATTGCTAAATTGATTGGCTCGCCGCCCGGTTATCTGGGGCACCGCGATACGCACCCCGTGATCACCGAGGAAAGCCTGAGCCAATATCACACGGAGACCCTCAAGCTCAGCCTGCTGCTGTTTGACGAGATCGAAAAGGCGAGCGACGCGCTTTGGCAATTGCTACTGGGAATCCTGGATAAGGCAACTTTGACGCTGGGCGATACGCGCCGAGTGGATCTCTCTCAAACGATCATATTCCTGACTTCCAACCTGGGAGCGCGCGAGATCGCCGCTTTGGTAAGCAAGAGAATGGGATTCGTGGAACCATCGACCAAGACTGCAGGGCTGGACGCCAAACTCGAACGGACTGCAGTGGAAGCGGCGCGCCGCAGCTTTTCCCCGGAATTCATAAACCGGCTCGACCGCATCGTCGTATTCCATCAGCTGCAACCAGAACAACTGGAAGGAATCCTGGACATCGAATTGGCGGCGGTGCAGAAACAGGTAATAGACGTTGGCCCCGTGCCATTTCTGTTTCGCGTCATGCCGCAAGCAAGAGCGTTTCTTTTGCGCGAAGGCACGGATCTGAGATATGGCGCGCGTCACCTCAAACGAGCAATCTCCCGGCATATGGTTTACCCGCTGGCGAATCTGCTGGCATCGGGCCAAGTCGAACTTGGCGACATGTTGTGCATCGATTGGGACGGCGCCGGGGAAAGATTAATCTTCCATAATCAGGGGCCTGCGCCGCCTAGCCGTATCCCGCAACAGCCATTCATGCCGGCATTCGCCGCTGTCAGGAATGGAATGGTGCGTGAAGTTATTGCAAGCGCGAGCGCCCACAAAATTGCCAATGAGTCCTGATTGGTGGCCGCGGAGGGTGGTTTCAGCGCAAAGCAGCTCCTCCTATAGCGGGCAACGGGTCAGTCGAACTGGACTTGCAAGAAATTAGAGCAGAAAAGAGACGTAAATGAGTTGGCCGTAGCGCTCCACCAGGAGAGCGACGGCGTCACCAATCTTCAGATTGTCCAAGGCGGCACGTAAGTCAGCCAGGGTTGTGATTGTTTTTCCGTTAACGCCGTGGATCACGTCGCCGGTTTGGATGGGAATCTCCTCGCTCGCTCCCACAGTTTTTCCGGCGACGATGACGCCGGAGGGAATTCTCAGATCCGGCAAGGATTGCGCTAGATCCAGGTCGAGCTCAACTCCTAAGATTCCGAGGCGCCTTACCAGATTCTTTTCGGGATCGACCCGGTCTATCAAACTGTCGGTCTTATGCGGCCGGTCGATGAGAGCAACATCCAATTGCAATTCATCGGAGCCGCGAAGAACGCTGAACTTCACGCGTTCGCCCCCGTTATGCATATAGAGGCTGCGAGTAAACAGCGGAAGAGTGCCCACGGACTCGCCACCCACGCCGAGGATGATGTCTTGAGTTCTCATACCCGCAGACTCCGCCGGCCCGCCGGGCAGAACGTCCGACACGATCACCCCAAAATCTCTCCGTAAATGCAGCGCGGCCGCCAGTTCGGGCGTAATCGTTTGGACGATGGCTCCGATCTCCGGCTGGTGAATATGGCCGTACTTCAAGAGCTGAGGGTAAGCAAACGCCACGACGCCGGCTGGAATAGCGAATCCCAAACCTTGATTGCCGCCTGATGTGGAGAAAATGAAGGTGTTGATTCCAACGAGTTGCCCATCGGCATTCACGAGTGGTCCGCCGCTATTACCCGGATTGATTGGGGTATCGGTTTGAACGTAGACCAGGGGACTATCGGGATCGGGCTGGCGCGCGACGGAGCTTACGACGCCCATGGTCACGGTGTTGCGCAGCCCTTCGGGGCTTCCGAACGCAAAGACCATTTCGCCTTGCCTAGGGAGGCTGGTTTTGGGAATGGGCAACGAAGGCAATCCGTGCGCCTCAATCTTGATCACGGCGAGATCGATCTCTCGGGTAATCCCAACGGTACGCGCGTCATAACTTTTTCCCTGCGCAGCCTCCTCCGAGATGGGGGCACCTTCGGCGCCAGGCTGAGACGGCACAAATACTTCTATCTTTTGCGCTCCGTTCAAGACGTGGGCGTTGGTTACGATATAGCCCTCGGAATCGACAATCACCCCCGAACCAATGGCGCGCTGCCGTCCGATGACCACGCTGGTCTGACCGCTCTCGTTCTGCTGGGTTGAGCCGTAGCCGGTCACGATAATCTGAACGACAGCAGGAGACACGCGCTGAACCAAGGCTTCGATGGAGTCGTTCAGCCGATGCAGGGCGTCAGAAGAGGGAGCGGCCTCGCGGCTCTGGGCCGCGGCAGTTCGCGAGGATGCCAGAAAGGCAATGCCTAAGAGAAGCACGCTCCACTTGCCGACCTTGGACCAAAGCTCAGTCTCTTTTGTTAGGGAACTCATAGGGGTCCTTTAGGGTGCGCTTGCGTCTCTAGCAGGGGCAAAGATAAAGTTTACCTCAGGGCGTCTCCATTTATCCGTTCTGTAGAAACTCAAGACAGCGGGTTCGATTTGGAGTTGCCAGGGCCCACGGCTCTTTTGGGATTGGTAGTTGCGCGACGCGCGAGATGCATCGGCAATCGCGCACTAGCCCAATAGCTAGGACGCGCCGAGGGCGTGAAGAGGAATAGGGAACGATAGCCGGATACCGCCCTGGTGCCGGGTGGGCTCGCTTGCCTCTGTTTCTTTTTAAGAAAGGCCTTCCGTTGTGCGGCAAATCGGATTGTGCGGCGAGCCGCAGGACCCACTGCGCACAAGAAACGCGGGCCTGAGCTAGGGGAGACCGCCTAGGACAAGGATTGTTCGCGGTTATCCTGGCTGTCGTTCAGTGCGAGAGACGGAGCGCATTGTTTGTGCATCCCGGGACGCCAATTCGACAGATTGTGAGCATAAAGTCCGATGCACAGCAGATTGCCAGGAAGAAAGCCATACTGCGCCGTTTGAATTCCGATGACGCAAATGATGAGGCTATTTGCCGCGGCAAGAATCCAGCCGTGCCACAATCTTTTTCCGATAAGAACCGTGGAAAGAATTGTCAGCAAACAAGAAATATAATCGAGATGAAGCATATATTTGAGAGTAAGAGGCCCGTTATCCTTTCCCTAGCAGTGTAAGGAGCAGCGGACTGGGAACGATACTGTACTCACGGACAGGTAAAGTACAGTTGCGGCGAAATTGGGACTGCGCCGAGGTTATTATTTCGTGTCCCGGCCAAATCCGAGGCTGACGTCCCCGCGCTTCCAGGACTCCTCGCGGGGGAAAGCGAAATGGGCGGATAAGGAACGACTTGCCTCTGGATACTCCGATTCATCCCAATGAGAGAGATACCTTGCGACAAATCCCCGATATCGCTTCATTGTTAAGACCGGGATTAAGAACGGGCCATGGCGCGCGCTGGACGCTCCGGATCCAGCTGCTGGCGGCAGCGCTTTTTCTATTCCCAGCGAGATCGCCCGCGTACTCAGTGTTAAGTCATGAGGCCGTCATCGATGCGTCCTGGGACTCGGCAATCAAGCCTCTGCTGCTGGCGCGCTATCCGGACTCGACTCCCGAGCAATTGGCGGAGGCTCGCAGCTTTGCCTACGGGGGGTCGATCATCCAAGACCTCGGTTACTATCCCCTGGGGAGCTTTTTCTTTACGAATCTTCTCCATTATGTCCGCAGCGGCGATTTGGTTGAGGTAATGCTTCGGGAAGCCCGGAGCGAAGACGAGTACGCTTTTGCGCTCGGGACCATGTCTCATTACTTCGCCGATAGCCTCGGACATTCCATAGGGGTGAACCCTTCGGTCCCGCTGCGATATCCGAAACTGCGCAAGAAATATGGAGGCTTGGTTACGTACGAGGAGGGGAAGAAACAACACATTCTGGTGGAGTTCTCATTCGACGTGGCCGAGGTGGCGGGAGGCGCTTATGCACCTCAGGCCTATCACGACTTCATCGGATTCCAGGTTGCCAAGCCTCTGCTGGAGCGGGCGTTCAGAGAAACGTACGGTCTCGAAATGAAGGACGTCTTCCTAAGCGAGGATATCGCCATAGGAACTTATCGCCGCGCAGTGAGCAAGACGATCCCGCATATGACTCGAGTGGCTTGGGCACAGAAACGGGACCAGATTCAGAAACTAATACCCGGTGTACAACGCCGGAAATTTATTTACGTCATGACCCGCCGAAAATACGAAACCGATTTTGGCAGAGTGTATCGAGAACCGGGTTTCGGCGCGCACTTTCTTGCCTTTGTTCTGAACCTGTTTCCAAAGATAGCGTTCTTCAAATTTTTGTCTTTCAAACCGCCGACTCCTCGGATGGAAGCGCTCTTTCAACAGAGTTTCAAATCCTCGACGGAAGCATATTTGTCAGCTCTACAACAACTGCGCCTGGGAAGCGTTTCCCTGGCCGATAAAGATCTCGATACAGGGAATACAACGGCTCCGGAAGAGTATGAGCTTGCCGATGAGACCTACTTCGAGCTCCTGGACAAACTCGCCGCGCGCAATTTTGCGGGTGTTCCAGCGGGAATGCGGGCCAACCTTCTGAGCTATTACTCCCAACCAGTGCGAGATCCGCCGAAAGGAAAGGAGCGAAAGCGCTGGGAAAAAACTCAAAAAGAGCTGGGGCAATTGCGGGCCAGCGCGGCCACGGAGTAGTTCCGGCGTGATCGCCGCCGAATGCTAAAAGGTTGCAATCCCCTCGTCCGCTGTACTTCCGGCCGGTGCCCAATTACGCCCTTCGATCAGGTATCCGAATCGCGGCGCATACAGATACGAAAGGTTGATGTCACCGGGGTCTATCTTTAAGCTTAGTTGACGCCTTTCGTTCACGCCTGGCGATAGAGATGGCGGCCCAGCTAATGAAACATTTACACCCGATCGCTCTTCTGCTGTTGCTTTCGCTGAGTCTCATCTCTAACTCGAGCCCAGCCCTTGCCCAGGACCCTCCCGGAACGGCGCTGATCACAGGTTGCAAAGGGGGAAGCCTGGTGGGGGGGTATAAGAAGCCTGGTCTCGCGGTAAGGACGTATGCTCGCTTTTCGTGCGGCAGCTCGGTTTTCGTGTGGAATGCCACGTCTAAGACGGCCCTGGTTCAACAAGGGATGACAGTCGCGTTTCTACCAGCAAAATACATTTTCGACGCCGGCACAAGCAAAGAAGCAAGCCCGGCGCCCGTGCGAACGTTTTTGCAGGCCATAGCAGAAGCTTCAAGTTCGGCAGATGGGTTTGCTATCTCGGTTCGTAGACAGCTCGTGCGGAGCTGTTTAGCGATGCACGGCTGCCGCGCGGAGACTTGGTCGCACTTGGCGTGGACCCGCATCGAGAGGGCAAACGACAGCACTGAACCGTCCGACTCCATTCTGCGGCTTTTCGCAGGAGGCGTTTACTATAATGCCCTGGTTGTAAGCCCCCCCGTTCGGTTCAAAGACCATGCGCTGCCAAGTTTGGCCTCGCCTGTGCTCGTCCTTGAGGGCCCAGGATTGAGTGTCGCAGTCGGGGAACATTCCTGCTACGCACTCGGCAGTAACGGCAAGTGGTTCGCGGCGGGCGCGAGCGCAGGCCAAGCAGCGGCGGCGATACGATAGTTGCTTCGCCGTCATCTCCCCTTGTCGTCAATTAGCGCTGATTTTCGATGAGGGGATTACCTTGGACGTCGCTCTTTCGGCGAACTCCGAGAGTTCCTGGCGGCGCCGATAAGTTGGGATCGAATCGTCCTCCGCCACCAAAATGATCGAAACTCCGGGAAACAAACTCTGCAGGGCGGCTTCGACCTTTGACGACTCCATATGACTCGAGATGACGCTGCTTTTCACGATGGCGAGTGCGAAGGTTACCGCCTGTGTGGGTGTTCGTTTGCCGTCCGTCATTCTTCCTCCGCCAGAGAGGATGCTCGACGCCGGCTCAAAAATCCACTGAACCGGCGGGCAAATCCGGACAGGCAGAACCAAGTATGGAGACCGCCAAACAGCTCCACTACCAGGCTTTCACCGTAGGCTCACGGGCGGCTTACAGCTTAAGCCCGATTCCCCTCAGGGACCTTAACCTCTAGGATGCAGTCTTTCATCTGAAATAAGAGGGCAATTTATGACCGCCGAGCAGCGACGGACACGGCTGTTATTCGTGGATGACGAGGAGAGCATTCGCTTGACGTTGCCTCCTTTGCTTGAAAGACAAGGTTTCGATGTCACCGCTGTTGGGAGCGTGGCTGACGCTCTCGTTCAGGTGAACTGCGTCAATTACGACGTTTTGATTTGCGATTTGAATGTTCATCGCCAAGGCGACGGGTTCCTGGTGATCAGCGCGATGAGGAATCTTCAACCGGGTTGCTTGAATTTTATTTTGACAGGCTACCCCGCATACGATAGCGCGGTGCAGGCGATTCAGCACAATGTGGACGATTACTTCACAAAACCGGCCGATCTGCAGGAACTGGTGCGGAGAATTCACAGCAAATTGACCCAGCGCGGAACAAGAGAGGCCTCGGTGGCTCAAAGGCTCGGCATGGTGCTGCGGACGAACACCTCATACATCAGCGATCATATCCTGGCCGGGATGAAACGAGACCCATTAATGTCCTCAGTCCCGCTTTCCGATGATGAACGGATCGCCTATGTTCCGCATGTGCTTACTTCATTGATCGAGTATGTGGAGATGGGCAAGAACGGGTTGCCCTCCGAAGTGTTGAAATTGGGCGCACAGCACGGGAAGGTGAGGAAAAAGCAGGGTTACGACGCGCGCATGACCGCTCGGGACTTTCAGTTGATTGGCGAGGGCCTCTACCAGCTGATGCAAAGCAATCGCATGCCTTTGGGCGTGCTGGGCCTCACGGCCGAACTTGCCAAGTTCACCAAAGGCTTGCACTCGCTCGCATTACAAGCGCTTGGCTCGTTTGTGGGCTCATCCCGCGCCGGCCGGCCCCTACGTGCGTAATTAGGGCTCGAGGCAGTTAGACGAGCACTTCGGGGACTTCCAACCGCTGTTTGCGGAACGCCGCCTCAAACGCATTCACGATGCGCGGATCGAAATCCGTGCCCGAAGCCTTAACAATGGTATCGCGGGCTTCAAAAGGGGAAAGGCCCTTGCGATAGGGCCGATCACTCACGAGGGAATCGTATACGTCAGCAACGCTGATCACCATGGCTTCAATGGGGATGTCCTGGCCCTTGGTGGGATGATATCCCGATCCGTCAAACTTATCGTGATGGGCGAGAATGATTGGCAGAATGCGTCGCAGCGATCCCCCCACGGGGCTCAGCATCTCCACGCCGCGCTCGACATGGGTCTTGATCTCCGACATCTCCTTGTCGGTCAAGCGCGCGGCTTTGTAGAGAACTTCGCGGCTAACCTCGAGCTTGCCTACGTCGTGCAATAGGGCTGCGGCGCGCACGTCCTCCACCTGGTCCTCACGCATGCCCAACTCGAGCGCGATCTGCGTGGCGTAAACGGAGACACGGTAGGAGTGATTTTGGGTGAACTTATCGTTGGAGATCATCTGGCTAAGAATTTGAAGGACGCCGAAGTAGGTCTCACGCAGCTCCCTCATCCGCTGCTCGCTATGCTCGTAAAGGGTTCCGGTAGCATAGGCAAAGACGATGAGGAAACCAGCCCAGATTGCCAGGTCGGACCACCCCAGGACGTCTTCGCTGGGAACGGGACCGCGGTTGAAGAGCGTCGGGTGCATGACATTGACCCAGACGACAAAAAGGATGGTGGCGACCGAAGCCTGCACGGCACGGCGACGGCCAAAGTAGTACACGGCGAAGAGCGTCGGCAGATTGTAAAAGGTGAGAACGAGCCGCTGGCCCTCGACGAAAAAGTTCACCAGCGCGGCCGAGGCCACGATGGAAAAGATGAGCAGCAGTTCCTTATTGACTTGCGCCAAGCGAGAAATCCACTTGTCCTTCATGCACCCTCCTGCAGACACGGACAGGACGACTAGCTTGCAAGAGGTCAGCTTGGCGTGAATAAAGGGATGGGGCTATAGTACTTCAGGTTTTGTGGTGGTTTTGTGCCGGGTGGGTTAATAATCGGGCAGGCGCACGCCTGGGCAGGCCGCGTTATCCCGAGCTTTTGTCCCCTCGAATCTTACGCACGAGCATGAGGACCGGGTCGTAGAACTGATCCACGACGCGCTCCTTGAGGGGAATGATGGCGTTATCGGTGATGTGAATGTCTTCGGGGCAGACTTCCGTGCAGCACTTCGTGATATTGCAAAAGCCTATTCCCATTTCGTCGCGAAGAAGTTTCGTGCGGGACTTGCTGTCTAGAGGATGCATCTCCAGGCCGGCGGTGCGCACAAAAAAGCGCGGGCCGGCGAACTGCTGGAATTTGTCGTGATCGCGTAAGACGTGGCAGACGTTCTGGCAGAGGAAGCATTCGATGCATTTGCGGAACTCTTGCACTCGATCGACATCTTCCTGATAAATCTTCCAATCCGTGCCAGGCCGCGGCGTAAACCCCGGGATTTTCTTGTTGACCTTGTAATTCCAGGAGACGTCCGTGACGAGGTCTTTCAGGATCGGGAAGGACTTCATGGGGAAAACCTTTATGGGCTGATCCAGCGGCAGGGCGTCCATACGCGTCTTGCACATCAGCCGCGGCCGTCCGTTGACTTCGGCCGAACAGGAGCCGCATTTCGCCGCCTTGCAGTTCCAGCGCACGGCCAGATCCGGCGCCATGTGGCCTTGAATATAGTGGATGGCGTCGAGAATGACCATTCCCGGAGCCACGGGCACCTTATACTGCTCGGTCTTGCCGCCCTGGCTATCGCCCCGGAAAACTTCTAGGATCGCGTCGGCCATCTCTTCCCTCCGCTACTTGTCCTCGGCCAGAATCTTCTGTAATTCCTCGGGCATGGCGGGAACGGGCTCTTGCGTCAGCGTCATTGTCCCGCGCTGCGAGGAGATGATGTTGTTCTGCAGTCCCCAGGCGGTATCCAGCGAGGGGAAATCGATGCGGCTGTGCGCTCCGCGGCTTTCGCGGCGCGCGAGGGCGCTGCGGGTGACCGCCTCCGCAATCGTCAGCATCGACCTTAGATCGTGGGATAAATGCCAGCCGGGGTTGAAAAGCCGGGAGCCTTCCACCTGCATATGCTTGGAGCGCTCCTTGAGCTTTTCGAGTTCGCCCAGCGCCTCAACAAGGTCTCCCTCAGTTCGGAAGATTCCAACCAGCTTTTGCATCGTGTCCTGCAAATCACGATGGATTGCATAGGGAGATTCGCCATTGCCGTTCTCAAACGGCGCCAGCATTTCCCGTTCGGCCTGGGCGATCTGCGCATCGTCGATCGCCGGTTGCCCCACCTTCTTGGCGCATTGCGCCGCCGCCAAGCCGGCACGCCGGCCGAATACGAGGAGGTCGGAAAGAGAATTCCCTCCCAAGCGATTCGCGCCATGCAGGCCCGCGGCAACTTCGCCGGCGGCGTATAGCCCTGGCACCGTAGCCACAGCAGTCTCTGGATCGACGCGGACGCCTCCCATCACATAGTGGCATGTGGGTCCCACTTCCATCGGCCCCTTAGTGATATCCACATCGGCCAGCTCGAGGAACTGGTGATACATGCTAGGGAGCTTCTTCTTTACGTATTCCGCGGGCTTTTGGGAGATATCCAGGAAGGCGCCGCCATGCTCGGAGCCGCGTCCTTCGCGCACTTCGGTATATATGGCCCGCGCGACAACGTCGCGCGTGGAGAGCTCCATGCGCTTGGGATCGTATTTCTCCATGAAGCGCTCGCCCAATTTGTTGCGAAGGATGCCGCCTTCGCCGCGGACGGCTTCAGTGACCAAAATGCCCTGCACGCCGGGAGGCCACACCATGCCCGTCGGATGGAATTGAACGAACTCCAAATCCTTGAGCTCGGCTCCGGCTTCGTATGCAAGCGCCATCCCATCGGCCGTATACTCCCAGGAGTTTGAGGTGACCTTATACATCTTGCCGATGCCACCCGTAGCCAGCACGACCGTTTTCGCTCGAAATACAACAAAGCGGCCTTGTTCCCGCCAATAGCCGAATGCGCCTGCCACTCGGTCGCCATCTTTCAACAAGCGGGTAACAGCGCACTCCATGTAGACATCAATGCCTAGACTGACGCCGCGATCCTGTAGCGTGCGGATCATCTCCAGGCCAGTGCGATCGCCCACGTGACACAGTCGCTTATAGGTGTGGCCGCCAAATGCTCGCTGAAGAATCTGACCGTCGGAAGTGCGGTCGAAGAGGGCGCCCCATTGTTCGAGTTCTCGGATGCGATCGGGAGCTTCCTGGGCGTGAAGCTGGGCCATGCGCCAGTGGTTGAGAAACTTGCCGCCGCGCATGGTGTCGCGGAAATGGGTGCGCCAATCGTCCGCGTGGTCCACATTGGCCATAGCCGCGGCAATACCGCCCTCGGCCATGACGGTGTGGGCTTTCCCCAGCAGGGACTTGCAAACCACGCCAACCGAGGCACCTTGCGCGAGCGCCTCAATTGCGGCGCGCAAACCCGCGCCGCCGGCGCCGATGATCAAAACGTCATGTTCGTGTGTTTCGTACTTGGTAGTCACAGGATTCTGATGTCCCGAAGAACTCCGGCTGAAACCAGCCGGATGTAAAGGTCAGTCAAACCGACAGAAATCAAGCTGCACCAGGCGTAGAGCATGTGACGCTCGTTGATGCTGCTTATTTTCTGCCACCACGAGTGCCGGGTCGATCCAAAGCTAGAGCACGAGAAACAATCGACTTTTCCGCCAACCAGGTGGCGCAAGGAATGGCAAGAGCCCGTGTAGATCGACAGCAGGATCACGTTCGCCAGCATGATGAGGCTACCCACGCCGACGAAGAAATGACCGTCCAACCAGAAGGCGACGATTGCGTCGTACCAGAGAAAGCCCAGAACAATAATGGCTGCGTACAAAAAATAACGATGCAGGTTCTGAAGGATGAAGGGGAACTTGGTTTCGCCGCAATAGTTGCGCTTCCGCTCGCCCACGGCACATGCCGGCGGGTCCATGAAGTAGGCGCGGTAGTAAGCCTTTCGGTAATAGTAACAGGTCGTACGAAATCCCAGAGGAAACACCAGGATCAGAAGCGCAGGAGAGAGCGGCCACCAATGGTGCTGGGGATCGATCAGCGGCGAATAAAAAGGCGAAAGGTACGGTCCCCACGAATAATAGGCGCCCTCAAAGGCGCGGTAGGTTGCGTAGATGCCGAACGCTCCCAATAGAAGGGCCGCAGGCAAAATCTCGGTCCACCAGGCATCCCGTCGAAGCGTGCCTACAAAGTGCCCCTGACTGACTGTTACCGACTCCCCTGCCATTTGCTATGGCCTCCGCTTTACTTGAAGTCGAACCGGCGCGTTTCCCCGGCCTTCTCACACAACTTCGCTTGCGAAATCACGTGACCGGTTGCGCTCGTCTCAAGAGTTGGAAAGCGTTACCCGTGCGTAGGTGACCTGGTGAGCTATGAGAGGCCCAGCCGCCCAAAACCGCTCGCCACCGCACTGTATACAGAAGTCCCTCTACACCAAACCACAAAAATACGATTTCAAACGACGCCTGTCAAGCGCGAAGCCTAGTTAAACGGGGAGATTTTCTCTGGGCAAGGCCTGTGTGCCAAACTCGGAAATCCCCCCGAGTACAGTCCCTCGGGAATACACTTAGCGATGGCGATTTCTCGAGGTTTTCTGAAATTCGCGCTGGACGGCGACGGGGAGATTTTGTGAACGCAGGCCATCGGCAAGGCGCGGCGGGCGAGCATCACATACGCTCTGAACGCATGGTTCTACTTTGGGGTTTCTTACTGGCCCTGTCCGCGCTTCTGTTGTTCGCATGGGTCGCCGAGGAGATGCTCGAGGGCGACACCGTTCAGTTCGATTCAGAGGTAAGGTCTGTCGTTCATCAACACTCCACAGCTCAAGTTACAACCGTAATGAAGGCGCTGACGATATTGGGATCTTCAACGGTGATGGCTCCGCTCTCTGTCTTTACGCTAGCCCTTTGCTATGCCAGGCGTGAGTTCCATGCTTTGAAAGCGCTAGCAGCTACGTTTGCCGGCGCTCTTCTGCTCGAACTTCTTTTGAAAGAGGCCTTCCATCGGCCGCGTCCGATCCCTTTTTTCGATCTTCCGATGCCCGCGTCTTTCAGTTTCCCCAGCGGCCATGCGCTGTTCTCGTTTTGCTTCTTTGCAGGGATTGCGGTCATTTTCTCGCCGCTCTTGAAGCGCCCTGGAGCCAAGCTTGCGCTCTGGCTTGTCACAAGCGTGCTGATCTTTGGGATCGGATTTTCGCGCGTCTATTTGGGAGTTCATTATCCGTCGGATGTCCTGGCCGGCTATTTGGCAGGACTTGTGTGGGTCGCCACGGTGAAGTTTGTGAACGAACTACACCGCAGGAACATCGCTCGGGAATGGACGCCAGTGTGAATGTTGAACGGGTTATCACGACTGACAGCGGGCCGGGAATCCCTCGATCCGGTCACACCGCTGTCGACGTATTCGCCGGCAAGACTGGCATTGCGGACTCAACCCTGGCCTTGCCGCTGGCCGCGGCCGAACCCGCCGCCGCGTTGCAAGGGAATCACGGTTTTCCCGTCGGCTCTGGTCAAGCTCTCGCCAATTGCGTGCTTGGATCCGTCCTTGGCGGCATAGGCGGTAACTGTTACCACTTCGCCGGATGTCCTCATGGTCTCGTAGATGCCCTGATCAAAACCGTTTCGCCTAAGCAGCGCGGGGCCGGGAAGCTCCAACGCCCAATTCACTATCTTGCCTTGCGAGTCTTTGGCATCGATGTAGAGCCACCCATGAGGGTTCTCTAAATCGACCATGGTGAGCTTCCCGACCAAAGTGAGTCGCTTTGACCGATCGTACTCGACTGCAAATCCGTGGTGGGCAAATGCCGAAAGCGAAGCCCCCAGCAGGGCAGTTCCGATTGCCAACATCGACAAGGTTTTCATTTTCACTTACCTCCTTCGGCCTGCATCGGTTCGCGGACGGCGCGAAACCCGATGTCGCTAAGCTTCAAGGTAGGGCCATAGTAGTGATATCGCGCTGAGAGACGTACGAAACTTGCCGGGTTATCCCACGCGCCGCCGCGCATGATGGGAAGTTGCCGAAAACCCCCGCCCCTGCCAAACCCAGAATTACCCTGAGGCGGTCCGCCCGGCCGCCCTTGTGGACCCCCCGCTTGGTATGCAATCGGGACATTATTGGGCGAGCCGGTGGGTTGGCCATTGTTAGGTTGGCCGTTCGGTGTGCCATTGTTGAATCGTCGGCCCCTGCCAAAATTGCCTCTCTGAGGCGGTCCGCCTTGTCCTGGTTGTGGCCCGGCAGGGTCCGCAAGGGGACCATTGCTGTAGAAGTTCATCGCATACTGGTCTGAAACCCATTCGCGCACGTTCCCTAACGTGTCGTACAGACCCCATGCGTTGGGTTTCTTCTGGCCGACCGGATGCGATTGATCGTCCGAGTTGGCGGCGTACCAGGCAACTTCATCCAAGGATACCGGCGTCGATGCTCCGGCCCGCGCCGCATACTCCCATTCTGCTTCGGTGGGCAGGCGATAACGGTACCCATCGTTTCGGGCGGTCAGCTTAGCGAGAAAATCCTGTGCCTCTTGCTTTGATATTGTTTCGACTGGATGATCGTCGCCCTTAATGGTGCTGGGATTTGATCCCATGACAGCCTGCCATTGACCTTGGGTCACTTCGTATTTCCCAATCTCAAAGGCCTTGGTGATCTGAACGCGATGCACAGGTTTTTCGTCCGCCTGACACTCACTATCGCCCGTCGAACAGCCCATCATGAATTCCCCGGGCGCGATCTTGACGAATTCCATACCAAGGGCGTTCTTTGTTGGATTGGGATTTTGAGTTGGGCTGGGACTCTGTGCGAGCACCGGCAGAACCATGAGTAGCGCGAATAAGAGACGTTTCATAAGCGAGCCTCCGCGCTCTGATACTGTATTCCGTAGGGCCGGAAGTTTCATGCTACTAGTCCTTGGACAACATTGTAGTTCCACAGGTTGCCTAAGTCATGGGCAACGCGGAAGACATAGGCTCCGTCTACTCATAATGAAAGCACACTGACTCTTGCGGTCCGAAGTCACAGGGCCACCGTAAGAATCCGCAAAGAAGAGCCAATGCCCGCTTCCCCAGTCCGTAGTGGGTGCGTTCGGAACCCGGCGTTGCGCCTGGGAGTCCTCCTCGGAATCGGTTTCTCCGGGGTAGGCCTGACGTGGCTGCTGGCGGCAAACCGCGTTTCGTGTCTCGATCGGTTTGCGTCCGAGCGCAACCTCGCTCTAGCCATTGCATTCGGACTTTTAACATTCGTGCCGACCTGCTGGTTCATGAAATCTCCCGTGCGAAGCTTTCTTTCCGGCATCACCGCTTGGGCGATTCTTACAGCGACGTATTGCGG
>CAVPFR010000008.1:0-18212 GCA_963703785.1 uncultured Acidobacteriota bacterium | reverse complement strand
TGGTACCGCTTGAACCGTATTGCTGATGATAAAACCTGGAAGATCTCCGGATATGACCTTCAAGGCCATTTGCTCTACACGTAGGGACACAGGGCGACAACCCGGCGGCATGTGGAATACGCACGGCATGAGCGTACATCAGGAAGGCAATCTATATATCGCGGAAGTGGGCAACGGACGCGCACAGAAGTCCCGTCCGCGTCCCGGCGCCAACCCTGCATACCTGGTCGGCAAACCGCTCTACGCCGCTTGGAAATAAGCGTCCAATCGCCAGAAGAGGCAGGGAAAGATCGTCCTTAAGGTGCGGCGATGCATCAGAGGATTTGTAGGCTCTTGTTCGGTCCTCAGAACCCACACTTTCGAGGCGCCAGGTCGGAAGCCACGATGCAAAAACGGGTGGTTGTTCTAGTTCTCGTGTTCGTTTTTGGCTTCGGATTGCTCGCCACAGCGAAGTCCCAAAAGCAGCGCCTTTTGGCGGCTAAGCTCTTTGTCGCTAAATCGGTGTATTTCGACAACGAGACAGGATTCGCAGCGGTGGGCGCGGACGCAATCCGAGAACTGAAGAGATGGGGCCGCTTCCGGGTAGTCCAAAATCGAGATCGGGCCGATCTCGTGTTTGTGCTTTCCTCAGAAGAGTATTCCGAAGAAGTTGGTGATCTCGGACCAGCTAACAACGCGGATTTTGAACCGGACTGGTTCCTGCACTTCCACTACAGGCCGGCCAATGCATACCTAACGGTGATTGATACGATTACAGGAGAGACGCTGTGGGCCGGCTCTCATGTTTGGGGTGGTCTTCTGACCGGTTTCAATAGTGCGGGCAGGCGTCTGGTTCATCGTCTGCGGAAGCAAGTCGATCTTCAATAGCAATTCCCTTGCAACCGACGTTTCCGGAAATGCGCTGCCCCACAAAGCGCCTTGGGCCAGGGCCCATCGATGTTCCAGTCATACGTTTGCACCCGGTAGTTTGCCAAATATCCGTAGCGGCACGGTAAGAAACCACAGCCCAAACGAAAGTACTAAGCGCCCTAGTTATTAGCATTCCTAGAACGCGAAGAAGGCGTTCGATTGACCCCACGGAAGGCCGTAGGACAATTGTACATAGTTCAAAACGGTACAGCTGCTAACTCTCAGTTATCACGCGACTTGAACAATTCTTTTTTGGCTGGTCTGAGGGTTCGCCGAGCTAGGCCCAACAGATAATAATGAACAGGTTTTCCATCGGCGTCCGATTAGCCATTTCCTTCAGCTTTCTGGTTTCCATTCTGATCGTCATTGGCTGGCTAGGTCTGAACCGCATGGACAGCGTTAACGCCGATCTCAACGACATTAGTTACCGGCGCTGGGCCAAGGTTCAATTGGCGCAAGAGGTTTCCGCGTACTCGAATTTGAACGACCGGCTTCTGGAAGGGGCCATTCTCACGGGCAAAGATGCGGAGATCACCTCCTTGCTGGCCAATCGGGGCCGCAATGTCAGCCAGATCACCGAAATTATTCAGAAACTAAACAAACAAATTGAATCCGCGAGGGAGCGAGAGCTGCTGCGCCAAGTCGAGGAGGACCGCTCTGTCTCGCTCGAGAGCATCGCCCACATTACCGACTCGCTCAGGAACGGCAAAATCGAGCAAGCCCGCGAAACAATGGTCACTGAAGTAATCCCGCACCTCGATACCTTGCGTGCAGCTTGGGACAGTTTCACGCAATTCGAGGAAGCGCAAATGCGCCAGGCACGCGACCAAAGCGAAGCACACTATGCTGTTGCACGCCGCCTGACGACCTTGCTCATCCTACTTGCGTTCCTAACCGCGACGGCCATCGCCATTTTTATTACCCGCGCGATGGTGCGAGAGGTAGCGGAGCGCGAACGTGCAAAGCAGGAGGTCCGCAAACTCAATGACGACCTGGAAAAGAAAGTCGCCGGCCGCACCGAGGAACTGGCGCGCGCCATCCGGCACCTGGAGACCGAAGTCACCGAACGTAGGCGCAAGGAGGAAGATCTTCTGCGCCTGGCGGCGATCGTGGAATGCTCCGAGGACTCGATCATTGCGACGGATCTCAACGGCAGGATCACCGACTGGAATGCCGGCGCGGAAAAGGTGTTCAGATATTCGCGCGCCGAGGCTGTCGGGATGCCGGTCACTATCATCGCTCCACCTGAACGAAGGCACGAGCCTTTCGAAACGCTGGCGAAAATCAGAAAAGGAGCGGGCGTCATCCGGCTTGAAACGGTGCGGATGAGGCAGAATGGCAGGCCCGTTCACGTATCACTAACGGTTTCGCCCATCCGGGACCAGGCTGGGCGGCTTACGGGCTCCGCCGCCATCGCTCGTGACATCACCGAGCGGATCGAAATGGAAGCGGCACTGCGCCGCTCCGAAGCAAACTTTCGCTCGGTGATCGAAAACTCTCCCTATGGGGCGCTGCGAACTTTGCCCGACGGCCGCATCCTGCTGGCGAATCCGGCAGTCGCGAGGATGCTGGGCTACAGCTCAGAAAGCGAGCTTCTTGGCTTTAACATGGCTAGCGATATATATCGCCACCCACAAGACCACGCAAAAGCGATCGAACAGGCTCGCGACACGGAGTATCTCAAGGACGTCGAAGTAGAGTGGAAGCACCGCAGCGGCTCGGCCATCATGGTGCGCTTCAGCAGCCACGTGGTGAAAAATCAAGCGGGTGAGATCGACCATTTCGACCTGATGGTGCAGGACATCACAAAACAGAGAAGCTTGGAAGAGCAGCTTCGCCAAGCGCAGAAGATGGAAGCGATTGGGCGCTTAGCCGGCGGCGTGGCGCATGATTTCAACAACCTGCTCGGCGTCATCATCGGTTATAGCGAGCTGGCGTTGGATCAAATTGATCCTGCGCATTCCGTGCGCGGTCAAGTGGAGCAGATCCGCAAGGCCGGCGAACGGGCCAGCACGCTGACTCGGCAACTCCTGGCGTTCAGCCGGCAGCAAGTGCTGGACACGAAGACGCTCCATCTGAATGCCATCATCTCCGACATGGCGCAGATGCTGCTTCGGCTTATTGGCGAAGATATCGAATTGCAAACGAAGCTCGATTCTGAGCTGCACGCGGTTCGAGGCGACCAGAGCCAGATCGAGCAGGTCATCATGAACCTGGCGGTGAACGCGCGCGACGCCATGCCTCAGGGCGGCAAGCTGATGATCGAAACGCGTAACGTCTCGGTCGAGGAGGAAGGGGAACGCCGCACGTCCATTGTCCCCGGCGATTACGTCTTGCTTAGCGTTTCCGATACAGGAGTGGGCATGGACGCCGAAACGCAGGCACACGTATTCGAACCCTTTTTCACAACGAAGGCTCGCGGCAAGGGCACAGGCTTAGGACTGGCGACGGTCTATGGTGTGGTGAAGCAAAGTGACGGATATATTTCGGTATATAGCGAACCCGGAGTCGGCTCGAGTTTCAAAATATACCTACCGCGCGTACAACCGGAGCCTAAGCTGAATCGGCCGCCAGATGCCGACCTTCCTTGCGAAGGGTCGGAGACAGTCTTAGTGGTCGAAGACGAGGCTTCGCTCAGAACATTCACTTGCGCATTGCTTCAAAAGAGCGGCTACACGGTGCTCGAGGCGAGCGACGGCGAGATAGCGATCACCTTGGCGCAGCAATATGAGCATCCTATCCACTTGCTATTGACCGATATGATCATGCCAGGCATGAACGGTCCGTTGGTGGCGGAAAAGCTTGCCTCTCTGCATCCGGAGTCCAAAGTGCTGTTCATGTCCGGCTATACCGGATTTGTGGGCCGGGGTCTCATTGCCCCTCGGTCCGCGCTCATTTCAAAACCATTTACACGCGAGGAACTGCTTCGCAAAATCCGGCAGGCACTCACACCGTCAACTCCAGTTGTTTCCAGCGGCAATCCCATCCGAGTTTGAGTAAGCGCGTCTGACGGAGGCGCCCTTGCTGCCTCATCTGTCGTGTCCCGAATCTGGCTTTTCAACTCGGCTCTCAAGCAGCCACTTTCGAATAAATCTTAATCTCACCTTCAGCATCGACCGCACAGACTTCCAATTGGAAAAGTCACGGCGGGCCATGAATCGAGATTCAGGTCGATGGTAAAAGAAAAACTCAGGGAATTCCGTTGTCCATGGCTAACCGTGCTATATATTTCGGAAACGTGCTGTTCCGGAGGTGTTTTACATGATTCAGGAGAGTTCGCAGGGCCGGTGGCGAAAGATTCTGCCGCTTTTGCTTAGCTCGCTTGTGATTGCCGCCGTCATTAGCCTTCCCGCAGAGCGCGAGCTTCTGGGACGTTTTGTTCAATCCTTGCGCATGCAAAAAGTGCAGGCGGTAAACGTAAATCTCTCGGCATTTACCGATCCGAACGCCAATCCCGCTTTGCACCAAATGCTCGCGCAGATGATTTCGGACGAGGTTGTCGTGGCAGCCAATGAGCCCGACCAGTCGGCCGCGAACGCCGCCGCCGCGGCGCAATTAAGCGGCTTCGATGTTTCGGTTCTCAGCAATCGCAAGGACGCTCCGAAGTTCGTCGTGCTCGGCCGCCACGCATTTGATATGAACCTGAATCGTGCCCGCCTGCAATCCGTGTTCGATCAGGCGGGCCATTCGGAAGTTTCTCTTCCGGCGGCTTTGGATGGCGCGCCCGTAAAAGTAGAGATTCCGAGGTCTCTAGAAATTCAATACGGCCACTGCCCGACTCCCGCCAGCGCCACTCAGGCGCTCGCCAATAACATTGGCGGCCCCACTCCTTCTTCGACCGAGTACAGCGATTGCGTGCGCTTGAGAGAAGGGCCCAACCCCATCGTGAACATCCCGCCAGGCGCCGATTTCGAGAAATTGGCCGAGATCGGGCTCGAGGTGGCAGGCATGAGTGCCAGCCAGGCTCAGGAATTTCTCCGGACGGTCGATTGGCAATCCACGTTGGTCATGGCCGTACCGCGCTTTCTACGTTCCTATGAAGCCGTAAAGATAGCGGGTGCAAAGGGCACCCTCCTAAGCATGGCCGGAAGACGCGGGCCGGGGTATACGCTGATCTGGTCCAAAGAGGGAACAGGCTATCTGCTGACTGGCTATGGTGATTCGAGCCATGCCGTGGAGCTGGCGGAGTCGCTGAAATCCGTGCCGCCGTCCAGGGGCGCGCCCTGAGTCCCAATACAGTTGCCATCGAAGCGCGGAGTCTGCGTAAAGTCTTTGGCGATAAGCTCGCCGTACGCGACTTGTCCTTTGCTGTTCCCTCCGGCGAAATCTTTGGGTTCCTCGGTCCCAATGGAGCAGGTAAGAGCACGTCGATAAAAATGCTCCTGGGCCTCGTCAGCCCCACCGGCGGCGAGGCCTTCGTTCTGGGGAGGCCTTCAGGCGAAGTGGAGGTCCGTCGCAAGATTGGATTTCTGCCCGAAGATTTCCGCTTTTACCAATGGCTTACGGCGACTGAGTTGCTCGAATTTCACGGCCGCCTCTGCGGCATGGGTGCAATACAACTGCGCAAACGCGTACCCTATGTTTTGGATCTGGTAGGCCTCAGCTCCCACCGCGGCAAGCGGCTGCAGGGTTTTTCCAAGGGCATGCTCCAGCGCATCGGCCTGGCTCAGGCCCTTATCCATGATCCCGAAGTCATTTTCCTCGATGAACCAACCTCGGGGCTTGACCCCTTGGGCCGGAGGCTCGTGCGCGACATCATTCGCGCTCAGCGCGACCGCGGAGCGACCATTTTCCTGAATTCGCATCTCCTCAGCGAAATCGAAATAACTTGCGATGAAGTAGCGTTTATTCGCGACGGCGAGATTGTCGCTACTCGCAATCTCCATCACTGGCAGGACGAGAAGGTGCGCGTAACTGTGCGTGCGCGGAAGTTGGCTCTCGAGACTATCGCCGGACTCTCCCAATGGGCCACCTGCGACCCCCTCGACGGCGAAAGCCTTACGCTCACCGCTGCCTCGCACGAAGTACTTCCCGAAATCCTTTCCTATCTGGTCCAATCCGGTAGCGCGGTTTCTGAATTCACTCCGCATAGGATTTCACTCGAAGATCTCTTTATGGAAATTGTAGGCGAGGACCGCGGTCTATGAGTCCGCTTTGGGTTATCGCTTCGATTACGTTTCGCGAAGCTGCTCGAAAGAAGATCCTGTGGACGGCTCTCCTCGTAGGGATCGGGTTTCTGATGGTGTTTGGCGCCGGCTTGCATTACCAATTGGCAGATTTGCGCGCCAACGGCATGGCGCCATTTCTACGTTACCAGGTCTTGAGCGCCACGCTCATGGTGGGACTCTACACTGTGGACCTGCTGGCAGTCGTTATGACCATCCTGACGTCGGTCGACACCATTTCAGGCGAAATTGCTTCCGGTACGATTCAAGCCATTGCGACGAAGCCCGTAGCGCGCTGGCAGGTCGTGATCGGCAAGTGGACTGGATTTGTGGCCATGCTGGCAATCTACGTAAGTTTGATGTTTGGCGGAACCCTCGCCGCCGGCTACTGGGTCAGCGGAGTCGCACTGCAAAATCCGCTGCGCGGAGCGCTGCTTGTCTACCTGGAATGTTTGATCGCTCTGACGGCGACATTTTTACTGGGAACCTGGTTTTCCACCCTGACCAATGGCGTGATCGTGCTCGGTTTTCACGGGCTCGCTTTCCTCGGTGGGTGGCTCGAGCAAATGAGCGGATTCGCGCAGGGATCTGGGCTAGTGACGCTTGGCGTGGTGTCGAGCCTGATCATGCCCACGGAAGCGATTTGGCGCCGCGCGGCTTTTCTGATGCAGCCTCCGTTGGCGGGCGCCTTGCAGTTTTCGCCGTTTGCAAATATTTCCGTGCCCAGCGCGACGATGGTGGGATACGCCGGGTTTTATCTCCTCATTATCCTGGCGCTAGCCATTTACAATTTTCAGCGCCGAGACCTATAAGAGGCAGGCAATCATTGTAAGGGCCGAGTATCAAAGCCGCGAAGCACCTGCCGCACCGCGATATTCAGAAGGCTCAGGATGATGGCCCCCCAAAACGCCGGCGCGAATCCCTGGACGTTAAACCCGGGCACAAGCAAGGATGCGAATTTCAGCATCAGCGCGTTAATTATGATCCAGAAGATTCCAAACGTGAGCACGATGAGAGGAAAAGTGAGGATTTTCAAGAGGAAACCTAGTGTGCCGTTTACGAAGCCAATGATTACGGCGGCCAGCAGCGCTGCTCCAAATCCGCTTACCGAAATTCCGGGCACAAATCGCGCCACCAGCAGTATGCAGAGCGCGCTCAGGACCCAGTGTGCAATGAGCCTTGCCATTAGAGGTGTTTAGAATCCCATCTCGGCAAAGCCGCTCTGGCGACCCAGTCGGCCAGCTGTATGTCGCCGGGGTGAAGCGTTTTTCTCGATCTCTCCGGTGAATGGCTGCGGCTTCTGGGCGGCACCAGACGTTGCCGAAGCCGCTAGAAAAACGGTTGCGATCACTGGAACCTTTTTCATCGCTCGATTCGCCAGAGCATCATGAGTTCGACTATACACGCGAATTCCTGGGAAGTCTTTCTCCGGAGTCTTTTGGTTTGCAGCGATCCCGACGCTGAGGCCGAGTCGCGGAGCCATTCCAGGACGCATCTCATGAGAGGCGGGCGGAACGAGGTCTGGACGCCCCAACAGAAGGAGGTCTTATGATTCGTAAGAACTTTCTAGGCCGCGCATTGCTCACGTGCGCGCTGGCCGGCGGCTTAGCAATGGCCGTGGGCACGACTCCAATCCGCGCGGCCAGGAATGACAACGATGACTGTCAAAATCGGATTACGAAAGCTCAAGCGGACGTCGACCGGGATGCCGCGAAGCATGGGCAGGGCAGCCATCAGGTCAAGGACGATTTGAAAAAGCTCGACTCAGAACGCGAATGGTGCGCCAAGCATCACGCCGACTGGGATCATTCGAAGGATGGGCAGTACGATCACTACCGTGACATACAGCAACACTGAGATGCTTCGTGGCATCCGGCCGCGGTCCTCGTGATCTGACAGGCGCGTTTCCCGGTTGATCGTTGATCCTCGCTCGCCCTCTACCGCCCCACGCGCGTATTGCTGGAAGTGCCTCCCGCGGCAGGGACATAGCATTTGAGCGTGTAATCCATGACCATTCGATCGGCATTAAAGCGCCACCCTAAGGTGCGAATAGCGCGCTTCACGCGTTTGATCCAGCGGCGAGGCAAGCCGTCGCGATCGCGTTGGTAGTAAAGCGGGATCACTTCGTCGCGCAGCACGCGATAGAGTTCCTCGCCGTCCCGTGCATCGTGGAGAGTCACGTTCGAGTGGGTTCTGCCTGTCCCAATGGCAAAACCGTTTAGCCCGTCATACGCTTCAGCCCACCAGCCGTCGAGAACGGAGAGATTCAGTCCGCCATTGAGGACGACCTTTTGGCCGCTCGTGCCGGAAGCTTCCAGGGGGCGCCGAGGATTGTTCAGCCAAACGTCGACACCCTGCACGAGGTGGCGCCCGACGTTAATGTCATAGTCCTCGATGAATACAAACTTATCCGAAAATTGCGGGTCGCGCATAATTGCCGCGATTTCCTGCAACAGGCGCTTGCCGGGATCGTCCCGCGGGTGCGCTTTGCCCGCGAAGACAAACTGTACCGGGCGCTTCGGATCGTTGACCATGGAAGCGAGTCTTTCCATATCGGCCAAAATCAGGTTCGCGCGCTTGTACGTTGCGAAACGCCTCGCGAATCCAATCGTGAGGGCGTCCGGGCTCAACACTCGACTCAGTGTCTGCAAAACGTCCGTCGGCTCGTCCCGCCTCTCGGCCTGCTCCACAACGCGAAGCCGAACGAATTCCAAGAGCCGTGATTTCAGGGTTAAATGAGTCTCCCAGAGTTCGGCATCGTCGATATTCTCGATGGCGTCCCAGAGATTAGGTTGCCCACTGCGCTCATGCCATCCGCCGCCCAAATGCCGGTCATACAGCCGAAACATTTGCGGCGCGAGCCAGGACGGCACGTGCACACCGTTCGTGATGTGCCCGATCGGCACTTCATCTTCCTGCTTGGCGTGATAGAGGTCCTTCCACATGGCCCTTGAAACTTCGCCGTGCAGACTTGAAACCGCATTCGCCCGCCGGGCAAACCGCAGGCCAAGCACGGTCATGCAAAACTCCTCGCCGCAATTCTCTGGCCGCTCGCGCCCGAGCTGCATGAGCCGATCGTGGGAGATTCCCAAAGATTCGCGCAAGGGCCCGAGATGCTCCTCCACCAGGTCAGCGGGGAAACGATCATGCCCCGCCGGCACGGGAGTATGCGTGGTGAACACCACCTGGCGAGCCACTGGCACGGAGGCGCGGTCGAAATCGAGTCCTTCATCCTGCATGCGATGACGAATAGCCTCGAGAATTGCAAAGCCGCTGTGCCCTTCATTCAAGTGTAGGACGCCGGGATCTAAGCCCATTGCCCGCAAAGTCCGAAAACCTCCCACGCCCAGCAGTAATTCCTGCCTGATTCGGGTGCGCGCATCGCCACCGTAGAGGCGTGAAGTAAGCCCCCTGTCCTCCGGGGCATTCCCTTCCACATCAGAATCAAGAAGGAAAAGATCGCAGCGCCCGACCTTAATTCGCCAAACCTTCACGCGAATCGAACCGGTGCGCGTCTCGATTTGCACCGTAACGGCTTCGCCCTTGCGCCCGATGGCCGGTTCCATGGGCAATTGGCTTATGTCCGAGGGCAGATACTCTTCCCGTTGCCAAGCATTCCGGTCCAGCCGCTGCCGGAAATAGCCCTGGCCGTAGAAAAGACCAATGCCGATCAGCGGGATGTCCAGATCGGAGGCGCTCTTGATGTGGTCGCCGGCGAGCACGCCCAATCCCCCGGAATAGGTGGGAATCGATTCGTGCAATCCGAACTCGGCCGAAAAATAAGCGACTGGACGCGTCCGAAGAACCCCCGCATGCCGCGCTCCCCACGTACGGTCCGCTTCCAGATATTCACGCTGTCGCCGGTAGGCGTAGTTGATGCGGCTGTGCAGGACCATTTCTCGAGCGCGCCGCTCGATTCCCGCGAAGGGAATCTCCGACAGCAGCGAGATAGGATTTTGATTGACCTGCCACCAAAGGGCGGGATCGAGTTCGTGGAACAAGCTCGATGTGTCGTGGTCCCAGCTCCACCATAGATTGCGGGCCAGGGCCCAGAGCCTCTCCTGCGCCGGGGCGATAAAGCGGTCGAGTGTGCGGGCCTCGCTCACAACCGGCGCCACTTGCGCCGCGGCTTGCACCAGCGCATGAATTTCATCTTCACGGAAAACGCGCGTCTCGATCGTTTGCACCACAAGCACGCCCTGCAGCACGCCGCGATCGATCAACGGAACGCCCAAGAACGACTGGTAAGGCTCCTCGCCCGCCTCGCTGAAATACTTGAACCTGGGATGATTCTTTACTTGTTCGACGGCAACCGGCCGCACCTGCTCCGCAACCAGCCCCGCCAGCCCCTCGTTTAGGGCCATCCGCAAATTGCCCACGCAACTGGGACGCAACCCGAGCGTAGCGGCCAAGACCAAGTTGGCGCGGTCGGGTTCAAGCAGATAAGCCGAACACACATCGGTGTGAAAGGTCCTGGCGATCAACGCCACGACATTCATCAGCGTTTCCGCCGGCTTGCCGCTCTCCGCCGTCAGCTGATCGATCTCATTGAACGTAAGCACCATGCCGGCCTCACCGGTCGGGCGCACTTCCTCGACTTGCGTAAGATCGATATTCTCTTGCACCGGCTCGCCTACTGGGCCCTTGCGTGGCATTGAGGGCACCCCTCCGCGGTTCTTAGCTTACCTGTGCAGTCAAGAAATGTGCTGCTCAAAGAAGTGATCGGGCGCATCAAGAGTACACGGACCTTGTGAAAAACACCTGTAAGCGGTGAAGCGCTGTGAAAAACTCCCAGCTTTCGCCCAGACGGCTACACTCTCGAATGATCCGATGACTTGCAGATTTCCTCCAGCGCAGGGCTAGTAATGTACTTCAGGGTAAGGGAAAATACTCATTGGTCGCTTTATAGTGCCGCAGACTATCTTTGACGCTTTGGCGCAAACCTACCGATGGCAGACGAAGAGAACGAACAGGACGCGCCGGAACCGAGGCTATTCACGCTCACGGAGGCCGAACGCACGCGGCGGGAAATAGAGCCGGTCTTGATCGAGGCCATCGAACTGCGCAAGAAGCTCGCGCCCTTGGTTGAGGAACTGGGCGCCATTTCCGCACACATTCAGTGGGTAGGCGGCTCGGTGGTGCCCTACGAAAAAACGGCCCGCCTGCGATTCGAGCACGATCGTCTCGCCGAGTCGCTGAAGGCTGCTCTCGAACGCATTCAGTCTACAGGCTGTCTGATTAAAGATCTAGACAGCGGCCTGCTCGATTTCCCAGCCATCATCAATAACGAAGAGGTCTTTCTGTGCTGGCGGCTTGGCGAAGAGCGCATCCGTTTCTGGCATCGGCAAAATGAAGGCTTCGCCGGACGCAAACCCCTCGACCCAGGCGATCCAGGAGCCGACAATCCCATTCAGTGAGGCACACATTGGGCGCTGAGCAATCCAATCGTCTCGCGCATTCTGCGAGCCCTTATCTGCGATCGGCCGCACACCAACCCGTTGATTGGTATGAGTGGGGCGAGGAGGCTTTTGCCCGCGCCCGAGCGGAAGATAAGCCCGTTTTGCTCGATATCGGCGCAGTCTGGTGCCATTGGTGCCACGTCATCGACCGCGAAAGTTACGAAGATCCGGCCCTTGCGATATTGATCAATCAGCAGTTTATTCCAGTGAAGGTCGACCGCGACGAACGGCCCGACGTGGACGCGCGCTACCAAACGGCGATCAGCGCCGTTTCTGGCCAGGGAGGCTGGCCGCTTACCGGATTTTTGCTATCCGACGGCCGGCCGTTTTACGGAGGCACTTACTTCCCTCCGCAGGACGCTATGGGGAGGCCTAGCTTTCGCCGAGTACTCGAAACCATCGTTGAAACCTTCAAGACGCGCCGCGACGAAGTGGAAAAGGCCGCGAGTGCTTTATTCGATGCAGTACACCGAGCCGAGAGCTTCGCCGGCGCCCGCGGGACATGGACGCCCAGCTTGGTCAGCGAGCTCACCGACACGATCCTTCAGCATTTCGACCCGCACTATGGTGGATTCGGCAACGGACCCAAATTTCCCCACTCCGCCGCCATCGACCTCCTTCTCGAGCGCTATCAGGCGACACGCGAGCCGCAATTGCTGCTTGCCGCACAGACCACGCTCGAAAAAATGGCTCGCGGCGGTGTTTATGATCAGCTCGGCGGCGGCTTTCATCGCTATTCGGTTGACGAACGCTGGCTAGTCCCCCATTTCGAAAAGATGTCCTACGACAATTCCGAACTGCTGAAAAATTATCTGCACGGATACGCCGTTACGCGCAATCCTCTGTTCCGCGAAACAGCCCTCGGCATCATCCGCTGGATCGATACCACCCTTTCCGACCGCGAACGTGGCGGCTTTTACGCCAGTCAGGATGCCGATGTTTCTCTCGATGACGACGGCGATTACTTCACCTGGACTCTCGAGGAAGTGCGCGCCGTATTGAAGCCGGAGCTTTCACGCGTAATCGAGCTTTATTACGACGTTGGACCCCGCGGCGAGATGCACCACAATCCCGCAAAAAATGTCCTCTGGGTGGCGCGCGGGCCGCAAACCATCGCCGAAGCGCTCGGCACCTCCACCGAAGATGTGGCAAGAAAGATCGAAGAGGCGCGCCACGAACTGTTTGCCGCCCGGCACAAACGCCCCGCGCCCTATGTGGATACTACGATTTACACCAACTGGAACGCTCTCCTCATCTCCTCTTATCTCGAAGCGGCTCAGGTTCTGCAAGGCGAGGAGGGCTTCGGCTGCCGCGTATTTGCGCTTGGCAGCCTCGATCGGCTAATCGCAGAAGGCTGGGACGATCGCCGAGGCTTCTCGCATCGAATCGAGTCCGGTGGCGATCATCTGCAACCCGATCGCCTCAACCCCGATCGGCTCAAAAAAGTTCGTCTCGACGGAACACTCGACGATCAGGTCTTTGCGGCGAGCGCGTTGCTTGATGGGTTTGAAGCTACCCTCAATCCGCGTTATTTCCTGCTGGCCGAAACCGCCCTGCGCCTGGTGATCGACAACTATGCCGATACTGAGAACGGTGGTTTTTTTGACCGCGACTCAGACGCTTCTCCGCTCGGCGGATTCGACGTGCGCCGCAAGCCTATTCAGGACTCGCCCACTCCAGCCGGCAACGCCATGGCCGCTATCGCTCTCGACCGACTCTACGGATTCACCGGAAATAACCAATATCGTGAGCAGGCACAGATAGCTCTGGAGGCTTTTTCGGGAATCGCTCAACGATTTGGCATGTTTGCCGCGACCTATGGATTGGCCACGCTGATTCACGCTCGCCATCCCGTGCAGATTGTTGTCACCGGCGCCTCGTCCGATGACATCGCGAGCAGGATGGAGCAAGCTGCGCAAGGCTTTTATCGATTCGGCAAGGCGGTTTTGCGCGTCACTCCCGAAACTAATCTCGAGGCGCTGCCCCACGCCTTGCGCGAGACGCTGCCCGGATTGCGTCCCGAAGCTGCCCAGGCCTTTGTGTGTACCGCTGGTACTTGTTTTCCGCCGGTCAGCGATCCGCAAAAGTTGACCGAATTGCTCGCCCACGTCGGAACTGGCAGCGGCGCTGCGGCAGTCTAAACTCAAGGCGGGAGTCTGAGGCCCTTAGTTAGCCCGATTAACGAACCAAATCGCTCTTATTGCCAAGGTTTTCCACAAAGAATTGCGTAGCCCGGTTGAAGATGTGCAGGCGTGCTGCCTTGTCGCTGATGCCATGTCCGCGATCGGCATAAATGAGGAACTCCGCGTACTTCTGAGCCTCCACGAACTTCTCGGATAGAGCCACGGAATTCGAGAAGTGCACGTTATCGTCGCCTGTGGCATGCACGATCAGAAGTTTGCCTTGCAGTCCGGCTGCAAAATTCACCGGAGACGAATCGCGATAGCCGTCGGGATTTTCCTGCGGCGTCCCCATGTAGCGCTCGGTGTAAATGGTATCGTATCGCCGCCAGTCCGTTACCGGCGCGCCGGCAAATCCAGCTTTGAAAACACCTCCTCCGCGCAGCATGGCCACACAAGTCATGTATCCGCCAAAGCTCCATCCCCAAATCCCAACGCGCGAGCGGTCAATGTAGGGCTGATTCGAAAGCCACTTCACTCCAGCCAATTGATCCGCCAACTCTACCTTGCCAAATTGATGATAGATCGGCGTTTCGAAGTTATGTCCGCGTGCGGCCGTGCCGCGATTGTCTAACACAAAAATCACAAACCCTTTCTCCGCCATAAGCTCATGCCACAAGAGGTTCGAACCCTGCCACTCGTCCCGCACCTCCTGCCCGTGCGGCCCGCCATAAAGATGCACAATGACCGGATATCTGTGTGTTGGGTCGAATCCCGGGGGTTTGATCATCGCTGCGTCTAAAGGCGTACCATCCGCCCCCGGCACGGTAAAGAACTCGATTGGCTGCAAGTGATACTTCTCGAGCTCCGGGACTTTATTTTCCACCAGCGTCGCGACCAGGCCTCCGTCTGCGCTGTAAAGGCGCTGCTGCGGCGGTCTTATTGCGGTCGAATAGGTGTCCTGAAAATGTCTGCCGTCCGGAGCCATGCTCATCTCATGTGTGCCGTGATCGTGAGTCAGCTCCATGGGCTCGGCGCCTGCGAGCGCCACGCTATAAAGCTGCCGCTCAATTGCGCTACTCTTCGTTGATGTGAAGTAGACGATCTGCGCTTGTTCATCCACCACCGCTCCATCTTCAATCTCCCAATCACCGTGTGTGAGCTGCGCGATCTGCTTGCCAGAAATATCGTACAAATACAGATGGCGAAAACCGGAGCGTTCGCTGGCCCAGAGGAAGCGCCGCCCGTCAGCGAAAAAGTGCAGGTCGTCATTCAAATTGATCCAGTACTTGTCCTGCTCGGTCAGCACCGTCTGGCATTTTCCGCCCGAAGCCTCCGCGAAAAGCAGCTCCAGATGGTTCTGCACGCGATTGAGCCGCTCGATAGCCACGCGCCGCGAGTCCGGCAGCCACGCCACTCGCGCCAGCAGCACGGATGGGTCGCTGCCCGTATCCATCCATCGCACGCCCCCGCCGTGTATGCCGGCGATGCCCACTCGCGCCACGGGATTTGGCGAACCCGCAGCCGGAAACTGCTCTTCCGTCACGGAGGGCGTATAGGAAAGCTCGTTTACAAGCGGATACTTCTGTACCGCATGTTCGTCCAGTTGCAAAAATGCAATTTTTGAAGAGTCCGGCGACCACCAGTAGGCCGTCTCCAAATCCAGTTCCTCTGGGTAGACCCAATCCAGCTCGCCATTGTGCAGTTGCTCCGAACCGCCCTTCGTGACCTGGCGCGGCTCCCCGCCCGCCACACTCGCCACCCAAACGTCATGGCCGCGCAAGAAGCTCACCCAGCGCGAATCCGGCGAAATCTTTGCGTCATCTATATCCGCGCTTTCGCCCGCGGAATCTTGGCCTTTCATTTCTCCAACGAGCCTTTTCGCGGACTGGCTCGTCAGGTCGTACCAAAAGAGTTCCCGTGCTGAGACAAAACCAAAGCCTGGCTGTCTGGAGACCGAGATACCTGGTCGGGCTCAACCGCCCCAATCCTGTTTGCTGACCACGCGACTCAGGAGGCAACAGCACGTCCCGCAAATGTCCCGCATCCACGAGTACGTGCCTCCGCCCGGTTGTCGCGTCCACTGCCCAGATTTCCGGACGCCCCCCACCGTCGTCGAGATAAGTCAGCAGCTTGCCGTCCGGACTCCAGACCGTGTCGCGCAGAATCCTCCCGCTCAGGCTGGGCGCCGAATAGATGCGTTCGACCGTAAGTTGATTGCCGGTTTCACCAGGCTGCTGCGCCGCCGAGACTCCAATCCGCAGTGGATCCGCGGATATCAGCATCACGCATCCCGTAAGCCCGCAAATGCCCACAAAGAGGAGCTTCCGCAGCCGAACGGCGGGTGATCCGCACATTTTCGCGTCCATAATTCCTCCAGGGCTTCAAGGCCAGCCAACTCGCCGGCAATGGGCTTACAAACTCTGGGCCCGTCTCCTAGCGGCGAGGGCGAGGAGAGCGCTTTTTCGAGCGGCCAGTTTTCCCCGACTGGCTCCTCGCCGCGTTCGTTAGGATGGCCTCTGCTTCGATCTCCACCAGCATTTCCGGATTGATGAGCTTACTCACTTCGATCATTGCCGTCGTCGGACGAATCTTGCCAAAAACCTCGCCGTGCGCGCGTCCGATCTCTTGCCAATCGCTGATTCGCGTCACATAGATCCGCGTCCGGACCACATCTGCCATAGACGCCGCTGCTCGTTCCAGCGCGCTGGCAATGTTTCGCAACACTTGCATCGTCTGTTTGTAGGCGTTCCCCGCGCCTACGATGCTTCCCGCCTCGTCCGTCGCCGTCGTACCGGAAACGTGCACCACGTTGCCAACGCGAACGGCCCGCGAATAGCCCACGATCGGCTCCCACATCGTTCCCGAAGAAACATTGATTCGTTTCATGCTCTCCTCAAACAGTACTCTTTAGAATTGTACTCTGCTGCCATCACGCTGGCATTCGGACCGATTGCGCCCAGCCGCATGGTACACTGCGCTGGCCCGGCTCGATTTTCGAGCCGGCCAAGGAACATTGGCATGAAGCTCCACAATATTCTCGAAGCCGTCGGCCGTACGCCGCTCATTCGTCTCAATCGTCTGGCGCGCGACTGCAAAGCCGAGGTCTACGTCAAAGCAGACTATTTGAATCCCGGAGGCTCGGTAAAGGACCGCATCGGGATCACCATGATCGACGAGGCCGAGCGGAAAGGGCTTCTGAAGCCCGGCGGTACCATTATTGAAGGCACTTCCGGCAATACAGGTATGGGGTTGGCACTGGTCGCGGCCGTTCGCGGTTACAAGATGGTTTTTACGATCACGGACAAACAATCCAAAGAAAAAGTTGATCTGCTGAAAGCTTTCGGCGCCGAAGTAATCGTGTGCCCGACAGCCGTCGAGCCTGACGATCCGCGCAGCTACTACTCCGTCGCCAAAAAGCTTGCCCGCGAGATTCCGAATTCCTTCTATCCTAATCAGTACGATAACGCCATGAATCCTGAAGCCCACTACCGCACGACGGGGCCCGAAATCTGGGAGGATTCCGAAGGCAAAATCACACACTTCGTCTGCGGTATGGGCACCGGCGGAACCATCAGCGGCGTGGGACGGTTCCTGAAAGAAAAAAATTCGCAAATCAAAGTCATCGGCGTCGATCCCGTCGGTTCGCTCTATTACGAATATGTGAAGACCGGCAAAATCGGCAAGGCCCACAGCTACGTTGTTGAAGGAATTGGCGAAGACATTTTCCCTTCAACCATGCACTTCGACGTGCTCGACGACATAATCCAAGTCACCGATCGCGAATGTTTCATCGTCGCGCGCAATCTCGCCAAAAGCGAAGGTATCTTCACGGGTGGTTCGGGCGGAGGCTGCGTCTCAACGGCAATGGAGCTGGCCCGGACGTTGCCCGCCGGTAGCCTCGTCGTAGTCTTCTTGCCCGACACGGGCACGCGCTATCTGAGCAAAATCTACAGCGATGCCTGGATGCGCGAGCGAGGCTACCTTGACTCGGATGTTCCCCTGTGCGCTGCTGACGTAGTCGCCGTCAAACATCGGGCCGGAAAAGTTCGCGAAATGATCGTTGTGCGCCCTTATCAAACCGTGTTTCACGCCTTGCGCACCATGCAGGAGCAGGATATTTCGCAGCTGCCTGTGTTCGAAGAGAACAACATCGTTGGCACAATCTACGAAGATCAGATTCTCAATATGGCATTGCAAGGCAAAGACCTCCGCAAGCTCGTCATCCGCGAAGTCATGAGTAAACCGCTGCCGCAAGTTCCGCGCGACGCTCCCGTGGAGCGCGTCACACATCTGTTGAGTCACGAGAGTCCCGCCGTTTTCGTGGTCATGGGCGAAGGACGCTACGAGATCCTTACTAAATACGATCTCATGGGCACGATTGCCGAACTCGTTGAGCAAGTCCGTTAGAGTCGCCATGACCCGTTAGATTGATCACAATTTGCGTCTGAGCGGCAACTGATGAACTGATTAAGCAAGGGACCCAGTTGCGACGGTCACCAAGTCTCTGTAGCATGAAAACTTCTGTGCCTTGCTTCAAGACCGAACGCGATGGGCGT
>CAVPFR010000007.1:0-65596 GCA_963703785.1 uncultured Acidobacteriota bacterium | reverse complement strand
GCCGTGGCGATGAGATAATAGGTAGCCACCGCATAGTCGGTATGGGGCATACGCAGTTCCACGCGTCGGCACCCCAGCTGCTCGAGTGACGCTATTCCTGCTTCCACTCGCTGGCGCACCTCGGCATCAAGCCCTTTCGCAAAGTAGTCGGTAGGCACGCCGATGCGCAATCCCTTAACCGGCTCGTCGAGGCTGTGAAGATAGTTGGGAACCGGGGCTGCTGCGGCGGTCGAATCCAGGGGATCGCTTCCTGCGATCACCGCCATAATCTTCGCCACATCGCGGACTGAACCCGCGAACGGGCCGACGCGGTCCAAAGAGGACGCGAACGCGATCAGCCCATAGCGCGAAACCCTCCCATAGGTTGGCATCATTGCAGGAATCCCGCAAAACGAGCCCGGCTGACGCACCGATCCGCCGGTATCCGTGCCTAACGCTGCGATGGCCATTCCGGCTGCCACTGCTGCTGCTGATCCTCCGCTAGAACCGCCTGGGACGCGGTCCAACGCTACAGGGTTCCGCACGGGGCCATAAGCGGAGTTTTCGTTGGAGCCGCCCATGGCGAACTCGTCGCAGTTCGTTTTGCCAAGCACAACCGCGCCCGCGTGCTCCATCCGTTCGACCGTGGTGGCATCGAAGGCGGGACGATAGCCTTCGAGGATGCGCGAGGCGCAGGTCGTCACCACGCCTTTGGTACTGAGAACGTCTTTCACCGCGAGAGGCAGGCCCGCAAGCTCGGGCAAAACTTCGCCCCGCGCCACGAGTCCGTCTAATCGATCCGCTTGCTCGTAGGCCCGTTCGGGACTAAGCGCCAGATATGCATTCAGCTCCGGATTTCGCCGTTCGATGCGACGGTAGAAATCCGCGGTCAACTCCCGCGCGGAGATGCGCTTGCTAACGAGTGCATCGCGCACGGAATCGATCGTCCATTCGTGGCCATTGTTGGTTCGATTCGCGGTCATGGCAGCTGTAAGCCAATAAGCTTAAGCGAAGATTATAGAACCCGTTCTTCGCTCGAGCCACTTGGGCCGAAAAACAGCAATCTGCAATCCTAATCAAAGAGATTGTAACGGAGAATGCACCAGAGTGTGGTGAAGCCGTCCCGCCAGGTAATTTTCTTCCCTTCCGCGTAGGTCCTTCCGGAATATGAAATCGGCACTTCGTATACTCGCCAGTTTCCCCGCGCGATTTTGGCGGTACATTCAGGCTCGAAACCGAAGCGATCCGAGACGAAATGCATGCTCTGTATTACCTCGTGCCGGAACACTTTATAGCAGGTTTCCATGTCCGTAATTTTCAGGTTTGTGAGCATGTCCGAGAGCAGAGTCAGGAATTTATTCCCCGCGTAATGCCAGAAGTAGTGCACCCGCTGCGGCCCTCCCAGAAAACGCGAGCCGTACACGACGTCCGCGCGTCCGTCAAGAATAGGCTCGAGCAGCTTCTGATAGTCTCGAGGGTCGTACTCGAGATCGGCATCCTGAATGAGAACGATGTCGCCGCCTGCAGCTTCGAAGCCCCGGCGCAGCGCGGCGCCTTTGCCTTGGTTGCGATCCTGAAAGAGAAAACGTATGTTCTGTAGCGGAAGAAGGGCTCCGCCGTTCTGGACCGGAATTTCAACGTGCCCGGCAGCCTGTGCTGTTTCGAAGCCTTGCAGGAGGGCCCGCGTGCCGTCGGTTGACCCGTCGTCGACGATAAGAATCTCCTTTTCGAGAGGGGCTGCCTGAACTCGCAGCAATATTTCCTCGACGTACGCACGCTCGTTGTAAACGGGTATGATTACGGACACTAACACTGCCGGCGTTTCCCCCCTTGCCACCGCCCTGCCAGGCTGAACGTTACCCTCAGTTATGATCGAACAGCATCGCTCGGCAAGCAACACTAAGCATAACGAATGCCTGGGAAGTAACTGGCAGCTGACGCTTCCGCGAGTGACCGGGGGAAAGACCTGTTATTCGGGCGAGTACCGGCCCAGCAGGTCGTTCCAGCGAATCGCCAGCAAATCCATGAGCATGCGAATGCTGTCGCCAAAGACGCGCACTTTCGTCGCCGGATTATGTGCCCAACGAACGGGTATTTCAGCTACACGCAATCCCCTTTTCTGAGCCAGAAACAAAATCTCGGGATCGAATCCAAAGCCTTCCGTGAGTTGCAGCTCAAATATCGCGCGACTCTTCTCCATGCGAAAAGCTTTGAATCCGCATTGGGTATCCTGGAATGGAAGACCAACACCCCAGCGCACGATGCGGTTGAAGATAATGCCCGCGATCTCTCGAAACCGCGATTGATGCACGTCGATCAAGCTGCGGTCCACGGCCCTCGAGCCGATCGCGCCGTCATAAGCGCCATCGCGAAGCGCCGCAAGCAATTTATCCGCCTCCTCGATCGGCGCTGATAGGTCCGCATCGGTAAAAAGCGCGATCTCTCCTCGGGCTTCCAGCATGCCTTGCCGCACGCTGAACCCTTTGCCGCGATTCCTGGAGTTGGATATCAGGCGTAGCTCCGAAAATCCGCATCGCGTCCGTTCCACCAGTGCTGCGGTGCCGTCTGCGGACCCGTCATCGACCACCAGAACCTCGAATTGCAACGAGCGCCCTTTCGAGTATTCGCGGATTCTCTTCAGGCTTTCGGCTAGGCGCTCTTCCTCGTTAAAGGCGGGAATTACAATGGAAAGTTCCAACGGCAAGCAGACCTTTACGCTGGGCTCGATGAGATCTTCGGCACCGTTTCCGCCCGGGTATTGTAGCGCTTTCTATTTCAGCATTTTCTACCTTGAGATCCAGGCCTTCCCAACAGGTAACTCCCATCGGATCGGTCTTCGAGTCCTGCGAACCCAGCGGGGCGTACGAGCTTGAATCGAGATACAATTTCCGTTGCAAATCTGTTTGCGCATTTTATTGCCAGGGACGAAGACGCTGTGAGCAAGACTTCGACAACGGCAGAAACCACGCTCGACAGTGGATCGAAGACCGTCCTCGAGATTTTGGCGGTCATCAGCGTTTGCCATTTCCTGAACGACATGATGGCCTCCCTCTTGCCCGCTATCTATCCCCTGCTTAAGGACTCCTTTCATCTCGATTTCGCTCAAGTAGGGCTCATCACGCTCACCTATCAACTCACCGCTTCCCTTTTGCAGCCCCTCGTAGGCCTTCACACGGACCGCCATCCGCAGCCCTACTCCCTGCCCGCGGGCATGGGATTCACCCTGATGGGCTTGATCCTATTGGCGCTTGCTCGGTCGTTTACGATGGTCCTCGCTGCCGCTGCCCTCGTGGGCACGGGCTCCTCGGTTTTCCATCCGGAGTCCTCTCGGGTGGCCCGCATGGCATCCGGTGGACAGCATGGCCTGGCCCAGTCGCTTTTCCAGCTAGGTGGCAATGCCGGCCTGGCTTTGGGCCCTTTGCTTGCGGCGATCGTTATCCTGCCCAAAGGTCAATCGAACGTCGCCTGGTTTTCCCTGGCGGCCCTGCTCGGTATGATTCTGCTGGCGCGGGTGAGCTATTGGGCAAAGGCGCATATGTCCAATCTGCGCTCGTCCCATGAACGTCACCACGAGCCTCATGCTCCCGTCTCGCGAAGAAAAGTCGCAGTGTCGTTAGCGATCTTGTTGGCCCTCTTGTTTTCCAAGTACTTCTATCTCGCGAGCATCACCAGCTATTACACGTTTTATTTAATGAGTACCTTCCACGTGCCTGTGCGCAGCGCGCAAATTTATCTCTTTGTCTTTTTAGGCGCCGTTGCGCTCGGAACCATTGCTGGCGGGCCTATCGGCGATCGCATCGGGCGCAAACGCGTTATTTGGGGCTCGATTTTAGGGGTTCTTCCGTTCACCTTGATTTTGCCCTACGCCAACCTGTTTTGGACGGGCATCCTCAGTGTGGTGATTGGCTTGATACTTTCCTCGGCGTTTCCGGCGATCGTGGTTTATGGCCAGGAGCTGATTCCTGGAAGGGTCGGCATGATTTCGGGACTCTTCTTCGGCTTCGCATTTGGCATGGCGGGATTGGGCGCCGCCGTTCTAGGCGAGCTGGCCGATTTGACCAGCATTCGATTTGTGTATCTGGTCTGCTCGGTTCTACCGGCGGTGGGCCTGCTGGCCGCCTTCTTGCCCAATCTGGAACGCTTTTCGATGCGAACCACGCAGCAAGCGGCAGATACGGTATAGCCTCCTCGCGAGAGAAGTAATCCCGCTATCTCAAATTGAGAGCCCCAAGGTGTCATATTGGCACCCGCGTCGAAAACCCTTAATCGACAACCTGCGTCGGTCGGCCATACCGACAGCCCAAATCAATAGGCCCATCGACAGTACAGATTGGTTCGATAGATTTAATGCGTTGGATTCTTCCGTGGATCCGCAGTAGTTTAGGTTCGAGTCGATCTCTTGCGAGACCAAAGGAGGAATAGGCCATGTTATCTCTCTGCGCAAACCCCGACTGCAGGACCCCTTTCGACCTTGGGCATGGACGTTTCTTCCGCTTTCGCCTGAGTTCGCACCTTGCGTCCATTTCGAATTCACACTCGGTCCAGCATCATTGGCTCTGCGACGCCTGCTCCAAGACCTACACTCTCGATTATCGCGAGGCCATCGGCGTGCTGCTCTCGCTGCGCTTGAGGGTGCCCGATGATGGATTCGTTCCGCTCCTCATCGCCGAAGCCTGAGATGGAGTATCTGAGCCTACGGCTGGACGGGAGAATGGAATTCGGCGGAAGCAGTTTCGATAGCTCGTCTTCCTTATCTAACGAAGCGGCATTTGAGCAACTTCTTCGTCTCGCGGCTGCTTACAGTTCGCAGCAATCCCTGTCAAGGCTGGGCGCCGGTGATGCTCGAGCCAAAGCAAGAAAAAGCCCCATCGCGGCTGATATCGAACTGCGCGCCTATCAAATGTTTCTCCAACGAGGCGCTGCCCATGGACACGATCTGGAGGACTGGTTGACAGCCGAACGCCAGGTGCTCGCCGGACTTAAGAAGGATACCCTGCGGGTCGCCCTTGCGTTCGGACTGCGGAAATAATCTCTGTGGGCGGCACCCCGCTTCCGTCCGTATTTCTAATAATTTCCGCAGGTAATTAGTTGTGCAAATCTTTTCGATCCCAGCCGCTGCTTTCCATTCAGGTTTGTTACCATATACATTCCGCTCGACGACGATATTTCGGCCCCGGTAACGCGAGCGCATTTGGCTTCCAGCCGCTCGCCGCTTAGGTCCTGTGAAGACCCTATTTAGATAATCAGGAGCACACACGTGAAAATCACCACTGCGATTCTTACGCCGGCGGCAATACTGGCGATCTCTTTGGCTCCGGCGCTTGGCAGCGCTTCGGCCCAGAATTCCGCTGCGCATCCTCCGTCGGTGCCCACCGTGACGACAGGTTCAAACGGCACTTCGCATACAACCAAGGCTGTGAACTATCGCCACGCTAGCGGCTCGGTCAAGATCGGCTTTCAGGCGACCGATCTGATGAAGGGAGCCTTAGGCGAAGCGAAAGTCGAGAGCAAGAACAACCGCATGGAAGTTGAGGCAAAGTTCGAGCGGATGGACGATGCCACGAAATTCGGCCTTCAATATCTCACTTATGTCCTCTGGGCCATCTCGCCCGAAGGCCGCGCCGAGAATTTAGGCGAAATCATCCTAAAAGATGGTTCGGCGGAACTAAAGGCCGGTACCGAAATGCAGACTTTTGGCATGATCGTGACCGCCGAACCTTACTTTGCCGTCACCCAGCCGGGCGACATGGTGGTGCTCGAGAATAATCCGCTGGGCGCTTCGGGCAATGTGGAAAACATCGACGCGACCTTCGAATTGCTCGGCCGTGGCGTCTATTCCTCCTCCAATACCAAGATCGAAGGCGCCATTTTTGGCATCGACCGCAACACGCCCCTTGAGCTTTTTGAAGCGCGCAACGCCGTTCGTATTGCGGGCAACGCCGGCGCGGACAAATATTCCGCCGCGGCGTGGGCTAAGGCCCAGCAGGAATTAGGGTCGGCCGAAGATGCCTACCGACAGAAGCGCGATCGCAAGGTGATCGAGGCCGCCTCTCGCGATGCCGCGGAAACGGCCGAGGACGCCCGTGTGATGTCCGTCAAGAAAAAGGCCGAAGAGGATGCCCAGGGCAAAATGCTCGCGGACAAGCAAGCTGCCGAACAGCGTGAAGCCCAGGCTCGCGCCGAGGCCCAAGCTGAAGCGCAGCGCCGTCAGCAGGCCGAACAGGCCGAGGCGGCAGCCGAGCGCATGAAGCAAGAGGCGCAACAGGCGGCCGAGGAAGCGGCCAAGCAGAAAGCGCAAGCCGAGGCG
Source organism: uncultured Acidobacteriota bacterium (assembly GCA_963703785.1). Lineage (GTDB taxonomy): Bacteria > Acidobacteriota > Terriglobia > Acidiferrales > UBA7541 > Palsa-189. The sequence continues at coordinate 59,310 of CAVPFR010000007.1, read as the reverse complement.
GCGCAGCAGGCTGCTCTGGCTCAGCAGCAAGCGGCCGAAGCCAAGGCGCGAGAAGCCCAAGCTGAAACCGAAAAGGCGCGCCAAGCAGCAGCCCAGGCGGAGGCGGAAAAAACTCAGTTGCGCGCGCAGCTCCTGCAGCAGTTCAACGCCGTCTTGCAAACGCAGGATAGTGCTCGCGGGCTGATCGTCAATATGTCCGACGTGTTGTTTGATGTCGGAAGCGCGGAGCTCAAGCCTGCCACGCGCGAAAAGCTCGCCAAAATTTCCGGCATCCTCCTGGCGCACCCCGGGCTCACGTTGCAGATCGAGGGTTACACAGATAGCACCGGTAGCGACGCGTTGAATATGGAACTCTCCGGGATGCGTGCTGATGGCGTGCGGGATTATCTCGCTCAGCAAGGCGTGCCCGTCTCGGGCATGACGGCTCAGGGTTTCGGCAAGGCCCAGCCCGTGGCATCCAATGACACGCTTGAAGGACGCCAGAAAAACCGCCGCGTCGAACTGGTCGTTAATGGCGACGCCATCGGCAATTCCAATACTGCGCCGCCCGCAGCCAGCAGCGCGCCTGGGCCCAGCGGGCAGCCTATTCCCGGCGCCTCTGCCGCTAACCAACCAAACTGAGTCGCATCACTAGCGGGCTGCACCCCACGTAACGCCGTTCCCACGTAACGCCGTCTAGCGCACCGGCGCACAACCGTAACCTGCCTTGAGCCCGGTAGCCCAATCCCTATTGTGCAAAAGCCCTATTGTGCAAAAGAAAGATTGGCGTAGCGTTCCACCAGCTTTTTCGTCCCGAAATTGGTGAAACTCACGGTCAGCTTGCGGTCGTCGTCCTCGCCATCCACGTGGATGATCGTGCCCACGCCATACGTAGGATGGTGCACCCGCTGGCCGATCAGCGGGTTGCCGCTGCGTTTGGCGGCCGCCGAGGGAGCCTGTTGTCGCACCCGTGGTGCGCGTTCCTTAGGGGCGGGGGCAGAACCCCGCCGCATGCGCCGTGCGAACTCCTCCGCCGAATAGGAGTATTCGGGGTCCGGTTCATATCGCCGCGTCTCTCCCGCCGCGGCGAGCGAGCCCTCCGCGGTGTCCAGCAGTTCGCTCGGAATCTCGCTTAGGAAGCGCGAGGGCGTGGAGCCTTGCAGCCTCTCGCTGCCATAGATGCGGCGGTAGACGGCGCGTGTGAGCGTCAGCGTTTCGCGGGCCCGGGTCATGCCCACATAGCAGAGCCGGCGCTCCTCTTCCAGTTCCTCGGGGTCGTGCAGCGAACGGCTGTGCGGAAATGTCCCTTCCTCGAGTCCAGTCAGGAACACATGATCGAATTCCAGGCCCTTGGCCGTATGCAACGTGAGCAGAGTGACGGTCGCCTTCTCGTCAAAATTATCGGCGTCGCTCACGAGCGCGGCGCGGTCCAGAAAATCCTCCAGCGTTTCGCCGCGTTCGGCGCCCTCGGAGACGGCATTCACTAATTCGTTCAGGTTATCGATGCGGGCGAGGTCTTCCGCTGAGTCCCGCTGGCGCAGCATGTCCCAATATCCACTCGCTTCCAGAACAAAGGCGATGAATTGTGCCGGCGGCAGCGTCGGCATTTTCTCCCGCAATTGCTCGATCAAGTCGTGGAAACTGCGCAGCGGAGCCACGGCGCGCGCCGTACCGGAAGTGATCGTATCTTCCAGAGCAGCCCAAAGGGAGGTATTCCGGTCGCGAGCAAGCTGCAGAAGAGATTCCACCGTGACTTTCCCGATGCCCCGCGGAGGCGTGTTCAGGACGCGTAAGAGCGCAATGTCGTCGTCGGGGAAGATCGCCAGTCGCACGTACGAAAAAGCGTCCCTGATTTCAGCGCGTTGATAGAAGCTGAAGCCGCCCAGCAGCCGGTAGCGAATCGCTCGCGCGCGAAACACCTCTTCCAGCGCCCGGGACTGCGCGTTGGTCCGATACATCACCGCGCAATGCGTCGAGGAGTCGTCGCGCTGCAGCTCGCTGATGCGATCGCAGACGTATTCCGCTTCGCCTCGCGCGTCCCGCGCTTCATAGAAGACTAGATTGGAACCCTCGCCACGCGTGGCGGAGAGTACCTTTCCGATGCGCCGAGCGTTCTTGGATACCACCGCCGCGGCCGCGTCCAGTATTTTTTGCCGCGATCGGTAATTCTGCTCGATGCGGAAAACGCGCGCGTCCGCAAAATCCTTGGAGAAGCTGAGAATATTCCCGACGTCGGCCCCTCGCCACCGGTAAATCGACTGGTCTTCGTCGCCCACCACGCAAAGGTTCGGCTGCGGGCCTACCAGCAGCCGGAGCAAGTCGTATTGCACGCGATTGGTGTCCTGATATTCGTCCACGTGCACGTACGGGAACCGCTGCTGCCAGGAGAGCCGCGCGTCCTCGAAGCGCCGCAACACTTCCCCCGCGCGAAGAAGCAGATCGTCAAAATCCAGCGCTCCCGTTCTGCGTAGCGTCTTTTCGTAAGCCTCGTAGGCTCGCGCCGCAAGCTTGCCGCGCTCGTCCAGCGCCTCCGAGAGGGCTTTTTCCGGGCTGATGCCGTGATTCTTTGCAAAGCTGATGCGCGAGAGAATCTCGCGCGGAGTATCGCCGGAATCGTCCGCTCCGAGGTCGGTGAGGGCGAGCTTCAGCGCAGCCAGTTGCTCGTCGTCGTCGTAGATGGTGAAATTCCGTGGCAGGCCTAGCCGCGGAGCTTCGCGTCGAAGAAGGCGCACGCAAAAGGAGTGAAACGTGCTGATCCAGGGATCGCTCGTCCCCGCATCGCTGTTTTCGAGCAGTGTGCGAACCCGTTCGCGCATCTCATCGGCGGCCTTGTTGGTAAAAGTCACGGCCAGAATCGAGCTGCCTGGAACACCCTTCTGGATCAGATAGGCAATGCGATGCGTGATCACCCGCGTCTTGCCTGTGCCGGCGCCCGCCAGAATGAGGATCGGGCCGTCGGTGGCGAGCACAGCTTCGCGTTGCTGCGGATTCAAGCTATCAAGAAGGTTCATGTTCAGAAAATTTCCTGTGGTTCGGGCCCGGGGGGCAACTGCATTTTAGCCGAGCGGAAGAGCCTGAGCAAACCGCGTTTTGCAACCGGTTTTCCCTGAAAGAGCTGCGAATCTTCGCCGGGGCGAAAGATCGAGCTGGTTCATGGTGCGGGAGAACCGGGATTCTGCTGCTGGCGTTTCCATTCTTTCTCAAACGTCGCCTCGCGTTCGGCGACATAGGCCTTGTAACCATCCGGGTCGATCAGGGCATTCGTTTTGGTGGCCTTCATCGTTTCGTACTTGGCTTTCAGGCCAAAATAGCCGCCGTGAGCGCCCAGAAAAAGATCGCAGGGCAAACTCTTGAGCACTTGAAAGGTCTTGACGTAATCCTGCGCGATTTGGGGATAGTCTTTGTTACCCACGAGCAGGTATCCGGCATTTACGTTGGGACTGCCAATGATCACTGCGTTAAGGATCCGGCTGCCTTCACGCACGTGCATCGTCCACGTCGTACAGCCTCTAGTGTGCCCGGCCGTCAAGTGTGCGGTTAGCATGGCGCCGCCGAGCTCTACCGTATCGCCATCGTGCAAAACACGGTCGACGTGCGCGCCCGGGCGGCCGGGGGCCGTGCTCTCTTCCTCGCGCACATCCGCGTCCATCACCATCAACTTTGCGCCTGTCTCCTGCTTGATCAAGCCGACGCCTTCATCGTGATCGGCATGCGCGTGACTGATCAGCAGGATCTTCGTGTCGGCATACTTGAAACCGAGTTGCTCGATGCTTTTGTGAACGAGGGGCACATCTTCCTTGAAATCCGAATTGATCAGAATGTTCCCCTGCGGCGTATGGATCAGGTAAACGGCGAGATCGGCTGTGCCAACATAGTAGAGATTGCCGGCAATCTTGAATGCGGGAAAAGGTCGGTGCCAATCGGGATTTGCTTGGGCGCGCAAATCCGGAGTTGCCAATACGAGTGAGACAAGGCCAAAAGCGACGAGCGGCAGGAGAAGACGTCGAATCATGACCGGGAACCTCCTGTTTATGGGTTGGCGGCGTTTCGAGGTCCGAGTCCTTCGCACGGAGTATACATCCGCTGTGCCGTGCGGTAGGCGTGCCGGAAAAAATCAGTGGGCCGAAGGAGCGAGATCGATATCGAAGAAGAATATCGGCTTCGCGTTGTTCATGAAGGCCAGGTCGGGAACGTCAAAACGCGCATTCATAAGCCAATCGTAGTGCCGGTCGATATCGAAGTACACGAACCCGTGCGCCGTGGCGTGAGGAGGAAGAAGGTCTGTGGCCAGCGCCGCCGAGCGTACATCCCCGGCGAACTCCTCCCAATTTTTGTCATGTTTCGGCGGCGGACCGATGCGGGGAATAGGCAAACGAGGTGTCGGATCCTTCGGCTTTGACAGGACTCGGTCCGTCACCTCTTCGGGAGAAAGGGGATCGAGGTGCTGGCGAGCCTCTCCTGGAGCGCCTACAAGCAGCTGCATCGTTTTCAGATTGATACGAATGGGCAGGTCGTTGTCATTTCGAAAGAAAACCTCGATCGCCAGAATGCCGCCGTCATACGGGGTGCGTTTGCCGAATCGCGCCGTGTACTGCTCCGCGGAGGTGTAGGGATTGACCGCAATCAACAATCCTTGATGAACGTCGCGCGCCGGCAGGGTTGCGGGATCTATCGAGGCATTCGAGACCGCGGCTGCGGAGCTTTGGCCATGGGCCGCCACCGCGCCCAACCAGAGTGCAACAACGATAAGAGTAAATCGCACAGCCTTCGGCTCTGGACGTGAGATGCACATCGTGGAGAGGCGTTGCCTTGGCGTGTCGCTCTGAAATACGCGCAAAAAGATCGGCGCTCCTTCTCGGCATTGGCTGTGGCATCTATAATAACCCCTTGGCGCTCGGGCGCATCGCTGAATCGCGCCGCCGTCGCTCACATCCGTATGTATTTTCTTTACAATTTGGTCACGGCGGTAGGGATCATCCTGCTCGCGCCTTATGTTTTGCTCAGCAGCGCTCGCCGTCAGAAATATCTGCCCAGCCTCTCGCAGCGTCTGGGTTTCAAGTTGCCGCAGCTTACTGCCAAAGACGATCTCGTTTCGCCCGCGATCTGGTTGCATGCCGTTTCGGTAGGTGAAGTCCTGGCCGCGCTCCCCTTCGCGCGTTGCTTGAAGGAACGCTTTCCGCGATGGCGTTTGGTCGTCTCCACCACCACGGCCACAGGGCAAAAGCTGGCGCGCGAACGCATGGCTTTCGCGGATTCCGTCTTCTATTTCCCTTTCGATTGGAACGGGCCGGTGCGGCGCGCGTTTCGGGCCGTGCGGCCGGGTGTCATCGTGGTGCTCGAGACCGAAATCTGGCCGAACCTGTTGCGCCACGCTCGGAAAACCGGCGTGCCGGTGGTCTTTGTGAACGGCCGTCTTTCGGATAAATCTTTTCGCGGATTCTCGCGCGCGGTAAAGGCCAGCGGCGGAGTTCTCGGCAGGTTTCTTCGGCGCATATTGAATGACCCAACTCTGTACATGGTGCAGTCCCAGCACGATGCATCACGCTTGATGGCGCTCGGCGCCGCGGCGGATCGCGTCCTCGTGTCGGGAAATATGAAATACGATATGGCCGTGCCGGCGGACAATGCATTCGTAACCTGGCTCCAGGACGAACTAAAACGATCGCAGCGCGGCCCCGTAATTGTCGCGGGCAGCCTGATTGCCGGTGAAGAGCCGCCCGTCCTCGAAGCCTTCGCCGCCATCCGCCAAAAGTGGCCGCAGGCGTTGCTGATCCTGGCGCCGCGAAAACCCGAGCGATTTGCCGCCGCATGCGACCTTGTGACCCAATCGGGCTGGCGGGCAATCCGCCGAAGCGATCTTTCCCTCGACGGCATTTCGGCCGGCTCGCTGGCCAACGCGGCCCTATCAACCGGATCAACCGGATCGACTGGACCGGGCGGGAGCGTTCTCGTGCTGGATACGATCGGCGAGCTTGCCGCGGTGTATAGCCTTGCGGACGTGGTGTTCGTCGGCGGCTCGCTCAAGCCCAGTGGCGGCGGACACAACCCGCTCGAGCCCGCGGCATTCGCGAAAGCGCCGGTCTTCGGCCGATCGATGGATAATTTTCGCGATATTTCCGCCGCTTTGCTCGAATCCGGCGCCGCGATTCAGGTGGATTCGGCCGGCGACCTTGGCGCCGCCTGGGCCGAGTTGCTCGAGAATGCCCCCCGTCGTGCGCTGATGGGATTAGCGGCGCGCGAAATCGTGGAGCGCAATCGCGGCGCCACTGCGGCGACTCTCGATCGCCTCGCGGCAGTAATGGACGCCCGCCGAGCCTATCCGTGACGCGTTCAACGATCCTCCGAACGCTGCTGCAGCCGCTCGGACAGCCTTATGCGCTCGCCGCGCGCGTGCGAGCGAAGCTTTATCAATTGGGCCTCTTGCGCAAGAGGCGGCTTCCCGGCATCGTAATAAGCGTCGGCAATTTGACGGTCGGCGGAACCGGCAAAACCCCTATGGTGCTTTGGATTGCGGAGCGGCTCTCCGCCGAAGGCTATCGGCCGGCCATTCTAACGCGCGGTTATGGCGGTTTCTGGCGAGGCAGCCCTACGGGGCGCTCGGATGCCGATGAAGTCGCTTTGTTGCGCCAAAGGCTCAACGGTCGGGCCCAGTTTGGGATTGGCAAAAATCGCTATAAGAACGGGCTCGCCCTGGCCAAAGATGGCGCAGAATGGTTCATTCTGGATGACGGCTTACAGCACCTCGAGCTTCACCGCGACGCGGATATTATCCTGCTGGATTCGACCAACCCTTTTGGCGGCGGACTCTTGCCGGCCGGGCGTTCGCGTGAGCCGCGTTCGGCACTGGCCAGGGCGGATGTCGTGGTGATCACGCGTACCAACTGCGCTCCGGCTCTCGATACGCTGGTGCGAAGATTTACGAATGCGCCCATATTCTACGCACAGGCTCAGTTATCCGAGGTAGCGCCCGTGCCTCCGCCAGCGGCAGCTTTATCGGAGCCCGAGCGTCGGCAACTCAAGGTTTTTGCCTTTTGCGGCATCGGCAACCCGGCGGCATTTTTCGATGATCTCAGAAGCTGGGGTTTTACGGTCATGGGCAGCCGCAGCTTTACCGATCATCATCGCTACTCGGCCGAAGAGGTCCGTGATCTGAACCGAGCAGCCGCCGCCGCGGGTGCCAACTGTCTGATTTGCACGGAGAAGGATCGCTTCAATCTTCCCGATTCCGCCGCCACGGCGCTTCCGATTTACGTATGCGCGATTCGCATGGCGCTCAATGATGAAGCGGGCTTCTGGCGGGCAGTGCAGGCATCAGTTGGCCGGAAACAGCCGGTAACGCAGGCATGAAAATTCTCGTGCGCGCGACGAACTGGGTGGGCGACGCGGTGATGTGCATTCCCGCGCTCCGCGCCGTCCGCGACCGCTGGCCTCAGGCTGAAATCGTTATCCTCGCTCGCCCTTGGGTGGCGGACTTATATCGCGGACAGGGTTATGCCGATCGTATTCTCATCTACGATAACAAGATCGCTCACAGGGGCTTCTGGGGACGCGAGAAGCTCGCCGCCGCCTTACGCCGCGAGAAATTCGATGTGGCGCTGCTCTTCCAGAACGCCTTCGACGCCGCCTGGATCGCCTGGCGAGCCCGTATTCCCCAGCGCATTGGCTACGCGCGCTATGGGCGAAGCTGGTTCCTGACCCAGGCGATACCGGTTCCGGAAAAGGGGGACGCGCCCGATCACGAAGTGTACGACTACCTCGAACTGCTCCGCCGAGCCGGATGGATCAACCGCCTCCCGTTGATTGACGAAATCAGCATCACTGTCGGCCAGCAAGACCGCGAGAAGGCGCTCCAGCGTTTGCTTGCCGCCGGTGTGCGCAAGAACTCTCTTCGCATCGCCTTTGCGGCCGGTGCCGCCTACGGTTCAGCGAAGTGTTGGGAGCCGGAACGCTACGCGGCGCTTGCGGATCGTCTTATTGCCTCCTACGATGCCGACGTGATACTTTTCGGCGCGGCTCAAGAGAGTGGGATGGCGGCTCGCATCCTCGGCGCCATGCAGCGGCGCGCCTTCAATCTGGTCGGTGCGACGCAAATCGGCGAACTTCCGGCCTTGCTCTCCTCTTGCGGACTTTTTATTGGCAACGATTCAGGAGCCATGCACGTCGCCGGCGCCGTGGGAGTTCCCATAATCGCAATCTTCGGCCCCACCGATCCCCAAGGCACTCGGCCCTTGACCCCGCAACTCACTCTGATTCGCGAGCAAGTGGATTGCAGCCCCTGTTTCCTCCGAAAATGCCCCATCGACCATCGTTGTATGACGCGCATTTCCGTTGACCGCGTCTTTGAAGCGGCGCGATCTTCCTTGGCCTTCGGCGAGCGCCTGAAAAGCCCCACCTGGAGCAAAGGTCTTGCCTGAGACGAAAGCGCTGCGGCCCGCGGTTTTTCTTGATCGCGACGGAACAATTTGCGAAGAGATGGGTTATCTCAATCATATCAGCCGCCTGCACGTCTTTCCGTTCGCGGCGGCTGCTATCGCCAGGCTCAATAAGGCGGGATTTCCGGTGATCGTGGTGACCAATCAGTCGGGTATTTCGCGTCGCATTTTTCCGGAATCCCTCGTGGTTCAGGTCCACGCGCGCATCGATCAAGAGCTGTCCGCCGCGGGGGCTCGCGTGGACGCCTATTATTACTGCTCGCATACGAAGCAGGATGATTGCACCTGCCGCAAGCCCTTGCCGGGCCTGCTCAAACAGGCGGCGCAGGAGCACGGTTTGCTCCTGGATCGTTCCTTCGTCGTCGGAGACCGTTACGCCGATGTCGAGCTGGCGCACGGTGTGGGCGGCCGCGGCGTCTTGGTCCTCACGGGCTACGGCCGTGGCGAGTATGATCTGTATCGCTTGGAGTGGCCGCGGCAGCCCGATCTTGTTGCCGAGGATCTGTCCGAGGCTGTGGACGCCATCCTCGAGGAACGCTCGTGAGCGCCCGGCGCCCGGACTCGAAACACTCCGATTCGAAGCGCGGATTCCCGCATTCCCAGCGTCCAGCTTGATCGAGCTGATCGTGCAGTTCTCCCAGCAAAGCATTTTGGTTCTGGCCGATTTCGTCGCCGATGAATTCATCTTCGGCGAAATCTCCCGAGTTTCCCGCGAAGCGCCGGTCCTCATACTCAGACGCCGCGAAATGTTGACTCTCCCCGGCGGCGGCGCCAATGCCGTTAATAACCTGGTTGACCTTGGCGCGCGCGTTTTTCCTATCGCCACTCTGGGCGACGACGCCGCGGGCGAGGCGCTGGCGGACTATTTCCGGAAAAAGAAAGTCGAGGTCTCGGGACTGGTCCGCGCGCACGGCTGGACCACTCCCGCAAAATCCCGCTTTCTCGCCGGCTGGCCGCATACTGCTCAGCAGCAGGTATTGCGTGTGGATCGCGAGCCGGACGGACTTCCCTCCGGCACAAGTGACGCGCTCGCGCGCAAAGCCCGCGAACGCATTGCCGGAGTTTCCGCGGTTCTAATTTCCGACTACGGCTACGGCTCGGCCACTCCCGAGATCGCCGCCGGCATTCGGGGCCGCAGGGGCTGGGCGCATCCAGCGACGCTCGACTCCCGCTATCGCCTTCACGACTACGCCCATCTCGATCTCACCGCCGCCACGCCAAATGAAGCGGAGATGGAGGCCGCGCACAACGTGCGCATCGGTGGAGACGCATCTAAGCTTGAGGATTCCGCCCGCCGAACCATGGCCCGGTTGAATCTGAGCGCGCTAGTCGTCACGCGCGGCCGGCATGGCATGACCGTTTTCGAGCGCCGGCGCGCGCCGCAGCCGCTCGACGTCTATGGCAGCGATCAGGCCGTCGATGTGACCGGCGCCGGAGATACGGTCATTGCCGCCTTCACTCTGGCGTTGGCCGCGGGCGCAACCGTCCTTGAGGCCGGTCGGATTGCGAACTATGCGGGAGGTCTCGTGGTCATGAAGCGCGGTACGGCAACCGTTACCGGCGAGGAACTTATCGCCGCGATTCGGTCCGATGCGGCAGCGAGATGGGAACAGCGAGGCAATGGACACGCGAAGTAAAATTTTGCCGCTCGATCGTCTGGCCCCTAAGGTCAGCGAACACAAAAGTCGCGGCCAGCGGATCGTGCTGGCCAATGGCTGCTTCGACGTCTTGCACGTGGGGCACACGAGGTATCTCGAGGGTGCCCGGCGAGAGGGCGACGTCCTCGTAGTCGCCGTGAATGCGGACCAGAGCGTACGTGCGCTGAAAGGCGAGGGTCGCCCGGTTCTTACCGCCGATGCGCGCGCCCGCCTCGTCGGCGGCCTTGCCGCGGTCGATTATGTGGTTGTATTCGAAGAGCCTGATGTAACGCGTCTGCTTTCCACCCTGCGTCCGGACGTGCACGCGAAAGGAACGGACTACACAGCCGAAACCGTACCCGAGCGCGAAACGGCCCGTCTTCTCGGTGTGCGCATTGCCATCGTTGGCGATCCTAAACAACATTCCACGCGCGACCTTCTGGCGCGACTCCGCGCGCCCTCTCATGCCTGAACCCGTCAAAACCCCTGGGCCGGCTTGGGCGCGCTGGCGCGCGCCGATTGGGTACCCCCTCGCGGCCCTGTGCCTTTGGTTGGCGCGGCCAACGTTCGGCTCGATTCTTACCGGGTCCGCTCTCATCGTTTTGGGCCTGCTGATTCGTGCCGCAGCCGCGGGCCATTTGCGCAAGCGCGAAGCGCTTGCGCATACCGGCCCCTATGCCCGTACGAGAAATCCTCTCTATCTGGGCAGCGCGTTCCTTGCTGCCGGTTTCGCCGTGGCCAGTTGGTCCGTGCTGGTGACGGTTCTTCTGGTCCTCTACTTCGGCATTTTTTATGCCCAGGCCATGCGGCGTGAAGAGTGGGAGCTTCGCGAACAGTATGGCGAAGTTTTTGACGATTACGCCACCACCGTGCCGCGGTTCTGGCCAAAATTTGGCGTCGGAACTTCCGTCAACAGCAATCGATTCTCCTTCGCCCAATATGTGCGTAATCGTGAATATCAGGCCACCATTGGCGCTGTGCTCCTGATCGCTGTGCTGGCGGCGCTCGCCACCTGGCGCCGATAGGCAAAAATTGGAAATTATTGCAGGCGGTAAACTTCGTTGATCAAACGGCGGAATTTCGGCCGGTAAAGCAAATCGTAGACCTCCCCTTTGCCCGGAAAAAGCTGTTCCGCCAGTCTCCGCGCCGCGGCGGCAATCTCCTGTGCTTCCTCGTAAGGAACGTCGCCCTGCGCGATCAGGCTGAGTGAAAGATTGACGACGATGCGCAGGCGGCGAACACGCCTCGATTCTTCGTCAATTTCCGCGTTAGTTGGAGAAACCGGCTGAATCGAATTCATGGACCCTTGAACCGATTATAGTGGCTGCCCTATGTTGCAGCAACAAGGGTATCGAGATTGTGTTCCGCGCCTGATAACGCGCCTGATAATTAGATTCGCGAGGCTAAAAGGCTGGTCCCAGCTCTGGTGAAGATGCCTCTGTTGAAGTTGCCCCCGGTGAATTTGCCCCCGGTGAATTTGCCAAGGACGAGAGCTCCGAGCAAGGAGTCGAGCAATTCAGGAATGAGTGAACGTTGAGCGATTGCCCATCGGTGCTAACGGTTACGGCGCCGTCCCGGTCGGTTCGAAACAAGCGCGTTCCTTCCGATAGTATTCGTTGTACAACCTCCGGGTTGGGATGGCCAAACGGGTTGGCCTCGCCCACGGATATGGCTGCAATCGCGGGCTGCACCGCATCCAGAAAAGGCTGTGTGCTTGATGTTTTCGCGCCGTGGTGTGGCACCTTCAGAAAGTCGGCGCCCAGCGCGTCGCCGTCCGTCAATATGCCGCGCTCCACGGGACGCTCGATGTCCCCCGTCAGCAGAAATGAATCTTTGCCGTCCTCCAGCCGCAACACCACCGAGTCGTCGTTGTGCGCCCGTGCTGGATCGCTCGAATCGGGCCAAATCACGCTCACGCGCACGCCTGCCCACTCGAAGTGCTCGCCTCTTAGCCGATGGAATATAGGAACCTTTTGCCGCTGGGCTTCCGCAATCAGCTTGTGAAAACCAGCCGTATCTTCGTCGCGGCCCACCCACAACTCGCCCACCCGAAAATTCCGCAGCACCGCCGGCATGCCCCCAAGATGATCTTCGTGCCCATGCGTCACCACCAGCGTATCGATGCGCTTCAGTCCGCGGCTCCAAAGGAACGGCGATACCACGTCCTCTCCCACGTCGAGTCCCGGCCTCATTCCTCGGACGTAGGTTGCGCCGGGCAGCCCTCCGGCATCCACCAGCATGGTTCTGCCGTCGGGGAAAGAAAGAAAAATAGCATCGCCCTGCCCCACGTCCAAAACGGTCGCTTCCAGCCGCCCCCGCGCGAATCGCGCCGGAAACGGATAGATAACCATCAGGGTTGCCAAACCAAGCACCATGACGAATCCGGCCCGCCACACCCATTTCGTGCTCGTCAGAATCGCGGCCGAGACGCCGACTGCCGCAATAAAAAATCCAGCCAGCAGGGCCGCTGGCGGTGAAGGAATGCGAACGGAAGAGGAAGGAAGCTGTGCGAACCAATGGATAGACGCCGCCAGCGTCCCGATCAGAAAACCGAGCGCGCGCCCTAGCAGAAGTCCGCAGCCCTTCCATACGGCGCCTACCGCCAGCGCCGCAAACCCAAGCGGCACGATGATCCCGGTCAGCAGCACGGCTGGAATGTTTGCCACTGGCGCGATGAAGGAGACTCGATTGAAATCCCGCGCCATCAGCGGAAGCATTCCGATCTGCAGGACGGTGGAGAGCACGGCCAGTTCCCACAGACGCAATCCAACGCGGCACGGAAGAACCACAACGTGCTCGCAGTATCCCCCAACCTTTGCAGGCAACCGCGACCGCAGCCACGCGGACGCGGCACGCAGATCCAAACGCAATTCTGTCGCCTTCGATTGGTAGCTGCCGTCGCGGGTAACATCGCCAAGGTGCTCGAGCGCTCGATGATAGGGCTCCGCTGTCCGCTCCAGCAGCGGTGCCGCGATTCCGGCAATGATTGCCGCCGCCAGAAAAGAGAGCTGAAAGCTCGCTTGAGCAAGTTCCGAAGGCCGGAACAGAAGTATCACCACCGCCGCCAGGCTGACAGCATTGAGCAGCGCCATGCGCCGGTAGAGCATGCGGCCAAACAGATAAATCGTCGCCATCAATGCCGCCCGCAGGATGGGCGGGCGATCCTCGATAATCGTCAGGTAAAAGCCGAGGGCTGCAATCGTCAACATGGCTCTCGCGGCGATCGGCAACCGCAGCTTTTTCCCAGCCCAGAAGAAAAGCGCCGCAAGCACGCCCACGTGCAAACCCGCCAGCACCAGAATGTGGAACGCTCCTGTTTCCCTGAAAGATTCGGCCTCCTGCGAATCGAGAAAACTGCGATCGCCCAGCAACATCGCTCGCGCAATCGCCGTCCGGTCTTCCGCCGGCCGCAGCATGTCGTCCAGATCGTTCAACAAGCGTCCGCGCAGCCGTGCCAGATAGTGCGTGACCTTCGGCGCCGCTCCGGGCACTTCTTGCATCAGCGCCGGATTGCGCAGGGTCGCCGTCAGGTTGATCCCTTGCTGCTCCAGGGCCCCGCGATAGTCGAAGGCTCCCGGATCCCCAAAATTTCGCACCGGCCTTGCCCTCGCCAGAATTTCAACGCGTTCGCCCGCGCGAACCGGCGCGGGATTTCCGCCCCCGCGTTGCTCGAAGTAGTAGCTCGCGCGCAAGCCGCCCTGCACGGCTCGCCACTCGCCCGCCGTCTGCACCTGCTCCAAACCGATGTCGTAGCGCATTCCCCACGGCAGCCGCAAAGGATCCTCACGCAAGACTCCTCGCCAGCGCAGCGGCCCGTCGAGATCTAATTGGCCGCTTGCTGCCAGGCGGGTCACTTCATTCGACGGCATGGCCAATCGCTCGATTTGAGCGGCGGTTGCGGCAAGCGAGAACCACGCCAGCAGGCTCAACGCCCAGGCCAGCTTCACGCGGCGCGCTCCCAAGAGCGAGAAACCCGCGGCCACACAGCACGCGGCAATGCCAAGGAATAAAACGACGCTATGCCTATCGTGAGCAGCAATCGGAGGCGCCGCCAGAACTCCTGCGGCAACGAAGATCGCGATCAGCAGGGCGGGAAGCTTCATGCGCGACGCTTAAGTCGCACCAAGGCCTCGATATGATAAGTCTGAGGGAAAATATCCACAAGATGAACTTCACTGATCCGATAATCCCGCGGGTTTTGCTCGTCCCCGGCGATCGCCGCGAGGTCGCGCGCCAAAGTCGCGGGGTCGCACGAGAGATAAACAATCTCTTCCGGGCCGATCTTCAGCAAGCGCCCCAGTGCCCGCGCGGCCACCCCCGTCCGTGGCGGGTCGAGCACGACGAGATCGGGTCGGTCTCGCCATTGTTCGAGAAAAGCTTCCACGGTCGTATGCCGCCAATTCGGCGAAGCTGCGCCGCTCGCCTGCAGGTTGGCTTCCAGGTCGCGGGCCGCCGCGGCGTTGGACTCCACGGCAATCACCCGCTCGTAGCGATTTGCCAGCGGCACGCTGAAAAGCCCCACGCCGGCGAATAAATCCAGCGCCAGCCGCCCTCGCCCTTCGCCGATTACCATGCGCACCAGTTCATCCAGAACGGACCGGTTTACCTGGAAAAACGAAAGATGCCCGATGCGAAAGTTGTGCTCGCTCGCGCGATAGTTGATGTACCCCGGCCCGAAAAGCTCAAAGTTGTCGGTGCGCTGATCGTGTATCAAAAGCGAATCCACCGCCGGCAGAGTCGACCGGAATAGCGCCGCCACTTGTGGCGATGCGCCGTTCGCATTCTCGATCGCGAGATTCAAGAGCAGCCGATCGTCATTCTGATCGGCAAATGCCTCGATCTCGCGCAATCCTGGCGCCAGCTTTCCCGCTTCCAGCAAATGTACGATGGCCCCCAGCGCCTCATTCAGTTTCGGCGACGCGATGGGACATTGCCGGATGGCGCATAGCTTCTGCGAACCCGCCTGGAAGTAGCCAATGTCGCGCACTCCCCGCGCGTCCGCCGCGATCTTCCATTGCACTCGATTTCGGTACGCGAAGGGCGGAGAGGCGTGCGGCACGATCGGTCCGTCCCAACGAACGCGCCCGAGCCGCGCCAGCGTTTCGCGCAGAATGTCGGCTTTGTAGCGCAGCTGCAATTCGTAGGGGATGTGCTGATAATCGCATCCGCCGCACACGCCGAAGTAGGGACAAGGCGCGACCGCGCGATCCGCCGAAGGTGTCTTGATCTGCGCCACTCTCCCGCGAATGAACTTCTTCCGCTTTTCCAGCGGCTCGATCGACACGTTCTCATCCGGCAGCACAAAGGGAGCAAACACGGTTTGGCCTTCATGGTGCGCGAGGCCTTCGCCGCCATACACTAGCTTTTCGATTCGTACATCTATCGCATCAGGCATGAAGCTCCGATCAGTTGAGATAAAAGAGGCTGAGCCGCGGCAGGCCGAATCGTTCCGCGAGGCGTTTCTGTGTGTACTGTCTTTCCAGCTGCCCTAATTGCTCCGCCGACATGCGGCGCCGATACGGCGCCAGTTGCCGGTCCAGGTCGATATGAATCTCCACCAGCATCTTCTCGTCCGCCGCGGCCACCAGCGCTGCCGTGAGCTTTTCCTCGATCGCGCTCAATCGCCGTTCCAGATCCTCCAGATCCGCCTCGCCGGGCGAATCCATGACTGGCAGCAGCTCCTTCAGGCTCGAATGCGCTTGCGCGATTCGCCGCGCCAGGTCGGCGTCGGACGAGCGCAGCCGCCCCGCCGCCTGTTCCAGCTTCTCGATATTGCCAAGGACAAAACCGCGCAGCTCTTCACGCGAAAATGGTTCCGCCTTCTTCTCTTTTCGTTTTGGCTCGGGACCGCTGCCCGCCGAACTCTCCTGTTTCTCCGCGGCCGCATCCAGCACCGCATCCACGCAATACGCCAGGCTCTTGAGCGGCCTTCCCATGCCGCGCCGCGAACGCTCATAACTTTCGAACGCGCTGTCGATACCGCGCAGCACCGCCTCCAGCGGAATTCCCGCTCGCTGCCAGGTCTCCACGATCGCCCAATCCAGCGGCGAAACCAGCAGATGCGCGCCCCGCTTGCGCCAAAAATATTCTTCAATCTCCGTGAAGTAATTGAAGTAGTTGAAGGACTCCATGCCGTCTCACGCCTGCCGCTTCCGCGCCGATTTCGCGCCGGCGCGCGCCGAGCCGCCGGCCGCACTTTTACCCGGCGCTTCCGCAGCATGGCGCGAAGGCTGATTTCGTTCCCAGATCAGGAGTAGCCCTTCTAGCGTGAGAAATTCGTCCACCTTCTGAATGTGCCGCGAAGCCTGCGCGATGAGCGACGCCTGTCCGCCTGTGGCGATCACGCGGCTCTCTTTGCCCAGTACCGCTTTTATGCGCTCCAGAATTCCGTCCACCAGGTCCGTGAAGCCATAGAAAAGCCCCGCCTGCATCGAATGCGCCGTATTCGTGCCGATAATTTTCCCCGGGTCGCGAATCTCAACGCGCCAGAGCCTCGCCGCCCGCGAAAATAGCGCCTCGGCGGAAATCCCGATTCCCGGCGCCAGCGCCCCGCCGAGGTATTCGCCGTGTTCGGAAACCACGTCGAAGTTAATCGCCGTCCCAAAATCCACCACGATGCACGGCCCGCCGTACTTGGCAAACGCCGCGATGCTGTTGACAATCCGGTCCGCGCCCACCTCTTGCGGATTATCGTAGTGCACCGGCATTCCCGTGCGGATGCCTGGCTCGACGAAGAGCGCCTTGGTATGAAAGTACTGTTCGGCCATGCCCGCCAGCGTGGAGTTCAACGGCGGCACCACCGAGCTGATGATCACGCCGCGAATTTCGTGAGGATCGAGGTTCGCAATGGTAAAGAGATCGCGCGTCAGAATGCCGTACTCGTCGACGGTCTGATCCCTCGCCGTGGTCAGCCGCCAATTGGCGATCAGCTCGGCGCCGCGAAAGACTCCCAGCACCGTGTTCGTATTGCCCACGTCAACGGCCAGCAGCATCAATTCGCCTCGGAAACATCGCCGGAGATGACCACCGAGTTCTTCCCGTCATCGCGGCGCACGCGCAGCAGGCCGTTCGGCTCGAGGCCATCTGTCGTTCCCACGTACGATTCCGTTCCCGTGGTGATCCGCACGCGCTTGCCGCGCGCATACGTGGACACCTCGGCAAATCGCGCCAGAATCGGCTGTGCGCCCTCGGATAGAAATTGATTGTAGTAGCTGTTCAGGTGGCGCAGCAACCGCACCACCAGTTGCATCCGCGATACCGTCTTGCCCGTCGCCATGCGCAGCGACGTGGCAATTCGCGCCAGTTCCGCCGGCATCGCCGCGTGGTTCACGTTGATCCCGATGCCCACGATAACGAAGCGCACCTGGCTTGGCTCCGCGTACATCTCCGTCAAAATCCCGCAGAACTTCTTTCCGCCCGCCAGCAGATCGTTCGGCCAGCGCATATCCGCGGCAATGCCCGTCTCCTCCTCCACTGCATCTCTCACCGCCAGCCCGGCAACCATGGTGATCACGGGAGCGACAATCGGCGAGACCGCCGGGCGCAGCAGCACGCTCATGTAAATTCCGCTGGTCTTCTCGGAATGCCACGTTCGTCCCGACCGGCCTCGTCCGCCGCTCTGCTCTTCCGCGATGATCAGCGTCCCGTGCGGCTCGCCGGAATGCCCCAGTTCCAGCGCGATGCTGTTGGTCGATGCCGTTTTGAAGTAGTGGTAAACGCGCTTGCCGAATGGCGTGCCTCGCAACCGCCGGCGCAGCAAGCTCGGCGAGAGCACGTCGGGCACGCGTTCGATCCGATATCCGGTCCGCGGATGGCCCTTCACGCGCACGCCCAGCGCCCGCAGCCGCTGCGTCCATCGCCAAACCGCCGAGCGGCTCACGCCGATTTGCCGCGCGATCTTCTCGCCGCTGATCACGATCATGGGATTTTCCGAAAGCAACGTAAGCAGCGCGTCGATCCGGCGGTCCGTGCTCGCGTTCTTGTCGGTTGTCGCAGAACTTTTCCGCGCTGGCATGGGATGAGAGGGACTAGCTGCCTGCCGGGCTGTCCGCGCGCTTTTCCAGTTGCGCCAGGCGTTCCGTCAGCTTGGCGAACTCCGTCTGGCGTTCCGCGAATGTAACTTCGAGTTGCCGAACAATCTCCGCCGGCGCTCGGCTGCGAAAACTTTCGTCTGCCAGTCGGCTCTGCTTCGAATCCAAGTCGCGCGCCAGGCGTTCTTTCTCCTTGCGCAGGCGAGCAAGTTCCGCGCCGAGCTCCACCGTCTGGCCGTACGCGATCTGCAGTTCGAATTGCACGGACGAACGCACCGGCCCGGCCGTCGGCTCGAGCTTGGCCTCGGAAAATCGCAAATCCGAGAGCGTCTGCAAGCCGCAGCACCATCCCGCGACTTTCCTCCACCACTTCGCGAATTTCCGGAGTCGCCGCCCTGAAGTCCGCGGCCACCCGTCGTTTGGGATCGAGCTTCAGCTCCGCCCGGAGATTGCGCACCGCCGCGATCGCGTCTTGCAGCAGCTTCACGTCCTGATCCGCATCGGGATCCACCCATTGCGGCGCGGGCCGTGGGAACGGCTGCAGAGCGACCGAGCGCGCGTTTTTGTCTTTTTCAGCCGCGTGCTGTGGCAGCCGATGCCACAACTCCTCGGTCAGGAAGGGCATAAACGGATGCAGCAGCCGCAGTGCCGCCTCCAGCATTGCAAACAGATTGCGCCACGCCGGCACGGCAATGCTTCGATCCGTGTCCGCAATCGCCGGTTTGATCCACTCGATGTACCAATCGCAAAAGTCGTCCCAGAAGAAGTGGTAGACCACCTGCGCCGCTTCGTGAAAGCGGAAATTTTCGAGCGCGTCGTCTACTGTAGCTATGGTTTCCGCCAGCCGCGAAAAAATCCAGCGGTCCGGCAGGCTCACTTCGTTCCCGGTGGGATACGGTGCGGCTTCGCGAATTCTCGGTGCCGCCAGCTCCTCGATGCTCATTCCCGTCGCCGATTGAAACTTCTCCAGATTCACGAACACGAATCGCGCCGCGTTCCAGATCTTGTTCGCAAAGGCTCGGTATCCTGAAACGGCGTCTTCGCTTAGCGCGATGTCCGTGCCCGGCGCGGCTTTGATCGCCAGGGTGAAGCGCAGCGCGTCGGTCCCGTGTCTCTCCATCCATTCCAGCGGGTCCACCACGTTCCCGCGCATCTTGGACATCTTTTGTCCCTGCGCGTCGCGAACCAGCGAGTGCAGGTAAAGGGTGCGAAAGGGAATCCGCTCCGCCGGCGTTTTCCCGGGCGCAAGATGCAGGCATAGCATCACCATCCGGGCATCCCAGAAAAAGAGAATGTCGTAGCCGCTGATCAGCAGCGTCGTTGGATAAAACGCTCGCAAGTCCGGCGTATCGTCGGGCCAGCCCAGCGTCGACAGCGGCCACAGACCCGAGCTGAACCATGTGTCCAGCACGTCCGGGTCTTGTTCCAGTTTCCCGCCGCCGCATTTCGCGCATTTTTCGGGAGGGCTGGCGGGCAGCGCGCGCCCTTCAACGATGGCCACTCGGGAATCACGCGCGGGCGTGATCCCGCCGCAGGGACAATGCCAGATCGGAATGCGGTGGCCCCACCAAAGTTGGCGCGAGATGCACCAATCGCGGATATTTGTCAGCCAGTCGGTAAAAATCTTGCGCTGATTATCGGGCACGATTTTGATCAGGTCCTGCTCGACCGCCGCCAGACCGGCATCGGCCAACGGCCGCATTTTGCAAAACCACTGCGTCGATACGCGCGGCTCCACCACGGTCTTGCACCGATCGCACACCCCCACCGAGAGCGCATGATCGTCCACTTTGACGAGCAACCCCTGCGCTTCCAGATCGGCTACCACGCGGCTGCGCGCATCGAACCGATCCAACCCCGCGTACGGCCCCGCTGCGGCGCTCATCTTCCCGTCCTCGGTCATCACGTCGATTTGCGGAAGCTTGTGCCGCTGCCCCATTTCGAAATCGTTGGGATCGTGCGCCGGAGTTACTTTCACCGCTCCGGTGCCGAATTCGCGATCCACATAAGCGTCGGCGATGATGGGAATTTCGCGGTTCATCAGCGGCAGCAAAACCGTCTTGCCTACCAGATGCCGGTAGCGCGCGTCTTCCGGATGAACTGCGACGGCCGTGTCACCCAGCATCGTCTCCGGCCGCGTCGTCGCCACTACCAGCGACTCCTTCGATCCCACCACCGGATAGCGAATGTGCCACAGGTGCCCTTTGCGCTCCTCGTGCACCGTCTCCAGATCGCTCAGCGCCGTTTGGCAGCGCGGACACCAATTCACGATGTACCGGCCCCGGTAGATCAGCCCCTCGTTGTAGAGCCGCAGAAACGCTTCCAGAACCGCTCGATATAGCGATGGGTCCAGCGTGAACCTTTCGCGCGACCAGTCGCACGAATCGCCCAGCCGGATCATCTGTTTTTTGATCGTGCCGCCGCTGTGCGCCTTCCATTCCCACACCCGCCGCTCGAACTCTTCGCGCCCCAGAGCGTTTCGTGTGAGCCCTTGCTTGGCCAGTTCGCGCTCCACCACCACCTGCGTGGAGATTCCGGCATGATCCATCCCCGGCAGCCACAGCGTGCGCTCGCCGCGCATGCGGTGCCAGCGCGTGAGCACATCGATTTGCGTGTGCTCCAGCATGTGGCCGATGTGGATATATCCGGTTACGTTCGGCGGTGGGATTACGATGGAAAACGTCTCGCCCGGTCCGTGCGCATCGGCCTGAAACAGTCCCTGCTCCACCCAGGTCTCCGCCCAGCGCGGCTCGATGCGTTGCGGCTCATAGGCCTTGGGGAACTCCGCCCCGTTGGATACGTCTCTCGGCGCGTGTTGTGAACCGGGTTGTGACCCGTGTTCTGACCCGTTTTCTGAATCGTGTTGTGAATCGTCGTGTTGTGAACGATGTTCCGGCACGTTTTTCTCGTCTTCCGGCTGGAGCCGGACTCGCCCGATGCTCACGCAATGCTCAGACGAAGAGCGAACAAACTACTATAGAGAGCGCCGCCAGAGCGGTCAAATCCGCCCCGAGTGCGGCAGAAATTCACACTAAGCCACTACCGCTTAATCGTATCGCTTGCGAAGCTGTTGAACTACAATAAGCCCTTAGGATTAGAACCCATAAGATTAGAAGCTCCTAAGATTAGGCTCCGTTCCCGAGGCTGGCGTGAAAGCCTGGCGCAAAGCGGAGGCAGGCGTGAAAACGAAGCTCATCGTCCTTGCAATAATCCTCGGAATTGCCTCTCTGATCGTCCCGGCCCGTCTCGTGGCCCATCACGGCAATTCGAGCTTTGACACCAGCAAACGGCTCACTCTGAAGGCCACCGTCACGGATTGGTTTTGGGCCAATCCGCACTGTTTCCTCAAATTCGACGTAACCGATCAAAAAGGAAACGTCGTCCACTGGGTCGCCGAAACGAGCAATCCGTCTGACATGACCAACCTCGGCTGGAGCAGACAGGACTTCAAGCCTGGCGATCGCGTCACCGTCACTTTGCAGCCGGTCAAAAACGGCCAGCCCATCGGCCGCGTCATAGACGTAGTCTTGGCAAGCGGCCGGACACTGGGCACGCGCATCCCCGGCGTAACGGATCCAGGCTAGATGACCAGGCCATGTGGCCAGCTTACATGAATAGCCAAGCGCCAAAGCGATCACCGAGGTCGCTCCTCGCTTCCGCGGCGTTTCTGTGCCTCTGCCTTGCATTGAGCGCCGCCAGTCGAGCCCAACAATCGGCTCCAGCGCCAGCGCAGCCGGCACCTCGACCCCCGGCGCTGTGGAACACGCCCAGCATTCAGCCCAAGCCGCCGCAGCCGTCTTCCGGCCCGGCGCCCCGCCGCGACATCAGCGGTACTTGGGATGCTTTCGCCTCTGGAATCCAGCCCTCGGGAGTTAAGAGCCATGCGCCCTTCACCGATTGGGGCAAGAAAATGGCCGACGCCTACAAACCCGGCGATGGTCCCAGAAAAGTCGCCCTCGGCTCGATCAACGATCCCCTCGATGGTTGCGATCCCGCCGGCTTTCCGCGCAATGTTTTCTTCGAGCTCAGGCCGCTCGAAATCGCCCAAATCGCCGATCAGGTGCTGATTTTGTACGAGTATCAAAAGGTTTGGCGGGCCATCTGGACCGACGGCCGGGAACTGCCCCGCGATCCCGAACCTCGATGGTACGGATACTCCGTCGGTCACTGGCAGGATGACAATACATTCGTCGTCGATACGGTGGGGCTCGACGAGAGAACCTGGCTCGACAATGCGGGTGACCCCCACAGTCCCGACATGCGCGTGCAGGAGACCTATCACCGCGCCGATCTCGATACCCTGGAGCTTACCGTGAAGATCGATGATCCGAAGGCCTACACCAAGCCTTGGATAGGCCTCGACAACTTTGTCTTGCACCGCCAGCCCAGGACCTTCGATATTCGGGAGATGATCTGCGTGCCTTCTGAAGCGGAGGAATACAAGAAGACCGTCGCCGAACCCGCCTCCAAATAACCTTAGTTCTTTTCCATCTCGCGTCGAACGATAGCCTCGATTGCCGGTCGCAGAACTTCGCGATTCACCACTTCCATGATCTGCGGCTGCATGCGCTCGAGCAGCTTGTTAACCACGGCGTCGATCATCTCTGGCGTGGCTTTTTGCGCTTCCGTATGCGCCAGCCCAGCGGGACCATCCTGAAGCATATCTTGAGCTGTCTGCCCGTTTACGGCGTGCCCCGCGGGTTGGTTTGCTACGCCTGTATTTTCGATGGGAGGGATCACGCCTGCGAAAGTCTTCAACTCCGAGAACGCTGTCCGTGCGGCTTCCGTCGCCGCCTGAATCACAGCGTCCTGATTGGGTAGCGGCGTCAAATTGACGTGCGCAGGCTCGAAGCTTGCGTGCGCCTCAGCGGGAATCGCTGGCGTGGCAGGTGTCTCTTCGATCGGATCCGCTAGCGTGGGCCAGGAAACGGTCGCCGCATGCTCGCTCACCGCCACTTCCAGCGGGGCCGGCTCCAGATGAAAAGCATGGTCTTCCGCCGCGGGTGCTTGCTCGCTCGGCGCGGCCAGCAGTTCAGGAAGAGGCATCAACTCTTGCGGCTCTTCCATCGTTTCCGTGGCGGCCGAAAATGTTAGCGCCGGATCGAACTTGAAAGGCTCGACCGGAATTTCCTCTGCCGCGGGCGCTTGCGTAACCTCTTCGGAGGCCGCTTCCACCAGCTTGCCCGCGTCCACATCCGCTTCCACGCCCTTCGATTGGGCCGAAGGCATTTCCACCGTCTCGATCTTTGCGGTTTCTCGCTTCTTTTTTTTCTTCTCCGCGGGAGCGTCGTCCAATGCGGTATTCTCGAAAATGGTTGAATCGGGCCGAAACCGTCCGGTATCGCCTCGTTCCTCGTCCTTGCCGAAGGAATGCATGTCCAGCATCTCCTCGGGTTGGGTGGCCGCTTGCTCCTCGTTGTGCTCTTCCGCTTCGGGTTCCTCGGGAGCGGCCCAGAACGGCTCGCCTAGATTCGGATCGCGCACAGCCGTTGTGACTTCTTCGGCCTCGTCCAATGTGCCTGCTTCGGGGGTGTAACTCGGCGCGGGGGCCACGGACTTGGGCGTTTGATTCTGCTCGGGGGATACCTTCGCGGGCGCGACCGCCTCCCTAACGGGAGGTGGCGGCGGGATCGCTACTGTGGCTTGCGGCTCGTACGCCGGCGGAGCCGGGGTTGCCGCTACAACCGCTGCGTGATTTTGCCCGTTGGACTTGGCAAGCAGCGCCTTGACCATGTTGATCAAGGGATCCGGCGGAACGAACGGCTTCTTCAGCACGCCGTCCGCGCGCACCCGCTGCGTCTCGTCTTCATCCAGTGGGTCGAACGCGCCAACCAGCAGCACCACCGGCGTGTTCATGTAACGCGAATCGTTCTTGACGAACTCGCATACTTCGTACCCGTTGCGCACGGGCATGAATATGTCCGCTAGGACCAGATCCGGCCGCAGATCCGGAATCTTCCGCATGGCCGCATCGCCATTCCCCACGGCCACAACGTCGATCCCCTCGTCCTTCAGGGCCAACGCGACCATTTTCTGAATATTACTGTTGTCGTCGGCCACGAGTATGCGCGACACCGGGTGCTCCTTCGTGCGGCACGTGTACCGATGGCGGTCTTAGCAACCGCCGTCATTATCGGCTTGGATTATTGGAGCATCGGGGTGGAGGCGAGTCAACGAGCTTTGAGCGCAGGTGTGCCGGAGTGTAACCTCGTTCGTTTCGCGAATCTTGGGAGCTTACTGCGGCTGACTCGGAGGGTCAGTCTGGTTCCGCGGCTGCGCCTGAGGCTGGGGTTGCGCCTGGGGTTGTGCTTGAACCGGGCTCGGTTTCTTGCTCTTTTTCTTCTTCTTGTTGCTGGACGATTCGCCTGCACTCCCCGCCTGGCTTGACTGGCTTGCTGGGTCGCCGCTCGCACCTTGTCCGGACGCCGGTGTTGCTGCGGCCTGGCTGCCTTGGCCGGATTGGGTCTGAGCGGAAGCACCCGCAACCGGGTCGCTTGCTGCTGCTGCGGTCGCCGAGTTCCCGGCAGCGGTCTCTGGCGGTCTCGGCACCGCAGGATCGCCCACTCCAGATCCCGCCGGCGTCACCGTCTGGACGTAGGTCCCGCTTCCGCCCGTACTCCCGGTGGAAGCCCCGCCCGAAGCCACCACGGTCAGTCCCGCCCCAGGGGTAAGCGTATCGGTCGCATCCTCCGATTGCGGCGTCAGGGTAGGCATCCCCACTCTTGCCGCTGCGCTTACGTCAGGACCGGACTTCAGAATCCCAGTGGGCCGCTTCAGGAACATAGGCCGATCGCGGGGAGTTCGTTGCTCTTGTTGCATGCGAGCCATTGCCGTTGGGTCCGGCTGCGGCACTGGGTCGCCGAACTTGGCGAGCTTTGTCTTCGCTTCTGCGGCAAGGGGCGACAATGGATATTGCTTCACCAGCCTGGTGTAGTACGTCGCAGCCATGTCGTTGTGCTCGTTCCGCTCATAAATCGCACCCAGCATCCAATTCGCACGGTCGGCTGCGCTGTACAGCGGGTAACGATTCACCAGATCGATCAACCGCGGAGCCGCCGCCTTGTCCACCCGTCGCAGGTAATAGAAGCTCGCAATGCGAAAATCGCCGTCGGCCAGAACCTCCTGCACCTCGCGCAGGCGCTGCTCGGCTTTAGGTGTGAATTCCGTATTGGGATATTTCTGTATGAACGTTTGGAACGCGGCCTCCGACTCCAGCGCCTCGCTGCGGTCTCGGTCCGACTTCTCCATCCGCCGGTAGTGCGCCATGGCGATCTGCATCTGCGCGTAGGACGCTTCCTCGAGAAACGGGAAAAACGTGATGAAATCCTGATACACCGATACCGCCTGGGTCAGCCCCGTCGGCCCACCCTCTTGGTAATAGGAATCCCCAATGGCCAATTTCGCTTTGGCCAGGTATTCGCTGTCGGGGTAGGTATTGATGAGCGTCTCCAGGCTCAGCCGCGCCGTATCGTAGCGCGCGTGCTTTATATCGTTCATCGCTTTCTCGTATAGAACCTTGTCGGCCTCCGCCGAGTCGCCGGCGTTCTGCGCATCTTGGCCCTTTGGCGAACCCTTTTGCGGCGCCGCTGTCTTATTGGCTGGCTTGCTCGACCCAACTACCTGGGATGCCGCCACTTTGGGCGCTTCCCAACCCACGAAGATCAGGATCGCGACAAACGCTGTAAGCCAGCTGTATTTCCTTCCGCCCATTTCGTCTTAGACAGCCTTCCTTGCTTTTTGCGCCAAAGCCGCGCTGGCCAACTGTCCCAGTTCACGCACCGCTGCCGCTGGATCGGCCGTGTGGAAGATCGAAGTGCCCGCAACCAGAATCTGCGCCCCGGCCCGCACCACCTCAGCTACGTTTTCGGGCCCAATCCCCCCATCCACTTCAATCCGGTAATTATAATGATGCCGGCTCCGAATCTCCTGCAACTCCTTTATTTTCCCGGTAGCCTCCGGAATGAAGGCTTGGCCGCCGAATCCCGGATTTACAGACATCACCAGCACGTGGTCCACCTTCCCCAGCACCTCGGAAAGCATCATCACCGGCGTGGCCGGGTTGATTACGGCGCCCGGCTTGCACCCATGCTCTCGGATCATCGCAAGCGCCCTGTCCAAGTGTGGCGTGGCCTCTTGGTGCACCGAAATCATGTCTGCCCCGGCTTTTGCGAACTCGCTAATGTATTCCTCCGGGTTTTCGATCATCAGATGCACATCAAGCGGTAGCTTGGTTGCCTTGCGCAGCGACGCCACCACCGGGATGCCAATGGAAATATTGGGAACGAAGTGGCCGTCCATCACATCGACATGCAGCAGGGTAGCGCCTCCGCGTTCCACGGCGCCTATGGCATCTCCTAGACACGCAAAATCCGCGGCTAGAATGGATGGGGCGACCTCAACGGCAGTCGTCACGCTCACTGGCGAAATTCTATCATAGAGAGTAGTGGCTTTCGGGTCTTTTCAGGGCTGGTACTGGGCCAGTTTGAATATACTTGGCCGTTCACTCCGAAATGCCCAGTTCCACGCTCACGTCCGCGGCTATACGGTCGCCGCCCGGCGGATTCTGCCCCACAATCGTCCCCTTTTGCGCTCCGGCCTGTCCGATGTGGTTCACCTTGCCGATTCGTAGTCCCGCCGCCGCCAGAGTCCGGTTC
Organism: uncultured Acidobacteriota bacterium; assembly: GCA_963703785.1. GTDB lineage: Bacteria > Acidobacteriota > Terriglobia > Acidiferrales > UBA7541 > Palsa-189. Next base: position 32,578 of record CAVPFR010000007.1, on the reverse strand, counting down.
GCCTCCTGCTGGTCCAAACCCACCACGTTAGGCATTACGTAAAATGGCTGCCGGTCCGCCGCCGATACCAGCAGGTCCACGTGCGGGGTCGACGCCGTTGTTCCAGGTGGCGGATCTTGCTTCAACACAATGTCCGGCTCCGTTCCCGGCAGATAGATCGTGGTTAGCTCGCCAAGCTGCAGCCCCGCTTGCAGCAAGCCTATCCTCGCCGCCCGCATCGTCTGGCCTTCCAGCGACGGTATTTTTATCGTTTGCGGTCCCAGGCTCAACACCACATGGGCGTCCTGGGAAATCTTCATCTCTTCGCCGGAGGGTGGACTCTGCCGCACCACCGCGTTTACCGGAAGCGGGCTATACACACGGTCTGCCACCCGCAATTGCAGCCCGCGCGCCCCAAGCATCCGCCCCGCTTCCGGCGCCATCTTGCCAACGAGGCTGGGCATGCTGACGATGCGCCCCCGAATGGCAATGCGAATCGTGGTCACCGCGCTCAGGAACCCCGCCGCGGCCAGCACAAAGACCAGAAGCGAGAAGCGCAGAACGCGCTCCAGCCGTTCTCTCCATTTCTCCATCATAGGGAAGCCATCAGGCTATCACGCCGAAACCGCAACCTCAACGAGGCCCATGCAGCGGGCCAGTTTGAACTTTCTTGATCCTGGGCGGAATCCTCGTCCGAGTCGTCTAACTTCGCTCCATCACCGCCGCAAAAAATCCGTCGGTCCCCTGCTCGGGTGGGAACGTGCGGAAGAATCCCTCGGCTCCGAAAAGCTCCTCGGCCGCAGCCGAATCGCGCACATGGGGCCGTAGCGCCGCTTTCCCTGACGTCACCTGCCAATCCCGCGTTTGCGATAACGCCTCCGCGACCACCTGTTCATTCTCTTCCGGCTCCAGCGAGCACGTCGAATACACCACCCGCGTCGCTCCGCCGCGGAACTCAGCCGCGGCCGCCAGCGCATTGCTCAACATCGCGGTCTGGCTGCGATGAGCGTTCTCCAAGTCTTCGGGCTTCAGCCGCCAGCGGATCTCCGGATTGCGCGAAAGCGTGCCGGTCCCCGAGCACGGCGCGTCGATCAAGATGCGATCGAATGGTTGCGAGAACGGCAAAGGCCGCGTCGCATCCAGCGCCACCAGCCAAACGTTCGTTGCCCGCGTCCGCGTCAGCTGCTCCTTCGTGGCGCGCAAGCGATGCTCGCGCAAATCCGCGGCGATCACGCGCCCGCCCTCGCCGGCAGCGCGCGCCAGCAGGATGGTCTTGCCGCCTGGCGCCGCGCACAGGTCCAGCACCCTCTGCGAAGCGCGCGCGTCCACCAGGTGCGCCACCATTTGCGACGCTTCATCCTGAAAATTGATCTCCCCGCCACGATAAGCCTCGCTCGCAGCCGCATCGCCTCCCGATAGGTGCAGCGAGCCTCGCAGCCAACGTCCCGGAGCCACCTCCAGACCCGATTTGCGCAGCGATTCCGCGACGCCTTCGCTCGCTTCCTCCTCGAGCACCGCGCATGTCAATAGCGCCGGCCGGTTGTTCGCCTCCAGCAACGCCGTCGTTCGTTCTTTGCCAAACGACCGCAGCCATCTCTCCACCAGCCACGTGGGATGCGAGTGCACAATTCCCAGCCGCTCCTCGTCCGATGCTCCTCCTGCTAGTCGCTCGGATACCAGCTTGTCGAGGGCTTCTCCGCCAATCCGCGCCTGCGCCGCCCCTCGCCGCAGTACCGCATTCACCATTCCCGCCGCGGAGCTCTTCCGCGCCCGCTTCACCAACTCCACCGATTCGTTGATTGCCGCGTGCTGCGGCACGCGATCGAGGTAGCGCAGCTGATAAAGTCCCAGCCGCAGCGCCAAAAGCACTTCTATATCTAATTGCTCGCCGCGCCGCTCCAGATAACGCTCCAGCAGAAAATCGAGCAGACGCTGCCGCCGCAGCACCCCCAGCGTCAATTCCGTCGCCAGCGATGCGTCCGCTCTCTTTACGCCTCCCGCGAGCTCCGCATAAAGCAGGTCCGCTGCATAAGCGTTCTCCGCCGCCACGCGGCGCAAAACGTCGAAGGCAATCTTTCTCGCGACGGAAATATCCATGGCTCAAGTCTAGTGAGGATGCAGTCCAGTGAGAAACAGGCTCTGTAGTGGGTCAGTGTGAATTTTCTTGATCGCGACACAAGAGGTCAAATTCAAACTGACCCACTACCACAGGCTGAATCGTTTAGTGAATTCGAGGTCGTTAACTGCCGAAGCGCTCGCCGCTCTGGAGTCGCGCCCCATTCGCAAATTCGCGCGCGCTCACGCGCTTGCGTCCTTCGATCTGCAGCGCCTCGATCCGCAGCCGTGTGCCCTCGCCGCAAATGCGCCGCAAATACCTCGATAGCGGCATCGCCCAACGCCAAAGTGCCCGGCTCTGCTGCATCGCTGGCAGTTGCCTCGCTCGGCCGTCCCCAGATGTGGCAAAGCCGTCCGCGAAATGTGCTGAACGCGCCCGGCCACGGCGCAAGTCCGCGAATCCGGTTATAAATCTCGCCGGCCGTCCGCCCCCAGTCGATCCGCCCGTGCTCCTTGGTGAGAATCGGCGCATAGCTCGCTCGCTCGGCGTCTTGCGGAATCGGCGTTATCTCTCCGCGCTCCCAGCGAACCAGCGATTCTGTCACCAGAGGCGCGCCCAATTCGGCCATGCGCCCGGCCAGTTCCGGCGCCGTTTCCTCTGCGCCAATTTCCATTTCGCGCTGCAGTAGAATCGGCCCGGTGTCCAGCCCCGGATCGAGCCGCATCGTGGTAAGTCCCGTCGCCTTTTCGCCATTGATAATGGCCCAGGCGATGGGCGCCGCGCCCCGGTATTTGGGCAGCAGCGAGGCATGCAGGTTCATCCAGCCCAGCCGCGGAATCTCCAGGAGGCGCTTCGGAATGATCTGCCCGTAGGCGATGATCACCGCCGCGTCGGGCTTGATTTGCGCGAAGAAATCCAGCGCCGCGTCCGACTTCATGCTTTCCGGCTGATAAATCCGCGCGCCCGCTTCCACCGCCACTTCCTTCACCGCGGAAGCCGAAACGCGCTGCCCGCGCCCCCGCGGCCGGTCCGGCTGCGTCACCACCGCTTCCACCGTAAATTCCGGGTTCTCCAGCACCGCCCGTAGTGCGGGAACGGCGAATTCGGGCGTGCCGCAAAAGACGATGCGCATGCTGTTCTCGCGGTTTGCGAAGCGTGGGACCTTACCACTGCCCCGCTTTTTTCAGTTTGCGGATTCTTCGGCGGATCAGATCGCGCTTTACGAGTCCGAGGTGTTTCATAAAAAGAACGCCGTCCAGGTGATCGAGTTCATGGCAGAACGCACGCGCCAGCAATCCTTCCCCGTTCATCTCAAAAGGTTTCCCTGTGACGTCCTGCGCTCGCACCGTCACGTATTGCGGCCGCGCCACGTTTCCACGAAAGCCCGGCACCGATAAGCAGCCCTCTTCCTCGCGCTGCTCGCCTTCGGCGTGAATGATCTCCGGATTGGCCAAGACCAGTTTGGCCTCCGGGTTTTTCCCCACCGTCACGTCGATCACCGCCAGTCGCCGCCCCAGGCCGATCTGCGGCGCCGCCAGCCCCACGCCATTTGCCGCGTACATCGATTCGAACATGTCTTCGCAAAGCTTGGCCAGTTCTTCGTCGAATTTCTCGACGGGCTCGGTCGTCTTTTCCAGTACGGCATCGCCGTACTTAACCACGGGATAAATCATCGCCGCCGACTTTCCGGATTTTTCGCCGTTGCTCAGAAGTTCCCCTCAAGGTAGCGGGTCAGTTTGAAATTTTATTGATCGTGACACAAGAGGGCAAAATTCAAGCTGACCCACTACCCCCCCTTCGACAATCACTTGATAAGCCCTTCAAAAGCCTTTCCAAAATAACGTTAAAAAGTATCCACCTGCCGCATATATCCCTCGAAGTTGCGCCGTGTCTCCCCCAGCGAATCCCCGCCAAACTTTTCCAGGAACGCTCCCGCCAGCACCAGCGCGGTCATGGCTTCGCCCGCCACTCCCCCCGCGGGCACCACGCATACGTCGGACCTCTCATAGGCCGCCTGCACCGCTTCCTTGGTTACCAGGTCGGCCGTCCCCAGCGCCCGCCGCAAGGTGGAGATCGGTTTCAGATAGCCCCGCACCACCACGTCTTCGCCGTTCGTTATGCCGCCTTCCAGCCCTCCCGCACGATTGCTGGGACGCTGGAACCGCCGGCTCTCCGCATTGTAGGTGATCTCGTCTTGCACCTCGCTGCCAAACGAACCGGCCGCGCGAACCCCGGCGCCGATCTCCACCGTCTTTACCGCCTGGATGGACATGATCGCCCTCGCCAACTGTCCATCGAGTTTGGCGTCCCACTGCACGTGGCTCCCCAGGCCGGGCGGCGCTCCGTGTGCCACCACCTCGAAAATTCCGCCCACTGAATCTCCCGCGCGCAACACCTGATCGACCTCCTGCTTCATGCGCGCCTCGATCTCCTGATCCACACAGCGCAGCGGCGAATCGAGATTCGCGCACACCGCCTGGATTTCGCTCCACGCCGCTTGCCGTTCCATCCGCACATGCCCCACTGCCACCACATGGCTCAAAACTTCGCAGCCGAACTCCCGCAGCAGCAGCTTGGCCGCCGCGCCGAGCGCCACGCGCGCCGCGGTCTCGCGGGCCGAAGCCCGTTCCAAAATGTAGCGCGCGTCGTGCAGATTGAACTTGATCGCGCCCGCCAGGTCCGCATGCCCCGGCCGTGGCGCCGTAAGCGGCCGTCGCGCCGATCGCTCTTCTTCGCGATCCTCCACGGCCATGGCCTTCTCCCAATTGGCCCAATCGCGGTTCTCGATGCGCAACGCGATGGGCGCGCCAATCGTCTGCCCGTGCCGGATTCCCGCCAGCGCCTCCGCGCGGTCTTTCTCGATCTTTTGTCTTCCTCCGCGCCCATACCCCAATTGGCGCCGGTGCAATTCGCTGTCGATGAATTGCAAATCGATATGCAGGCCGGCGGGCAGCCCTGAAATCCAGGCGACCAGCGCTTGGCCGTGTGATTCTCCGGCGGTGGCGAATTGCAGCATTGGTTTGTGCCCGGCACGCATGCGCTAGGTCCGTCGCGCGGGGCGGCAGGGAATTGGGCATTTTATCGGACCGCGCCCACACCGTAAAGCCAAAGCAAGCGGAAACGAACCCGCAAGCAGACGTTCGCGCCCGCGAACCCGTCCTTGACGCTCCGCAACGCCCGACGTTAGGCTTGCAAAGAGCCTGATCGGCAAATGGCCACTGATCCTAAATTGATGGACGCCGCGGAGCCTTCCGCATTCGCTTTATTGATCGAGCCGCTCAAGCACTATGTGCAGATCGTCCAGGACTTCTCTTATTTCGCCGCCCGCGCCGTCGCCAGTCTTTTCAGTCCGCCGCTCTACGTAAATGATCTCTTGCAGCAGATGGATATTATTGGCATCGGTTCGCTGCCCATCGTGCTGCTTACCGGCGTTTTTATCGGCGCTGTCATGGTTTTGCAGACCGCCTCGCAGTTCGAGCGTTTCGGTGAAACGGCGCTTACCGGCGACGTCGTCGCCCTCGCCCTGGTGCGCGAGTTAGGGCCCGCCATCACCGGCCTGCTCGTCGCCGGCCGTAATGCCTCGGGCATGGCCTCCGAACTCGGCTCCATGCTGGTGACCGAACAAGTCGACGCCATGCGCGCCATGGGCACGGACCCCGACCGCAAGCTCGTCGCACCCCGTGTGCTCGCCACCGTTTGCGTCCTGCCGCTGCTCACCGCTATGGCCGATTTCGTCGGCCTGATCGGCGGCTTCATCATCGCTTATTTCACCTTGCGCATCGGCAGGGTAGAGTTCTGGACCCGCGCCGTGAATGCCCTCCAATTTTCCGACCTGATGCAAGGCATCGCCAAGCCGGTGGTCTTTGGCTTTCTTCTGGCCACGGTCGGCTGCTACAAGGGATTGACGGTTCGCGGCGGCACCCAGGGCGTCGGACGCGCCACCACTCAGGCTGTAGTCGTCTCCTCGGTTTTGATCTTGATTACGGACTTCTTCCTCACCAAGATTTCTCTTTTCCTCGCCGGCGGAAAGTTCTGATTTGGCCCGTCTAGCCCCGGGGTCTTCGAATCGGCCACAAAACGTGACGGCCAATCGGCCTGTGCATCTATAATGAGTGAGGTGACAACATGTGCTGGCGCCCCCCGCTCAGCCACTTCCCGGGATGAACGCCGCCTCGAACGAGCCAGTCGTTTCCTTTGAGGATGTGCGCCTCGGCTTTGACGAGGGCGACGTTCTTCGTGGAGTCTCCTTCCGCGCTATTCACCAGGAAACTAAGGTCCTCGTCGGCGAAACCGGAACGGGCAAGACTCTTATCCTTAAATTGGCTGCCGGCCTGATCAAACCCGCCTCCGGTCATGTGCGCGTCCTCGGAGACGATCTCGGCTCCATGACTGAGCCTCAGTTGCTTCACTTCCGGCGCCAAATCGGCTTTGTTTTCCAGGAAGGCGCCCTCTTCGATTCCATGACCGTCGCCGAGAATGTGGCCTATCGTCTCAACGAAGACGGGGTGGACGAGCATGAGATCGATGCCCGCGTCCGTGAAGCGCTCGGATTTGTGGATATGGAAGGCGCCATCGATAAGCTTCCCGACGAGCTATCCGGAGGCATGAGGCGGCGCGTGTCCATTGCCCGCGCTTTGGTCAGCCATCCTCCCATCGTGCTTTACGATTCGCCCACCGCTGGCCTGGACCCCATCACCTCGCATAACATCATCACTTTGATCTTGCGGCTCCGCGATACGCTCGGGGTCACTTCGCTAATGGCCACCCATCGCCTTCAGGACGCCTTCGCCCTGGCCAATTTCCGCTTCGACCAGGCGCAAAATCGCGTCGTCCGGATATCTCCGGCGGCCCTTGCGGCCCGCAATGGCCAGCCCTCCACCACGTTTTTGTTCTTGCGCGAAGGCAAGGTGTACTTCGAGGGAGGCCAGCAGGCTCTGCTCGAATCCCCCGATGCCTATCTAAAGAAATTTCTGGTCTGATTTGTCTGGACGCGAAGCAAATTTGGATGGCAAGTAAAGAGCTGAACAGCACCTAAGAACTACGAGGAGGCCAGATCATGGCGCAACGCAAGCAACTCAGTTGGACCGAGCTGCGCGTAGGAGTTTTTGTGCTCGCCGGCATTATCCTGATCGTGCTGGGGATTTTCTACGTCACCGGCACCGGAGCTTTGGGTCCCAAATACCATCTGGTGACATATCTACCTGAGGTTGCCGGCCTCACCCTCGGCGCCCCCGTCACCGTCGATGGCGTTGACGTGGGCAATGTGGACACCATTCGCATGGCCCCGGTCCGCCAGCCGCCCAATCGCGATCGCGCCGTCGAGGTCGTCATGAGGATCAACCGCGATTTCCAGAATGACATCCGCAGCGATTCCACGGCCACCCTGTTCACCGAAGGCTTCGTGGGCAACCGCGTCGTGAACATTCAGCGGGGCTTCACGGGTCAGGTGCTTCGGGACGGGCAAGAGGTGCCGGGCTCGGGAGAAAAGGCCATCACCCAGGTCGTCTCCCAAGCCACTGACTTGATGCAGAACCTCAACATGCTGACCTCGCAGATCAGCCAGACGGTCGCCGGCATTCAGCAGGGCCAGGGCACGGTCGGCAAGTTGCTGCACGACGAAACTGCCTATAATCGTCTGAACGACGTTCTCTCTCGCGCCGATCAGATCGCCTCTTCCGTGCAGCAGGGCCAGGGCACCATCGGCAAGCTGGTCGCCTCGGACGCGCTTTACGCCAAGGTTGATTCCGCCGTCGGCCATCTCGATAACGTCATGGCCGCTGTCGATCAGCAGAAAGGCTCCCTCGGCAAATTTATTTTCGATCCCAGCTTCCATGATAGCGCCCGGCAGTTCTTGGATAGCGGCAACGCCTTGCTTGCCGGCGTGCGCGCCGGCCGCGGCACGCTCGGCAAGCTTGCCACCGACGATGAGCTTTACGCCACCTGGCGCCAGGCCGGCGAAAATGTAAAGCAGGTCACGGCCGATTTGAATTCGCCCAATAGCAGCGCCGGCAAGTTTTTCACCAATCCGCAGTTTTACGACAATACCACCGGCGTCGCGGGCGACCTGCGTTTGCTTCTCAACGACTTCCGTCAGCATCCCGCGAAATTCCTGAAGGTGAAGTTGTCTCTTTTTTAAGCGAAGTTGTCTCTTTTTCGAGTGAAGTTGTCTCTCTTTCGAATGAAGTTGTCGCTCTTTTAATCGCCGTGGCTGGGGGCGGCAAATCGCGGGGCAGCTACTGACTTTAGCGAGCGGAGCGCCTGGGCCACGCAGGCGCCCTCTCCCGGCATCGTGGGCGCGCCGAATTTCACCGTCACCCGCCCTCGGGACGAGAAGCTCAAGGACGAGCGTACGTCGTCGTCTTGCAGCGGACGGTCGGCGGCGTCTTGTACAGACACCACCACAATGGGCGAGTTGCTTTCGCGCAGGAACTCCTCCCAGCGCTCGCTCTCCATCGGATTTTCCAGCAGATCGCTCACGGCTTCCCCCGCCATGCACACCACCTCGCCGGACGAGAATGCCGCCGCAGCCATTCTCAACGACTCCTTGATTCCGCCATCGATTGCCCCATCGATTGCGCCATCGTCGGCCCTGGCTATGCCGGGTTCGGATCGATGTGTAATCCGCATCGCTTTGCGTATCAGCGGAGCCATGCGCGCAAATGGCTTGGCGTCGGCCACAAAGTGGATCGGCCTGTCGGTCGCCGCGGCCAGAAACATGGCCTTCAGCGGCGTCAGGTCCTGCGTGAGGAAGAGCGCTCCGCCGCGCTCGGGAATATTGTCGCGGCCCTCCACGCGGATGCGGTAAATGCTGTGCGTAAGCACCCACAGCCCCAGCCGCAATAGGGAATCCGGCAGGAAGACCACGGCGTAAAGCGTCGCCGCCAGCGTCATGAACGCCCCGGCCAGAAAGATCTCGTCCGCGCGCAGCTTCAGCCATTCCGCCATCGCAAAGTAGACGCCCGCGGCTGCGAACACGCCCACGAACGAAATCAGGTTTGCCGCGGCGATCACTCCGCCCTTGCGCTCCGGGTCGGGCCGATGCTGAATCAGCGCGTTCAGCGGAACCGCGTAGAAGCCGCCAAAAAATCCCAGCAGGCCAAGGTAAGTGGCCGCGCGTTCCAGCGAAATTCCATGCCCCGCGGAAAGGAACCCGAAAACCATCATCCCCGCCGCGCCCACCGGGATCAGCCCGTATTCGATCTTGGCGTCGGAAAGATAGCCCGTCGCCAGGCTTCCCAATCCCAGGCCCACCGCAACCGCCGCCTGCAGGTAGCTGATGTGCCGGTCGTCGATCCGCAAAATATCGTGCCCATAAATTACGATCGTGAATTGCAGCAGCGCCGCCAGGAACCAAAGATAGAAATTGCCCACCACGGCCCAGTTCAATACGCGATCGCCGCGAATCCTGCGAATCTGTTCGCCGAAATCCCCGAACGGGTTGCGGTTGAATTTTCGCGTCGGATTTGCCGCCGGCACACGGGTAACCCCAAAGCTCGTCGCCAGCCCAATGAGCGTGCAGCCCAATAGGATGGCGCCCGACTGTTCCTGATGCCCGCGAAAATAAAACGCCAGAAATCCGCTGGCCACCGTGGCCGCAATCGCCGCCAGGAACGTTCCCAGTTCCACCACGCCGTTGCCCCACGAAAGGTCCTTCTCCGGCAGCAACTCCGGCAATAGCCCGTATTTCGATGGGCCAAAAATGGCCGCCTGCGAGCTCAGCAAAAATACGCCCGTTGCTTCCATCGCCAGATTCGCCCGCGCCAGCGCCGCCAGCGCGAAGAGCATCACGCCCAGCTCCATCCATTTTGTTCCGATAGTCACCGAGCGCTTGCTGAAGCGGTCCGCCAGGAATCCGCCGGTCATCGAAAGCAGAATAAACGGCAGCGCGAAAAGCGCTCCCACCACCAGCACCAGCCAGTTTTGCTTCGGCCCGGGCACCGTCATGTCCACGACGAGGTAAATCACCAGGAATTTCAGCGCGTTGTCGTTGAACGCGCCTTGAAACTGCGTGGCCACCAGGCTCCAGAATCCAAGGCTATACCGCGCGGACGGGCTCCTTCCCTCGTGCCCGGTCTCCTCTGCCTCTATGCGGCCGTTTTGAACCTGCAGTTCGTTCATACCAGTTCGTTGATAGCAGTTTGTCGATTCATGGCACTTCGTCGATAAAGCAGTTCGTCGATATAGCACTCCGTCGATAAAGTCCAGCTGTGGCTCCGCTCACGCGTCCATCCCCGCGAAACCGCTCCCGCCGCTACTCCTTTTCTTCCAGTCTAATTGCCAGCCCTCGCGCCCAGCAAGCCTCGCCTCATGGCCGGCACTCTGCCGTGCCATGCCGCGTTGGGAGCGTCGGGCTTTTTGTAGCCCAGGGCGCCCGCCGTCCGGCGCGAAAGCGCACGTCGAAAAAGGAGTCGGCGGGGTCCTGGGGCCTTTTCTCTGCTCTTTCCTGCTCGTTACACCTACACCGTCGACCGCCGCGCCCACGTTCTCCGAAGCCGGTTGTCATTCTGAGCGGAGTGGCCGCATCTCTCCTCGGTCCGCTTTGCGGGCCGCGCGGCCACTCTTGCGGCGAAAGTCATGGCGATCAGGAGTTTGCGCCGCTTAAACAGAGTCGAAGAATCCCCTCCTCGCCTTCAAACTGACCACTACCCCCGCGGAATTGACTATCTTGCGCCTGCCGACAGGCGTATGCTCAAAAAGCGCGAAGTTCCTTCCTTTGGGGTGATTTATGAAGCGATTCTATCTCCTTCCCGCTACGGCATTGCTTGTTCTGCTCGCGGTGGCCCCCTCCTGGGCCCAGCGACCGGGCTCTTCCGCCCCCTCAGCCCCTTCATCGGGCAACGTCCCCAACTCAAATTCGCAACCGATGTCCCGGCCGCCGTCCTCTCAATCGCCCACTCCTCTTTTTGTGTCTGGACGCGTGCTCATGGAGACCGGCCAGCCTGTCCCCGAGCCCGTTTCCGTGCAGCTTGATTGCGGCATGCGGGTATTGCAGGTCATTCGCACGGACTTGAAGGGCTATTTCCAATTCACCCTCGGCTCGGGTCCTCAAGGCAACGTCGATTTCAGCGCCGCCAACGATCAAACCATGGGTCCTGGTCAGGGCTTGGGCGGCGCAAATGGGATGGGCAATTCGGGCTACGGGGCGCCCGGCTTTGGCAATAGTTTGGTCGGCTGTGAACTGCGCGTTTCCGTCGACGGCTTTCTGCCCTCGGTTCGTCCCATCACCAGTCCGCCAGACCTGGAGACGATTGACGTCGGCACCTTTCATCTAGCGCGCATCGCTGGGGTGGAAGGGTCCGCTATCAGCGTCACCTCCATGTTGGTTCCCTCCAACGCGCGCAAGGAGTTCGAGAGGGGTGAAGACGACGCCCGCAATAACAAGATCAAGCCTGCCACCACGCATTTCGAAAAAGCCGTCGCCGAGTACGATAACTATGCGGCGGCCTGGACCGAGTTGGGTAAAGCCTACCTCGCTGGGCACGAACCCGATAAAGCTGGCCAGGCCTTTGCAAAGGCCATCGCCGTTGATCCCAAGTACATACCTCCTTACGTGAGTCTGGCTGGGCTGCAAATACAAGGTGAGAAGTATGACCAGGCCATCGACACCGCGGGAAAAGCTTTGGCCCTCAATCCTGCCGTCAATATCGCCAACTATTTCCAGGCCGTGAGCTACTTCAAGCTGGATCGCCTGGACGATGCTGAGCGAAGTGCCCGCGAGGTCGAAAAGTCTCCCAATCAGGCCATTCCTCAGGTGCACGCCCTGCTTGCCGATATCTTTCTCGAGCGGCAAGACTTTCCCAGCGCCGCCGGCGAGATGCGCGCCTATCTGAAGCAGTCGCCGAAGGGCCCGCTGGCCTCCGAAATCAAGAAAAAATTAGACCAGATGGGAGTGGCGGCTGCCGACGAAAGCGATCCCAAGTCTTCGCAGTCACAGTCCAAGTCCGCCTCCAAGTAAAGCTCGTTTCTCCGCGGGCGAACGTCACCGCCCGCTGTCATCCCGAACCCAGTCGCGCCTTTTGCGAATGGCGGTGAGGTCCGTTTCGTGGACTCCGGTGGCGTCCAGTGGAGGCCGTAACCGGAGGATCTGCTTTTGGCCCGGCCTGCGCATGCTATTCGATTAGGCACCTCGTCAATTAACTAACAACTTACTATAAGTCCCCGCGCTGAAAATGGGTGTGCCCGGATACACCCAGGATAGGTATAAGCCGCGCCCAATGGCCGGTTGCGCGCTTCTATCCACCCAGGAGTCGCAATGCCTCGCATTCTTGTAATTGACGACGACGAATCCATCCGCAGGATGCTTCGTTTTCGCCTGAAGGACTCTTACGAATTGATGGACACCTCCTCTCCCGAAGAGGGCCTCATCCTGGCGCTCCAGCACAAGCCCGATGCTGTCCTTGTGGATCTCATGATGCCGGCGCACACTGGCTTCGAGGTCTGCCAGACGCTTTCCGCCATGAGTTTCACCGAGCTTATTTCCGTCTTTGTTATCTCCGGCGCGCCCAGGGCCCTTTATAAGGACTTCTGCGATTCGATGGGCGTCAGCGGCTATTTCGAGAAGCCCATCGACTTTAATCTTTTGCAGGAGCGCTTGTCCGCGGTGATGAGCCGCCGGCGCGAAAATCGCCGCACGGAAGCGCGCATCCGCTTGAGGATCGGCTTGAAGCTGCGCGGAACGGATGCCAAAGGCGAAGGGTTTGAAACTCTTGTCTTTACCGAGAACGTCAGCCGCCGCGGTTTTGCCTGCGGTCTGAGCGTTTCCTTGAAGCAGAATGCGGTGATTGAGGTCTTTTTGTGGATGCCTGCCGCGCGCAGATTTACCGGAGAGGCCCGGCTCGCTTGGCTCAAGGCTCCTGAAACTCCTGCGCAGATCTGCGGCTTTCAATTTCTCGGCGAGCCTCGCGAGTGGATTTTCTAGCCGCCGCCGTGTCTGGTAGTGGTCGGTTTGAATTGTCCTGATCGTGGCACAAGAGCTCAAAATCTAAACGAACCCACCACCCTGTGTCCGATCCTGCGGAAGCCTCTTCGCGCTATCGTCCCGAGCTGGCTAATTGACTCTCGCGATAAAATATATATATATGCGTTCCAGATGACGAACTGGCGTTCGAGGAGCGTTTTGGTGGGTGCCCCATGCGTCGGTTTTACGCGTGGGCGATTTTCGGAGTTCGCCTCCCGGGCAGGCGAGGTGTCGACGGAGTCGCGGCTTGTCATCGCCCGGCTCCTGGGGTTCTTGTAGCCCAGGGTGCCCGCCAGCAGTTTGGCGGGGCCCTGGGGCTTTTGTCCGGTAGCAGCTAGGCTCGTGCAAGCATCGCCTGGAACCAAAGCGAGAAGGGGTTAGAAAGTGGATTGCTCGCCACGCACGCCCAAAGGCGCCTTCACTAAGCCGCTTAGAATGATGCTCTTGCATTACGGAAAACGTAAGTGCTGTAGAATTATACTCTTGCAAAGAGCGGGCGGTCATTCGAGATGTCTGGCCCGAGCAAGCCTCATGAGTCGAGCGAACCCCCTTGGAATCAATACATACAGGAAATCTCACGCCCGAACGGCGCTATGTCCTAACCTTTTTAGAATGATACTCTTGCACGAATCGCAAAATAACTCACCTGGAATGATACTCTTGCAAAAAAAGAGGGGGGGAGGGGCCCCCCGGCGCAGTTCGCATGCCAAACGACCCTTCGGCGCTGAGTCTATACCCCGCCAGCGCGCCGTGCGCTCTGCCGGTGACGGCTCATGACTTCGCAGCTGTTGTGCTGCAAAAGCATCGACAAATTAGTCGCTGACGCCGAAGCCCCTGAGCACCGCTTGAAAAAGACTCTTGGTCCCTGGTCCCTCACGGCACTGGGCATCGGTGCGATCATCGGCTCGGGAATTTTTGTTCTCACCGGGACCGCTGCCGCCGGAGAATATTTCCAGGCTCCCTCCATCCTGCACGCCCAAGTTCTCGACCTGCTGGTCAATTACCTGCGGCATGGTGGTTCCGCGGCCGTGCTCATGCACGGGCGTCCACCTGCTGGACCGGCTATCGCGGTTTCGTTTCTTCTCGTCGCGCTGGCATGCAGTTTTGCCGGTCTTTGTTACGCGGAGCTTGCCTCCATGATCCCCATCGCCGGCAGCGCCTACACCTATTCCTACGCCACGCTGGGCGAAATCTTCGCCTGGATCATCGGCTGGGACCTGATTCTCGAATACGCCGTCAGCAATGTCGTCGTCGCTATCGGCTTCAGCTCCTATGCCAAATCGCAACTCACTGCGTTTGGAGTGAATTTGCCGGACCGCTGGTCCAGCCCGGTCTGGGAATCGGGACATTGGACCGGCGCGATTTTCAATATTCCGGCCTTCCTCATCGTCTTCCTCCTGACCATATTGCTCGTGCGCGGAGTGCGGGAATCCGCCGAAGCCAATAATGTGATCGTGGCGGTGAAGATTGGCGCGATCCTCACGTTTCTGGTTGTCGGTGGAATGTTGGTCAATCCTGCCAACTGGAGGCCGTTCGCTCCCTCGGGCTTCGCCGGGATCGTCACCGGCGGCGCCATCGTGTTTTTCACCTACATCGGCTTCGATTCCGTCTCCACCGCGGCGGAGGAAGCGAAAAATCCGCAGCGTGATCTTCCCATTGGCATCATCGCCTCGCTGATCGTCTGCACGATTCTCTACATCGGAGTTTCCATCGTTCTCCTCGGAATGATGAAATACACAACTTTCGTTTCCGGTGAAGCTTCCGACGCGCCGGTGGCCTATGCCTTGCACCATTTGAGCTCGAGCCGCTTGGCCGGATCGGTGATTGTGATCGGCGCGTTGATGGGCATGGTTTCATCGCTGCTCGTCTTTCAGTACGGCCAGGCGCGCATCTGGTATGCCATGTCGCGTGACGGTCTGTTTCCCAAGATCTTCTCCGCCGTCCATCCGCGGTTCCAGACTCCGTATCTGTCTACTTGGATCGCTGGTTTCGCCGTCGGTATACCCGCGGGAATCTTTGCCGTCAGCGATGCAGCGGATCTTTCCAATATCGGAACGCTTTTCGCTTTTGTTCTGGTATCGCTTGGAGTGATCCTCTTGCGCCGTAATGACCCGCAGCGCCGGCGCGGTTTTCGAGTTCCTCTGGTCCCTTGGTTCCCTCTGCTTTCCATTATTCTGTGCGGCGGATTGATGATGGGCCTCACCGTGATCACCTGGATTCGTTTTGTCGTGTGGCTCGCGATCGGCCTCGTGATCTACGCCACTTACAGCCGTAGGCACAGCGAATTCGCCCCGAAATCGGCCCCCGGGAAATTCTGATGGCGAGATCCTGATGGCTCAGCATCTCTCGCTACAATCGTGGGCGGCGCGATTTCAATTGCTGCCCAAAGCCGAGCTGCACCTCCATCTCGAAGGCACAATGGAGCCCGCCACCGTTGTCGCTCTCGCCGGAAAATATGGCGACCTTCTCACCGAAGGCGCCGTGGCCGCGCGCTATGCGGCGCGGGATTTCACCGCGTTCATCGAGGCCTACAAGTGGGTCACTTCGTATCTGCGTGCCCCGGCAGACTACGCCTTGGCGGCTCGCCGCACGTGCGAACAGTTGCTGGCCCAAAACGTTGTGTATGCCGAGATTACTCTCTCCGTCGGCGTCATGCTGTTGCGCAAACAGGATGTCGCCGCCAACTTCGCCGCGATCTGCGAAGCCACCGCGCCGTACCAGCAGGGCGGGCTGCGCCTTCAGTGGATATTCGACGCGGTGCGCCAGTTTGGGCCTGCTGCTGCCTGGGAGGTTGCGCGATGCGCCGTGGACCTGCGCGGCGCGGGCGTGATCGCCTTTGGAATGGGCGGCGACGAACTCGCTCTTCCCGCAGCCCAATTTCGCGACGTTTACGAATACGCGGCCGCCCACGGCCTGCATCGGCTCGTTCATGCCGGAGAGATCGGTGGTCCGGATTCGGTCCGCGATGCCGTGGAGATTCTCGGCGCCGAGCGCATCGGCCATGGCATCGCTTCGGCGGCCGATCCGGCGCTCATGGCCTTGCTGGCGGAACGGTCTATTGGCCTGGAACTTTGCCCTACGAGCAATCTGTGCACCGGCGCCTTGGCACGGCATCTCGGCCGCCCCGATGAACGCATCGATGCGCGCCCCGATTCGCGCTTGGCCGACCATCCGCTCCCGCGCCTTTTTCGCGCCGGCATACCCATCAGCGTATCGACGGACGATCCCGCCATGTTCAGCACGACTTTGAACGCCGAATACGGCACGCTGGAACAGATGGGCCTGGGCGGCGAGGAGATATTGCGCATTTCCGAGGGTGCGTTTCGTGGAGCTTTCCTTCCCTCAGAGGACAAAATGGCCTTGGCGCAAAGCTTCCATGCTCAAGCCGCGCCGCTGGGCCTGCTATAATGCCTGCCATGAAAGCCCACGTATGGGTCATGCTGAAATCGACGGTGTTGGATCCTCAGGGCGCCGCGATTCAGCAAGCGCTTGCCTCGCTTGGTCACGCCGCTGTGCGAGACGTTCGCCAGGGCAAATTCTTTATCCTCGATCTGGATAGTCTGGACCGCGCCGCCGCTCAGGCCGAAGTGGAGCGCATTGCGCGCGACGTCCTTACCAATCCCGTGATCGAGGATTTCCGCTTTGAAATCGTGGAGGACGCCAAACCCGCCGCTGCCGGATAGATAGCCAGATAGATAGCCAGATAGATGGCCAGATTGATGGCACGATAGATGAATAGACAGGCGGCAATCGGGGCGGTTTTTCATTGGGGTTTACGTAGCCGAAAACTACGGCCCCTCACGTAAGGCGCTCTCCAAAGTCCTTGTGCTACCCTGAATGGCCGGTGCATTTCTCACCCGGTTCCATTCCAAGGAGATTCCATCGTGTGCGGCATTGTCGGCTACATCGGCCCTAAGAAGGTTGTACCCCTCATCCTGGATGGGCTTCGGCGCCTCGAATATCGAGGATACGATTCCGCCGGCGTGGCCGTGGTCAGCGAAAACGGCCATCTGGAGATTCGCCGCGCCTCGGGCAAGTTGCCCAATCTCGAGGAGTCCATCCGTCTGCACCCCATCGACGGCATCTACGGCCTGGGCCACACGCGCTGGGCTACGCATGGGCGGCCCACCGAGGAGAATGCTCATCCGCACCGGGATTGTAAGGGCGAGATCGTCGTCGTTCACAATGGCATCGTCGAAAACTATGTGGAGCTGAAGCAAGAGCTTGAAAAGGAAGGACACAAGTTCGTCACCGAGACGGACACCGAAATCGTGGCGCACCTGGTGGAGAAATATATGGACGGCGGCCCGCTGGAAGACGCGGTGCGCAAGGCCGTGAAGCGGCTGAACGGCGTGTACGCCCTGGCGATTCTCTCGACCAAGGATCCGCGCAAAATCGTGGCTGCCCGCAATGGACCGCCCGTCGTCGTGGGTCTGGGCAAAGACGAATGTTTCGTAGCCAGCGACATTCCGGGCATCCTGGCGCACACCCGCGACATGTTTTTCCTGGGCGATGGAGATATCGCCGTACTCACTCCCAAGGGTGTGAAAGTCACCGATATCGACGCTAAGCCCGTGGAGCCCAAGATTCATCACGTCACCTGGGACCCCATCACCGCCGAAAAGGGCGGCTTCAAGCATTTCATGCTCAAGGAGATTTGTGAGCAGCCTCGCGCCATTCGAGACACCATGCTTGGCCGCATCTCTCAGGAGACCGGCAAAGTCTTCCTCGACGAAATGGCCATCACCGAGGAGGAGTTCCGCAATTTCCGAAACATCAAGATCGTTGCCTGCGGCACCAGTTGGCACGCCGGTCTCGCCGGCAAATTCATGATCGAGCGGCTGGCCGGAGTTCCCGTGGAAGTGGACTACGGCAGCGAATTCCGCTATCGCGATCCCATTATTGATGGTCACACGCTGGTGATCTGCATCAGCCAGTCGGGGGAAACGGCAGACACGCTCGCCGCTCAGCGCGAGGCCAAACAAAAAGGCGCCAAAACGCTGGCCATCTGCAATGTGGTGGGCTCCATGGTCACGCGCGAAGCCGCCGGCACGATTCTCACGCATGCCGGGCCCGAAATCGGCGTAGCCTCCACAAAAGCATTTACCGGCCAACTCACCGCGCTGATGCTGATTTCACTCTATCTCGGCCAGACGCGGGGCAAGCTTTCCGACGACGCCGCGAAGAAGCTGATGCAGGAGTTCACGCGGCTCCCGCAGAAACTGGAGATGATTTTGCAGGGCGATCAGGAGGGCATCTACGAAGCGCTGGCGCGGCAATTGTTCCGTTATAC
The DNA here is from genome assembly GCA_963703785.1 of uncultured Acidobacteriota bacterium. Taxonomy (GTDB): domain Bacteria; phylum Acidobacteriota; class Terriglobia; order Acidiferrales; family UBA7541; genus Palsa-189. Next base: position 14,293 of record CAVPFR010000007.1, on the reverse strand, counting down.
CGATTTCCTCTATCTCGCTCGCGGCATCCACTATCCCATCGCTCTGGAAGGCGCCCTGAAGTTGAAGGAGATCTCCTACATCCACGCCGAGGGCTATCCTGCGGGGGAAATGAAGCACGGCCCGAATGCGCTGATCGACGAGAACTTGCCCGTGGTCGTGCTGGCCACGCGCGACGAATTCGATTCCGATTCCATGGTGCGCTACGAAAAAAGCGTCTCCAACATTCAGGAAGTGAAAGCGCGCGACGGGATCGTCATCTCCGTGGTCACCCAAGGCGATCACCTTGCGCGCAAGGCTTCCGACCACACCATTGAAATCCCCACCGCGCCGGAGTTGATGGCCCCGATTCTTGAAGTCGTGCCTTTGCAGTTGCTGGCTTATCACATTGCGGTGCGGCGCGGCTGCGACGTGGACCAGCCCCGCAACCTGGCTAAGTCCGTCACCGTGGAATAAAAGCAGCGCTTTCCGAGTTTGCTTTTCGCGGCACCGCGATAAAATCAGGGCGGCCAATCATGCGCGGTCTTCGCTTCATTCTCATTTTGGCTTGCGCTTCGTGCGCACTCCTCGCTGCCCGCCATCTTGCGGCGCAAACCGCTCCCGATTCATTTGTTGTCGCCGAGGTACATTCCTCCGGGTCGCATCGCTACGGCGACGAACAGATCGCTGCGACGGTGGGTTTGCGGCCCGGAGATCCGGTCGACCAGGAAAAACTGCAAGAGATCGCCGATGGCCTGGTTCACCTCGGCGTGTTTTCCCGCGTCAGCTTTCGCTTCACCGTCAAGAATAGGCGCGCCACGATCGACTTCGAGCTGCAAGACGCCGACGCAGTCCCCTTGTTGTTCGAGAATTTCCCCTGGTTCACCGACGAAGAGCTGGGCGACGAGATTCGCCAGGGAGTGCCGCTTTTCGACGGCAGCGCTCCTCGCGACGGCACGCTGCTCCAGGAGATCACTGCGGTCCTTGCGGGGAAGCTCGCGTCGCGCGGGATCAAGGCCAACGTCGAGCACATGCTCGTGGCCGAGCCTTCCAGCGACGCCATGATCATGCAGTTCCGCCAGGACGGCCCCAGCTTCACCATTTCGAGCCTCACCTTCGGCGATTCTCTGGCGCAGAATTCGGAGAAGCTGAAGGACCGGGTGAGCGATCTTGTTGGCAAAAGCTTTTCACGCTTTGCCATCGAGCTTTTCGAGAATGAACAACTGCGGCCGATCTATCTTGCCACGGGCCAGATTGGGGTGAAGTTTGGCGCGCCGAGCATTCAGTTCGGCGGCGGATCGATACCGCCCAGCAGACTCCCTCCACGCTAGACGTTCAGATTCCAATCACGCCGGGGCCCGTGTACCACCTTTCCGGCGTCAACTGGAGCGGCAACTCCGCGCTTGATGCGGCCGCGCTTGCCAAACTTCTGGCGGTGAAGCCCGGCGATTTGGCCAACGGCATGCAACTCGCCGGGGATTGGGAACAGGTGGAACTGGAGTACCAGCATCGCGGCTATCTCGACGTGAAGGTTACACCGATGGCCCAATTCGATGACGCCAACGCCACCGTCGCGTACAACGTGAAGATTGCGGAAGGGCCGCAATATCGCATGGGCGAACTGGTGATCACGGGCCTCTCCGTGGATTCGGAACGGATTGTGCGCAACAGCTGGCGGCTCATGCCCGGGCAAGTGTTCGACAACACCTACCTGGAAGAGATGCTCTCGAAGCTGGAGAAGCCCACGGTGGCGATTTTTGGCGACAAGCCAGTGCACTACGAAAAAATGGGACACTTTTTGCGCACCAACCCCGCGAATCACGTCACCGACGTCTTACTCGATTTCCAGTGATCGTTCCAGTAATTGCGGCGAATCGAAACGTGCGCCGTCTCCAGGGGCTGAAGCCCCATTTGCTTCCAGCTTTGTTGTTGTCAGGGCTAAAGCCCTGACCCACAACCCCGAGTTGCGATTCATTTGCGTCGCAGGCGCTAGATGACGCGCGCGGCGGCGGATTCGCGTGCCGCAATCACTGTGTTCACGTGTATGCGGACGGTGTCTTCGACCTGGCGGGCGTAACCGCCGGCATAGGCAACGGCCACAGGCAAGCCGCGGTGCCTGGCTTCGGCAAAGACCAGCGCATCGCGCTCCTGTAGACCTGGCATGGTCAGCGAGAGCCCCCCAGCTGATCATCACGATAGGGATCGGCGCCGCCAATATAAAAAAGCATTTCCGGCGCGGAACGGCGGAAGGCCTCCGCCAGCGCTTTATCCAGCAGCTCCAGATATTGTTCGTCTCCAACGCCATCGGCGAGATTCACGTCCAAGTCCGAAGGCGGCTTCGGATCGGGATAATTATTTTCCTGGTGCAGAGACAAGGTGAAAACACTGGCATCGCCGGCGAAGATAGCCGCGGTCCCATTCCCCTGGTGCACGTCCGTATCGACGACCAGAACCCTCTGGAGCGTGCCGTCAGCCTGTAATCGGCGGATGGCCACGGCAACATCGTGGATCATGCAAAACCCTTCGCCATGACCCGGAAATGCATGGTGAAATCCGCCACCGATATTGAATCCGAAGCCGTCTTTTACCGCGCACCGGGCCGCGAGGATCGATCCGCCCGCGGCCAGCCAGAATCCCCGGACGGCCGCCTGCGAATCGGGGATTTCCAGGCGCACTCGTTCCGCGATGCTGAGCTTATCGTGCTGGAGCTTATCGACCCAGTCGGGCGTGTGCACGCGAAGGATATCTTCATCCGTGGCCGCTTCCGGGCTGAGGAAATCGCCACGGTCCGCAATCTTGCCGGCGAGCAGGGCATCACGGACCATTCCGAACTTCTGCGATTGGAAGACGTGCTGGCCCAGCCGCAAATCGTAGCCTTCGTGGTAAACGAGCTTGAACGGCAGCATGATGCCGGGCGGAACTAATGTTCGCGGTCGAGGATAAAATCGGGAACGGCGAAGAGCGCACGGCCAAATTCACTCTTGGCGCGGCCGTTGAGGCAGGCTTTCGCTCGGGAGGCATATTCATTGGCCAGGACGCGGGTGCGGTCAAGAGCTCCCGAATCTCGGACCAGGGCCGAGATCTGCTCCGGGCGCACGCTGTGGAAGCCCTTCTCTTCGAGCACGGTTCGCACCATGCCAACTCCCGCGGCGCCATCGCTTTGCAGGGCATAAATCAGCGGCAGCGTGACTTTGCCCTCCTTGAGATCGCTGAGCACGGGTTTGCCCAGTTGTAAGGGCGAGGCCGTAAAGTCCAGGACGTCGTCGACAAGCTGAAAAGCCAATCCCGCAAAATGGCCGTAGTCCGCGAGCGACTGTTCCTCGGAATCGGTGAGCGCGCCGAGCACGCCGCCCAGCCGGGCGCAGCCGCTGAACAGACAGGCCGTCTTGCGGGCCGCCAAATCCAACACGTCCTGCTCGCCCAAATCCATCCGGCCCAGACTGGAAAGCTGCAGCAGTTCGCCCTCCACCATGTTTTGGGTGAGCTCGATGAGGATGTCCAGCACGCGGAAATTACGTTCCTCGAGGGCCATCTGGAACGACTGCATATAGAGCCAATCCCCGGCCAGGACGCTGCGATGATTTCCCCAGCGCGAGTTCGCCGAAGGCCGGCCCCGCCGCGTATCGGCGCCATCGATCACGTCATCGTGGATGAGGGTCGCGCTATGGATCAGCTCGACAACGGCGCCCAGGCGCACCGCGCGGCGCCCTGGTAACCCGCATATCCCGCGGCAAGCAGGAGCAGCGCGGGCCGCAGGCGTTTGCCTCCTCCGCCGAGGAGGTAACCGGCGATTTCGGCCACCGGCTCGCTCGCCAGGCCGGTCTGCTGCGCGAGTTCTCTTTCGACGCCAGAGATATCGTCGCGCACCAGATCAAAAATCTCTTTAACCGTCAGCAGTGAGATGTCGCTCCTCCATTCATTCGCCAACTCGCGCGGCAATTCGCGGTGGCAACCCGCGGTGGCTAAGTAGGACGATCCGTCGATACCAGGCCAAAGAAGCGGCGAAAATTGGCGGTGGTCGCGGCCGCGAAATCCCGAGGCGCCAAGTTTCTCACAGGTGCGAGCGTGCGCGCTACTTCGGCGACATAGGAGGGCTCGTTTCGCCGTCCGCGAAAAGGCTGAGGGGCCAGAAATGGGGAGTCTGTTTCGATCAAAAGCGACTCGAGCGGCAGCGCGGAGGCCACTTCGCGCAGGTTTTGTGCCTTGGGATAGGTGGAGTTTCCGGCGAAGGAGATCAGGAAGCCCATTTCGATTCCACGGCGGGCTTCCTCGAGCGCGCCCGTGAAGCAATGAAAGATTCCTCCCAAGCCCGCAGAGCGCCAATGCCGGTCCAGAATATCGAGGCAATCAGGCCAAGCCTCGCGGCAATGAATGATGATGGGGCGGCCCGCATGGCGCGCTAACTCGAGCTGTTCGATGAAGACGCGCTGCTGAACGTCACGCGGGGAATGGTCATAGTGATAGTCGAGGCCGATTCTCGCCGACGGCGAGGAATTCGGGGTGTTTGGCCAGAGCGGCCAGCTCTTCGTAATGCGCTGGCGTGGCGAGCTTCGCTTCGTGGGGATGAATTCCGGCTGCGGCATAGATCCAAGCGAAGCGCTCAGCGAAAGGAACCGCCGAAGCCAGAGCGCCGGGCGCGCCGCCAATGGCGAGAATGTTGCGCACGCCGGCCGCTTGCGCCCGGGCCAGCACGTCCAGGCGATCGGGATCGAATTCGGACATGTCCAGATGGGCATGCGAATCGATCAGTTCGAGATGATCGATCATTCCGAACTGCTCGGAGGATGAAGGGCCTGGTTCCATGGGTAACTTAGCCGGTGTTCCTGAAATGCGGATGCGCCGCGCTCAGCCTAGACGCGAGGCGCGCCCGCGCGGAACCGATTCCTTAAGCCGTGTTACTTCAGCCGCGAGCCGACCGGCACGTCTTCGAGGAATCCGGCGAGAACGGGCGTTCCTTCCGGCCCGATCGATGCCGCGACGATCATGCCGTTGGACTCCACGCCCCGCAGCTTGCGCGGCTGTAGATTCGACGACGACCACGACCTTGCGGCCGAGGAGCTGCTCCGGTAGGTAAGCGGTGGCGATTCCGGCGACGATCTGGCGCACTTCGTCGCCGACGTCGACCATTACCTTCAGCAGTTTGTCGGCGCCCGCCACGCGTTCGGCGGATTTCACCTGGCCGACGCGCATCTCCACTTTGGTGAAGTCGTCGATGGTGATGCGGGCATTTGCGCCCGCGGCCGCGGCTGGTTGAGCGGCTGGCGCCGCAGCCGGAGACGCGGCTGGAGCGGACGGCGTTACGGGCGTGCCCTTCGGATTAAGGATTTCCTGTTCCATAGTTGCAATTTTCTCCAGTGTTTCGGTTTTTTCGACGCGAGGAAATACGGCTGCCGGCTCGCCAATGAGCGTGCCGGGACGCAACCCGCCCCAGGCGAGCTGATCGATGCGCGCCTCACCCAGCGCGCCAGACTGCCCCAGTTGCTGCCAGATCTTTTCCGTCGCTATGGGTAAAGAGGGATGAGCGAGCGCCACCAGAATGCGCAGCGACTCGGCGGCATAGTACAGGACGGTTTCGAGGTGAGCGCGCTGGCTAGGATCTTCGGCCAGCGTCCAGGGCTTGTGCGCCGTAAGGTAGCCATCGACCTGAGCGATGGCGGCCCAGACAACTTCGAGCGCGCGAGAGAACGATAGTTCTTCGTATTGGGCGATAACGGTCCGCGCAGCTTCCGTAACGGCGGCGGCGAGCGAGCTCTCGGCATCGCCGATGGCTGCGGGTTTCGCCGCGGGGATTTGGCCCTCGCAATAACGGCCGATCATCGCCAGTGTCCGGCTGGCAAGGTTGCCAAGGCCGTTGGCCAGGTCGCTGTTGTAGCGCGTAAGCAGAGCGTCGTGGCTGAAATTGCCGTCCTGGCCGAAGGGGACGTCGCGCAGCAGGTAATAGCGCAGCGCATCGACGCCGACGGTGCGCGCGATGGGCTCGGCGTAAGCGACATTGCCTTTGGATTTGCTCATCTTCTGCTGGTCGAAAAGCAGCCAGCCGTGTGCGAAAACGCATTTCGGCAGCGGCTCCTCCGCGGCCATGAGAAAGGCCGGCCAATAGACGCAATGGAAGCGAATGATCTCCTTGCCAATCAGGTGGAGCTGCGCGGGCCAATACTTCTCCCATTGCAACTCATCGTCGCCATAGCCGATGCCGCTCAGATAGCTGGTGAGCGCGTCATACCAGACGTAAACGACGTGGTCGGGATCATCCGGCCAGGGCAAACCCCACTTCACGGTCTTACGGCTGACGGAGATATCGCGCAGCCCGGCCTCGACAAAACGCTGCACTTCATTGCGGCGGAAGGCGGGCCGGATGAAATCGGGCTGGTCTTCGTAAAGCTTCAAGAGTTTTTCCTGGAAGGCGGAGAGCTTGAAAAAGTAGTTCTCCTCGGAAACGATTTCCGCGGGACGGCCGCAAAGCGGGCAATCGACCGGATCGGTGGAGTCGGTCACGTAGAGATTGTCGAAAATGCAGTAGCGCCCCTGGTAAAAAGCTTTGTAGACGAATCCGGTGTCGCGAGCGCGCAGCAGCAGACGGCGCACGGCGCGGAGATGTTCGAGCGAAGTGGTGCGGACGAAGTGCGTGTAGCTGATACCCAGCTCATCCCAGAGCTTGCGGAAAACCGCGGAATAGCGGTCCACGTGTTGGCGCGGCGAGACGCCCGCCTTGGCCGCCGCGCGGGCGATATTTTCGCCGTGCTCGTCGGTGCCGGTAAGAAAGGCCACGTCGTAACCTTGCATGCGCTTGAAGCGGGCGACCGTATCGGCAACCAGAGTGGTGTAAGCCGAGCCAACGTGCGGGCGCGCGTTGGCGTAGTAGATTGGGGTGGTGAGATAGTAGCGAGGACGGTCGTTGCCGTGAGTCACAGACGCTCCGAAGCGATGTGCTGAAACAAACGATACTAGGGGCCGCGAGGGTCTTAGTCAAATTCCGGAGCGTGGAACACGATTTTCCGGCACGATTTTCCGGCGACGATGGGGTTCCAGGAATTGCGCCAGCGGATTTAAGGGCAACAGGGACGTTCCCGAAGAGCTTGCACGCCTTCTCTGAGGATGATGGGAACCATCAAGAGACCGCCTAAGGGGTCCGCCCACCAGAGGCCGAAGAGGGCGTTCAAGAGCAAACCAACGAGAAGGATCACGGAGAGATAGACGCAAAACTGGGTTTGTTTGGCGTCGGCGTCCATCGCCGGGCTCTCCATGTCCAAGGCCAGCCTGCGCTTGGCGCGAGAGAGCACCGGCATAACGACGAGCGAGACGCAGGCGACGACGATTCCGAACAGGCTGTGTTTGGGCGGCTCTCGCCGGAGCAAATCGATGGTGGCTTCGTAGCCGACATAAAGAGCCAGGGCAAAGAAGCAGACGGCCACAATCCTGAGCGCAATCCGTTCGATTTCCTCGCGGTGACTTTCGTCGGCGTCGGAATAGATCCGCCAGAGCAGCGCGCCGCCGGAGGCGACTTCGATGAAGCTATCCACACCAAATGCGACCAGCGAAATGCTGCCGGCGAATACGCCAGCGAACACGGCAACGAGGCCTTCGAGGCTATTCCAGACGATGGTGAAATATTCGAGCTTCTTGCCGCGGCGAACCAGGTCCTCGCGGCTGAGTGCCAGTTCGGCCATATAGTGAGCGTATCAGATCGGGGTTGCAGTTCCGGAGCGCGCATTGTTGAATAAGGCGTCTAAAAGAAAGCGTCGCCGATGGTCTAAGCTATCTCGGGGGCTATGTCGGCTGCTAAGTCGAGGCTAGGTCGAGGGCTAAGTCGAGGAGATCTATGGTTCATTTCTTTGGTATATCCATCCGGACTTCCCTGCTGGGATGGATCCTGATCGGGCTGCTGGCAGGGTGGATCGCGGGCGAGATCAGCCGAGGCTCGGGCTTCGGATGTTTGGGGAACATCGCCATCGGGCTGGTCGGTTCGATCCTGGGGGGCTGGATCTTCTCGAAACTGGGCATTTTCGGCGGAGGATTTGTGTACAGCCTGGCGGCGGCGACCGTGGGAGCGGTGCTGCTGGTGGCCGTAGCGCGCCTTTTCAGCGGAGGCAAACGCGCCTGAGGAGATCCTTGAGTGAACTCGCGATTGCCTAAGGGACTCTTTCTATTGGCGGCAGCTACCGCAGGCCTTTATTTCCGGCATTACTACCCTCTATTGCCCAATATTGTGGCTTCGCATTTCGACGCGCGGGGAATTCCCAACGGCTGGTCGACGAAGCAAGCATTCTTCGAGATATTTGCCGGGATGACCGCGCTGGCGGCGGTGCTGGTATTCGGAATTCCCAAGATCATTACATTTACGCCGAGGCAACTGATCAATTTGCCAAACAAGAAATACTGGCTAGGCCCGGAGCAATGGGCTGCCTCGATGGAGTTTCTGAACGGGTGGTTTGCGTGGTTCGGATGCGCCGTCTACGCAGTGATCGTGGTGGCCTTCGATTACGCAGTCCAAAATAATTTGCATGGGGCCGAGGGCTCGAATCCCACGCGGCTTTGGTACGCGCTTGCGTTGCTTGGAGTGTTCGTTCTTATCTGGACGATCCGGCTTCTCGGCCGGTTTGGCCGAGTGCCGGGCGGCCCTTCGAGCTAGGATCGCGCATTCCTTACCAACGATGGTGTAGCGGCGAATGGGGCATCCACACTCTTCGCGTGGTACGATGTTTCGACTAAAAGGAGCTACGAGAAGTTGAGCAAGCCTTCGTTGTGGGCTATTCCTCTCGGTGGTTTGGGCGAGTTCGGCATGAACATGATGGCCCTACGCACCGGGAACGACATCCTGGTGATCGACGCGGGCATGATGTTCCCGGAAGTCGAGCTGCTGGGCGTCGATATCGTCATTCCCGACACCACTTTCCTCAAGCAAAACCGCGAACATGTGCGGGCGATCGTGCTGACTCACGGACACGAAGATCATATTGGCGCACTGCCTTATATCCTTCGCGATCTTAACGTTCCGATCTTTGGCACGCGTTTTACCCTGGCTCTGGTGCGCAAGCGCCTGGAGGAACACGGGCTTCTGGAGAAAGCGGAGCTGCGGGAAGTGATTCCCGGACGGCGCGCGGAGATCGGGCCGTTTGAGGTGGAGTTTATCCACGTTACGCACAGCACGATTGATTGCGTGGCGCTGGCGATCCGCACGCCGGTGGGCGTGGTGATACACACGGGCGACTTCAAGATGGACCAGACGCCGGTGGACGGCGCGCCCTTTGACCTGCACGCCTTCGCGCGCTACGGCCAGGAGGGCGTCCTGGCGCTCTTCAGCGACAGCACCAATGTGGAGCGGCCAGGGTATACGCCGTCGGAACGCGCCGTGTGGAACCGCATCGAGGAGCTATTTCGGGCCGCGCCGCGCAAGGTGCTGGTTTCGTGCTTCGCGAGTTCTATACACCGCATTCAGCAGATCATCGATATCGCCGGGTCGGTGGGCCGCAAGGTCGGCTTCGTGGGACGCAGCATGGTGGACAACGTGGAGATCGCCCATGGCATGGGGCGCCTGCGGATTCCGGACGGCATGGTCGTACGGTCGCAGGATCTGCGGTCGTTCGATCCAAGAGTATGGTGGTGCTGGTGAGCGGGAGCCAGGCGGAGCCGATGTCTTCGTTATCGCGGGTGGCCGTGGATAATCACCGGCTCATCAGCGTGGACCAGGACGATACCGTGATCCTCTCGGCGCGCATCATCCCGGGGAATGAGAAGGCAATTTTCCGCATGCTGGACCATATGTTCCGGCGGCGGGCGCTGGTCTATTACGATAACAACGGCGGCCTTTTGCACGTTTCCGGCCACGCCAGCCAGGAAGAGCAAAAGCTGGTCTTGAACCTGGTGCGCCCGCGGTACTTCATTCCCGTTCACGGCGAATACCGGCAGCTTTTTCGCCATGCGGCGCTGGCGCAGCAAGTGGGCTCCGTCTCAGGCGAAGTGCTACTGCTGGAGGACGGGCATCCCATCGAATTCACGGAAGATGGCGCGTATCGGCGAGAGCCGGTGGCCGTGGGGCGCGTGTGCGTCGATTCCGGATCGCTCGAAGAGATCGAACAGGTAGTCATCCGCGACCGTCAGCATCTGGCCGAAGACGGCATCGTCGTGCCGATTATCGCGATAGACAAGCATACGGGGCGCATGGAGTCGCGACCGGAGATGGTGTCGCGCGGCTTTTTGCCGTCGGACAACGGGACCGAACTGATGACGGCGGCGCGCGAGGTGGTTTTGCGGACGATCGAGCAATCCAATCCGGAAGAAAAGAAGGATTGGGGCGTAATCAAAGAGAAGATTCGCTCGGATTTGAAACGCTTTCTCAACAAACAGACTTCGAAGCGCCCGCTGATCCTGCCGGTGATCCTCGAAGTGTAAGGGGAAGTATAAAGGGAAGTGTAAAGGCCGCCTCGAGGAGAGCATCGAAACGCCGCTCCCCTCGGAATGAGCCAATGGACTTCCCGCCTGCATCTTTAAGTTCGGGAACTTCATTTCGTGTACTTCGGGCCGAATAGCCATGCCGTGCAAGCTGCGCGATTACTCCCCCGCCGATTTCGAGACGTTATATGAGATAGACCAGGCGTGTTACCCGCGGGGAATTGCCTATTCGCGGACGATGCTGCGGTGGTATCTGAAGCAGCGCGGATCATTCTGCGTGGTTGCCGAGGCGGATGCCGAGCCTGAGTCGGGCGTCGCCGGCTTCATCATCCCTGGCTTCATCATCGCTCAAGGCAACGGCGATGCCGGGTACATCGTAACGATCGACGTTCTCCAAGGGCAGCGGCGCGGCGGCGTTGGGACAGCTCTGCTGGAGGAAGCCGAGCGCCGGCTGGCGTCGATGAGCGTGCGCTACATCGAGCTGCAAACGGCAACAAACAACGAAGCCGGCATTGCCTTCTGGCAAAGGCACGGCTATCGTAGCTCGGGAGTGATTCCTGGATACTACCTCGGGCGAATCGACGCCTACGAAATGTTCAAGGAAGTTCCCCAGTCTGGGAGACCGGCGATCGCATGACCCTATTTCATGCGGTGGTCTTGGCTATCGTTCAGGGCCTCACTGAATTTCTTCCGATCAGCAGCAGCGCCCATCTGTGGTTCTTCCCCTGGGCGTTGCATTGGCCCGACGGCGGCTTGCCATTCGACGTGGCCCTGCACGTAGGGACCCTGTTGGCCGTGGTGCTCTATTTTCTGGGGACTTGGATCGCGCTGGTGCTAAACGGTTTTGGGATCCATTACCCGACGGCAGCCAGCGCGGGGGAGGTCCAGACGAATCGGCGGCTCTTCTGGCTGCTGGTGATCGGAACGATTCCCGGGGCGATTGTGGGAGCGCTGTTCGAGCGCTTTATCGAGGAGACTTGGCGCAATCCGGGACCCATTGCCGCGGCGATGATCGGCGTGGCCGTGCTGATGATGCTCGCGGAGGCAACCGGCGGGTTCAAGCGCATTCTGGAATTTGCCAATCTGGGGGACGCGATCGTGATTGGGTCGGCCCAAGCGCTGGCGCTATTTCCCGGAGTTTCACGCTCGGGGATCACCATTGTCGCGGGGCTCTTTCGCAAGATGACACGGGAGACGGCGGCGAGGTTTTCGTTTCTGCTCTCCACACCGCTGATCGCGGGAGCTGCCGTCAAGGAACTGCCTCAGCTGATGCGCATGCACCGTTCCGAGGGGTTGGACCTGAGCATGTCCACTCTATTGATTGCAATCGCGGTGTCGGGGGTGGTGGGATATGCGGTAATCGGCTTTTTACTGCGTTATTTACAGACACGAACGCTCAAGATCTTTATTGTGTACCGCCTGGCGTTTGGTATATTCATTCTGCTCTTGATGTTCCTCCACAGGTGAACCGCGCGATCAGCGCCCGCGCGTCCTGTGCAGCTCTCTTTTGTCCTTCCCCAGAATGCAGGAGATTCCCGTGCGCTTGCTGACCCCGACGGAAAACCGCCGGTTCAATGAGCTAATTGGTTTTCTGGGCATCACGCTGGCCGTATTGATAGCGCTGGCCCTGCTTTCCTATAGCCCGCGAGACGTCTCCCTAAACGTGTCCGCACAAGCGCCGCAAGCGCATGCCGTGCGAAATTGGGTGGGACCGGTGGGCGCGTATAGCGCCGATTTGATGTTTCAGGTGCTGGGCTACGCGGCATTTCTGGTGCCGATGGGAATTTTGGTGCTGGGAGTGCGCTGGTTTCGCAGCCAGCCCCTCGATTCGGCCGTTGGCAGCCTGATCGGTTATGCGGTGCTGATCCTTTCCTTGCCTGCGTTGCTCAGCTTGTGGCGGATTCCCAATGTGCGCGAGGCTATCCCGCCGGGCGGCTTCGTGGGCGGCTTGATGGCCTCGGGGCTGGAACACGCATTTAACTCCGTGGGAGCGCACGTCGTAGCTCTGGCCTCGTTGTTTGCGGCGCTTTTCCTCACCACACCATTTTCCTTTACGGGAACGCACGCCCTGGTCCGCGGACCGGTGAAAAAGCTCGATCCGATCGGAAGGCTGAAGGCGCGCTGGTCGGCCTGGCGGGAGAAGCGGGAGCAGGAAAGGATGCGCAAGCGCGTGGAGGCGAACAAGCTGAGCGGGCGCCAGCCCGTTCCCACGCAAACGATGGGGTCCAAAGAACGCAAGGCTGCGGCGGAAGCGGCGGAAGAAGAGAAGGTCCAAACCGGCGGAAGAAGACGATACGGCCGTGGTTCGACCTGTGCTCATGCCTGAAATCACCATGCCCGCCGCGGCGGCAAAGAAATCCTCCTCCGCGGAACCGAAGATCGCGCGCGGCGCGACGGGTTTCCGTTTGCCCTCCCCGAGCTTGCTGCGCGCGGCCGAGCGCAGCGAAAAGATTTCGGAAGACGAGTTGAAGGAGTGCGGGCGGGCGATCGAGGAGAAGTGCCGCGAATTCGATGTGGGCGGGCACGTCACGCAAATCAACCCTGGGCCCGTGGTTACCACTTACGAGTTCAAGCCGGAAGCGGGGATCAAATACAGCCGCATCACCGGGCTGGCGGACGATTTGTGCCTGGCGCTGCGCGCGGAATCGATTTTGATCGAGCGCATTCCGGGGAAATCGACGGTGGGCATCGAGGTGCCCAATCAACGGCGGCAGACGATTATGCTGCGCGAAGTGATCGAATCGCCGGACTTCGTCAACTCCGCCTCGAGATTGACGCTTGCGCTGGGGAAGGACTTGATTGGGCGGGTGCGCGTCTCCGACTTGGCGCAAATGCCCCACCTGCTGATTGCCGGATCGACCGGAACAGGCAAGAGCGTTTTTCTAAATTCGCTGATCGTGTCCATGCTTTACAAAGCGACTCCGGATGAGCTGAAGATGGTCATGGTCGATCCCAAGCGGCTGGAATTGGGATTGTACGAAGACATTCCGCACCTGCTGGCGCCCGTAGTGACGGACGCCAAAGTCGCCTCGAATGTGCTGCGCAATGCCACGCGGGAGATGGAGCGGCGGCTCAAGCTGCTGGCACAGCGCGGCGTGCGCAATATCGAGCAATACAACCGCACGTTTGCCAAGGGACAATCGCTTTCGCTCTTTGAAAATCTCGACCAAGAGGAACACAAGCCTCTGCCGCTGATTGTCATCATCATCGACGAATTAGCCGACCTGATGATGGTGGATACAACCAACGTGGAAGAGTCCATCACGCGGCTGGCACAAATGGCGCGCGCGGTGGGCATACACCTCATTCTGGCCACGCAGCGGCCGTCCGTGGACGTGATCACCGGGCTGATCAAGGCGAATTTCCCGGCGCGCATCTCCTTCCGCGTGGCGGGCAAAGTGGATTCGCGAACCATCCTGGACTCGAATGGAGCGGAATCGCTACTGGGCCGCGGCGACATGCTCTATCTACCGGCGGGATCGTCGCGCCTGCATCGTATTCACGGGCCGCTGATCAGCGAAGAAGAGATCGCTTCGCTTTGCGACTTCTGGCGGTCACAGGCCAAGGCCGTCTACAACCAGAAACTGCTGGAAGCTCCCAAGGAAGAGACGGGCGCGGCCGCGGCGGGCGAGGGTGGCGAGGAGGAAGTGGACGACGACCTTTATCAGGAGGGCTGTTCCGCTTCCTATCTCGGAACAACCGTAACCGATGCCCTCGGATAGAAGAACTTGGACTGCAAACCTTCTTCAACTACTGTCTGCTCAGCGTCGATTGTGAAGATTTCATGGCAAGCAAGATCAAGGTGATGCCGCAGAAGGAAGAGATGTGCTGGGAGTAAGACGGTCCCGAGACCCCGCTGCTCGATCTTTCCGAAGCGGCCGTCAAGGAGTTGATCCGTAGCGCCAAGAAGCGCGGCGATATTACCCA
>CAVPFR010000006.1:0-113675 GCA_963703785.1 uncultured Acidobacteriota bacterium | reverse complement strand
TTCGTTTACGACATCACGGCGCAGCCTCCCAAGAAGACGCAGGTCGTGCAGGCGCCGCGCGCGTTCAATGGGCTGGCGTGGAATCCCAACGGGAACGAGTTCTACGTTTCCGGAGGCGAGCAGGACGTGGTGCATGCGTTCGGCCGCCAAGGCGCCGTCTGGCGCGAGGTGGGAGCGCCCGTGCGCCTGGGCCATTCGGCGGGGCTGGGGCTGGTGGTACCTCCGGAAGTGGCGGTAATCGCCGTGAACGCTGCGGGGACGCGACTGGTGGCGGCAAATTACGAGAACGACTCGATCAGCGTGGTGGATCTGGGATCGCGCGCGAAGATTGCGGAACTCGATCTGAGGCCCGGGAAGAGCGATGCCGCGAAAAGGGCACGCCGGGCGGCGAATATCCATTCTGGGTGGCGGTTAAAGGCAATGACAAGGCCTATGTCTCCAGCATTCGCGACAGAGAGATCGTGGTAGTGGCGCTGGGGCAGCCGCCGAACGAGGCAGCGCACGTCGTCTCGCGCATCGCCGTGCGCGGGACACCGAACAAGATGATCCTCAACCGCAGCGGTTCGCGGCTGTACGTGGCCTGCGATAACAGCGACTCGGTGGCTGTTGTGGATACGGAGAGCGATCGGCTGCGTGCAGTTTCCGGTAACCGCGCCGAAGGACGTATTCCTGAACCCGCGCGGGTTCAAGGGAAGCAATCCCAATGGCCTGGCGCTCTCGCCAGACGAGCGCACGCTGTACGTCACCGAGGGCGGGACGAATGCCGTGGCGGAGATCCAATTGGATCAGGATGCGGGGCGCGTGGCCGGGTTGATCCCCACCGGCTGGTATCCGAATTCCGTAAGCCTGAGCCGCGATGGCAGGCGACTGTATATCGTCAACGGCAAGGGCCCGGAAGGGCCGATGCCCGCGGCCTGCGGGTACACGCCTTCGGCCCGCGGCCTGCCATGCGAAAAATTCATTTATTTTCCAACGCAGCCGGGCAGGCTTTCTGACGCTGCCGGCGCCATCGGAAAAGGACCTGGCAAGCCTGACGCAGCAGGTGGCGCAAAACGATCATTTCCACGCGGTCGGCTCCAAGGACCAGGAGATGGTGCAGTTCCTGCGCGGCAAGATTCACCACGTGATCTACATCATCAAGGAAAACCGCAGCTACGACCAGGTGCTCGGCGACCTGGAGCGCGGCAACGGAGATCCGTCCCTGACTTCCCTGCCCGAACCCATCACGCCCAATCACCACGAACTGGCGCGCCGCTTTGTGACGCTGGACAATTTTTACGCCAGCGGCGAGGTGAGCGGCGACGGCTGGAATTCGGAGCACCGCGGCGCGAGCCGCGGATTCGGTGGAGAAAACTGTGCCGGTGCAGTATGCCGGGCATGGGCTCGACTACACCTACGAGGGCGGCGGCCGCAATATCAACACCGGGATTGCTTCGGCAGCGGGACGCCAGCAGGCCAATCCGCTTACGCCCAGCGATCCCGACCTTCTGCCCGGAACGGCCGACGTCAGCGCGCCTGACGCGGCGGATGACGACGACAATTCCGCCGGCGCGGGTTACCTGTGGGACGGCGCGCTGCGGGCCAAGCTCAGCGTGCGCAATTATGGCTTCTTCATCGACCTCTTCCGCTACCGCGTACCCGAGGTGGCCCCGGAGATCTGCGCCCATGCGCGACGCTCGCGCCGTCGGAACCACGGTCGCCTTCACCACCAAGGCGGAGCTGGCGCCTTTGACGCACGTCTCATGACCCCGGGTTCGACGAGCGGCTTCCGGACTACTGGCGGTTCAGGGAGTGGGAGCACGAATTCGACGATTACGCGCGCAATGGCAACTTGCCGGCTCTCGAACTGATGCGCCTGGGCGGAGATCATTTTGGCGACTTCGCGCGGGCCATCGACGGCGTCAACACCGTAGAAATGCAGATGGCCGCTAACGACTACGCGCTGGGCCTGGTGATCGAAAAAATCGCGCACAGCCCGTATAAGAACGACACGCTGGTATTCGTGGTGGAGGACGATGCGCAAGACGGGCCAGATCACGTGGAGGCGCACCGGAGCTTGGCGTTCGTGGCGGGAGCTTATGTGCGGCAGCGCGCTCTGGTATCGGAGCGATACACCTCCGTTCACGTTCTAAAGACCATCGAGGACATCCTGGGCATCGAGCCCTTGGGATTGAACGACAGCTCGGTGGAACCCATGACGGCGGTTTTCGATCGCGCCGCAGAGGCTTGGGATTACCAGGCCGTCGTTTCCGGCGTGCTGAGGACCACGAAATTGCCGCTGCCGACGACGACGGCTGAGGAAGCGGCGAGCACAGGTGCAGGCGAGGGCCGCTACGCGCGGCCACGACATGACGCGGCCTATTGGGCGGCCAAGACCGAAGGCATGGATTTTTCCGCGGAAGACCGCATCGATACGCCGCGCTTCAACCGCATTCTCTGGGCCGGGTTGATGGGCGATGACGCCGCGTTTCCGCAGAATCCGAAGCCGGCGAATTTGCGCCGGCACCGCGGGAGCCTGCTACGCCGCTATGCCGTCCTCAAGCAGACAGGCGCGGGCACCGCAAACGATCATGGCGCTGGGGACGCGAGATAGAAGCGGTTCGATCTAACCAGCACAAGCGGCGCAAGCAGCGCGGGGGCGCCCTAGACCATTTCGCGCTGGCGGACGAGACGCTCCGCGCTGAGCTGCTTGGCGCGCTTGTGTTCGTACATCAGGGCGTCCGCGCGGCCGATCTGCTGTTCGAGTAACTCCGGAGCTGAAATATCGACCGCCCCGATGCTTACCGAGAGCGCGTAGGCGCGCTTGCAATCCTCATTGCTCCGATCGATGAGATGAACCAGGCGCTTGCGAATCAGAAGGTCGCCGGCCGCGTCGGTGTGGGAGAGCAGGACGCAGAATTCGTCTCCGCCGAGGCGCCCGATGATGTCCGACTCGCGCAAGCACTCCCGCAGCAGGCCAGCGATTCGCTGAAGCGCGCCATCGCCTTCACGGTGGCCAAAGGTGTCGTTGATGCATTTGAGATTATCGACATCGAGGAAGATCAGAGTGGAGCGCACCCCTTCGCGGCAAGTCAATTTGAGGCGCTGCTCGGCCAGGCTGACGAAGCCGCGGCGATTATGCAATCCGGTGAGCTCGTCCATGAGCGAGAGGCTCAACAAGTGCAGACGGACGCGCTGGCGCGCAATGGCATAGGAGAGAGCGCGCTCGAGCAGGCCGGGAGTGAGTTCGGACTTCACCAGAAAGTCCTGCGCGCCGAGTTCAAGAACCTGAGCGGCCAGCGATTCATCGGCCGATCCATGGAGAGCGAGGAAAGTCACGCTGGGGGCCGCGCATTGCGCTTCCGCGAGAACGTCCAGCCCCTTGGCGTCGGAGAGAAAGAGATTGACGATGGCCACGTCGGCATGGCCATTTTGCAGATGGAGCATGGCCTGCCGCAGTTCGTGGGCGCGGCGCAGCCTGAACTTGCCGGCGCCGGCCGCGTGCAGCATCTCCGCCAGGCGACGGGCGTCAACGGGATCGCTTTCGACCAAAAGAATCTGCAGGCGTTCGCTCGCCATTGCGCTCCTATCTCGCAGGGGCTTAGATCGCGTTTGGATGAAAAACGGGGCCGCAAAAGGACCCTAATGGCAAGAGGAAGGAGGGGTGTTCCTACACGCCGGATATTGCAAGAACACTACAATCTTAATGCCGCGAAGAAATGGGTCAAGCGTAATGGCTCATGATGCTGTGGATATGTAACGTGTCACGGGCGGTGACGATGAAGATCACCCCACGTGAGGCGGCGCGCTAGGAGCGCTAAGAGCGCTGATCCATCACAACATAGGAACGCTGATCCTTGCCGATGTAGATCTGGCGAGGGCGGGCAATCTTCTGTTCGGAATCGAGCAGCATCTCTTCCCACTGGGCGATCCATCCGCTGGTGCGCGGAATGGCGAAGAGCACCGGAAACATCGTGACCGGGAAGCCCATGGATTGGTAGATCAAGCCCGTATAGAAGTCGACGTTGGGATAGAGCTTGCGGGCGACGAAGTAATCGTCCTGCAGGGCGATACGCTCGACCTCCAGCGCGATATCGAGCAGCGGATTGCGGCCCATGACGTCGAAGACTTCGTCGGCAATGCGCTTGATGATGCGCGCGCGAGGATCGTAGTTCTTATAGATGCGGTGGCCAAAGCCCATCAGGCGCTTTTCGCCGGATTTGACGCGCTTGATGTAGGCGGGGACATTGGCGATGGAGCCGATATCCATGAGCATGCGCAGAACTTCTTCATTAGCGCCGCCGTGCAGCGGGCCATAGAGAGCCGCCGTTGCGGCGGCGGAGGCGGAGTAAGGATCGACATGCGAGCTGCCGACGCAACGCATGGCGTTCGCGGAACAATTCTGCTCGTGGTCGGCATGCAGGATGAAGAGAATGTCCAGAGCGCGCTCGAGCGTGGGGTTAGGCCGGTATTTCAATTCCGTGGTCTTGAAAAGCATATTGAGGAAATTACCCGGGTAACTCAGCTCGTTATCTGGATAGGAATAGGGCATCCCCAAGCTGTGGCGATAGGCGAAGGCGGCCAGGGTGGGCATCTTGCCGATCAACCGATAGGTCTGCTTGCGGCGAGACTCCGCGTCGAAAATATTTTTCGCATCCGGATAGAACGTTGAGAGCGCGGCGATTGTGGAGATCAGCATGCCCATGGGATGGGCATCGTAGTGAAAGCCGTCGAGAAATTTCTTGATGCTCTCGTGGATGAAGGTGTGGTGGGTGACGTGGTAACTCCACTCTTCCAACTGCTTGCGAGTGGGCAGTTCGCCAAAGATGATGAGATAGGCGGTCTCGAGATAAGTGCTCCGTTCCGCCAACTCCTCGATCGGATAGCCCCGATAGCGCAAAATTCCCGCGTCGCCGTCAATGAAAGTGATCTTGCTCTTGCAGAGCGCGGTGTTATTGAACGCCGGATCGTAGCTCATCATGCCGAAATCGGTCTGGTCCACTTTGATCTGGCGAAGATCCAGCGCGCGGATCGTGTCGCTGGTAATGGGCAATTCGTAGGTCTTGCCGCTACGATTGTCGGTAACGGTGAGGGACTCCCGGCTCATGCGATTAGCCTCGCGAAGTGTCGATTGGGCTGCTGGTTCGACTGGATTCATGGTCCTAGCCTCAGTTTAAGCCTTCAGGGCAGCGCGTCAATGTACACTAAGTTGAGGCGCTGAGGAATAGGCTCTTGCGACGCGCCAATTTCACGTCTCCGTGCACCGTCACTAGGACGCTCGGCAGGAATGACCTGGATGACAAAAGGCGGATTTTCCTTCGGGGCTGGAGTTTAGCGGCGGTCGGCGGCGGCGTGGCGCACGTCGTGACCTTCCACCATGTAGATCACATCTTCGGCGATGTTGGTGGCATGATCGGCAACGCGCTCCAGATTCTTGGCCACCAGGATCAGCTCGAAGGCCTGAAACACGACGGCCGAATCGCCCATCATATAGCTCAATAGCTCGCGAAAGATCTGGTCGCGCAGATTATCGACCACGTCGTCGCGCACGAGAACGGAGCGAGCCAAAGCGAGGTCGCGGCGAACCACGGCGTTCAAGCTGTCGCGGACCATGCCTTCGGCCATCTCGCTCATGCGCGGCAGGTCCACGTAAGGCTTGACGCGGGGATGGCGCAGGATGCGCTGCGAGGATTGCGCGACGTTGACGGCCTGATCGCCAATGCGTTCCAAATCGTTGTTGATGCGCGAAATGGCCAGCACGAAGCGCAGATCGGCGGCCATGAGCTGATGCAGCGCGAGCAGCTGCGTGACGCGATCGTCAATTTCCATTTGCAGTTCGTTGATAGCCGGCTCTTCCTCGAGGACCGTTTCGGCCAGAGACGCGTCGCTATCCAGCACGGAATGGATGGCCTGGTGAACGGCACGTTCCGCCAAGCTGCCCATCCAGAGCAACTCTCTCCTTCAGACCGTTGAGCTCAATTTCAAAGTGTCGTTCCATGGTGTGCGCCTCTTAAGAGCGTGCTGATTCCGCCGCCGAAGCCTTTCTCATCCGAAACGGCCAGTGATGTAAGCCTCGGTACGGGCATCGGAAGGGGTGGTAAAGAGCTGAGGCGTGGGACTGAATTCGATCAGATCGCCATTGAGCAGGAAGGCGGTGGCGTCGCTGACCCGCGCGGCCTGCTGCATATTGTGGGTGACAATTACCAGAGTGCAATTCTCCTTCAAGTGAAAAAGCAACTCCTCGATTTTGGCGGTGTTCACCGGATCGAGCGCCGAGCAGGGCTCGTCCAAAAGCAGAACCTCGGGATCCACGGCGAGGGCGCGCGCGATGCATAGCCTCTGTTGCTGTCCGCCGGAAAGCGCGTAAGCCGATTTGTGCAACTGGTCCTTGACCTCATCCCACAGCGCCGCGCGGCGCAAGCTGTGTTCCACGGCCTCGGAGAGGCGGCCGTGGTGGCCTACCGGCATGCCATTAATGTGAATTCCATAAGCAATGTTGTCGAAGATAGACTTGGGGAAAGGGTTCGGCCGTTGAAAGACCATGCCGATGCGGCGGCGCAAATGCGTAACGTCCTGGGCAAAGATGTCCTCGCCGTCCAGCAGGATCTCCCCCTGGATGCGGGTGCCGCGCACAGTCTCATGCATGCGGTTGAAGGTGCGAATAAGGGTCGACTTGCCGCAACCGGAAGGGCCAATGAGCGCGGTTACGCGATTCGCAGAGACATGGAGATTAACGCCGTGCAGAGCATGCACCTTGCCGTAATAAAAATTAAGGTTGCGGATCTGCATCCGCAACGGAGCCTCTACGGCAGTCTGAGAGCCACTCGGCACAGGCGGTTTCAGAACAGTATCCATATGCCCCGTCACCGAACCCCCTGGGGGGTCCGTCTTATTGTAAGCAGGTTTAACTGAAAGCTGCGCCATAGCTATGACCTCTGGGGAGAAGGTCCCCGCAGCACGGCCCTAACCACGATGTTGGTAAGGAGCACGAGACCGAGCAGAACCAGCCCTGCCGCCCATGCCTGCCGGTGCCAATCGTCATAAGGCCCCACGGCATAAGTAAAGATCATAACAGGCAGCGAGGCAATCGGCTGAGACCAGCCGGGACTCCAGAAGCGATTACCAAAAGCTGTGAACAACAGCGGAGCGGTTTCGCCGGCCACGCGCGCAAGCGCCAGGAGAGCGGCGGTGAGAATGCCGCGGGAGGCGGCGGGAAGCACGACGCTGGTGATGGTTCGCCATTTGCTGGCCCCTAAAGCCATGGCGCCTTCGCGCATCGAGCGAGGAACGGCGCGCAGGAACTCCTCCGTGCTACGCAGCACGATGGGAATCATCATCACGCCGAGAGCAAACCCTCCCGCGACTGCCGAAAAATGATGCACCGGCATGACCGCTAAGGCGTAGGCGAAGATGCCAATGACAATGGAGGGCACGCCATTGAGCAAGTCCGCCGTGTAGCGCACAACGAAAGGCACCACCCGTCCGCCGAATTCAGCCAGGTAAACGCCGCCCATGAGGCCGATGGGAACGCCAAACAAGGCGGCCAGGAGCAAGAGTTTGCCGGAGCCGACAATGGCATTGGCCATGCCGCCGCCCGCTTCGCCAACGGGCGCGGGCAGCTTGGTGAAGAAATCCCAGTTGACGTCTTTTCCGCCATGATAGACGAGGTAGCCGAGAATGAAGAAAAGCACCGAGACAGCGATGAGCGCGCAAAGCCCAGTCAGGCTAAGCATCAGCACGTTCACGAACTTTCGCCAAGCCAGCTTCATCCTTGCACCACCCCGCTTCCACGGCTCGTGGTCGCAACGATAAGCAGCCGGGCCAGCCCATTCAGGATGAACGTCAGGAAAAAGAGCACCAATCCCAGTTCGATCAGCGCGCTCAAATAGAGGTTGCCGGTGGCCTCGCTAAACTCATTCGCCAGCACCGCGGCAATCGAGTAACCCGGGGAGAAGAGTGAGGCCGAGATGGTCGGATTATTGCCAATGACCATGGTGACAGCCATTGTTTCGCCCAGGGCGCGCGCCAGCGCCAGAAAAACCGAACCCATGATGCCCGTGCGGGCATAGGGAACGACGGCTTTCCAGGTGGCCTCCCAGCGCGTGGCGCCCAGCGCCAGAGCCGCTTCGCGCTGATCGCCCGGCACAGCCAGCAACACCTCGCGGGAAACGGAGATGATGAACGGCACGATCATCACCGCCAAGACGAGCCCAGCCGTGAGAAACCCAATGCCGTATGCCGGTCCTTGGAACAGGGGAAGGAACCCTAGACTACGTTTCAAGGCGGGTTGTATCTCCGTGCGCATGATCGGCACGAGAATAAAAACGCCCAGGAGGCCGTAGATCACGCTGGGCACGGCGGCCAGCAGATCGATCAAAAACGTCAGATTGTCCGAGAGGCGCCTGGGCGCAAGTTCGGCCAGAAAAATAGCGGCGCCGAGTCCGACGGGAACGGCGATCAATAACCCGAGCGCCGAAGTAACCAGCGTACCGTAAACAAACGTCAGCGCCCCAAAGTGGCCAGCGACGGGGTCCCAAGTCGTATTCCAAAGAAAACTCAGTCCGAACTGATGCCTTGCCTGAGCGGAATTGGTCCACAACTGATAGACGAGCAGCCCTGTCAGCAAGACCACGCTGAGCGCAAACACGAGCGTTACGAGCCGGGCGATCTCATCACCGCTGCTCAGCCGACGCAGAAGAGCGCGCGGGCCCCACGAGAGGCCCGCGGCGTCGACGGTGGTGGGAGCCGTAGCCATTTACCCCGCTACTGAACCATTCCGATAGCCTTTTGTTCTTTAGCAACCACTTCCTTAGGCAGTTGGGCATATGCCAGAGGTTCGCAGAACTTCTGCCCGGCGGTTAGCATCCAGCCCAGGAAGTCCTTAATGGCTGCCTTTTTCGCCGCGTCCTGGATCTGCGCGGGAATCAGCAGCCAAGTGAAGCTGGAGATGGGATATGCGCCCTTTCCGGGAGAATTGGTTATGGAGACACGGAAGTCATCGGGCATGGATTTGGCCGCCCCAGCCGCGGCTGCGGAAACACCGGCCAGGCTGGCCTTGACGAATTCGCCAGATGGATTTTTGACCAGACCGTATGGAAGACTGTTTTGAATGGCATAGATCAACTCGATGTAGCCGATGGCGTTGGGCGTCTGCTTGAGTAAACCAGCAACGCCTTCGTTGCCCTTTCCGCCCAGTCCTACCGGCCAATTCACAGAGGTGTTCCGGCCAACCTTGCTCTCCCATTCACTGCTAACCTTGGAGAGATAGTCCGTCCAGATATACGTCGTGCCGCTGCCATCCGAACGATGGATGACCACAATATCCTCGGCAGGAAGCTTCACGCCGGCATTCGGTCCGGCGATGGCGGGATCATTCCACTTCGTTATCTTGCCCAGAAAGATCCCAGCCAACGCCTCCGGCGTAAACTTCAGTTCCGCTGCTACGCCGGGGATATTGTAGCTAGGCACGGCGGCTCCGAGCACCGTCGGGAAGTGCAGGATCTTGAAGCCGGCCTGCTTCAGTTGGTCGTCGGTCATCGGTCCGTCGGAAGCGCCAAAATCGACGGTCTTGTCCATGAGCTGGCGGATCCCGCCGCCCGAGCCGATGGACTGATAATTGATCTGCACGTTGGGATGAAGCTTGTGGTACTCGTCAAACCATTTGGAATAAATGGGATAGGGGAAGGTTGCCCCCGCCGCATTGATATTCTGCGCTCGCAATGGCATTGTGGCTAGCACTGCCAGGAGCGCGAAAACAAGAGACCTGCGTATGCTCATAGTTCTTCCTTTCAATGATACTGTTGTCGCTCACACCATGTTACGGACCTGTTACAACTTTCTTACTGTTGTGTGAAATTGGGCCTTTACGGAACCCTCTCCGGACGATACATAAGAGCGGTCAATCCGCGTTCAATCGGCCGTGAATATTGCGTGAAGCTCCGGCCGTCCAGCCGCGAATTGCCGCCCTATCATCTGGTTGTGCTACCTCAATTCAGCCGCCGCAGGCGCGGCGCCTGGCAACGTGTATCGCAAATTGAGGAATGCAATGTTCAGTTTCGCGTTGCTGGGTTACCTGGGGCCACCGACCATGGGTTCCGCGTTAGGTAGGATACTGGCCCATCAGGTTCAGTGCGCCGTACTTGTTGTCCTTCCAAAAGGTTTGGTTGAAGCCGACGGTACCCTCTTGAATCGTCCGGTTCTGGGCGGTGGCCGTCGCGTAGCTGCTGCCTACGCCAGTCGCGTCGAGGCCATAGCCGTACTCCGCCCCGTTGACGAAGCCAAGGTCCCGGCCAACGTAGATGCCGCCGTAATAGGCGTAAAGAAAAGATGTTCTTGTGCGTGAATTCGACGCCCGTCACGGTCGAGGACGCCCTGATAGCGAGACATGCTGCCATCGGGATTCAGAATGATGTCGGGTACTTGCCCGAAAATATAACGGCCGCCGCCATTACTCCAGAAGTTGTTTGTCAGCACGCGGAAGCCGGGGAACAACTGGAAGTTTAGGTTCAGGAAAGCTCCGCCGCCGGTGAGTCTGCGATTGACGGAGGGCGTAGCAAGGGCGGTCGCGGCCGTGGCAGCCGTAGCGCCGAGGGCCGCGTTGTTGACGGCGATGCGAAACTGGCGTTCCACTCCGCCAACCTCAATGTGAAACTTCGGCGATGGATCGAGAGCGATCTTGACGATCACGTCGGGAATGAACTGGGGGGCGTTCACTGTGGTGCCTTGGTTATTTAGCTGCGAGCCGGCAATCCTGCCACTCCGCCGAATACAGTGGGGCCAGTTCGAAGTACGGGCGTCGGGCCGCCGGCAGAGCCGCCCCAGTACTGTTCCTGATTGTCCAAAGCGACTCGATGGCTGCCTTGGACGTCGGGTGGAATACGAAGCGGAGCTCCGGAATGCGTCCCCACACCAGGCCCGCCTGATAGTTCACGTCAATATCTTGCGAGTAGAAGAGGTTTCCTGGCAGCGGGGAGATGCCGGTGCGGCCTGGCGTGATCAAGCTCCAGGTTTGGCCAGCGAGGAATTCCCACTTGCTCTTGGTGACGTCGACAAAGTACACCCGGGAACGCAGGGTGTTGCTATTGCTGCTGACCGCCACGTTTCCGGCGTTGTTGCCCAGGAAGTCCGTCTCCACGTAGCCCATCACGTGGGCGCCCTTTACCAGCGCATCAATGCGAAGGCCGAGGCGGGAGTTCTGCATGCTCAGGCGCGCCTCATTCACATGATTCAACAAGTTGACGGGGTATAGGGGAGCTCCGTTCACGACCGTTGGAGCGGTTGGGAACTCGTAGGGAATGGCCGCGGAGTTCGATCCGATACCGCCTCCCGCGTTGTGATTGCGGAATACGCCGGTAAAATCCATGAATCCGATCGGGGTGAAGAACGCGGAGCCGAGGCGGAACTGCAGGGGTGACGCTGGAATGGGGTTGCCAGCCTGAGGTGACGGCGCTGCGGGCGCTGCCGGAATACGCGCAGCGGCGGAGGCCGTTCCGGATCCAGAAGACGACGCAGCCGGCTCTGAAGCAGCTTCAGCCGCTGCGGCATTGGCGTTCGCAGCAGGCTCGGCGGAAACGTCCGTCTTTGCAGGGCCTCCGAAGCGCTACCGGAATTGGGTCGGAGGCTTTGGCGTCTCCGGAACCGCCCGATCTTGAATCATTTGTCCCTGCCATCGCCGGCGAGACGGCCAAAGCAACGGCTAGCATACACCCCAAGAATAATCGCATTTGTTCCTCCATCAGAATGTGAGCGCCAGGTCGGCCGGGAAGATAAGGTGAAGCCTCCGACTGCGCAGGACGCCCCGACATGCGCAAATTAACCGCCGCAAAGCTATGCGGTGGAAGTAACCTGTTTGTAACAATCATGTTAATTCTAGCGTTACAGCGATTCCTGTGTGGATTTCAAGAAAAAAGGGCCGGCGCCAGGGGAGCGCCAGCCCGTGGGGTGCTTGGTTTTGAGGGTAAGGCTCTGCGGGACTTGGGCAGAGCCGTGTGTCACTGCGCGGTGATGCTAATTGGCAAGAGTCACAAGAGCATCACGACGCTATGAATTCTCGGTAACAGCAGTACCGGATGCCGCGTCGAAGTTCGTGCCCCGCCCGTGCCGCACATCGAGTCCGCGAACCCAGAAAATGATGTCTTCGGCGATGTTCGTGGCGTGATCGGCCAGGCGCTCGAGATAGCGGCTGGCGAGCACCATTTGCACACTGGCAGCCACGTCGCCCGGGCATTGGCGCATCCCGGCGAGCAAGCGCTCAAAAATTTCATCGCGGTAACGATCGACAAGGTCGTCGCTCTCCAATACCTCGCTGGCCAACACCACGTTTTTGAAGATCAGGGCTCCTAGGCCTTTCTTGATCATGGCTCTCACGGCCGCCACCATCGGTTCCAGTTCGGGCGGCGCGGCGATGGGATGCATCTCGGCCAGGGAAATAATCCGTTCGGCGAGATTCACGGCCAGATCGCCCATCCGCTCCAGATCGTTGGTGATTTTCAGGGTGGCCACCACCTGACGAATCTCTTCCGAGGATAAGCTTCCGGCGCGGAGCATGCGCACGGCGTGCTCATCGATGATCATCTCCATTTCGTTGACGCGAGGCTCCAGAAGAAAGATTTCGCCGGGAGCCTGCCGGGATTCAGGGGAACCCGCTTGGAGAAGAGCGGTGAAAGCGCGATCGACGGCCAGTTCCACGGTTCGAGCCATGGACACCAAGTAATTCGTGAGGATGTCCAGATGAACCGTCTGCACGCTTGCTGCGGGTGTCGCCATCCTTCCTCCTGCGCGCGGGAATGCGGGCTGCACCAATCTTGGGCAACCTCCATTACACGCAAGTAACAAGGGGATATGATTTCGGCGAAACGTCACTTAAGCGGCAATAGGTATGCTGAAATGGAAGCGCGTCCCCTCTCCCACCGCGCTCTCCACCCACAGGTGTCCACCGTGCGCTTCCATGATATGACGGGCAATGGAAAGCCCCAGTCCGGTGCCGCCAGCCTCGCGGGAACGCGCGGCATCGACGCGGTAGAAGCGTTCAAAGATGCGCTCCTGCTCCACCTGCGGAATCCCGATGCCGGTATCGGCCACCGTTACCACGACGCGGCTATCGGTGGACAACGCAGACACTTCGATCTTCCCGCCCGCCGGTGTGTATTGCAGCGCGTTGTCGAGCAGGTTCTGCAGGACCTCCTGAAGGCTATTCGAATCGCCGCGAACCGGCGGCAATTCCGGCGGGAGCTGAACCGCCAGCGAGAGCTGCTTCGGAACGGCCTTCAATTGCGCGGTTTCCATGCAGGAGTCGATCAATTGAACCACGGAGACCGGACGGAACTCGAGTTTCAGCTGCCCCGCCTCGATGCGGGAAAGCTTTAGCAGATCTTCCGTCAGGCGGGCCAGGCGCATGGCGTGCTCGCGAATGATCTCCACGAAGCGGCGGCGATTGATGGGATCTTCCAGAGCGCCGCCCAAAAGCGTTTCCGAGAATCCCTGGATCGCGGTGAGCGGAGTGCGGAATTCGTGCGACACGTTGGCCACAAAGTCCTGCCGCACTCGTTCCAGGCGGCGCAGCTCAGTGATCTCGTGCAATACCAGAACGGCGCCCTTGTGGCTCGCGGCTTGCACCGGCGCGGCGGTGACGGCGAAGCTGCGAGGCCGCACCGTGCCCACGACGATCTCGCTGGTCACCTGCTCCTGCCCGCCTAGGGCCATCTTGATGGACGCCAGCAGATCCGATTGGCGGACGACTTCGAGCAAGGGGCGCCCTTCGATCTCGCTGGCGTCCTGCAGCCCGAGAATGCGGGAAAATGCCCGGTTGGAGAAGAGAATGCGCTCGCCCTCGCTAATCACGGCCACGCCTTCGATCATGCTTCCGAGAATGGCCGCGGAGCGGTTGCGCTCGTCCGTCAAGACGCCGATACCGGCGTTCAAACGCGCGGCGCTCTCATTCAGGGCGCGTGCCAGCCCCTCGAGTTCATCGCCGCCCGGCTGGGTAATTACCGGGCGAAAATCGAGCGCGGCCATGCGGCCCGCAAATTTCCCCAAGGCGCCGATTCGCCTGGAGAGATTATGGGCGTCGATGAGGGAAATTAAGATGGCCGAGGCAAGCAAAACCAGAAATGCCGTCCACACGGGACGGCGCGTGGCCGCGAATTGCTGGTCCACATCGGGCAGCGGCAGGGCCAGGCGGAGGACGAACGAATCCTTACTGTCTTTATCCGGGCTGCCCTCTTTACCGGCGTCGCCGTCTTTGTCGGACTTGCCAGTTTTGCTGGTATTGCCGCCAGGCGAAGCTCCGGGAGCGTTAGGATAGGAGACGGCATAGTAGAGGAAATCGCGATGGAGCGCGTTATTGCGGCGCATCGAGCGGCCCTCGCCGTTGGCAAAAGCCTCCTGGATTTCGGCGTCTTGGGCGTCAGCCGGCTGCTGGCCTTGTCCGGACGCTGGCTCTTCCAAGACCCGCCCGTCCCTGCTAAGAACGGCCGCTTGCACGCCGGCCGCCTGCATCTCTCCAAGCCAGCGATGGAGCGACGACTCGTCGCCAAAATCGGGGCTAAAATCGGGGCGGTTCAGTCGCGCAACGCGGCCGATCGCGGCGAGCTGCTGGAATCCCGCGTCGCGAGCTTGGTCCCGGACGACGCGCCACGAATACAAATCTCCCGCGGCCACAACGACAAGAACCAAGGCCAGAATGGCAAGGTTGGATCGCCAGAACAAATTCAAAGGCAGGTAACTCCTCTACGGAACGCAGACTAACGCCAGTCTAACTCGGCCGATTGGCCGCCGATTCGAACAAATAACCGGCGCCGCGGACCGTCTTCAAATGCATCGGATTCTCGGGATCCATTTCGATCTTTTCGCGCAAGCGGCGAATGTACACGTCCACGCTCCGCGGAGTAACGAAGCGATCGGTGCCCCACACGGCGTCGAGCAATTGATCGCGCGTAAACACGCGATTGGGCCGGGCCGCCAGATAGTAGATGAGGCGGAATTCCAGCGTGCTGAGCGTGAGCGGCTTGCCCGAGCGCATCACGCGATACGAGGAAGGATCGATCAACAGCCGGCCGACTTCGATAGCGCGTTCGACCTCTCCGATCGGCTCGGTGCGGCGCAGCAGGGCTTTGACGCGGGCCACCAATTCGCGCGGGCTAAAGGGCTTGGTGACGTAATCGTCCGCGCCCATTTCCAGGCCTACCACGCGGTCGGCCTCTTCTCCGCGGGCGGTGAGCATCAAGATAGGCAGGCGATTGAGCGCCGCGTCGCGCCGGATCTCCTTGCAGACCTCCAACCCCGGTAATTTGGGCAGCATGAGATCGAGAATCAAAAGATCGGGCATGCTCTTACGCAGCAGGGACAGTCCGGCCGAACCATCGCTTACTCGCGGTAACCTCGAATCCTTCATTCGCCAGGTTGTAACGCACCAACTCCACGATATCCCGGTCGTCTTCGATGATGAGGATGCGCTTCAAATTTCCGCCTCCGTATGGGAGTCCTGGTAAAGCAATTCTACACACTAAATCGGGAGAGACTAAACGCCGGCGCGCCGCTTGTGACCGGCGGCACCACGCCTGGCGCCTGCGAAGCATATTGAAGAGTTGTTACAAACTTGTGAACGCGCGAAAGCTGCCTGCTCCCCGTGCCTCGGAACGCGCCCTGCCAAGGGGCCGGCGCCTTCTCACAAATGCATTGACTCCCTTCTTTTAGAGGGACACTGAGCAGTCGGACAAACACGACCCGCCTCCTTTCCCCGGCTGGAATAGCTGACCGCGGGTACTTGTTCCTCTATTGTCCCTTTGGCCAGTAGTACCCTGAAGCTACCGGACGGTAACCTCCTCTTGTCGTCCTTAGCAGCGCCGTTCGCGCGTCTTTTCAGGAGGATGCCATGCTTGATCTCTTCGCTTTCCGTGAGTTCCGAGAAGGATTGGCCATGATGCGCGACGGTGATGCCGAGAAAGCGATGACCTTGCTGCGCCAGGCTTCCGAGCGCGACCCTGAAAATCCTTACTACCTTTCCTATTACGGTTTGAGCCTCGCCTATGCAGAGGGCAAATGGGCTGACGCGGAGCGGCTTTGTCACACGGCTGTCTGCCGCGCCCGTCGCCAAGCGCAACTGCATTTGAACCTTGCGGAAATCTACGCCGCATCCGGCCGCAAACAGGCCGCCGCGGACGCGCTTGCACTGGGGCTGCACTATCTGCCTGACGATATGCGCTTGCAAATCGAGATGGGCAAGCTGGCCACGCGCCGCCCGCCCGTGCTGCGATTCCTGCCCCGGTCGCATGCTCTCAACCAGCTCCTTGGCATCGCTCGGCATCGTCTCTTGAGCTCCCTGCCCCGCAGGAAGTGGCTGACGGTTCGAGAGTCGCAGGCCTAGTTCCTTCCTCTGAACTTCTCCTCATCCAACTTAGCGCGCTTTGACGCGCCGATGAAGCGGGTGCGCTTGGCGCTGCGCATATAATGGCGGCGCAATGGCGCTTTCTCCCAGAGGGCTCCTCCGCTGGCTCTTTGCTTCCGATCCAGCCCATCCGCTGCGCCGGTTGGCGGCTCGCTGGCTCTTCCTGCGCGCGCTCGGACTCATCTTTTTCTCCGCGTTCTATTCCCTTGTGCGGCAGGTGCTGGGACTGATTGGCCCGGATGGACTGCTCCCGGCGGGCGAATACCTCCAAGCGGTTCGGCAGGTGCAGAGCGGCGCCTCGCGATTCTGGTACGCGCCCACGCTGTTCTGGCTAGCAAGCGGCTCGCGTGCGCTGCTGCTGGTGGCCTGGGTGGGCCTGATCGCTTCGCTTCTATTGATTTTGAACTTTTGGCCGCGCGGAATGATTTTCGTTTGTCTGCTCTCCTTTCTTTCGTTCATCACCGCCCTGCAAACGTTCTCTTCGTATCAATCCGACGGCATGCTCTTGAGCGTGGGATTCATCGGCCTGTTCTTTGCGCCATCGGGATTCCGGCCGGGCTGGGGCGAACGACATCCGCCGTCCCGCGCCAGTTGGTTTCTACTGCTGCTGGTCTGGTTCACCATCTACTTCGAATCTGGCGTGGCCAAGATCGCCAGCGGCGATCCGGAATGGCGCAATTTCACCGCCATGGACGACTATTACCAAAACGGACCGTTGCCGACCTGGATCGCCTGGCACGCGCATCATCTCCCCCATTGGTTTCACGCCGGCACCGCGGCCTTCACGCTCGGGCTCGAGCTGGTCTTAATTTGGATGGCGCTGCTGCCGCGACCATTCCGCATCGCGCTGTTTTGGATCATTGTCCCACTGCAGATTGGCATCATCATCACCAGCAACTACGCTTTCCTTAATTATCTCGTTCTGGCTCTGGGCATTTTGCTGCTCGACGACGCCTACCTCGCTCGATTCCTGCCGCTCCGTTTGCGCCCGCGGCAAACGATGTCTGCCTCCGACTCGGATGCGGCCCCGCCGGCAACCGCATCGTCCACGAATCAAAGCGCCGGCGAGAATGCCTGGGCGCTAGCGCGAAAAGCAATTTCACCGCTTGGCTTTGCGGCTTCAGCCTTCTTTTTGACTTGGGTCTTCTATGTCATCGCGGCGGACGCCGCGTGGATGATTCTTCCAGGTCTTCCCCTTCCCACGTCCCCGGTCGCAACCCTCGAGCCGTTTCGAATCGCCAATCGATATGGGCTTTTCGCGGTGATGACCCGGGGACGATACGAGATCGAATTCCAAGGCTCGAATGACGGCAAAAGCTGGACCCCTTACCCTTTCCGCTATAAGCCTCAGGACCCGCGGGAAGCTCCCGGCATTTTCGCTCCCTATCAGCCACGGTTCGATTGGAACCTGTGGTTCGCTTCTCTAGAAGGCTGGGAGGAAAATCGATTCGTGGTCTATACGGAGGAGAGGCTTTTGACCGGCTCTCCTCCTGTGCTTGCGCTATTCGCGGGAAATCCATTCCCGAGCGCCCCTCCCGCACAAGTTCGGGCGATGGTTTGGCAATATTGGTTCAGCGATCGGGCGGAAAAGAATGAAGGTTTTTGGTGGCGCCGCGAATTGATCGGGACTTATGCCCCGTCGCTCGAGCGCCAGCCGGACGGGAAGTTCATGATCACCAGTGTCCCTGAAGCCGGCCAGCGCATTCGCCGGTAAATAGGCCAATTTGGGCGATGCCGGACCTGTCCACAGGTACAGGTCGGAGTGTCCAAAGGGTCAACTACGCGGCGCTAGTTTTTCTTTCCAAACTTCAATTCGGTTATATACTCCCGCACGAAAAATTGATTTCCGCCATCGGTACCAGAGCAGCATGGCACCAGGGTTCTAGGACCGTTGGCTGATGAGTTTGAAACTAGGCGCCCATTGGAGATAGCCGACCCAGCCCTCATTCTCCCTCTTGCGCCGAGTGCTCTAATTTCGCAAAGCGCTCTGGCACTGAGGGGGTTTAAATGTTCTTAGCCGCTGCAGCGCTTGTTTTGCAATTTCCTCTGTTTTCGGCGGTTCAAGCACCTGCGAAGGCTCCTGCAAAGGTGGACCCGCCCGTAGCGGTTTCCCAGAGCGCGGCTGATTCCGCCAACGCAAGGCAGGAGCGTTCTGTCTCCCCTGACAAACAGGTTGCGCATAACCAGATTTTGACAGCCGACGCGCGTCTCGATCCCGTCGCTTATGCGCCGGGACGCCTGGTCCCCGAGCCCGCGGTGCCGGTAACCGCTATCATCGCCACTCCCGACCCCGGCCCTGTCGCCCTAATATCGGCTGAGCCTTTGCCCATCGTGCCGGTCTACGCCCCGATGAGGGACGGTTCCGAACGGTGGCGCCGCCGCGAGTGGATGGCCTTGAGCCTCGCGGCCCATGGCACCGCCACTTTCGACGCTTGGTCCACCCGCCACGTGCTTTCCTCCATGCAGAACGCTGAAGAAGCAAATCCCTTGCTGCGGCCCTTTGCAGGGAATGCCTCCATGTATGCCGCTGTGCAAATCGCTCCGACGGTTCTCGATTTCGTGAGCCGCCGAATGATGAATAGCCAGCATGCCTGGATGCGGCACACCTGGTGGCTGCCGCAGACCGTGAGCGCGGTTGTGTCGTTCAGCAGCGGCGCGCACAATCTCGGCGTATATAATTCCCGCTAGTGAATGAAATCGTTTAGTGAAAATCGTGCGAAGTGGTTTCCGCCTGGGTGATGTTCAGCGGGCGCACCGATTCGGCCTTCACGGAGACGACGTTTTCCTGGTTCTGCAACTTCCCTTCGATCAATAGAAATTGCTGGTGCACCACCACGACGTGGCTCCGCTCGAAAAGCTGCGGCGTGATGATGGCGTTGGCGATTCCCGTCTCATCCTCCAGGCTGAGAAAGACGAAACCCTTGGCCGTCCCGGGACGCTGGCGCGCAATCACGCTCCCGGCGATGCGCACGGGAGTGCCGTCAGGCAGATTGCGAAGCTCCATGGCCGAGCGGATCCCTTCTTTTTGCAGTTCGCGGCGATGATAAGCCATGGGGTGAGGACCTACGGTCATTCCGGTGCCGCGAAAATCGGCCACCAGCCTTTCCTCCGCGGTCATGGGCAGCAAAGGTGAATCGGCCGCCTCCAAAAGATCGGACGCCCCTTCCCTATTGCTCCTTACCTCTTCGCATTCCTCGAGCAAGGGACCCGCATGGCGTGCCGCGCGTTCAATTTGCCATAGCGCTTCGCGGCGATGCACACGGGCCTTCGGCTTTCCTCCTATCTGTGCCTTACTCGAATCGCTCGGCGGCTCGATAAAATTCAGCGCTCCGATTTCTGCCAGCGCCGCCAATTCGGATTTCTGCAAGCCCGGCACGCGCAGCTTCAGATCGTCGATGGAACGAAACGGCCTCAGGGCGCGTTGGCGCACAATTTCCTGGGAAACATCTTCACGCAGGCCTTTGACGTAACGCATTCCCAAACGCAGAACGAAGCCATGGCCGTCTTTTTCGAGATGGCAGGGCCAACCCGAGCATGTCACATCGACGGGCCGGACTTTAAGCCCATGCCGCTGCGCGTCCTTGACGATCGTGGCCGGATGATAAAAACCCATGGGCTCGTTATTCAGAAGCGCCGCGGTAAACGCAGGCAGATAGCGGCACTTCAGATACGCGCTGGCATAAGCCAGTAGGGCGAAGCTCGCCGCGTGCGATTCCGGGAAGCCGTACAGGGCAAAGGAGACGATCGATTGCACGATTTTCTCCTGCGTCTCCGGATCGATCCGATTGCGCTCCATGCCCCGCCGGAGTTTTATCTCCACATCTTTCATGCGCGCTTCGGAGCGCTTGAAGCCAAAGGCGCGGCGCAACTCTTCCGCTTCGCCCCCGGTGAATCCCGCGGCGATCATGGCCATGCGCAGCAACTGCTCCTGAAAAAGCGGCACGCCCAAGGTGCGCGCGAGAACCGGCTCCAGCGAAGGATGCAGGCAATTGGGCGGCTCCCGTCCCTGGCGGCGCTTCAGATAGGGATGCACCATTTTGCCCACGATGGGCCCCGGCCGGATGATGGCCACTTGCACCACGATGTCGTAAAAACAGGTTGGGTGCAGGCGCGGCAGGCAAGCCATTTGCGCGCGGCTCTCGATCTGAAACATGCCCACGGTATCGGCTTTTTGCAGCGCATCGTAAACGGCCGGATCGTTAGCGGGCAGCCGTCCCAGATCGATCTCTTCCCCGTAATCTTCTTTAATAATTTTCAGCGAGTCTTCCAGGACAGCCATCATTCCCAGCCCCAGCAGATCCACCTTCACGATGCCCATATCCGCGCAATCTTCTTTATCCCATTGCACCACCACGCGGCCGGGCATGCTGGCCGGCTCGAGCGGCACAATGGAATCGAGTTGCCCCTGGCACACCACCATTCCGCCGGAATGTTGCCCCAGATGCCGCGGCAAATCCTGAACCAGCAGGCAAAGATCGAAAAATTTGCGGATCAGAGGATGTCCGGCATCGAGCCCGGCGTCGTGGAATTGGCGCCCCAGCGTGTCATTGGCGTCCTTATATTCCCAGGCGCCCACCAGGCTGGCCAGGCGGTTCAGCGTCTCCGGCTCGATGCATAGAGCTTTGCCGATCTCCCGCGCTGCCGACCGGCCGCGATAGGTGATCACGTTGGCGGTCATGGCCGCGCCCAGCTTTCCGTAACGTTCGTAGACGTACTGAATGGCGCGTTCGCGCTGATCCCCGCTGGGCAGATCCAGATCGATATCGGGCCATTCGCCGCGCTCTTCGGAAAGAAAGCGCTCGAAAAGCAGGTCCATGCCGATGGGGTCCACGGCCGTAATGCCCAGCGCGTAACACACCGCGCTATTGGCCGCCGAGCCGCGGCCCTGCACCAGAATATTGCGCTCGCGGCAAAAGCGGACGATATCCCAGACGATCAGGAAATAGCCGGGCAGATCGAGCTTTTCGATCAGGCCCAATTCGCGCTCGATCTGCTTGCGCACGCGCTCCTGGCCTTCGCCGCCGCTCGAGGAACCCTCGCTCGAAAAAAACGACCCGTAGCGCGCAATCATTCCCTCGCAGGTGCGCTCGCGCAGGAATTGCATTTGCGATTGGCCTTCCGGCGCCGGATATTTCGGGAACTGATAGCCCAAATCCTTCAACGTAAATTTCAGCCGAGAGGAAAGGACCTGCGTATTGGCGATGGCTTCGGGAAGGTCGGAAAAAAGCCGCTCCATTTCGGCCGGCGATTTCAGATGACGTTCGGAATTCCGCGCCAGCAGGCGTCCGGCGGTATTCAAATTGCGATGGTGGCGAATGCAGGTGAAGACGTCCAGCACTTCGCGCTGGTGAGGAAGCGCATGGCAGACTCCATTGGTGGCCAGCACAGGCAAAGACAATTTGCGCGCGATCTCCAGCGCCGCCTGATTGCGCGCCTCTTCTTCGCGGCAGAAATGCCGCTGCAATTCCACATATACGTTGTTGTGACCGAAAAGACCGCAAAGTTGCAGGACGCATTGCGTCGCTTCTTCCACCCCTCCGTGGCGCAGCGCATGCGTCAGGGGACCTTCTTCGCCGCCGGTCAGGCAGATCAGTCCCGTAGTGCGTCCGGCGAACTCCTCCGCGCCAATCCGGCCTTCGCCTTTTTGCGCGTGCAGCTTCATATGCGTGATCAAGCGGCAGAGGTTTTGATATCCGGCGCGGGTCTCCACGAGCACCGCGTAGCGCCATCCGGCCGATGCCGTGATCTCCGCCCCCACATGCGCCTTGAGGGAAAGCTTATCGGCGGCAAAATGAAAACGCGGGGCGCCATACACGCCGTCGCGATCCAGCAGCGCCATGGCGCCCATGCCGTTTTCAGCGCAGACCCCGGCGAGCTCCTCGGGAATGGAAGCGCCTTCGAGAAAGCTGAAAGCGGAGCGCGCGTGCAGTTCGGTATACATCAGTCGTACATTCCCGCCACGAACCAGCTCCGGCACAGCGCGTCGTAATAGATCCGGTAAATTCCGCGTCGCGGCTCGCTGGAAGACGAAGGCCCGATTGCGGAAGGCTCGATTGCCGCGGCATTGCGATCCGAAGCCGGCCGGATTTCGATCTCCCACTCCTCGCGTCTCCAGGCATCTTCACGCCACCACTCCCCGGAAGTCCGCCAGGGGCCCGAAGCGGCCATCACTTCGCCATGCATGTCGGAAAAAGAGATGTGCGCGGGGCACCCGTCGCGTAAGGCCACGGCGGCGCGCGGAGCGGGACGAAAAGCGCGAAACGCCGCCAAAGCCGCTCGCTCTCCCAGGCTGTCGGTTTTTTCACGCATCGTTTTTTCCCGCACCCCAGGCGCGTCACGCGCGGGAAGAAAGCGGCTCATTTCAAACGCGTCGGGGCGATGGCTGTCCGGGATGCGAGGCGAACCCACCCGCGAATGGCCCACCAGGTTCGCCAGCCTCGCCAGGGTAAGTTCCAATTTTTCGGGATCGGGCGAAGAGGGCACGAACAATCCGTGCTGCATCGCGCGCGGCGCGGCGGGATCGGCAGCCAAGAAAATATGCACGATCGGCGCGCTCGGAGGATCGCATTGCAAATGCAGGCGCAGCAGCTTCAAGAGCATTTTGGAATCGCGCATGGGCACGGGCAGGGTAAAGAGCTTTTCGTAACTTTTATTTCCGCCCGAGCGCTTATGCGCGATTTCATCTGCAATGGATTCGTCTCTGCAAGCGGCGTCCAGCTCGAATCGCAGCCGAATGGCGCAGGCGCTCAGCGAGCGCGCGGCAAGCCGCGCGCACGCTTGATCGAGCAAGCGCCCCAGAAGAAACGCCAGCGGCTCGAGTTCCTCGACGGCATGTTCGAGCGCCATCTCTTCCTCGAAGCACAGTTTCGCCTCGGCCAAAATCAACGCACGCCAGCTTTGGCCGCGTGCCCATTGATGCAGCTGAACGCCTTGCTGCCCGAGCCGTTCGGAAAGCTCCAGCACGGGAAGCTTTGCCAGAGCCTCGCAGGTGCGCACGCCCCAGCGCTCCAGCGTTTCCATCATTTCGGCGGAGGGCGAAAACACCTCCATAGGCAGAGCGCCCATGCGCTGAGCCTCCTCGCCTGGGGGAATCACGGTTATGCCGGGAAGTCCGCGCGCCGCGTGCAGGGCTACTTCCAGGTTGGCGGAAGCCGCCACGTGAACGGCCAGTCCCAAATCGGTAGCGCGCCGCGCCAAAAGACGGGCCATCGCTTCTTCCGAGCCGAATAAGGAACCAAGCCCGTCCAGATCCACCACAATGGAATCGATGGCCGTATCCTCCACGCGCGGAGAGATCGACCAGCCGATATCGAGCAAGGCGGCGTGCGCCGATTGTTCTTCGATGTGCGAGCGCTGCCGGATTTCAACGGAATGAAATTGCGCCGCTTGTGATTTGGCCATGCCTGGATTGATCCCGGCTCGGGCCGCGGCTTCGTTTATGGCCACCACGCGTTCTTGCGGCGGGCAGCCCTCCACCAGCGCGATGGCCCGTTCGCGAATGGCCCGTTCGAATGGCAGTTCCGCGCGGACCACCGCCTGTATGGAGAAATCGGGAACGTGGATGGAAGCAAAAGCCATAAAAAGAGCCGCTTGCGCTTTGCAAAACAAAATCCCCGCTTGTGTTTTGGGTCATTTCGTTTTGGCTATTTCTTTCCCGTAACTCCACTCTGTTTTCGTTCGGAAACTTGCCGCCGGGCCCGCGTCGTGTTTTCCCGCGAAGCTCCGATCCTTGCGCGCTCCGGATGCTGTTTGCAGGCGCGAACGCACCAGCTGCGCCTGAATTTGCGCTCCGTCCAGTAAGCAGGCGCAGGAGTTTGCCGTAAAAGCCGCTCGCCGCGCCTGCGGCTCCGCCCAGCGCGCGGGCTCAGAAGCAAGCCGCAAAACGAGCGAGGCGCAAGTCCCGGCGTTCGACTCCTGATCCAGAAGCAGCAAAATCGTGGACGTATTTTCCACCGCGCGCCGAAAACGGAACCACACGTTGAGCGGAACGTAACGCACCGTTTTCGGCGGCAGAACGCTCAAGTCCAGAGCGATCAGCCCGAAGCCTCCGCCTTGCAAAAGAAGGTCCGTCGCCCGCAAGCACTGGTCGATATTGCGGCACCGCACCCAAAGCAATCGCTCCAGATTTACGCCGGCAGCCGCGGCCGAATGCGGATCGAAGCTATCGCGGCCATCCACCAGCGCGCAGGCCTCCGCATGTGCCGTTCCGGAAGCTAAGGCGGAAAGCAGTAAAGTGGCGCGGCCGGAGCAAAGCGGACCGCAAATCTCCGTTAGACCGCCGCGAGGCAAGCCGCCTGTAAGCGCATCCACTTCCGCAATATGAAACGGGGCGGTCTCCACCTGCACAGGACGCGGCGCAAAGGGCGCGAGGACGCGTCCGGCAAGAGCGGTTTCGATTTGAAAGCGCAAAGCGGCAACATTTACAGCCATGGTCAACCCCATGGGAACCCAGGAGAACCAAAAGAGGGAGCCCCAGGGCGGAGCCGAAGAGGAGCGTCCAACATTTCGCCTTTGTTTCGCCTAAAGGTATTTTGGAGGGTCCCGCCTTCCTTGTCAAGGCGACTACTTCCGGACTTGATCGCGTGGAGTCATTTGGAGCATCCATTAGACATGGCCAGGCGTGCATCGCCGAAAACAGACCAGAAGCCAGCCAATTTGCTGCTTCCCCTTCACCCCACAATTCCGGCGCTGCGAAAAGCGGCCCAGGACTGCCGGGCCTGCGACCTCTGGCAGCGCGGAACGCAAACCGTCTTCGGCGAAGGCGCACGAGGCGCCAAAGTCATTTTTGTGGGCGAACAGCCGGGCGATAAGGAGGATCTCGAGGGAAAGCCTTTTGTAGGTCCCGCCGGCGCATTGCTTGACAAAGCTTTGGTCGAAGCCGGAATCGACCGCGCGAAAGTTTACGTCACCAACGCCGTCAAGCACTTCAAATGGGAGCCGCGAGGCAAGCGCCGCATCCACAAAAAGCCCAATGCGGCGGAGATCGCCGCTTGCCGCCCCTGGCTCGAAGCGGAAATCGCGGTTCTGAAGCCAAAAGTAGTGGTGTGCCTGGGAGCGACCGCCGCCCAGGCCTTGCTCGGTCGCGACTTTCGCGTGACCCAGCATCGGGGCGAGTTCGTGGATTCTTCAATCGCCTCTTACGTGATGGCCACGGTCCACCCTTCCTCGATTTTGCGCGCGCCGGATGACGAAACCCGGCACGAAGAGATGCGGCGCTTCGTGGCCGATCTCAAAAAGCTTTCGCGCGTTCTCTCTTGATAAAAAGCGGGCCTGATGCAAAGCGGACCCGAGCCTAATCGGGCCTGCGCCAGATCGGATCGGGGCCGAGCCAAGCGAAAGGGGGCGGCGATTCCACGCCGCCCCCGCGTCGTCATTATGTGGCCACTACTCCTGAATCGTTCCGCGTAACACAACCGCATCGGACGGAGTCCTTACGGTTGGGTCGGTTTCCGCAGTGATGAAAACGTCGAAGTTATGCAGCGGCGTTGTCGTCCTCAAACTGCCTCGGAGACCGTTGTCTACCTGGAGCTGTCCTTCATTTTCGGGATCGGAGCCCGGCTGCTGGAACCAAACCACATACATGGTCGAGGGCGGTGTAAGCATCGCGGGCTTCGCCAAATGTTCCACCCGGACATTGACGATGCCATTGCCGTTCCTGTCGTGAGTCAGATCGATATCTCCCATTGCCGAGGGGTCAACCCTTGTGCCAGTGAAGTGGTAGGTCTTGGCCCACGCCAAACCACCAACAAGCAGGATCGTCAGGCACACCAGCGACGTCGTAGAGGATCTCTTTATGTTCATAATCAATCTCCGTGGGCGTTTCCGCCAAATCTGGAATGGCCTGACGTAAGTTACTCATGGGACTACACTTGAGGGAATCCAGTGTTCAGGGTAAATGCCGCAGCAGGGTCCGTTAAGCGCGGAGCGGCCGTACCGCGTCCACGGCAGGGATTACAGTTGGGTCCCATTTTGACGAATCTCGCGACGAGTACACGCCACGAACGCATTTCAAAATCAACTCAGCGCAGAATGGGAAACAAGCTGCTGTAGTCATCCCTCCACGGCTGCACGACGATGTCGGAGCGGCTCCAATGCGGCGGCGCGTTCTCGTCCTGGGTTCCTTGCGGGGCAGCTCGATTGCGATAGACCAGAACCCAAGTGGCCGTATAGATATCGTTCTTCTTGTCCGCGTCGTTGGTAATGCTTTTGGTCTGTGCGCCCAGCACCTGGGCCGCTGCCTCCACCACCGGCGCCAGATTGAGAAACTTGTTGGAAACGTGCATGGCCAACAATCCATCCGGCTTCAGATGGCGGAAATAGAGCTCGAAGCTTTCGCGCGTGAGGAGGTGGACGGGTATGGCGTCGCCTGAAAACGCGTCCACCAGCAGCACGTCAAAATTTTGCCCCGGCTCGCGCTCCAGCGAAAGGCGCGCGTCTCCCGGAACGATTTCGATTTGCGCGCGCGAATGGCCCACAAAGTCGAATTGAGAACGGGCCACTTGAATGTCCAGCGGATTGATTTCGTAAAAGCTGAAGCGATCGCCCGGCTTTCCGTAGGTCGCCAGTGTTCCGGCGCCCAGGCCGACGATGCCGGCGTGAATCGCGCCCCGCTCGTGCACGTCGTTCAAGGCGATTGCCGCTCCTGACTCCGGCCCGAAGTAAGTCGTCGCTTCCGTGCCGGGTTCGCGATTCGGGTCTAGGCGTTCGATTCCATGCACGATCGCTCCATTGATGATCCCTGCGGGCCGGCTCGTCGGACGTCGCCGCAAACTCCTCCACTCTCAGAACGCCATAGAAGTTTCGCAGGGTCGCCGTGATCCGGTATGGCGGAGCGGTGAGGTACGGCAAAAACGCCAAGGCCAGAGCCGCGATCCCGGCGCCGGCAAAAAACAAGGCCCGGCGCTGCGGCGTTCTCAAGAACCCAATACTTTCAGGCATGGCCCCGATATTTTCAGACAGTAACAGAGATCAGCGCGAGCATCGCGCATCCCGCTAAATGCGACCGGCAGCTCGTAGAAGTCGTGAAAGATTCGCGGCGCGATCACGCCCACGAAAATGCCGCCCAGCGCTCCGCCCGCCGCGATCATGAGATAGAAAATCGTCAGGTGCTGCGGCTCAGGCTTGCGCCGCGCCAATTCGCCGTGGCAAACCATGCAGCAGATGAAAAGCCCCGCGCAGTAGAGCGGTATCTGCACGATCGGGCCGGCGTTCGCGAATTCGGGCGCCAAGGCATACGTCATTCCCGCCAGCGCCACGGCCAGAAACTTCAGGAAAATCGGCCGCCGGTACCAGCGCTCGCTTTCAAAGCAAAGAATCAGGCTCAGAAGATAGAGCGAGAGCGGCACGATCCAGAGCAGCGGGACGGCGGCAACGTCTTGCGAAATATGCGTGGTGACCGCCAGCAGCAGCGCGGAGGCATCGGCCGCCAAAGCTGCCCATAGCAGCAGTGTTTTCCAGTCCGGCGATGGCCCTGCCGAAGCTTCTTCGTTCGTAGGCGGAGCCGCTCCGCGCCGGAAAGCGATCCAGGCGCAAACGGCCACAAAGAGCGCGTAGGCGTAGGACCATACGAAAGCCTGGTGGCGAGTGGTCGAATGGGGTTCGACGAGTACGGGATAGCTCAACAGCGCCAGAAGAGAACCGGCATTCGACAAGGCATAGAACCGGTAAGGCCAGCTTCCGCGCTCCGCACGGACGTACCAGGCCTGGAGAAGCGGGCTCGTCGCGGACAAAAGGAAAAATGGCAGCCCGATCTTCACGGCGAGCAGCGCGAAAATGCGCAAAGCGGGATCGGCGCTTTCGGCGGGCTTCCAGGAGGTGCCCGGCAAGATGGGCAGCAAGAGAAGGCTCGCGGCAAGCAGCGCCATGTGAATGCGCGATGACCACTGCGGATTTCGCAGCCGCATCAGCCAATGGGCATAGAGATTGCCAAGCAGGTAGGCGACTTGAAAAAATACCAGGCTGGTGGTCCACACGCCGGCCCCGCCGCCGAACCACGGAAGGATGATTTTTGCCAGCACCGGCTGTACTTGAAAAAGGAGGAAGGCGCTCAGAAAGATCGTGCCGCCCCAGACGGCCACAGCGCCCACTTGCGAACCAAGGCTCGGAGCCTCGGATTCCGCAACGACGGTGGAATTTGCAATCCTGGAATTCATGTCCGACGAAGGGACAAACCTGCCTTGCCCATGAAAGACTTACATGTTACAAGCGCCAAAGCAAATCAGGAGCGTCAACCATGAGAACGAGCGGCGAAGTTCACGAGCCTAAGCGCACAGAGGCTAAGCGCCCAGAGCGACGGAATGCGCGCATAAGCCGATGCAGCCTGAGTCGCTGCCTCTCGCTGGCTCTGCTCGTCTTCCTTTTCGGGCTCTTCGGCGCTTCTCGAGCACGCGCGGAATTTTCCACCAATGGCGAGGTTGCCGGGCTCAACGCCCAGTTCATGAACGTAAACGGCGTCCGCACACGCTATTACGAAGCGGGCACGGGCGAGGCCATGGTGCTGGTTCACGGCGGCGATCTCTCCGGCCATTCCAGCGCCAACATATGGTCGAAAGATATTCCGCTGTTTGCCAAGCAATTTCACGTCTTCGCGCCGGATGCTTTGGGCGCCGGCATGACCGCCAATCCCGCCGACGACAACGATCTCAATATTCAGGGCCAAGTGGACCA
Organism: uncultured Acidobacteriota bacterium; assembly: GCA_963703785.1. Taxonomy (GTDB): domain Bacteria; phylum Acidobacteriota; class Terriglobia; order Acidiferrales; family UBA7541; genus Palsa-189. The sequence goes on along the minus strand of CAVPFR010000006.1, from coordinate 84,646 downwards.
CCTTTATGACTTCATTCGCGCTCTGAAGGTGGGCATGGTTCATCTGGTGGGCGAATCGCGCGGAGGAGGTTGTGTCTTCTTCCTGGCGCTGCAGCATCCCGAAGTGGTGAGGGATGTGGTGATCGTGGACAGCGACACCGCGGCTCCGAAAAGCTCAGTCGTGGGCTCTGGAACTTTGGACAAATGCCCGAAGGGGCCGGATTCTGAAGCCCCGGATTCATTGAAGCTTGGAAGTGCGGCCTGCTGGCTGCCAGTTCCCTTCCCGACCAGGCTTTCGATGACGAATATTTCCTGGAAGGCAAGTACATGTCGCTTCTGCCAAAGTCGCAGGAGACCGCGGCAAAACTCAAGGCTGGAGCGGGCGGCGAACTCGCCACGGCGGAGGGCTTCAACCGATGGAAGGCGGAATGGTATGCGCGCATCGCAAAAGAAGGCGTCCTTCAAATGCCCGTCTTGATCTATTGGGGCAAGAACGATCCTTTGTCGCCGCCGGCCAATGGACAGGCGCTTTATGACTTATTGGCGAAAAATAATCCGCGCGTGCGCATCATTATCTTGGATAAAGCGGGGCACTTCCCTTTTCGTGAGTTTCCGGAAAAGTTCGTGGACGACGTAACGAACTTCATCCACGCGGAGAGCCACACGGATACCGGTAATCCTCAGGTGAGCTCCAATCCCTCCAATTGAGTTGGATCTGAATCCATGAGGCGCGTCCGCCGGAAAAGGAGTCCGCGCGGCCCATTGGGTGGGACCATCGCAAAACCCACGATAGCCATTGTCGGTGCTGGACGCGTAGGGTGCGCTCTGGGCAGGCGCTTGTACGAAAAGAATGGCGAATCGGCCCGGTGATCACGCGCTCGATGCGCAGCGCTCGCCAAGCGCGGCGCCGCATCGGATGCGGCGCGCCGCAAGCCGGGGTCTCGGAAACCGTTTTTGTCGCCGATGTAATTCTCATCTCCACACCCGACCGCGCCATCGGCGATATCGGCGCGGAACTGGCGCGGCTTGGCGAATCTAGTCCTTCTGTCGCCGGGCAGGCGGCGAAACACCCAAGGAAGCCGCGCGGGCAAACTTGGCAAGGCAAGGTCGTTTTGCATACCAGCGGCGCGCTGGCCAGCGATGTTCTCCGTCCCCTGGCGCTTCGCGGCGCCGCAACCGGTTCCTTGCATCCTTTGCAGACGTTTAGCGGGCGCACTCTTCCTTTGTTGGCGGGTTCGGTCTGTGTAATCGAAGGCAGCGCCTCCGCGCTGCCCATGGCCCGCCGGATTTGCCGGGATTTGGGGTGTATTGCTGTGGTACTCCCGCCGCGCAACAAGGCCGCGTATCATGCTGGTGCGGCTTTAGCGGCCGGACACATTCTGGCGGTGTTCGAGGCGGCGGTGCGCATGCTGATCGAGGCGGGTTTTCCTCGCAAGCGAGCTGTCGCCGCGCTCTTGCCGCTCACGCGGCAAACGCTCGCGAATTATGAACGCGTGGGCCCGCGGGCGGCCCCGAGCTCAGCCGCGAACTCAGCCCCGAGCTCAGCTTGGACCGGCCCATTGAGCCGCGGCGATTTTGGAGTGATCAAGCGGCATCTGGAGGCTTTGCGCGGCTTCCCGAAGGAATACCGGGGAGCGTATGAGTCGCTATCCAAGCTCGCCGTAAGGGTTCTGGCAAATAACAGCCGCACGAAGAAGCTGGCCCTCGAGCGAATACTCGCTACAATCAAATAACGCACCGCAGCGCCATAGCATCGAAAGAACGCACTCGTTGAAGGAGAGCCTTTGAAAGGACTGCACATTCCCCTGGAAAGCACCAAACTCGAAAATGGCTTGCGCGTGGTCGTCTCGCCGGACCGCACCGCGCCGGTGGCCACGCTGGGCGTCTATTACAACATTGGCTTTCGCCTGGAGCCGCGCGGCCGCAGCGGCTTCGCGCACCTTTTCGAGCACATGATGTTTCAAGGTTCGGAACACGCCGGAAAGATGGTGCATATCAAACTGATCAATTCATCCGGCGGCGTTTTGAATGGCTCGACCCACTACGATGTCACCAATTACTACGAATCCATTCCGTCCAACGCGCTCGAACGCGTGCTGTGGCTCGAGGCCGATCGCATGCGCGCCTTGAAGGTGGACGACGAAAATTTGCGCAATCAGCGCGACGTCGTCAAAGAAGAGGTTCGCGTAAACGTGCTGAATCAGCCCTACGGCGGCTTTCCCTGGCTCGATCTTCCGCCCGTGGCCTTTCGCAACTGGGCCAATGCGCACAATTTTTACGGCGATTTTGCCGATCTCGACGCCGCCACCCTCGAGGACGTGCAGCAATTTTTCCGCACCTACTATTCGCCATCCAATGCCGTTTTGCTGATGATCGGCGATGTCACTCCCGAGGAAGGCTTCGCGCTCGCTCGCCGCCATTTCGGAAGCATTCCTCCCGGGCCGCCGCAACCGGCCGCGGATGTCCGCGAGGGGCCTCTCGACGGATTACGCCGCGGAGAGGTGGAAGAAAAATTCGGCACGCTGCCTGCCTTCGCCGTGGGCTATCGCGCGCCCGAGCGCAAAACGCCGGACTGGTATGCCGCGGCCATGCTCGATCACGCCCTGCACGGGGGCCGAGCCGGCCGCGTCTATCGCCAACTCGTGCTCGAGCAGCAAATCGCGGTGGATACCGGCGGCGGCATTCAGTATCCCGTGGGCGACCTTTTTGACTACAACGGGCCGACGCTGCTTGTCTCGCGGGTGCTCCACAAGCCGGAACACAATTCCGAACAATCGCTCGCGGCGTACGACGCGGTCATCGATGCCGTCCGCGAGCACGGAATCGAGCGGGACGAACTCGAGCAGGTGAAAGTGAAATTCCGCTCCGAATACGTCTCCTCGCTCGAAGGCGGGCACGGCGGTTCGATCCCGCGCTACGGCCTGATGCACTATCTGGCGTGCTTCACTCTTTTTGATAACGATCCCTCGCTCGTCAATTCCATTCTCGACGGTTTTCTGCAGGTCACCACGGAGCAGGTTCGCGCAGCCGCCGAGCGCTATCTCGATCCTCAGCGGCGCGCCATCGTGTTTCCGCCTGCCGTCGAAGAAAGGAGCGGCATGATGGCTATCGCCGCAACAGCCGATCCCTTCGCGCCCGATCCTTTAGCGAAAGTTCCGGAGCTTGCTACCGAACGCCCCGTAGTCTGGCCTGCGCGCACGTACCGCAAGCTCGCCAACGGCCTCGAGGTCGTGCTGGTCGAATCGCATACCATTCCCAAATTCACCGGCGAACTGTATGTGCGCAGCGGCAACGCTAACGTCGCCACGAAAGCGCCAGGCCTGGCGGAGATCACTGCGGCCGTGCTTCGCACGGGCACCGAAGCGCGGTCCAGCCGCCAGATCGAGGAAGATTTGCGGCGCATGGGCGCCGACATAGGCACGAGCTCCGGCGCCGACACCAGCGCCATCGCTTTTAATGGGCTCACGGAGTTCTCCGCGGAACTGCTGAAGCTTGTCGCCGAACTGGCTCAGCAAGCCTCTTTTCCGGAAGAGGAGTTCGAGCGCGAGCGCCGCCAGACCATCGAAGGCCTGCGCATCGAGCGCACCACGCCTTCGTTCCTGGCAAACGAGCGATTCCGGCGGATCCTTTTGGCGCGCATCCCTACGCCATCATCGCGCCGACGGAAGCGCAGGTGAACGCCTATCGCCTGGAGCAACTGCCGGACTTCTATCGCACGCATTATCGGCCGGGCAATGCCCTGTTCATCGCGGTGGGAGATTTTTCCGCGCCGGAAATGATGGAGCAGATCGATCGGACTTTCGCCTCCTGGAAACCGGCGGAAGTTCCAGCCGCTCCGGCCGCGCCTGTGCCCGAACTGCGCGGCCGGAGCGTGCATCTGGTGCATCTGCCGGGAGCGGTGCAGGCGCAAGTTCTGATTGGCAATCATGCCATCACGCGCCAGCATCCGGATTGGCTTCGCCTGGCGCTGGCCAATTCCATGTACGGCGGCGCGTTCAATTCGCGGCTGATCATGAACATCCGCGAGCAGAAGGGCTATACCTACAGCCCGCGCAGCGGCGTGCATGCCTTGCGCCAGCACGGATATTTCTCCGTTCATGCGGCGGTGCGCAACGACGTGGTGGCCGCGACGCTCACGGAAATGTTCTATGAACTCGATCGCATGCGCTCGCTTCCGGTGGGCGAAGACGAACTCTCCGACGCCCGCAACTACCTCAGCGGGGTGTTCTCTCTCGGCCTGGCCACTCAGGACGGACTCGCCGGGCAACTCTCCAACGTGTATCTAAACAAATTGCCGGAAGATTACCTGGAAACGTTTCGGCAGCGCATCCGCGCCCTGACTGCCGCCGACGTGCTGACCGCGGCGCGGAAGTACTTCGATTCGCCCAACGACCAGATCGTCGTCGTGGGAGACCGCGAGCTGATTGCCGATCAGGCCAAATTATTCGGGCCGGTCACCGAATACGATGCAGAGTCTAAGTCGAGCCCGCCGGCGAGCCCGATCGCGGACTACGGTCGAAAACCCGGACGATGAATCCTCGGTTGCGCTCGCGAGCGGTTTTATTCCTTTGCTGCATCTCTTTCGCCGCGCTGGCCGGGCGCGGCGCGCTGGCCCAGAAAAACCCTCCGGCCGCGCCGGTAGATGTGAATACTGCAACGGTAGGGCAGCTTCAGCAGTTGCCTGGCGTTGGTCCCGCGATGGCCAATGCCATCGTGCAATTCCGCAAGAAGAGCGGCCCTTTCGAGCGCCTGGAAGATTTGCTAGCGATTCGCGGCATCACAAGCCGCAAACTCGAACGGCTGCGGCCCTACCTCACGCTCTCGAAACCGACGCCGACAAAAACAAGCAAGTAAGATCCCGCGATGTGCATCAGAGGCGCTGATGCGTGCTCTTGCCCGAACCGATTTGCAGCGGCTCCTGATCGGCGATGGTCAGGCCGTAAGCTTCGAGCGCCACGAGCTTGCGAGGATGATTGGTAAGCACCCGCAGAGTCTTCAGGCCGAGGTCGATCAGAATTTGGGCGCCGATGCCGCTTTCATGCTGGAGCAGGCGCTGGCGAGCGGCATCCTGATCGAGCTGCCCGCGCGCGTGATAGAGCACGCGGGCCATTTCGCCTGAACCCGCGGGCGGCTGCTCCAACCGGAAGCCGCGTCCGGTGTGGTGCAAATAAACGAAGACGCCGCGATCCTCGCGCACGATGGCTTCGAGCGAACGGGCCACCGTCTCATAGCAATCGCAGGAGTTGGAGCCGAAAACGTCGCCGGTGAGGCAATGCGAATGCACGCGCACGAGGGGCGGAGGACCGGACAAATCTCCCCGCACCAAGGCGATGTGCTGTTCGCGGTCGACGTCGCTGGAAAAGACAATCATGCGGAAATCGCCGTAGCGGGTGGCCAGGACCGTCTCGGCGACGCGCCTCACGTAGCGCTCGTTGCGCATGCGATAGCGAATCAGTTCCGCGACGGTGAGCAGTTTCAGATTGTGCTCGCGGCAAAATTCGGCGAGCTGCGGCAGGCGGGCCATGCTGCCATCGTCGTTCATGATTTCGCAGATCACGCCGGCCGGATAGAGCCCGGCGATGCGCGCAAGATCGAGCGAAGCTTCCGTCTGCCCGGCGCGCACCAGCACGCCTCCGCGGCGGGCGCGCAATGGGAAGATGTGGCCAGGGCGCGCCAAGTCCGCCGCGCGCGTGGCGGGATCGATTGCAGCAAGGATGGTGGTGGCGCGATCGGCGGCGCTGATGCCGGTGGTGACGCCGCGACGCGCGTCGATGGATTCGGTGAAAGCCGTGCCGAAGGCGGAGGTATTCACCGGGGACATGGGCGGCAGGTGCAGCTCGTCGCAGCGCTCCTCGGTGAGAGCCAGGCAGATCAGGCCGCGGCCGTACTTGGCCATAAAGTTGATGGCCGCGGGAGTTATTTTTTCCGCAGGCAAGGCCAGGTCGCCTTCGTTCTCGCGGTCCTCGTCATCGACCAGAACGATCTGGCGCCCCTGGCGAAACTCCTCGGCGGCTTCATCCGCGGTTGCGAATTCGATGGGCATAAGTGTCTCGTTACTGCGACAGGCTGCTTACCTCAGTGGTGGCGACTTTTTGCATGGCCGAGAATGGGACTACAAAACCGTGCAGCGGCGCGATCGTGTGCACATCGAGATTCAACTTCTGGACGTAGCCGTACAAAAAGACCGTGGCGGCGTGGGCGCGAGGTCCCGTGGGAGGCGCATTGGGCGGGGCGGGGGTGAAATCGTCGGCCTCCACCAGGATTTTTTCCTTGGGCAAATAGACGATCGAGATGTCGGCATTATGATTATCGCCATCGACGTGGTAGATCTCGAGCGACCTGCCGGCATCGGTGAGGACGTATTTGTCCTTAAACGTGATGAAGCTGGCCTTCTTCGGATTTCGCGACAGGCGATCGGGGTCGAGAGTGCGGGGCGCCCTCCAAGCCTGCTCGTAGAAAGGTTTATTGGCCTGCTGGGTGATGACCGTGGCTCCTTCAGCGACAAAGTAGCGGACACCGCCGGCATGGTCGAAGTGGTTATGCGTATTGATCAGGTACTTGATGGGCTTTTCGGGGATGAGCTTCTCGGCTTCGTCCATGACGGCCGCGGCGCGCGCGTCGTTGAGCGGGCTTTCGATCATGACCGCATAATCGGGAAATTCCACGAGCACGCTATTGTGCGTGCCCCCAGCCAGGAACCACACGCCATCGGCCATTTTTTCGGAGGTCACTCTCACAGGCGGCGCCTTGGCCGCTTGCACTGCGGCGGGGACGGAGAGCACCAGGCCGGGATTCGCACGGACGTCGGTGACGCTAAGGTCTAGAACGGGAAAGCCGCCCTGCTTCTGCACGATCGTGGTAGGAAACTTCACGCCGTTGAAGTCCTTATAGCCGGAATAATCGGTCTCGACCGGCATGTCGCCGAGGACCGGGTTGGGGAGCCATGTTTCGGTCCTGACAACCATGTTCTGGCTATCGATCGTGCCGTCCACCTTGAATTTGCCCAATGTGAACGAGATCACCGTGCCGCCGCTGCCCTTCTTGGCGGTGGCGTTATTTTCCATGGCCGCTTTGAGGAAGCCATGCGGCGTGAGCCATATCTGGAGCTGGCGCTCCTCGGCGGCAGCGATGGCGGGCTGGGGAGCGTTGCCCTGCTGGTTCCAGGCGTATTGACCGCTCACCAGATTGAATTGCTTTTGCTCGCCAGCGAATGGCCCAGCGCCTCCCTTGCGTATGGGATTCGGCTCCACAACCGTTAGCTCCTCCCTGGAGGAGCGGGAAGGATAGTCGATGACGCGTGTGTAGGCGGTGATGTTGTTCAGAGGCCAAGGCGAACCGGGCGAGTAGGCCTGCCCCAAATAGCCCAACTGGCCTGTCCCCGAATATTGAATGGAGTTGACATCGCCCATAGCCTTCGCGGCGGACTGCAAAACGGCCTTGGAATCCTGGGCGCTTGCCGAATAGCACAGGCCGACGAGGACGGTGAGGAACATCGCCGATGCAACATTCAGCTTTCCCGAATTCACTCTTCTTACAGGAATTCCCATAGGCACCTCGCGGTCAGTCGCCAGCATTTCCGGCGCGGTCGTGAAAGGTCGCTGCCGGCTTTGGTGGACGGATTATATCGCCGTCGATCACGGAGAGATATCGAAACTGGAATGGCCCCAGAAGTGCGCCCGGGAGACTTTGCTAACGCGCAAAAGCTCATCCTGTTGGTAGACTTTTGCGCGCCCCAGAGGGGCCCCTCCCCCACTTTTTTTGCAAGAGTATCATTCCAGGGTAGTTATTTTTTACATCTTGCAAGAATATCATTCTAAACGGCTTGGCACATGCCTCCTTTGGGAGGCAGATATTACGTAACGCACAGATTCTACGTGAGTTGCTCCACTCACCACGTTCGCCCTGCCGCGCCCGATAACCGGTTTGTGTAAACGTTGTCATTCTAAAGCAGTTAGCGCTGCATCTTGCGTCGCGCTTGCAAGAGTATCATTCTAGACTGTTTACGCTCCGCAAATCGTGTTGCTTCGGCGAGGTTTGCGGGAGGCACGACCGGGGGAAATCCGCACCCTTGAAAACGAAGGGTGCGGCACCCGAGGAAAATCCCCCACGCGTAAACCGACGCATGGGGCTTCCGCCATTCGCCGCCTAAATTCGGCTTCACAGCCTCGAGCCCCAACTCCCTCGACGCCTCACCGAAAATCCTCACGCGTAAAACCGACGCACGAGGCACCCTTCAAAACGCTGATCGAGCGTCGGTTCCTCATTCGAGCAGCTGTATATCTATTTTACCGCGGGGGTCAAATGCATAGGTCCGTTACCTTTCTTAGTCATTCAGGGGAGCGGAAAGATTGGACGCTTAACTGTAAGCGGGCGTGATGGCGGCGGTTCTTCCCCCTGCTTCCCTGCCGAAGGCGCCGAATCGGGCGGGCTGAATCGGGCGGGTTGAATCCGGCGGGCGTTAGACGGAGATTGCAAACTTTTGGGAGGCGGAACTAGAATGAGGCACCTGAGATTAAGTTTTGGCTATGGCTGAGGGAGGCGCTATGTCGAAGAGAGTAATTTCCTCGCTTGGGCTGCTCCTGCTAACCGCTTGTCTATGTGCAGTTCTTCCGAGCGCAGTTCTTCCGACGCGCGGACAAAATCGAAACCAACAACCGGTGGATTTGCCGGAAGGCGACGGCAAGGCGGTAGTGCAAAGCGACTGCGCCATTTGCCACGCGCTGACGCAGGTGACGAACGCGGGACACGACCGCGACGACTGGGAGACGGTCCTGCACATGATGGTCAACGTCGGAGCGCCGGTCACGGACGCCCAGTTCGGCACGGTGCTGGATTACCTGAGCAAGAATTTCCCGCCAAAGCCACAGCCGGAAGCGCAGATTATTCCCGGGAGCGCGGACGTTACGATCAAAGAGTGGGTGGTGCCGACGCCGGGATCGCGGCCGCACGATCCGATGCTGGCTCCGGATGGGACTGTCTGGTATTCGGGGCAGTTTGCCAACGTGCTGGGACATTTCGATCCGAAAACCGAACAGTTCAAGGAGTACAAGCTGCCGCCGAAGTCCGGGCCGCACGGGCTGCTGGCGGACAAAGATGGTTACGTCTGGTACACGGCAAATTTCGCGGCTTATATCGGAAAGCTCGATCCCAAGACCGGCGACGTGATGAAGTATCCATGCCCGACCCGAAAGCTCGCGACCCGCATACGCCCATCCTGGACGGGCATGGACATATTTTTTTCACGGTGCAGGGCGGCAACATGGTGGGAAGGTTGGACATGAAGACGGGCGAGATCAAGGTGGTGACTTCGCCCACGATGCGATCGAACCCGTACGGCATGGTGATCAATTCCAAAGGCGTTCCCTACTTCGTGGAGTTTGGCGCGAACAAGGTGGCCAGCATCAATCCGGAGACGCTGGAAATCCACGAGTACGTATTGCCGCACGAAGAGAGCCGGCCGCGGCGCGTGGCGATTACGCCGGACGACGTCATTTATTACGGGGACTACTCGCGCGGCTATCTGGGGCGGTTCGATACGAAGACGGGAGCGATGACGGAATGGCCGTCGCCGGGCGGGCCGAAGTCGCAGCCCTACGCCATCACCATCGTGAACGGCATCGTGTGGTACAGCGAATCGAACACCAAGCCGAATACGATCGTGCGCTTCGATCCCAAGACCGAGAAGTTCCAGACGTGGGCGATACCCTCGGGCGGAGGAGTGGTGCGGAACATGGTGCATTCGCCGGATGGACGCACGCTGTGGATCGCATGCAGCGGGATGAACCGGATCGGCGAGGTTCAGATCAAGGGAACGAAAGTTTCGCAGAAGAATTGAACGAAAGATTGCCATGCGCCACCCGGAAAGGCGCATGCGGCATCACGCGTGATCGACCCGGTGATTACCGTACCTTGAAAAGAGATTCCCCGCAAAGACTCCGGGCGCAAAGGATGCGCTTCGACTACGTAGCGCGACATCCAGAAACAGGATGTCGGGAACAAAGCCCGCGCTCAGTCCGCTCAGAATGCAAGTCCTCCACTGCGGACCCGAAAGAACGTGCCCGACACAGAGGAAAAAGCCCCAGCTCTCGGCCGCAAAGTCGCCGGCCGCGACCTGAGCTACAGTGGCTCCGAGACACGAATTGAGCACGCAGTTGCGGAATGCCGGCTAAAGCCGCGACCCACAAAGCGCGGCGCAAGGCCCGCGGAGGACAGCAGGTAAAGGCAGACCCTTCGGGATTACATAGCGGGGCGCCGATAACTTAGATCATGACGAGGCCGCGGCGAATGCCTAGGGTAACGGCTTCGGTGCGGGTGGCGGCGCCGAGTTTGCTCATGATCGAGGCCACGTGAAACTTGGCGGTGTGTTCGGAGATATGCAAGCGCGAAGCGATCTCCTTATTGCCAAGACCGGCCGCTAATAGTTGCAAAACCTCGATCTCTCGGCGGGTCAGGGGCTCGACGAGCTGGTCGTTGAGCGGCGGGACGATACTGAAACCGGGGCTGGGACTGGGACCGGCGTCGGCTTCGGCTTCCGTTTCTCGGGGGCGCAACCCCGGAAGCAGATCGGCATCGGCCGGATGAAAGACGAACAGGCCCGCGGCAACAGCTTCGATGGCGGCAGTCAATTCGGCGCGGGTGACATTTCGCGGTAAGACAGCGCGAACGGTACCAGAAAAGCCCCCCTCGCTCCAATGCTCCGCGTTCGATCCCCAATTGTCCGCGTCCCGAGATGAATCGTCCGTAAGCAGGATGATGGGAACTCCGGCCGCGCTCCATCCGGCGGAGTCCACGGCAGCCTCGCTCGCATCGGCAACGATGATAACGTCCGGATGAGGCTGATATTCCCGCCTTCCCCGCCTGAAGCGTCGCCAGCGGAATTCTTTGTATTCTCTATCAGGCGAAATTCCGGACGGTCGCGGAGTAGATCCGCGATTTCGGCTTGCAGATCGGGGGAAGACGGGTCCACCAAAACGTGAATCATGCTGCCACGGGATTACTCATCGCCAGGCGAACCGCGACGGTTCGAATCCTGTTCGGATCGGCGCGCACGAACTGCAAGCTCAGGACTCTCTCAGAGGGCGCTTGGAGAGCTTCCTCGAGATCGTCGAGCGAGCCGAGAGGGCGTCCGCCGATCCCTACCAGAATATCTCCCGGAAGGAGCGAAGCGCGACTGGCCGCGCTGTCCGGAAGGATTTCCACGATACGGAGCCCGAGCCGTTCCCTTCCCTCGATGGAGAGCGGAACGGGTTGCAGGACGACGCCAAGAAGCTGAGGCTGATTTCCGCTCAGCAGGCGGGCGACTTCGTTGCTGGGCACGGCGAGGCCGAGCCTTCCCGCGACCATGGTGTTCACGCCGACGACGGTCCCGGCCGCGTCGGCCAAAGGGCCGCCGGAATTACCAGGCGCAAGCCGCACTCCGGCCTGAATCCATTTGCGCGGACCGAGTCCGGGCAAAGGGCCAACGGCGTGAACGATGCCGGCAGTCAGCGCGCCCATGAAGCCCAGCGGATTACCGATGGCGATGACGAATTCGCCGGCGCGGAGGCGATTGGAATCGCCTAAGGCTGCCGCCGGCAAGTCGTCCGAGTCGGACGCAGGAATGCGCAGGAGCGCGAGATCGCGGCGGCGGTCGAGCGCGTCAATGCGCGCCTGAAACGATCTGCCATCCCAGAGCGTCACCGCCGGCGGTCCGACGGCGGCGACGTGGGCGTTGGTGACGATGACGGCGTCGGATTTCAGGGCAGAGTTCACCCCGGATTTCACGATGATGCCGGAGCCGTCGCCACGACCACCGCTGCCGATGTGGACCGTTGACCTTCGCAGCCGCTCGGCGACTTCGCCAAATCCCACAGGGAACATTTTCAGCTTCCTTTCCGGCGCTCAGCGAGGACGATGCTCAGTTCGATCAGCGAGCCGGCGCGGATCAAGCGGGCATTTACGGTTTTGCCGATCGTGCCGATCGGGGCGGAGGCACAGAACGATTGGAAGTCTTCTTCTTTCCATCTGCGCCGAGCCCAACGAAAGGAGCATCTTGAAGAATGTCTCGGCGCGATAGGCAGGGCCGCCCTTCTCGGACACTGAGACTGAGAATGCCGCTGTCATTCGAAACCGACTATTTCTATTTGAGGCTCTCCGGAATGGCGGCGGGATAAACGCCAACACCCAGATAGCCCTGCGCGATGTAGCCCTTTTCGAGGAGTTCCTTGGTGACGCGAGTCACGTCCGAAACAGGAATGGCAAGACCGGCGACGCGGGAGAGAGCCGAGGTGGCGATTCCCAGGATTCCACAGCGGGCGCTGACGACAATGCCGCCGGAGGAGTTTGGATAGAGTGTGGCGTCGAGCCGGATGTAGCGGTAGAGGCGGCCTCCGCGCCAGGTGCGCCAAGGTCCAGAGACGGCGCCGATGATCCCGAGGCTGGCATTTGGCCCGCTGTCAGCGAACGTCCGACGACGAGGGCAAACTCACCGAGAACCGGCGTGGCTTCATTCTAGAGCCAGCGACGGCCGGCGTGCCAAGGCCAGGTACCTTGGGCGCCAATGTCTGCGCCGGGAGCACGGCCGAGAAGCCAGGCATCGACGGCATCCGGCCGTCGGGAAGAGTCACGCGGATATCCTCGTCCCGCGAAATCGTGTGATCGGCAGTGACGACGAGATCAGGGCCCCAGTGAACGCCACTCGAGGGGAAAACGACGGCGGGCATGAACGGCGACGACCGAAGAACTTGCTTGTTGAACTAACTTGCTCAATTGATTGGAAAAACTGGTTAGCGCGGTTTCCATATATCTCCTTCGGCCTAAGATTGCCAAATTCCAAATGGGTTCGCATCAGCCGAATGGCTAGGTGAAAGAGGAAGCATGGTGAGCCCGGGCAGCCTGATGATCGAATCCGCACCCCTGAACCACCGTACAGTAGCCGAGCCAGAACAGGGGTAACGTATTCTGGCTTCGATCTGCATCTGTCGGGACCTCCGCCGATCTCAGTCTTCTCCGGACTCTTTTCCGGCAACTCTACCGGCGAGAGGCAAAAGGATGCCTTTCATGTCACTAAAATTGAAGACGTTTGCTTGCACAGCTCTATTGGCAGTGTTAGCCGCAGTGCTGGCAATCCCGCAACGTGCCGCCGCTCAGGGATGGCGATGATCCGCCGAGCCCAGTAGCGCGGATGGAGCTATCTGCAAGGGTGATTTCGTTCCAGCCCGCCGGGGAATCCGAGTGGGCAACAGCGACGATCAATCGCCCGATGACCACGGGAGACAAGCTCTGGTCAGACCAGGATTCGCGGGCTGAAGTACATCTTGGTTCGGCGGTCATTCGCCTCAGCAGCTATACCGGATTTTCGTTCCTGAACCTCGACGACCGCACGGTGCAGATTCAACTCTCCGCAGGCGCACTTTACGTCCGTGTGCGCCACCTGGATCGAGACGAGATTTTCGAAGTGGATACGCCTAACCAAGCCTTTTCCATCCTTCGGGCAGGCGAATATCGCTTCGACGCCAGTGAAGACGGAACAGGCACGAGGTATCCGGTGCGTGAGGGCCAGGGCGAAGCCACAGGCGGCGACCGCACATACACCGTGGAACGCGGCGAGCAGGCGACGCTGTCCTGGCACGGATTCGCTTTCCGCTAACATCGACACGATCGAAAGGGACGACCGCGACGATTTCGACGAGTGGTGTGAAATCAGGGATCAGCGGGAGGAGCGTATCCCCATTGGCTCGCTACGTCTCCCCGGACCTGGTGGGGTATGAAGACCTTGATGAAAACGGCGTCTGGCGGAACGACGAGGAGAACGGCGAGGTATGGATTCCGACGACGGTACCGGCCGGATGGGCCCCTTATCATTATGGCCACTGGAATTGGATCTCTCCCTGTGGGGTTGGACGTGGGTCGATGAAGCACCCTGGGGCTATGCGCCGTTTCATTACGGGCGCTGGGCTTATACGCGCAGCGGCTGGGCCTGGGTACCTGGGCCGGTGAACGTGAAACCCGTGTACGCGCCGGCGCTGGTGGCGTTTGTGGGCACGCCAAATTTCGCGGTGGGCATCGGCATGGGTGGCGGCACAGCCGTGGCCTGGTTCCCGCTGGTTCCGCGCGAAGTGTACGTGCCCAGCTATCCAGTGAGCCGGGAGTACGTGGATCGCGTGAACGTCAGCAACACGGCTGTGAACAGCGCCACCGTGACGAACGTCTACAACACGACAATCATCAGCAACAACACGCAGGTTACAAGAATTAACTACGTAAACCGGAGGGCGCCGGGTGCGATAACCGTCGTTCCGGACAACGCCTTTCGCAGCGCGCAGCCCGTGGATCGCTCTGCCGTGCGCGTGAACGAGCGCGAACTGGCAGATGCTCGGGTGATTCCTCATGCCCAGGTGGCGCCCACGAGGAACAGCTTATTGGGCGCTTCCGAATCGGAAGGCGTCCGGCACGCTCCGCCACGGGCGATCGCGGAGCGGCCGGTGGTGGCAAAAACCACGCCACCACCGCCGCCAGTTTCGTTCGATCGGCAGGCTGCCGCACTCGCCGCGCACCCGGGCGAGCCGCTGCGGCATGGCGAAGCTGAGACGCTGCGTCCGGCGAATGCGGAATCAGCGCATCCAATGATCAGGCAACTGCCTGGGCGCGAGGCGGAAGTGGATCGAGGGCGACCTCAAAGCCAGCCGGATCGCGGAGCTTCGCGCGCCATTGCAAACCGGCCTACAAACACGACACCCCCGGGAAATGCCGCAAAACGGGCCTCGTAATGACCGGCCGGGCTCGGCTCAACCGGAGTATCGGGGCCATTCGGATCAACCTCAGGGCGAGCCAAGGTATCAGCCCACTAAAGAGCAGCCGGGTTATGCTCCGCCGAGCAATGCCGGCGAGAAAGAGACGGGACAGGCTGTAAGGCCGGCCTCTGAGCCGTCAAATGTGCCACCTCGTAGCGAGCCGGCGCAAACGCCCGAACAATCGGGTAAACGGCGGTTTTCGTTCGGGTCGCTGAGGAACTTGCGTTCAAATCCGCAGCAGCCAGACACACCTGCAAACCGAGGTGATAGCGGACCGACTGCGAAACCGCGCCGGGGAGCGACACCCAATCCGTCCCAGTCGCAGCCGAGTGATCGGCCGGCGCTCACGCAAACGCCCGAGCAATCGGATAATCAGCCGCCTTCGCTCCCGGTGAGGGAGCTGCGTCCAAATCCAGAAGCGCCAAACGCACCTGCAAACCGACGTGACAGCGCGCCGATTTCCGAACCACGTCGGGAAGCGACGCCCAATCTACCTCAGGCGCAACCGAGTTATCGGCCGGCGCCGCCGCAAACGTTCGAACAGCCGGGCAATCGGCCGAGTTCGCTCCCAGCGCCGCGGGGACAAAGTGCAAGTCCACAATCGCAAAATTCGCCTGCAAATCACGCTGTTAGCCCTGCGGTTCCCGAACCGCGCCGGGAAGCGACGCCACCACAACCGCCAGCAGCGGCTCCTAGGCCAGCGCCTACAGCAGCGGCGCCGGCTCCCCCGACGCGCAACGAAAGCCGTCCCGAGGCGAGGCGTGCAATTCCCGCGCCGCCTGCTGCAAACCAGGGCGGCAACGGCCCTGCTCACGGCAATAAGGACGAGAAGAAAAAGAACTGAACCCCGCG
The DNA here is from genome assembly GCA_963703785.1 of uncultured Acidobacteriota bacterium. Lineage (GTDB taxonomy): Bacteria > Acidobacteriota > Terriglobia > Acidiferrales > UBA7541 > Palsa-189. The sequence goes on along the minus strand of CAVPFR010000006.1, from coordinate 69,044 downwards.
ACTGATGCGGCAGCACCGCAGCCAAGGGGCTTGCGGTGCTGCTGGCTTCGGCCAGTTCAGAAACAAGCGCCTAGAGCCGCGCCAATGCGGCCCTGGAGCTTCTTGTTGATGCGTCCGAAGTGTTTCCCGCATGGACGTTATTACGCCATAGCCCTGTAAACGCATCCTCGGAAACTAATCGAACCTCTAGGCGTGGAATCGACTGACGTCCTGGACGGAGCGCTGCGGCAAATCGGGTTTGCCAGGATAAGAACGCTCAGCGCTGCGGCTTCCTGGGAAATGAGAGTAAAATCCGTCTGAACGGAGTCTCAGAGAGCCGATGCGGAATCATTCTGGAGGGAGTAGCCACCCGTGAAGCGAACAATTTTAATGTGCAGCCTGCTGGCCGGAATATTCCTGGCCACAGCCGACGCGGGATTCGCGCAAGGCGTGGGGGATTTGCGGCTCTTCGAGCAGCATTGCACGAGCTGCCACGGAAATCCCAGCGGCCCGGCAGGAGCGCCGGATGGATTGGCGCTTCGGAGAATGACGGCGGAAGCGGTTCTTGCGGCGATTACGGGGCCTATGCACCCTGCTCTTCCGGGGATCACGGACGAAGAGAAAAAGACGATCGCGGGATATCTGGGCGGGCGCAAAGCGGACGTTGCGAAGGTGGATGATGCGAAACTGATGCCCAACCAGTGCCCGAGCAATCCGCCGATTAACACTATCTCTGACCGGCCTTTATGGAACGGATGGGGAGCCGATCTCAACAATACGCGCTTTCAACCGGCGAAGATGGCGGGCATTTCCGCGGAGCAGACGCCGCATTTGAAGCTGAAGTGGGCGTTCGGATTTCCGGCGGCGGAGATTGTCTGGGGCCAGCCGACGATTGCGGCGGGTCGAGTCTTCATCGGGGTCGATACCGGCGCGGTCTATTCGCTGGACGCAGCGACGGGATGCGTGCACTGGTCATTCCAGGCGGATGCGGGCGTGCGCAATGCGATTACGGTGGCGCCAGTTAAGGGACAAGTCTCGGGAAATGGGGCGTCGAAGTTCGCAATCTATTTCGGGGACATCAAGGCGAACGTCTATGGCGTGGATGCCACGAGCGGCAAGCTGCTGTGGAAGGTGAAAGTGGAAGATCAGCCGGTGGCGCGCATTACCGGCGCCCCGGCGCTTTATGAGGGGCGGCTGTACGTACCGGTCTCTTCCACGGAGGAACGCGCAGCGGGATATAGCGCGGTTTATTCCTGCTGCACCTTTCGCGGAAGCGTGGTGGCACTGGATGCCAATACTGGCAAGCAGATCTGGAAGACCTTCATCATTCCCGACGCACCCAAGCCGCTGAAGAAAACGTCCAAGGGCGTGCAGCTCTGGGGGCCGGCGGGAGGCGCCGTGTGGAACACGCCGACGGTCGATCCGAAGAATCATGCGCTGTATATCGGCACTGGCGACGCCTACAACCATCCAGCGGGCAAGACGACCGATGCCATCATGGCTTTGGACATGAACACGGGAAAGGCGCTCTGGGCGGTTCAAGACACCGAAGAGGACGCGTGGCTGGCGGGCTGCGAGCCTCAAGGCACCTCCGAAAATTGTCCCGAAGATATCGGACCGGATTATGACTTCGGCGCGTCGCCGATCCTGCGAACGCTCCCCAACGGCCGCCGCATCCTGGTGGCCGGACAGAAGAGCGGCATTGTGTGGGGACACGATCCGGATAAAGAAGGCGCGGTGGTTTGGAAGGCTCAGCTGGTGGAGAAGTTGGCGCGCGGCGAGATCACCTTCGGCGGCGCGGCAGACGGAGAGAAGGCTTACTTCGGCTTGAAAGGCGGGATCGCAGCGGTACAACTATCGAGCGGCGATAAAAAATGGTTCACGCCAATCGAGGCGCCCAAAGATCCGGCGCTGCGCAATGGGGAGACAGCGGCGCTGACGGCGATTCCAGGCGTGGTTTTCTCGGGCGGCTGGGATGGAGTGGTGCGCGCGCTTTCGACCGAAGACGGCCACGTACTCTGGCAGTACGACACGATGCGCGAGTTCAAAACGGTGAACGGCGTGGCGGCGAAAGGCGGTTCCATGGGCGCCGCCGGACCGACCGTAGCCGGAGGAACGCTTTTCGTGGGCTCGGGCTATACGTTCGGCCCGGGCGCAACCGGAAATGTGCTGCTGGCATTTTCGCCGAATTAGAGATTCGTCAAATCCCGGAAAGATCTTCGGAACAAAAACGTGCCACACTCGCGCGGCATCGAGATCACGCAGGTCCTGGAATGGAACGACGGCGGGTTACGGCGCGTCGAGGACTATCTTGCAGGCGAGGAACCGCTGGAGATGCGCTCTGGACGCCAGCGCCTGGGCGTGACGATGCGGACTCCGGGAAACGATTGCGAATTGGCGGCTGGCTTTCTCTTCACGGAAGGAATTATCTCGAAACGAGAGGAGATCAAAGCAATCGACGCTCCCGGCGACAAATCGCAGCGCCTGGACGCGAAGAAAAACATCGTTCGCGTGACGGTGCGAGGCGGAGCGCAGCAGTCCGCCAGGAAGACGGCGCGAACGTTTTCCGCAGGATCGGCATGCGGCGTTTGCGGCAAGGAGTCCATCGCGCAGCTGCGGAGGCGAGGGCTGCGCGCACCGGATGAGCAATCGCGATTCGATCCCGAGATGCTCTGCCGATTGCCGGAAAAACTGCGCGGGACACAGGCAATTTTCGGACGCACGGGAGGGCTGCACGCAGCGGCACTTTTTCGCGAAGATGGCGAACTGGTGGTTCTGCGCGAGGATATCGGCAGACATAATGCCGTGGACAAGGTGATTGGCTGGGCGTTGCTGGAGGGACGGCTGCCGCTTTCGGGACATGCATTACTCGTCAGCGGCCGGGGCGGATTCGAGATCGTGCAGAAGGCGATCTCGGCGGGAATTCCGCTGCTGGCGAGCGTGTCGGCGCCGTCGAGCCTGGCCGTGAGGCTGGCGCGGGAGTTGGATCTGACGCTGGTGGGCTTCTTGCGCGGCAGGCGATTTATTGTCTACGCGGGCGAGGATCGGCTGACACCGGGCGGCAAGCAAATCGAAATCAAATCGGCGCGCTGAAGGAAGGCGCTATTGGTCCGCGGCGTTATTGATCCGCGGGGGGAATTGGCCGTGATTCGGAGAGGTCGCCGACGGGACTTTTTAGCGCCTGCGGAATCAGGACATTTACGTATTGGGCGGCTTCGCTGGCCCGCGCTCCACCAAACGAAACGATCTGCCGAAACTCGACCAGGGCTTGCGAACGCAGCAGATCTCGGTCTTGCGCCGCGACGGCCCGATCGAAGTGCTTTACCGCCGCCTCGTATTCCCTATCGGCCGCGGCGTCGGAGTCTCCCTTTGCCAGATTGGCCTGAATCTGCTTCTCCGCTTTGGGGATCAGGTCGTTCAGGTAATCTCGGGCATCCATATCCAGCACGCCTTCGCCGCCGGTGAGGGCCTTGAATTGGGGCCGCAGATTCTGCAATTGCGGTAATGCCTCCGCATCTCCCTGCTGCACGGCCAAATCGAATTGATCTCGGAGGGAAGCGATCCGGTCCCGGCCCCAATCAGGGACCGCGGCAAGCGGCTTGCGATTTTTCATGACGTTCGCTTCGGCGAGCTGAGCGATCAAGGCCTGCCGCACCCGGTTGGCTTGCTGTTGGCGAGAACTTCCCAGAATCAAAATTTTATCCAGCGTTTTCACTTCGTTCTCGAGATGATCCGGCGACAAGGAGCGCGAGTATTGCTGAAGATCCGACCAGAGCAGATCCTCATAGCGTCGTTGCGGAATGGTCTCGTCGACGTAGCGTTCCGCGTCGGGGCGGTGTGGCCCTGCCTCGGGTAAGGCGATCAGTTCGCGCAGCGATTTCTCGGCCTCATCGAATTCCGCGACCTGCATATCCTTCATAGCTTGATCCCAGAGGGTTTCCTCCTGCCGGGCCGCGAGTTGCGATTGGGATTGCTGGCTGAAATTTCTGTGCAGGTCGCCGATGGTTCCATTCAAAGGCCCATTAAGCCGAGCGGCTTCATCCAGGCGATCTTGTGCGGATTTGTAATCGCTTGTATCCGCGGCAGCCTCGGCGAGGCCAATGAGGTGACGTTGTCGATCTTCGATAGAAGCTTCGCCATCTGAAGCCGCAGGGACGGCGGCGGGAGCGGGAGGAGCTGACAAGCCGGGCGGCGGGGCGACGACTGCCGGCGTTGAGGAGCGTTCCGAAGGATTGAACTCGCGCGCGGTGCTCGAAGCTTGACCGGACGGAGAATGCCGGCGATAAGCAACAATCCCTAGACCAACGATCGCTATGGCGATCACCATGGCCGCTCCTGCAGAGTAGAGACCGGCTCGTTTCCAAGAGTGCGAGGAAACTCCAGATAACAGGCTAGAGCCGGGCTGGAATTCCGTTGGGGCTCCGTCCCTTCGCGGCAGCTCGGTGGGCGCAATCAAATGCGTTTTCGAGGATTCGAGATTAGCCGGCCCCGTGCCGGGCTCGCGCGAATGCAAGTCTTCATGCACACGCGCTTGCTGCAATTGCACTTCTTCCTGGAGGCGTCGAGCTGCAGGATGGTTGGGGTCGAGCTTCAAAGCCGACTGAACTTCCACGCGCGCGTCGAAGAACAAGCCTTCCTGAAGGAGTTTTCTCCGCGAGCGACAATCTCCTGAACTCGAGCGGCGGTCTGGTCCACGCCGAGCGAGGCATGCAAGTCATCGAGCAGCGCCTTTACCGCAAGGTTCTTGTTATCGATAAGCGCCGCCTGGAGCAGGAGACCACAAGCTTCAGAGGTTTGCCCTTCGGCGGTCAATTTGCGTCCGGCATCGAGAAGCTGCTGAACTGTCTCTCGCTGAAGCTCGGACCAGATTGGCTCGAGATCAAGCAAAAGCTTTTCCATGGTCTGGTAGCGAGCGGAGGCGTCTTTGCACAGGGCACGCTGGACGACGGTTCCGAGACTTACTGGACATTCCGGCGCGAGTTCGGCGGGAGATGGCGGTTCGTTCGTCCAGAATGCTGCGTATGAGGGCTCCATGGTTTTCGCCTGTAAATGGCTTTCGATAGGCGAGGCACTCGTAAAGGACCGCGCCGAGCGACCAGATGTCGCAACGCTCGTCTGCTGGCTGCCCGCGAAGTTGTTCCGGAGACATGTAGGAAAGTGTCCCGAGCAAACTACCGCTCTGAGTCTTGGAGGTATCCATGATGCGCGCGATCCCGAAGTCCACGACTTTGACGGCGCCATCCGTGGTGATCATGATGTTTCCAGGCTTGATATCACGATGAACCACCCCGCGGCGGTGAGCGTAATCAAATGCGCGGCAAGCCTGGACGATGTAGCCGAGCTTCTGCGCGACGGGCAAAGGCAGACGGCGGGCGATCACCTGTTCGAGACTTTCTCCGTCCAGGTACTCCATGGCGATAAAAGGAGAGCCTTCCGATTCGGAGAGTTCGTAGATGGTGACGATATTGGGATGCTGCAGCAGTCCTGCGGACTTGGCTTCGCGATGGAAACGCTCGAGGAGATCCGGGTTATTTGCAACGCCCGCGGTGATGGTCTTGACGGCGACGGACCGCCCAATGAGCGGGTCACGGGCCTTGAAGACGACACCCATGGCTCCCCGGCCGAGTTCGCGCACGATCTCGTATCTGCCGATATGCTTCAAAAATGAACTCCGAACGAGCTGAGGCTATTTTAGCCGGGGATGGAGGCTGATCTGAGGCTGGCGGATAAGGCGGTTACCGAGGGGTTACCGGAGGTTTGGACACGGGTTCGAGGGGTTAGCCGCCGGCGATGGCGCCGATGACGAGAAAGGGCTCCGTCCCGCGCGCTACAGCTTCGGGCAAAGGATGGTCGGGCGGTTCGAGGGACCAATCCTCGCCGCAGGCAAAAAATCGGAGGAAGGGCCGGCGCTCAAGAGTGACGTGGTCGCGGATGGTTCCGCGGAGCATGGGGTAGCTGGCCTCGAGCGCGTCGAGGACGGAACGCGGAGTGATCTCTCCCTGGACCTCGACGCTCACCTCGGAGCCAGCGTGCGCCAAGGTTCGCAGATGCGGCGGGAGCACAACTCGAATCATGGCAGGGTCTGCACCTCCACGGAGAGTACCGCGGGAAGATTGCTGACGATGGGCGCCCAATTGTCGCCGGCGTCGGGCGAGGCGTACACCTGACCGCCCGTGGTGCCGAAGTATACGCCGCAGGAGTCCAGCGAATCGACGGCCATGGCGTCGCGTAATACGTTCACGTAACAGTCGCGCTGGGGTAGGCCCTTGGTGAGCGGCTCCCATTCGTTTCCGCCGGTGCGGCTGCGATAGACGGTCAACTTCCCTTCGAGCGGGAAATGCTCGGAATCGCTCTTGATGGGAACGACGAAAATCGTATTCGGCTCCTGCGCGTGAACGTCGATGACAAACCCGAAGTCCGTGGGCAAGTTGCCGCTCACCTCGTGCCAGGAGTCGCCAGCGTCGTCGCTGCGCATCACGTCCCAATGCTTCTGCATGAACAGAACGTTGGGGCGCGACCGATGCATAGCAATTCGATGAACGCAGTGGCCGATTTCAGCCGCGGGATCGGGAAGGAACTGAGATTTCAGGCCGCGGTTGATGGGCCGCCAAGTCTTCCCGCCATCGTCGGTGCGAAAGGCGCCGGCGGCCGAGATGGCGACGAACATGCGGTTGGGATTGGTCTCATCGAGAACGATGGTATGCAGGCACATGCCGCCGGCTCCTGGCTGCCAGCGAGGACCCGTGCCGTGGCCGCGCAGTCCGGGAAGTTCCTCCCAGGACAGGCCCCCGTTGGTGGAGCGGAACAGCGCCGCGTCTTCCACTCCAGCATAGACCGTGTCCGCTTCGGTCAGGGAGGGTTCGAGGTGCCAGACGCGCTTAAACTCCCAGGGATGCTGCGTGCCGTCATACCACTGGTGAGTCGTGAGCGGCTTCCCGGTTTCGGGAGAGCTGTTGTAGACGAATTTATTGCTCTCTCCTTTCGAGGGACCTTGCGCCGGTGTGGCTTCGCCGGGGGGAGTGCCTGGCTGTATCCAGGTTTTGCCGCCATCGTCGGAGCGCTGGATGATCTGCCCGAACCATCCGCTGGTTTGCGAGGCGTAGATTCGGTTCGGATCCACGTTCGATCCCTTGAGGTGATAAATCTCCCAGCCGGCGAAGTGCGGTCCGCTGACGTCCCACTTTTCGCGTTTTCCATCGGAGGTGAGCACAAAGGCTCCCTTGTGTGTGCCGACCAAGACTCGAACTTTGCTCATGCTTTTTCCTTCTCCTTCTGACATTGTCCGCTTTTTTTGCCCGGTGGAAAAGCAGCAGTAGCGGCGGATTCCAGCCATGCCAGGCCGACTTCGAATCCGAACCGCACTGTCGGCTAGCGTACCGCTCTGATTCTGCTGTAGTTAGCTTCCACGCACTGGGAGCGACTTTGGCCAGTGTATTGCGTCTATACCGATGTGCGCAAAGGAGACCAAACAATGAGATACCTCAAATATGCAGGCTTGCTCGGGCTTTTTGTGATGCTCGCAGGGACTGCGGCCCACGCCCAAGTGAGATTTGGCGTAGGTGTTGGAGTTGATCCGGGTTACGTCCCGCCTCCAGCTTATGTCGGTCCTGCTCCCAACTGTGCCTATGGATATTACGGTTATTCCCCCTACGCTTGCGCGCCTTACGGATACTACGGCCCCGCATATTTCAATGGCGGTGTTTTTATTGGCGCGGGTCCGTGGTTCCATTACGCGGCTATTACGGGCCAGGTTACCGCAATTTCGGGCCCAATTATAATCGAGGGTTCTATGGCGGTGAGGGGTTCCGCGACTTCCGTGGCGGCGGGTTCCGCGGCAGCGTCGGCGGTGGATTCCGGGGCGGCAATCAATTCCGCTCTGGGGGTGGGTTCCGGGGCGGCGTCTCTCGTGGCGGCGTCTCTCGGGGTGGCGGGCGACGTTAATCGCCGCAAGTCGCATCTGTTTTGTAAACGGCTGGCGCTCATGCCAGCCGTTTTTTTTCAAAGACGGCAGTTAGACAGCTACCCATATGCCTCGAACTCATGGGGCGCTTCCCTTACGGCAAACTAAGAATAAAGCTAGAGGCAGAGGACTTGATGCTGGGCGCCGCCGATTTTGATGCGGCGCGTGAGTTCATCGAGAAGCTCAGCGCCCTGCGCGGATAATGCAGGCAGAAAACAATGAGCGCGCTCCTGAAGCTCGCCGTTGGGGTAAAGCTGGGCGATCAACTCGCGCTGGTGGGCGTCCAGGACAGAGGAGCGCAGGGCCAGGGCGCGGCCGACTTTTTCCTGCAGCTTCGAGAATTGAAAGAGCATCTTGGATTCGGCCGTATCCATCGCGCCGCCCAGGGTCTGATCGAGCTGCGTAACCTGCTCGCGCAACTCCGCCAGCATCTTCTGCAGCGATTTTTCGCCGCGATCAAAACGCCGCGTGAGGGTTTTGGGCAAAAGCGTGCCCTCCATCTTCTCGCGAAGGTCGGCCGGGCCGCGAAGTAGGTCTGAAAATTGCAGATCGTATTTGCGCAAGAGGCGGTCGGTATGGGCATTCACGAGGGTGAAGCTGGCGCGCGGCAGGATGACAGGCATACGGCCAAGAAGCGCGGCATAGTAGACCGAAGCTTGGGCAAAATAAGCGACCTCCGCGGGGCCCCCAACGTAAGCAGGCCGTCGAAAGCAAACTATCCTGGACGACGGGGCGCAACAAAGCATTCGGGCTGAAATCGAGCGGCGACGCGGCCAGAAGTTCGGAGAGAGCGGGAAAAGAAAAGGAGCGGCGGCCGGCGGCGAAATCGCCGTTGCGCGCGCGCAGCGGAACGCGTTTGCCATCCAGATTCACGAAAAGCGGAACGCTGTCTTCAGTGACCTTCACCTGCGCGTGGTAACCGGCGGATTCGAGTTCTCGGGAGCGCGCGAGCAATTGCTGGTTCAGATCGGAATGCCGCTCGAGGGCGGCACGATAGAGCGGCTCGGCCAAGCGGTGCAGTCCCTCGGAAATCGGATCGAGAAGGATCAAACCTCGGCCGGCGAAGAGCTTCGCGAACAGCTTGCCGAACGCGGAGCCGTACGTTTCCGAGGGCTGGTAGGAGGCGGCCAGCGCGGAGCGAATCCGATCGGCGCCGGGACCTTCGAGCTTTGCCGCGGCGCTCGCCACAGCGTCGAGTACAGCATCGCCGAGCGGCACTTCGCCCGCCCTGCGTCCTTCGTAATCAGCGGTAGGCAGTTCAATTTTCTCGAAAGCGTCGCGCGACGGCCAGAAACAGTGATTGATTTCCGCGAGATCGTGATCTTCCGTGGCGAGCCAAAAAATGGCCACGGCGGGCGTGCCGGAGGAGTTTAATTCTTCGGCGAGCCGCAAAGCCGTAAGCGCCTTGTAAATAGTGTAGCTGGGGCCGGAGAAAAGGCCCACTTGCTGTCCTGAGACGATGGCAGCGGCCCCCGAAGCGAAGCGATCGAGAGCAGCCTCCACGGAAGCATCGGCCCCGAAAGCGCGGTTCTGAGCGCGGAGGATCGTGGCAACTTTGCCCCGGGCGTCTAGATCCGGATGCACTTCCGCAGCGACGCGCTTTACGGAATCCAAGGTCGGCGGATCGGCGTAGAAACGGGCAACTGACTGAAAATCCTGAAGGTAAGAGGAATACAGCCGGGAGGTGTGCGGCACATCAACTGCGCGTATACAGTGACACTCCATAGGATCGGGCCGCCATGATACACGCCGGGAATAGGTCCGGCAATCCGGTCATGGCGGTTATTAGGATGTTCGGAAATGGAGTCGGTCGCACGATTTTACCGCGTCGCTTTCGCGGCAAAGCCTTCCCCGTCAACTACTTAGATCTAGCCCGCTACTCCAAGATGATCCATTTTCCGGCGGGCAAGCGATTCGGCGAGCGCTGCCTCCACCGCCTTCTTTTGCGCTTCGCTGAGCGGGAGGAGGGGCGGCCGTGGAGCGCCTCCATAATAGCCAGCGCAATCCATGGCGTATTTCACACCAGTTGGGCCCAGTTCACCGGCAATGTGGCTGGAGGCGCCGAGCAGCATGAACTGAAGGCGGCCGGCGCGGTCCATATCACCGGCGCGAACGGCTTCGTACAGCTCTACGGCGGCTTCGGGAAGATAGCAAGCGAGCGCCAAAATGCCTCCAGCGGCTCCGAGAATCAATGAAGCGAAGAGCGTGCTCGCGGAGCCGACCAGGGCGCTAAATTCGGAAGGACATTGGCGAATGATCTCGGAAACGAGCTGCACATTCCCGGAACTATCCTTGATGCCAACGATATTGGGATGCGCCGCCAAGCGCGCCACCCAATCGGCTCTTACGGAGATGCCTGTGTATTGGGGGATCGAATAGATCAGGACCGGCAGCGGCGAGGCATCGGCAACGGCGAGGTAATGCCGCTCGAGCGCCGCGGGGGTAAGGAGCGCCTTGAAATAGTGAGGCGTCTTGATGAGCACGGCGTCGTAGCCGAGTTCGGCTGCCCTGCGCGCACGCGCCACGGTTTCGGCCGTGCTCTCCACGCCAGCGCCGGCGATCAGGAGCTTGCCGGAAGCGGCGGATTCGCGGGCGACGGTCCAGACGCGATCGATCTCAGCAAAGCTGAGGAGCACGGATTCGCCGGTGGAGCCGTTGACGACGTAGCCCCTCAGAGGAACACGGTTATAACGGACGATATTTTCGCGAAGCTTGTCGAGGGCGATAGAGCCATCGGGCGCGAAAGGAGTGGTCAGCGCGGGGAAGATCCCTTGGAATCGCATCAAGTAAGTCTAGCGCAGGGCTGCGGGGAGCTAAAGCGTGCCGGGGTAAAAAGCAGATGCCTCGCGCGTCGAACGACAGGCCACTTAGTGTCAGGCGTGCGTTCCTATGCGCTCGGGATGACAATGCCCGGAGCGGGGCTTCGGAAGCAGCAGAGCGGTCACGGCCTTCTTAGTCGGCGGAAGTGCGGTGGATCTGGGTAGCGCCAGCGGCGTGCAGGTCCTGAAGAGCATTGACGCCGAAGGAATGATCGACCAGAGCGCGGATGCCGCGCGCGGCGGCTTGCGCGGCGGAAAGTGTGGTGATGCAAGGAACTCGATAACGCACCGCGGCGCGACGGATGGCTTTCTCGTCGTAAAAGGATTCGCGGCCCAGGGGTGTATTGATGATCAGATCGACGCGCCCGGTTTTCACCAGGTCGATGATATTGGGGCGGCCTTCATTGACTTTGTAAACGCTCTCGGCGCGAATGCCGCTGGCGGCGAGCGCCGCAGCCGTGCCGCGGGTGGCCAGCAGAGTGAAGCCAAGCTGTGAGAGGTCCCGCGCCAGGGGCGCGACGTGCCCCTTATCGTGATCGTTGACGCTGATGAAAATAGTGCCCTTGCTGGGAAGCTTCTGGCTGGCCGCTAACTGCGCCTTGGCAAAAGCCTCGCCGAAGCTGCGAGCCACGCCCATGACTTCGCCGGTGGAGCGCATTTCAGGGCCGAGGATAGTGTCCACGCCGCGGAACTTGTTGAAGGGGAAAACCGGAGACTTCACGGCGTAATAGTCGCGGACGCAAAGCTCGGCCACGCCGTCGACTTCGATTACCGGAAGATTCATGGAGGAGAGCTTGCGACCGGTCATCAATCGCGCCGCCACCTTGGCCAGCGGAACGCCGGTAGCCTTGCTCACATAGGGAACCGTGCGCGAAGCGCGGGGATTGACCTCCAGAACGAAAACAGTATCGCGCTGAATGGCGTATTGCACGTTCATCAAGCCGATGACGCCGAGAGCGCGGGCGAGGCGATTGGTGTAGTCGCGAATGCAGGCCAGCGCGGACGGCGTGAGCGACACCGGAGGCAGAACACAAGAGGAGTCGCCGGAGTGCACTCCGGCCTCTTCGATGTGTTCCATGATGCCACCGATGACGACATTTTCGCCGTCGGCAAGCGCATCGACGTCTACTTCGGTGGCTTCCTCAAGGAATTGATCGATCAAAACCGGCCGCGCGGGGCCCATCAACGCAGCTCGCGCGACATATTCTTCCACGGTGTGAAAATCGTAGGCGATGACCATGGCGCGGCCACCCAGCACGTAACTGGGGCGCACCAGGACGGGTAATCCGATCTCCTTAGCGACGCGGACGGCCTCTTCGGGAACGAACGCGGTGCCGTTGCGCGGCTGGGGAATGCGAAGGTCGTCGAGCAAGCGTCCGAAGCGACGGCGGTCCTCCGCCAAATCGATGGACTCAGGGGGAGTGCCGATAATGGGAACGCCGTTGTGCTTCAGGTCGAGGGCAAGGTTCAGCGGCGTTTGACCGCCAAATTGAACGATGACGCCTTTGGGGCGCTCGCGGTCCATCACGGCGAGAACATCTTCCAGAGTGAGCGGCTCGAAATAAAGACGGTCGGAAGTGTCGTAATCGGTGGAGACGGTCTCGGGATTGCAATTGACCATGATGGTTTCGTAGCCGTCTTCACGGAGGGCAAAGGAGGCGTGACAGCAGCAGTAATCGAATTCGATTCCCTGCCCGATGCGATTCGGACCGCTGCCGAGGATGGCGATTTTGGGCCGTTCGCCGGCATCGGCCTCGTCTTCCTCCTCGTAGGTGGAGTAAAGATAGGGAGTAAAAGACTCAAATTCGGCGGCACAGGTATCGACCCGCTTAAAAACGGGCCGGACGCCCAATTCATGCCGGCGTTTACGCACGGATGCCGACTTTACGTTCCATAGCTTGGCAATCTCTTCGTCGCTGGCGCCCGAGCGCTTCGATTCGAGCATCAATTCCGGGGAGATCTTGTGCAGCGAGCTGGCTTTTACGCGCGAATCGATCTCCAGCATCTTCTCGAGATGCTGAATGAACCATGGATCGATCTTGGTGAGCGAGCAAATTTCCTCACGCGTCATGCCTCGCTCCAACGCCTCAAACAGCCAGTGAATGCGATCCGGCCCGGGAACGTGCAGGCGCTCGCGCAACAACTCAGTGGTCACTTCGGCCGGTGGGCGCCACGCAGTGCTCGGTTCCAGCGCGCGAATACCCTTGCAGAGCGCTTCTGAAAACGTGCGGCCGATGGCCATAACTTCGCCGACCGATTTCATTTGCGTGCCGAGAGTGGTATCGGCGCCCGGGAATTTCTCGAACTGCCACTTGGGAATTTTCACCACGACGTAATCGATGGTCGGCTCAAAACAGGACGGCGTCTTCTTGGTAATGTCGTTGGGAATTTCGTCGAGCGTCATGCCCACCGCGAGGCGAGCCGCGATTTTGGCGATGGGAAAGCCGGTGGCCTTGGAGGCTAGGGCAGAACTGCGCGAGACGCGGGGATTCATCTCGATCACAACCATGCGGCCGGTCGAGGGCTCGATAGCGAACTGAATATTGGACCCGCCGGTCTCGACGCCGACTTCACGAATTATGGCGGCGGCAGCGTCGCGCATGCGCTGATATTCCTTGTCGGTGAGGGTCTGCGCGGGAGCTACCGTGATGGAGTCTCCGGTGTGGATGCCCATGGGATCCAAATTTTCGATCGAGCAGATGACCACGAAGTTGTCGCGGACGTCGCGCATGACTTCCAGCTCGAACTCCTTCCAGCCCAGGACGGACTCTTCAATGAGGGCCTCATGCACCGGGCTGGCATCGAGCGCCATCGAGATGGCTTCGCCGAACTCCTCATGGTTATAGGCGATAGAGCCGCCGGTGCCGCCGAGCGTAAAGGAGGGCCGAATGACAACGGGGTAGCCGAGTTGGTCGGCGAGGCGCAGGGCATCGTGAGGATTGCTGACCAGCGCCGACACAGGCATATCCAGGCCGATTTTGCGGCAGGCATCCTTGAACCGGAGGCGATCCTCGGCCACTTTGATGGCCCGCAGGGAGGCGCCGATCAACTCCACTCCGTATCGTTCGAGAACTCCGCTTTCGGCCAGTTCCACTGCAAGATTCAGCCCTGTCTGGCCACCGACGGTGGGAAGCAAAGCATCCGGCCGTTCGCGGGCGATAATCTGTTCCAACATTTCATGAGTGAGAGGCTCGATGTAAGTACGGTCGGCAAGCTCAGGATCGGTCATGATGGTCGCGGGATTGGAGTTCACCAAGATGACTTGGTAGCCATCGGCGCGCAGCGCCTTGCAGGCCTGAGTGCCCGAATAGTCGAATTCGCAAGCTTGGCCTATGACGATCGGACCGGAGCCGATGATCATGATTTTTTTGATGTCCGTGCGTTTTGGCATTTAGTCGTCGCACCGGGTCGCCCGGGAGGACCTCTCCATCACCACTACCATGAAGCCGCCGTTCAACTTGGCCGGGCCTCGTTCATAAGGTCGATAAAGCTGCGAAAAAGATAGTGCGAGTCGTGCGGGCCGGGCGACGCTTCGGGATGATATTGCACGCTGAAGAGAGGGAGAGTGCGGTGGCGCATGCCCTCGTTCGTATAATCGTTCAGGTTGATGTGCGTGATTTCGACATCGCTGGCCGGCAACGAATCGGGGTCGACGACAAAGCCATGATTCTGAGCGGTGATCTCCACGTGGCCGGTGTGCATGTTTTTCACGGGATGATTGGAGCCATGGTGGCCAAATTTCAGCTTGTAAGTGCGGCCACCCAAGGCGAGGCCGCAAAGCTGGTGGCCGAGGCAAATGCCGAATATGGGCACACGGCCGAGCAATTTGCGGATATTGTCCACAGCGTAAGTGACGGGTTCGGGATCGCCGGGGCCGTTGGAAAGGAAAACGCCGTCGGGCTGCATGGCCAATACGTCTTCGGCGGACGTGCGCGCCGGAACGATGCTCACATCGCAACTGCGCGTCGACAAGCAGCCTAAGAATATTCTGTTTTATGCCGAAGTCGTAGGCGACGACGCGATGCCGGCGCGACTCGTTTTCGGCCGGCGCTCCGCCTGCCTCGTTCCCAACCGAAGAGGCAAACACCGAGCCTTGGTCCCAGCGGTACGGCTTTTGGCAACTCACGCGGCTGGCCAGTTCCAGGCCGCTCATGGAGGGAAGCGCGAGTGCCTCTTTGACCAGTTGTTCGGCGGGCGTGCCGTCGGTTGCGACAATGCCGCGGAGGGCTCCGACGCGGCGGATGTGTCGAACCAAGGCGCGCGTATCCAGATCCCAGATCGCGGGAATGCGATGGCGATTCAGGTAATGATCGGCGGTCTCGGTGGAGCGCCAGTTGGAAGCCAGGGAAGAAAACTCGCGCACGATCAACGCCTCGATGAAAGGCCGCGCCGATTCTTCATCGTCAAGATTGGTGCCAACGTTGCCGATATGCGGATAAGTAAGGCAGACGATCTGGCCAGAGTAGCTAGGATCGGTGAAGACTTCCTGATAACCGGTGAGACTGGTATTAAAAACGACCTCACCGCCGCGGCGGGCGCGGGCGCCCGCGGCGCGCCCCTTAAAGATTCTTCCGTCCTCGAGCGCGAGAACGGCAGGGCAAGACTCTATTTCCGCCAGCGGTTCCTCCAGAAACATACCTACGAAAAACGAGGTTAAGTTTAACGGCTACTATCGACCGAGTTCGCGTCGGGCGCGTTACTTTCGGACGCGTTCACCGCACTGATGCTACCGAATTGAGTCCACGGCCAATAGGCAAATACCGCTTTGCCATAGATAAATCCCCCCGGTACGGGGCCAAAGATGCGCGAGTCGTTCGAGCTGATGCGATGATCGCCCATGACGAAATATTCGTCGCGCGGAACCTGCACAGGGCCGTAAGCCGCGGTGTCAACATATTGCGCGGGCACGTAGGGCTCCTCGAGATTCCGACCATTAATGAAAACGTGCCCCCTGCGAATCTCTACCTCGTCACCCGGCAGCCCGACGACACGCTTGATAAACGATTTCGAGCGGTCCAAAGGATACCAGAAAACAACGACGTCGCCGCGCTCGATCGGTTCGAAATGATACACGAACTTGTTGATAAAAATCCGCTCCTGATCGGAAAGCAGGGGCGCCATGCTGGTGCCTTCGACCTTCACCGGCTGGTAAAAGAAAACGATGATGATCATGGCCAAGCCAAGAGCCACCACGAGGTCCCGCGCCCAAACGCGCAGTTCGCGATGAAAGCCGGACCCAGATGGACGCTCGATAGCGTGTTGACTTTCGGGCGAAGAGAGCGGACTGGGGTGTACCATCTGCTCCATGGATACGTGTGGATCGGTCATTTATACCACGCGCAGGCGGTCTGACGCCAGCGACGACTCGGGTCAGCCTCGGCGAGGGCGCTCACAAACCGTCTTCGTATATTCAGATGCAAGGGCACATCCGCGAGTTCACAGATAAATCGCCACGTTGCGACCGTTTCACTTGGGGCCGTTTCACTTGGGACGGCCATGCCAATTTTACACGTCAATCTTACACGTCAATTCTAACTGACTGGCGGTTGCGCTGGCGCTTGCCCGTCCGGCTCGGCGTCGAGATCGAAGTAAAGATGAACCGCAGCGAGCCCTGCGACTACCGCCGTCTCGGAGCGAAGAATATTCCTTCCGAGCGAAGCTTCTTGAAAGCCCGCGGCGGAGGCGGCGTCAAATTCCTGGTCCATCCAGCCTCCCTCGGGCCCAAACGCTAATGTGATTCGCCGCGGGGCGAATTCCTGCGTCGTAATAGACGCAACCTGCCGGAAAACAGCGCGCATGGGCGCAGCCGAGGGCCGCTCAGAGAATAAAACATTGGTTCCGCCCGCAGCTTGGGCAAAGGCGGCGGCAGGCCGTAGGGTAGCTTCCAGAACTGGCGGCCGCAGGCAGCGCGCCTGCTGGGCAGATTCCCGAAGAATCTTACGCCACCGATCCGCGCGCTTCATGGAAGCCTGTACGAGAGCCTTGGCGGTGCGTTCGGCCGCAAGCGGAACGACCGTGTGCACGCCGAGTTCGGTGGCCTTTTCCAGAGCCCATTCGAAACGATCGAATTTGACGATGGCCAGCAGGAGGACAATCTCCGGCGAGGCGGCAGGGCCAGGAAGCGCCTCGAGCAAGGAGAAATCGATATCGCTTGAGGAGATGCGCTCGATTCGCGCGAGGAAAACCGAATTACCGTCGCTCAATTCATAGAGCTGGCCGGGCTCAGCATGTAGAACGCGGCCAAGATGGTGCGCGGCCTCACCCGCGAGACGGGCCGTCCCGCCGGCGAAGCGTTCGACAAAAAAGCGCCGGCGCACCGGTCAACTCGCAGAGCGGTCCGCGCCGCTAACCAAAGATGTCCTTTACTTTTTCAAAGAACGACGAATTACGGTCGGCAGGCCGGTTTTCGACCTTCAGGGTGTCGTCCAATTGCTGAACGAGCAGCCGCTGCTCGCGAGTGAGCTTGGTTGGCGTAATCACGCGCACGTTGACGTAAAGATCGCCTTTGCCACCACCGTGCGGGTCGGGCAGTCCCTTGCCCTTCAGGCGAATGATGGAGCCGGTCTGGGTGCCCTCCGGAATGGAGACTTTCTCCTCGCCATTGAGCCCGGGGACGCTGAGCTCGGCGCCGAGAGCGGCCTGCGTGATGCTGACGGGCACGGTGCAATAAAGGTCCGCACCGCGCCGCTCATAGAACGGATGTTCCTTCACGTCCAAGACGATGTAGAGATCGCCAGGGGGCGCTCCGTTGGCGCCAGGCTCACCTTCATTGGGAATACGGATGCGCGTTTGCGAATCCACGCCCGGCGGGATGCGCACTTCGATCGTGCGAGTGCGCTCGACGCGGCCGCGACCCCGGCAATCCGCGCACTTCTCGCGGATCATCTGGCCGGCCCCTTGGCATTGCGGGCAGGTGCGCGAAATGGAAAAGAAGCCTTGCTGGTAGTGCAGCTGGCCGCGGCCCTTGCAAGTCTCGCAGGTGACGACGCCGGTGCCGGCTTTCGCACCAGTACCCTTGCAAGCGTCGCAGAGTTCCTGCCGAGGCAGGCGAATCTTGGTGCTGACGCCGGCGGCGGCCTCTTCGAAGCTAAGTTCCATGTCGTACCGCAGATCGGCACCGCGCTGCACACGCGAGCGGCCACGGCCGCCGGTGCGTCCAAAGATGTCTTCGAATCCGAAGAAATCGCCGAAGATGTCTTGAAATTCCTCGAAGATCGAGGAGTTGATCCCCGCGTCCCCGGACACGCCTGAAACGCCGGCGTGGCCGTAGCGATCGTAGGCCGTCCGCTTCTGCGAATCGGAGAGGACGCTGTAAGCTTCGGTGGCTTCGCGGAATTTGGCCTCGGCGGTGGTTTTTTCTTCGGGATTGCGATCAGGATGCCACTTGAGCGCAGCCTTGCGGTACGCCGACTTGATCTCGTCTTGCGCGGCCGTGCGGACAACGCCGAGCACCTCATAGTAATCACGCTTGGCTTGGCGGCTCATGCCTCTCGTTCAATCTCCTCAAATGGAATTAACCGCAAAAGCAGTCACTTGCTTTGCCGCTGCGCGGCGGACTTGCCGCCATCGGAGTGGCTTGCGGTGTAGGAAACGCGGACCATGCTCGGACGTATAACACGCTCGTGCAGAAGAAATCCGTCCTGGAGTACATCCACCACGGTACCTTCCGGGTGCTCAGACGATTCAACCCGCTCGATGGCCTGGTGGTAATTCGGATCAAAGGGCTTGCCCTCAGCCTGGATGCGTTCGAGACCATTACGGGCCAGTGTGTCCCATAGTTGGCGGTGGATCAATTCCAGCCCCTTGCGGTATTCCTGATAGGCCGGATCGTCGTGGGCCTTCACAGCGCGCGCAAACGCATCCAAGACCGGCAAAAGATCCTCGATCAAGCGCCGGACGCCAGAGCGCCGATCGTCGTCGCGCTCGCGTTCGATGCGCTTGCGAAAGTTCTCGAAATCGGCCTGGCGGCGGACGAGCGTTTGCATCAATTCGTCTTTTTCGGCCTGAAGGCGAGCGGCACGCTCGGCAAGCACGGATGCATCAGCGACTTCTGACGCTCGCGCAAGCGGATCGTCCGATTCAGACGATTCCGCGGCAGATTGGGAGCGGTCGAATTCAATCACTTTATTATCGGCGTCTTTGTTTTCGCGATTCTTCATTTGATGCCGATCCCATTGTACCAATTGAACGGCCTAGCTGCGGCTGATCGTCTCGCTGAAGACGCGTGCCATGTAAGCCACGGCGGTTATGGCCCTCTCGTATTGCATGCGCATTGGTCCCAATACTCCGAGCGAACCCTGGCCCTGATCGCGCACGAGATAAGGCGCGGTGATCAGCGATAAATGCTCCCCGGCGCCATTGATCTCCTTGATACCGATCTGTACGTGAACCGGTTCGGGCGTTTCGATGCAGCCCTTCAGCAAGGCCACGAGCTTGCTCTTTTCTTCGATGGCGGAAAGCAACTCGCGCAGTGAATCGGCAGAGGTAAGCTCCGGCGCGGAGGCAAATTGCGCGGCGCCCTCGACGTATACTTCGCGGGTGCGGTGAGAATCGAGCACGGCCGGATTACAAAGCTCCAAGGCAACCGGCAGAAGCTTGCTGTAGCGCTCCTTTTCAGACATCAACTTGGCCAGGAGGTCGGTGCGAATCGCCTCCAGGGTCCATCCGCTATAGTGCCGGTTCAGGTAATCGGCGGTGCGGTCGAGCTCCGACTGTGTGAATTCATGTTCCGACCGCAAGACCTTGTCTCGCGCGGCGCCGCCCACAGAGATCAAGACCACCACGACGCGGCCGTCCGGAAGAAGCAGGAAGCGCACATGTTCGAGGACGGTATGCGCCAGGGGAGGCATGATCACGATTCCTAATCCGCGGGAAACGGCGGCCAGCATATGCCCTGCCCGTTCGGTGATCTCCTCGGCAGTGGTCGCGCCTTCCAACTCCTTGCGTATCCAGTTCTGATCCTCTTCGCTGAGAGTCGCTTGCGCGGCGATCTGCTGGGCAAAGAAGCGATAGGCGGCGGCGGTGGGGACACGCCCGGCTGACGTGTGGGGCTGGAACAAAAGCCCGGCCTCCTCCAGATCGGCCATGACGTTACGTATACTCGCGGAACTCAATTGCTCCGCGTGGGACCTGGAGATGGTCCGGCTAGAGACGGGTTCGCCGCTAGCCACGTAGGCGCGCACGATGTCGGCCAAGATCTGCCGATTCCGGTTTGAGGTAAGAACAGAATCCTTCATCGCTTGCCAAGCCAAATACCGCTCGGGTAGGTCATTTCATTCTAGCCGTCAATTTGGGCACGCTGCAAGCGGTTGGAGTAATCGATGTAGAGCGTCTTCCACTCCGAATAGAAATCTAGTGCCGCATTGCCGGCCTCACGATGTCCGTTGCCGGTATCCTTGGTGCCACCGAAGGGCAAGTGAATCTCGGCGCCGATCGTTGGGGCATTGACGTAGACAATGCCCGTGTGCAGATCGCGCATGGCCACGAAAGCGCGATTCACGTCCTGGGTGTAAATCGAAGCGGAGAGGCCGTAGGGGACATCGTTCGCGAGCTCCAAAGCTTGCTCAAAACTCTCGATCGGCATCACTGCCACGACCGGCCCGAAGATCTCCTCCTGGGCGATGCGCATGCGGGGAGTGCAATCGGCAAAGACGGTGGGCTCATGAAACCAGCCGTGGGCGTAATTCCCCTCCGTAAGCCGATTGCCGCCTGTCATTAGTTTAGCGCCTTCGGTTTTGCCAACGACGACGTACTCCATGACCTTAGTGAGCTGTTCTTCATTGATGCAGGGGCCCATGTCGGTGGCCGGATCGAGTCCATCTCCAACGCGGAGGGCCTTGACGCGGTCCACGAACCGATGCAAGAACTCCTTGTAGACATTTTTGTGCACGGCGATACGGCTCGCGGCAGTGCAGCGCTGGCCGGTGGTGCCGAATCCGCCCCAGACGGCGCCATCAATGGCGAGATCGAGGTTGGCGTCCTCGAGCACGATCAAAATATTTTTGCCGCCCATCTCCAGGTGGCAGGGACGCAGCCTGGGAGCGCAGGATACGCTCACGAGGCGTCCTACTTCGCTGGAGCCTGTGAAGCTAACCGCCGCTACGTCAGAATGCTCGACTAGCGCCGCGCCGGCCTCCGGCCCGATGCCGTTCACGACGTTTACGACTCCGTGAGGCAGGCCGGCTTCCGCAAGTATCTGAACCAAACTGTAAGTGGAAAGGGGCGTATCTTCAGCCGGCTTGATAACGACCGTGTTTCCGCAAACCAGCGCCGGCATAATCTTCCAAGAGGGTATGGCCATGGGGAAATTCCAGGGCGTAATCAGGGCGCAAACACCCAGGGGCTGGCGCGCGGACATGGCATATTTGTTGGGCAATTCCGACGGGGTGGTTTGGCCGAACAGGCGGCGTCCTTCGCCGGCCATATAGTAGGTCATGTCAATGGCTTCCTGCACATCGCCGCGAGATTCCGCCAGGACTTTGCCCATCTCCCGGGTCATGTCCCGAGCGAGTTCGTCTTTGCGGTTAACCAGGGTCTCGGCGGCGCGATACAAAATCTCGGCGCGTCTTGGCGCCGGCGTCAAACGCCAAGGCTCGAATGCCTCGGCGGCGGCGCGGACAGCGGAGTCCACATCCTCGGCAGTCGAACGAGGGAAGAGGCCGATCAGTTCGCGCCTGTTTGCGGGATTGCGATCTTCGAACGCGAGGCCGCTCGAGGAATCCACCCATTCACCATTGATGAAATTCTTCAAGACTGTAGGACGCACTGCGGTGGCCATAACTCCTCCGAAAAATACCGAGCGTTATATAACCAGCTTCACGGGGTTTGCTGCTGGGGGGAAGCTGGGACTGCCGGCGTTTGGTGCTGCGGCGCGGCGCGGCCGGCAATCTCCGAGCCCAAACCAAGTTTCTGAAGCGAAAGAGCGTCCAACTTGCCCGTGGGAGTGAGGCCGTGGGCGGATTGGAACTCTCTCATGGCTTGTGCCGTCGAATCATCCCACTTGCCGTTGGGTTCGCCCTTATACGAGCCCTGCGCGGCCAGCGCCGATTGAATCTCAGAGATGCGCGCCCGGGAGGGCGCCATCTGCGGTCTCGGACGGGAGGTGCGCTTTTTCGCCGAAGCTGACTTTGTGATGACGCGCTTAGGCGGTGCGCTCTTTGTAGTCGAACTGGGCGCGGTTTTTGCCGCCGGATTGGAGTTACCGGTTTGCGCCACGATACGTTCAGGCGAAAGCAAAAGGAATGCTCCGCAAGAGAGCAGTGCCGCCGAGATGGAGGAGATTACGAACCTATCCGCGCGCATCTTCAGTATTAGATTAGTGCATCTGGGGAACGATTCCCGCAAGAAAAATCGTAAGCATGCGCTCGTTATCGGCATGCCGCAAAACCTTGAATACTACGTCCTCTCCAGGTTTCCTATCCGCGATCAGCTTGCGGTAATCCTCCGCGGATTTGACGGGCTGGTGATTGATCTCTTGAATCAAGTCGCCACGCATAAACCCGACGTCTTCAGCGAACGTGGCGGGATCCACTTCAACGACGACGGCGCCACGATTGTTCTGAAAATCGGATCGGCGGGTGCCCTGCGAACCAATATCGTCGACCCGCAGTCCAAACCCGACCGGGGCCGCTTCGGCGGGCACGGACGGAGTTTCGGAATCGTCATAGCTCGGCACGCGGTCAGGAAAGAGCTTGGCACGGTCTTCCACGGTGGCGTCGGCTGCGTGCTGCTCGCCGCCGCGCATGTAGAGGATATGAACCTTGCTGCCGATGGGAGTCTGGGTGATCGGATCGACCAGATCGCTGCCTGACTTTACGACATGGCCCTCCACGCTGGTGACCACGTCGCCCGCCTGAATGCCCACTTTGGCGGCGGGACTATTCGGCTCCACGTATTGCAAGACCATGCCGTTAGTGGCTCCAAGTTCGCGGAGGACAATGGGGTTGTTGCCTTGCCCCTCCGAGAAAGTCACGCCAATGGATCCGCGAGTGACCTTCCCGTGCTGGATGAGTTGGTTGTAAACGACAATAGCCGTATTCGAGGGCAAGGCGAAACCTACACCCTCATACCCTCGGCCGCCGGTGATGATGGCGGTGTTGATGCCGATGACGTTGCCAATCATATCGACCAACGGGCCGCCCGAATTGCCCGGATTGATGGGCGCGTCCGTTTGCAGAAAATGCTGGAATTGGCGGCCGACGTTGCCGCGGTCCTTGGCGCTGATGATTCCGGCGGTGACGGTGGCTTGCAAACCGAAGGGGCTGCCGATGGCCAGAACCCAATCGCCTACACGCACACCGTTGGAATTGCCCAGCTTGGCCAAAGGCAGGTCGCGATTGGCTTCAATCTTAATGACGGCGAGATCGGTCTCCTTGTCGATTCCGATCACTCTAGCGGTGTAAAGGGTAGGCTCAGTATTCAACTGCACCTGAATCTTGGTGGCCTGTTCGATTACGTGATTATTGGTGAGAATGAAGCCCTTCTTATCCACGATGATGCCGGAGCCGAGGCTGCGTTCCGCTTCGGGCCCTTCGTCGGGGGCGTCAAAAAACCGGTTGAAGAAATCATGAAAGGGATCCAGCGAGCCTCCGCCGCGATTTTGCGACGGGCCTTTGCGCTCAATGACCTGCGTGGTGGAAATATTGACAACCGCGGGTTCATCGCGCTCTACGATAGCGCCAAAGGCATTGGACAAGGATACCGGGTTCGGGAGGTCGAGGAGCGTGGCCCCGCTGGGTAGGATCGAATGTGTCGCGATCACGCGGCCGGAGATTACGGTTCCAATCAAGATGCCGATCGCTAGCGTGGCCGCGACAAGCAGGGTGGCGGCGAACTTGCGCTCGCGAGCCCAAGCACCTATTTCCCGTAGCTGGATACCCATAATTGCTCCCGAGGGGCCGCGGAGTGCCGGCACAGATAGGATGCCGGATTATAACATCCGTGCATGCCGCCCGTGGGAAGTGGAAGGGGCTGACTTCCCTGGGCGCAAACACCACCCGATCAGAAAAAAGGGGCGAAACTTAAGTTTCGCCCCCTCCGACGGTCTGGCGAAGCAACGGCTTCGCCTCGCAGCTTCTAGCAGATCAGAACGTGAACCTCAAACCGAACTGGTAGCGGCGCGAGTCACCGGATCCTTGAACCACATTCCCGTTGCTCACGTTCGGCGTCGCGATCGACCGGCCGAAGGTTTGCGGCTGGGCCAAGCTGTTGGAGCTGCCGTTGCCGTTCCCGCCGGGAATTGCGAATTCCGGATGATTCGTGAGGTTATACATGTCGAACTGGAATTCGCTATCAAGCCGTTCCCTAATCCTGAAGTGTTTCCGAATGGAGATGTCTCCAATCAGGAAGGGCGCGCCGCGGAAAAGGGCCTTGCCCATGGTGCCGAAAGTTCCCTGAGCTGGCGGAACGATCACCGAATTGCCGGAAATATAGCAGCCAAGTGTGCCCAATTCCTGCAAACCGGTGGTGCCGACGGCAGGATTAATCGGCAAAGAACTGGCTGCAGTGACGCAAGCCTGCGGCATCAGGCTGACGTTTCCGACCACCGTGCAGGCGCCGGAAAGGGCAAACGAGCTCCCGGATACGCCATAGCACGGTATGTTGGTCGTCTTGCCATAGCCGCTGAAATCGTTGGCATCCCCGATCAGATCCCAGCGATCGGTATTCTCGCCCGTGCCGCTGATGTTGTCGGTGGTGTCCTTCGTATCGTAGGGAATTCCGGCCTGGAGATTGATCACGCTGCCGATTTGCCAGCCCTCCAGGAGTTGTGCTGGGCTCTTTCTGCCAGGCACGTTGTATATGATTCGGCCAGTGAACTTGTGGCGGATATCGAATGCCGTCGGCCCGTAATTGCAGCGCACCGGCATACTCGGGTCTGGACAAATCGAAAGGCCAACGTCTGTGCCTGCAGTATCCAGTGCATGCGCGTAGGTGTAGCCCAGGTTTGTGCCCAAACCATGCCATGTACGCTGGTTCAAGGTCACCTGCAACGCGTTGTAATTGCTGAAACCCAGATTGCCGACGTCGGTGATCTTCCCCATCCACGGGAATTGGCTATAAAACGGACGTGAAGTCTGAATTCGGGACGAGGTGGTGTTTCCCGCCGCTGCCTCGTTGAGGTCCACCTGGCCCAGAAGGTCATCGCCATGGGTGCCCACATACGCCACATCGAGTGACAAGTTCGATGTGATGGCGTGCTGGATACCGATATTCCATTGCTGCACGTACGGCAGACGCCAGTTCTGGTCCACCTGTGTGATCGCGCAGGGACCGGGGCGGCCGCTTATTCCGTCGCCGCAAGCAATCTGGCCTGTCGGGAACATGGGCCCAGCCGACGTCCAGTTGATCAGCGGCGTACCGCCGGCTGGAGTGGGGAAGGTTACCGAACCGGTCCCAATTGTTCCGGACCCTTGAATTGTCGTGCCGTTAGCCCTGTAGAAAAGGGCCGAGGTCGGGTTGGCGGTTTCTCCGTTGATTGCCTGATAAACCGGCCAACTGCTGTAGAGCCCGTAGGCCACTCGCACTACGGTAGTGCCCTTTCCGGTCACGTCCCAGGCCATGCCAAGCCGGGGTTGGAAATCCTTGCGGAACTTATTTGGGTTCCAGGGGCTCGAGATTCCACTGCCCAACTGAGTGAGCCCGATTGGCGAAGTGGGATCAAATACGGCGATCTTGTTGTTGTCTTCGGTCAAGGCGCTCTCATACTCCCAGCGCAATCCAAGATTCAGAGTCACACGGGGCGTGATGCGCCAGTCGTCCTGCGCGAATAATCCGTAGTTCCAGTTTCTGGTGAGTTGGTTGGGGTCTCCAGCCGTGTACTGTCCGTTGCTGGGGACGCCCAAAAGGAAATCTTCCAAGGGAGTGGAATTGACGCCGCCACTCGTAAAGGCATGAAAGTTTCCGGTGCCGAAGGCTACCTCACCCAGCTTGCCCGTGTAGGACGCCCCGTCGAAATAAGGGCGGCGGATTTCGAATCCATATTTCGTGGTGTGGTTGCCCTTGACATACGAAACGTTATCGTCAATGGTCCAATAACCTTCCACTCTTCTCTGGCCGCCGCCTCCGCCGAGAGTGGTGATGTTGCTCCCGGTACCCGTGACGGTGAACCCCGAAATGCCGATATCAAACAAAGCAAATTGGCTCGGATTCGGCGACCCATTGCAGGGCGTCAGGCCTGTATTCAAGGGGCCGTAATCGGGCGCCGCCGCGGCGCGCCCGGGAACACATTCTGACGGCCACTGGTTCTCCACCTTGCGATCAAATCCGAAGTGAAACTCATTCACTAAGCTTGAGTTGGGAAGATATGTCCAGGTCGCCCTGGTCACGTTGCTGGTCAGGTAATAGTCGGTCATCCAGTAAGGCTGCGTGATGGTGGTGGTATTATCCAGCTCGGTGTCGCGCGACCAAAAATATTCCCCAGCAATGTGGTTCTTTTCGTTAGGAGCCCAATCGATTTTTCCAAGCAGGTTCTTACTCGGGTCTCGCAGTGAATTGAAACCAAAATTGAAAGTGCCGCCGGCACCGGGAACGCCCGTTTGGAAGATTCCGGCATTTACGAGTTGAGCGCTCAACTGTTGCTGCGGAGTGAGCGCAGCGGTATTGACCACTTTTCCAGTGCTCGCGTCGAAGGCCACGCCGGCGGGAATCTTTCCTTTGGCCACCAAATCCTGGTACGCGGCCGGGATGCTTTCACCAGGATTCCCTGCCACTAACGCCGTGGTCGGATTCGGAAGAGGAGTTGGCGTTCCGTCCACATACTGCATCCCCTCAAACGCCCCAAACCAGAAAATCTTGTCTTTCTTGATCGGGCCGCCTGCCGTGGCGCCGTACTGTTCGTAAGTCAGCGTCGGTATCGGAGCCGGCGCAGGATTGAACGGGTTTCGTGCATTCAACACGCCATCTTGCCCCTGAGCAAAAGCGGTGCCGTGAATGGCGTTCGTTCCGGACTTGATGCCCACGTTCGATGCGACGCCCGGCCTCCAGCCGTATTCCGCCTTGTTCTGAAAATTCACGCCGATTTCCTGAATCGCGTCCGGCGGAATAAGACTCGCGCCGTCGCCGTTGCTGCTGTTGGTGTTGACGATGTTACCGGCGGTTCTGACGCCTCCGCTAAAAATGCCCTCAAAGAGGTAGTTGTTGCCGTCGGAACGCATGCCGTTGCTCGCATTGCCGTTCGAGCCGCCGCCCGGCTTGGTATTTACGCCTGGGGTGAACTGCAGCAGTTGCAGCCAATTGCGGCCGATCACCGGCAGATCGTTAATGTCCTTGCTTTCCATCACGCCGCCCAAAGTGGCGCTCGTCGTGTTGATCAGCGGCAGAGCTTCCGTCACCGTCACCGTCTGCACTTGCGAGCCGGCCTTGAGCACCATATCAGAGCGCACATCGCCGCCTACCGTGACCGGGACGTCGTGGCGTTCTGTCGTATTAAAGCCGCTGGCTTCCACCTTGACCGTGTATTGGCCCGGAATCAAGCTCCCCGCCGCATACGCGCCGGTCTGATCGGTGACCAGGGAACGGATCGTGCCCCGTTCCTGGTCAGTGACCGTCACCTTGGCGCCCACGACCACACCGCCGCTTTCGTCCGTCACGCTTCCTGAAATTCGTCCGAAGCTTAGCTGCGAGAACGCCGGCAGGCAGTACAGAACGAAGAGCAGGCCCGCGGCAAGGAACTGCACGAATTTCACAGCGTGGAAATTCCTGGATGTTGCGTAGAAGCTCATCTCTCACCCCCTGTAGGTAAATGACCCCGATACCCACTAAAGAGATAGTCCGGTCCGAGTCCCGCATTGCAGTCAACGTCGTGCCAGGACAAAGCACTCCCTGGCTTGTGAACCAACCAACATCACAGGTAATTAAACATTCACGCGCGACCTGTGCAGAACAGTCGCTGGACCGACCCCAGTCTAAAAACTTGAGGACCTGATATCACCAGTGGATTAGAGTGTCAAGAGAAAACGGCATAACCCGCAGTCAACAAAGATGAAAATGCGTGGAGATTCGAAGGAGCCGGCAGTCGGCGCTCGCCGCGCGACGAGCGCATTGCACTTATGGCGGCTATGCTAAAATACACACATCCATGGCCCCACAAACAATGTACGACAAGATCTGGGAATCGCATCTGGTACGCGACGTCCCCGGCGAACCTAGCCTGATCTATATCGACCGCCATTTAGTACATGAAGGCACCTCACCACAGGCTTTTGCAGGAATTGAAGCGGCGGGACGCAAGGTGCGCCGGCCCGACCTGACCTTCGCGGTAATGGATCACTCGGTGCCCACAAAGAACCGGGAACTGCCGATCGTGGACGACAATGCGCGGCTGCAGTTCGAGGCGCTGGCGCACAACTGCAAGAAGCATGGGGTGCACCTCTTTGACATGTTCAGCCGCAATCAGGGCATCGTGCATATCATAGGGCCCGAGTTGGGCATCACGCAGCCCGGCCTTACGATTGTCTGCGGCGATAGCCACACTTCGACGCATGGAGCCCTGGGGGCGCTGGCCTTCGGAATTGGAACGAGCGAAGTGGAGCATGTGCTGGCTACGCAATGTCTCCAGCAGGACCGGTCGAAAACCATGTTGGTCAAGTTCCAAGGCAAGCGCCCGCGGGGCGTCTCTTCAAAGGACCTTATCCTGACGCTCATTGGCAAGATCGGCATTTCGGGCGGCACTGGCCACGTTATCGAATACGCGGGCGAGGCAATCAGCGGGCTCTCGATGGATGCGCGCATGACCATCTGCAATATGACCATCGAGGGCGGCGCGCGCGCGGGGATGGTGGCGCCGGACCAGACAACCTTTGAGTATCTCGAAGGCAGGCCCTTCGTAGCGCGCGGGCGGGAGTTCCATGAACTGGTGGACTACTGGATGACTCTTCCCAGCGATTACGGCGCGAAATTCGATGCGACCATAGAGGTGGACGCGACGCAGGTGGCTCCCCAGGTAACCTGGGGCACGAATCCAGGCATGGTAACGAGCGTGACCGGCCGCGTGCCGGATCCCAATTCGTTCCGCGATCCCGATGAACAAAAGGCGGCCATTCGCGCGCTCGATTACATGGCGCTGCGGCCGGGAACACCGATCGTGGATATTCCCGTCGATCGCGTCTTCATCGGGTCGTGCACCAACGCGCGCCTGGAAGACCTGCGGGCGGTAGCCCGCGTGGTGCGGGGCAAGCACGTGTCGCGAACGCTGAAGGCGGCTTTGGTGGTGCCCGGTTCGCGCGTCGTTAAAGCCAAGGCGGAAGCGGAAGGGCTGGATCAAATCATGCGCGATGCGGGATTTGAATGGCGGGACGCGGGATGCAGCATGTGCATCGGGATGAACGAAGACGTCTTGCCGCCCGGGGAACGCAGCGCCAGCACATCGAATCGTAATTTCGAGGGGCGCCAGGGCAAAGGCAGCCGCACACATTTGGTGAGCCCGATCATGGCGGCAGCGGCGGCGATTGCGGGACATTTCGTGGACGTGCGGGATTTGGGCGTGGACGTGACGGAGTAGCGCGATGCAGCCATTTTCCAAACATACCGGCCTGGTGATGCCGTTCGATCGCGTAAACGTCGATACGGATCAGATGGTGCCAAAGCAATTTCTGAAGGCGCTGACGCGCCAAGGGTTCGGACGAACCCTCTTTTATGATTGGCGCTACCTACCGGGCGAGCGCCCCAACCCCGAATTTATATTGAATTTTCCGCGCTATCGCGGCGCTTCGGTGCTGCTGGCGCGGGCCAATTTCGGCTGCGGATCGAGCCGCGAACACGCGCCCTGGGCGATTCTCGATTACGGCTTCCGCGTGCTCATCGGTCCCAGCTTCGCGGATATTTTCTACAACAATTGCTTCAAGAACGGAATCTTGCCCATCACTTTGCCGGAAGCGCAGGTGGATGAACTTTTCCGCCGCGCGGAGAAAAACGAGGGTTATCAGCTCACCGCCGACCTTCCGAATCAAACCGTGACGGACGCGCAAGGACTGAACTTCCCTTTCGAAATCGACCATTTCCGCAAGACCGTGCTGCTCGAAGGGCTCGACGACATCGGTTTGACGATGAAGCATGAACCGGACGATCGGGGCTTACGAGCAGAAGCGCCACCCGCAAGCAAACCTCTACGGCGCTGTAGACTTCACAGCATAGAGCGGCCAGGCGAGCGAGTCAGGATTTCTCCGCATGCCTAACCATTTCGGCGCGCGGAATCGAAGACTCCGCGGCGGTCGCAGGCCCTAAAACCTCCGCGATCAGGATTCCCCCCAGGATCAGAGCCGCTCCCAGCAAAGCCCGCGCGCCCAGCCGCTCGTGAAAGAAAACGAACGACGTCATCCCTGCGAATACCGGTTCCAAGGAAAAAATGATGGCCGCGTGGTTTGCGCTGGTGTACTGCTGCGCCCAGACTTGCACGGCAAAGGCCAGGGCCGTGGCGAAAATCCCCGTAACGATGACGGCCACGATGAACGCAGGGGTCCACAGAACGCGAGGCCGTTCGATCCCCGTCACTGCCAAAACCGGTACGCAAAAAGCTGTGAACAGCTCGGTAGTGGCAATCTGAATCAGGGTCAGCGCCCCGGCTGAATAGCGGATGGTGTAGTGACCGATGCTGATCACGTGCAGCGCAAAAAGGAAAGCACAGGCCAAGATCAATAGATCCCCGCGGTTCAGGGCGCCCAGACCAGAAGGCGGCACGGCCAGAAAATAAAGACCGGCGAATGCCGCCAGCGCGCCAACCCAAACCCATAACGGCACGCGGCGCGATCCAAAGAGCGCCAGCAACACCGGCACCAGGACAACGGAAAAGCCGGTGATGAAGGCGGCCTTGGAGGGCGTGGTCTGGGCGAGGCCCGCCGTCTGGAATGCGTAACCGCCAAACATGCAACAGCCGATAAGCACTCCGGCGCGAAATCCGCCGGCGCCCACGGTACGAAGTTCACGACCGTAGATAAGAACCAAAACGAATGTGGCGAGAAGAAAGCGCAGCGCCAGGAAATACGAAGACGGAAGCGCTGGCCAATGCGTCCTTGACCAAAACGAAGGTTACGCCCCAGATCAGAGCGCAAAAGATGAGCGAGAGATCGGCTTGGAGCTTGCGAGGCATGAAAGCGGCGGGTTTACGCTTCTGAACTGCGCGCCCAGCAAAAAACTAATAAGCGTTTATAGGGTCACTCCGATGGCCAGCTTTCACACTGGCCCTCCCTGGCCAACCAGTTTGTGCGCAAACTGTCCTTCAGGCCAGTTGTTGGCCAGTGGCCTCGCGTACTACTGTTGCCCTTGTAACAAACGAAAGTGGGCGCGCTATCTCAACCGGATAGAGAACGGAGCTGCTACCTCCGTTATCCGAGTTCGAGTCTCGGGCCGCCCACCAACTTTCGAAGGATTGCAGCCTACCATGGGCCCACATTCATGTACATAGGACTTAGCCGGTAGGTTCCGTCACGCCGCGTGGCCATGGCGAAATAGCGATGGCCCTCAAAACGCACGCGATCATGTTGGACCGTTATACGTGGCCGTCGAATACTTGAACTTTAGCTTTCTGCGAGTTGAGATTCCCCATCTCGTGTACTGGTAATCGCCCGCGAATACGGGCTGATTCGACCTCATCGCCATATCTGAAGTCGAGACCACTGCTACGCCAGCTACTGCCGCGTTCGCACCTAACTGGGAAGTCCTAACCGTCATAACATTCGAAACGGCAATCTGACGTCACCGTCTCATCGTTTGCGAGCGCGACTTGGCTAAGATAGCAGTCGCCGTTTGAATCCTTTCCAACCACATAGACGTCGGCTTTCACCCGGTCTCCAGTAGTGCCGCTAAAGACTTTCTCTATCGGGACGCCCATGCGCATCACTTTGATGTTTTGTGGCAACGCGATCTTGAAATAAGTAGAGTCAACAGCTTCATCTGTAACCAGCGTTACAGAATAGGCCGTACACCCTGCCGCGTTCCCTGCGGAAATCTGGGTAGACATCACAGTCACTCCGGCGCGAGGACCGGGCAAAAGAGGGACAAGCCACTGATTGAATAAGAGCGTGAAGAAAATACCTAACACAAACACAGTAGGATTCCTAACAAGGCCTTTGAGACGTTCCCCCTTTTGACGCTCTATGTTTTTTTGGTGGCTCTTGGACCACCTGCTCTTATCACCCATTCGAGCGACTCCACGAAGACTCAACGGAGCCACATTCTGCATTCGTCGCTACTTTGACTCATGCGTTAAAACCCTTATGAACACTAATGATTTATGACGCAAGAAGAATGTAACAGTAGTCGGCTTGAAGTTTACGAGGCACCGCGCGGGCAGCGGATCAATCGGTCGGAGGATTCAGCCCCGCGACTTGCAGGATGGTCAGCAGGACTCTTTGCATGCCAATTTCGCGGCCCGTCGGATCGTACCACTCTTGAAGCGAATGCGCGCCGCCGGAGGTCCCCCCGGCGCCCAAGGCGACCGCGGGAATTCCCAAGGAAAGCGGAATATTGGCGTCGGTGGAAGATCGCTCGATGCGAGCGCGATTGCCGAGGTAATCGTCGGCCGCTTGAACAGCCGCCAGAAGCGGCGAATTCTCCGCCAACTCGCCGCCCGGCCTCAGGCCCAGCACCTTGGTATCGATCGACAAAGTGGCGCCGGTAGTCATCCCGTGATCGCGCGCATTCCGCATCTCCTCGTCGGTGCCGGCCTGGATGGAGCGGCGCAGGGCCGTTTCCAATTTGGAGATTTCCGGTTCGGCTTCGGATCGCAGGTCGACTTTTATCGAGGCCTTCGCGGG
Organism: uncultured Acidobacteriota bacterium; assembly: GCA_963703785.1. Classification (GTDB taxonomy): domain Bacteria; phylum Acidobacteriota; class Terriglobia; order Acidiferrales; family UBA7541; genus Palsa-189. The sequence goes on along the minus strand of CAVPFR010000006.1, from coordinate 36,540 downwards.
AATGGAGTTTACGGAAGTGCCGCCTTCAATCGTGCCAACGTTAAACGTGGTTCTGGGACTATCGGGAGCGGGAGTCTTCAGGAAAAGCGCGATACCTCGCGCCAGGGCATTGATGGGATTGGCCACACCAAAATCAGACCAGCTATGGCCACCCGGGCCGGTGATGGTGATTTCCACCCGGCGTGACGCCAAAGCCGCGGTTGTAACATAGTCAATCGACGCGCCGTCCAGTGCGATCACGTAACGGAGCTGCTTGCGGTACGTCTCGACGAGCTTGCGAACTCCCCGCAGATTGCCCTCTCCCTCTTCGCCGACGTCGGCAACAAAGAGAATGGAGCTGTGGGTCTCCAGCTTGGTGTCGCGCATGATGCGGGCAATGGCAGGCAACGTCGCGAGGCCGGTCCCGTTATCGGAGATGCCTGGAGCTTTTAACCTGCCTGCTTCGCGGCGCACTCGGACATCCGTGCCCGCCGGAAAGACGGTATCCAAATGCGCGGTGATGAGAACGATCTCGCCTTTGGCGCTGCCGGCGCGTTCACCAATGACATTGCCCGCCGGATCGGTATGCACCTTGAGACCCGCGTCGGTGAAGAGCTTCGACCAGATGCGCGGCCCGGACCGATTCATGAAATGTGGGTGCCGGTATTTCGGTGATGCGGATCTGCTCCTCGGTGACGGAGGGGGCTTCGCTTGCGAGCTTCGCTAAGGCCTGCCGTACCCGAGGGTCGGCGGTGATAGGGGCGGCGGACGACCGGCCTGCCCGAATTACGTTGCGCGTAGAGAGCATTCCCACAGCGGAGAGAATAACGCACAGCAGGCCACAAGTCATAACGCACTTAGAGAGAATTTCATGGCCGCACGAGAATACCGGCAGGGCGAACCGATCGAGGGCGAAGAGGGACGCGGGCGAGGCCGCCAGAAACCATTTAGCCTCATCTCTTAGCGCCGGAGCGCTCGCCGCACAGGGCCAAAATTTCATTGTCCGTCAGCACGCGCGAGGCCCGCTTGGCTGTATCGAAAATGCGCAAGACCAGTTCTTCCGTTACGGGAATGTCGTGGCGTTCGAGCCAGTATTGCACGTTTGAGCGGCCGCTCAAGGGGCCGATTTCGATCACTTGCTCGAGACCAAACAGGTGCGAAGGTACGCCGCTATATACGGTATTGGCGAGCATGGGATCGGACTTCTTGAAGGCTTTTATGATCGCGGCGGCGTGGACTCCCGTGGCCGTGCGAAACGCATCGCGCCCCACGACGGGATAATTTGGGGGAATGGGAATGCCAGTGGCGCGCGCCACCGTCTCGCAGTAGCGCTTCAGCTGCGAAAGGTCGCGGTCGATCAGGCCGAGTAGACGCAGGTTGACCAGCATCAGTTCCATGGGCGTATTGCCCACACGCTCGCCGAGGGAGTTGGCCGCCGCATGCACTTGGTCGACTCCGGCCAGAATGGCAGCGAGGGAATTCGCCACGGCCAACCCGCGATCGCAATGGCCATGCCAATCCAAGCGCACCCGCACACCGGATGGCGCTACGATCTCTTCGCGCACGAACTGAACCAGGCTATACGCGCCCATCGGCGTGGCGTGCCCCACGGTATCGCACAAAACCAAGGAAGTTGCGCCGCAGCGGATCGCAGTGGAGTAGAGCCTCCCGATCGTTTCGGGATCGGTGCGCACGGTGTCTTCGGTGACGAACATCGTCGGGAGACCGTGCCGGACGGCAAAGCTTACAGCGTGCTCCACGGTTCGTTGCAGATGATCGACGGTCCAGTCTTCGACCAGCCGGCGAATCGGGCTGGAACCTAGAAAAGTAGACGCTTCGATGGAGATGCCGGCGCGCTGAGAAATTTCCACGATGGGGCGGATATCGTTTTCGTGAGTTCGCGCGGCGCAATTCGGCCTGATCTTCATCCGTGACCGAACGATCTCCTGGGCCAGAGCTTCGGTATCCGCATAGGCGCGGGGGCCGGCGCCGGGCAGGCCGATATTCACCATCTCGATGCCAAGAGCTTCCATCAAATGGAGAATCTCGATTTTTTCACCGATGGAAGGATCGATTACGGAGGGATTTTGCAGTCCGTCACGCAGCGTTTCATCGTCGAGCGTGACTTTGCGGCGAGGATCGAAGGAGAGGGGCCCGACCTTATTCCAATCGTAGATCAGCTTGTCTTCCATCTAAGTGGGCATCTCAGTGGGCATCTCAGCTGGCATCTGGGCCGCCATCTGATTTAGCGTCGCCGTGCCCTATCCGTCGGCTTGCCCGTCGGCTGCTTCGATGCCGAAATGGGTCGCTGCGGGGCGCCTCCGGCACCGGCGGCCGAGCCCTTGCCGAGCGGCCTAGTATCGAAGCGTAAAACTATGCGGCAATTGCTCGGGGTCGGGCCTATAGAGCGTCTTACAGAATTCGCAGCGGTAGATCTCCGCCTGGTGACCGACCAACTCCTCGATCTCCTTAGGATAGTCATACCATCGCTTCAGATGTCCCGCGCAGAGCTTTCCTTTGGCATCTTTTTCGTCGCAGGAACGTTGCCGGTGTTTGCGGATCTTTACCTTCGGCGGCGCCGCTACTGTCTCTTCCGCTACGGATGCCGCCGTCGCAACGGCCTGCGTGCTGGCGGCAACTTTCTGCGCCGCGTCGGGTGTATCGCCCATGGACCAAGATCCCCCTGCCGGTTCTTCCGGGAAAAGCGCTCTGCTTATTCTACTCGAATTCTACTCGAATCGTTTTTCGGCAGGCCAAGGCCGTGCGATTGGCGCCGCCTTCAGATTTGCCCCTGGCGCTTGCAACGTGCTCAGAGGGATGTGCTCGCAAGCGAATCGGTAGGGTCGGGATATTCGACGGATTGCAGGCAGAGGCCGTAAGGGGGAGCCGTTGGCCCCGAACAACGGCGGTCGCGTTTTTCCAGCAAACTCGGAATGTCGCTTGCGGCAATCCGTCCGCGGCCGACGTGCAGAATCGTGCCGATAATCTTCCTGACCATATAGCGCAAAAAAGATTTGCCTCGAATAAGATAGACCCACTCCTCGGAACATGCCTGGCGCCCATAAGGGGGATCCGAAAGATCGGGTGGAGCGTTCGCCGAAAGATCGATAAGCTCTGAGCGAAAAACAGAGCGGACCATAGTGCGAACTTTGTCGTCCTCCTCGGAACCAGTGGAAGCCGAAAAAGAAGTGAAGTCGCGCACGCCCTCAAAACAGCGCGCCGCCTGGGCCATTCCCTCGAAGTCGAGCTCCTGCGGAACATGCAAAACGTAGCGCCAACGGAATGGCGGAACGACCGGACCGCGGTAGACCGAGTAGGTATAGGTTTTGGCCTGCGCGTCCCATCGCGCATGGAAGTCCGGCCCGACCTCCTCTGCATCCCGGACACGAATCGATGGAGGCAGCAGAGCGTTACAGCCGCGCTGAAGTTCTGCCGGAGCAAGTCCGGAATGTGTCTTGAAGCTTACGACTTGACCCCAAGCATGGACGCCCGCGTCGGTGCGGCCAGCACCCTGCAAAGTGACGGAGTCCTGAGTTAGCCGGCGCACAACATCCGTGAGCAGGCCTTGAATGGTCGGCTGCCCCGGCTGAATCTGCCAGCCGCGAAAGTCAGTGCCATCGTAGGCGACGGTCAGCTTCATGTTGTGCATCGGGTGGGGATTATCGCACGGAGCCGGTCTACTCTCCGCTGGGCGCTAACTTTCCCCACCGTTGTAGTCTCAAGCACAACCGGCCGGGTCAGGGCGAACGCGTAGGCGCTCTGCGAACCCAACACGCGTTGTCAAAATAGGAACCGCGCTGTTACACTGCTGTGCCTTTGGCGGCCCGGGATCCTCCGTTCCAAGCTCCGCAGGAATTATCCGCTGCGCACGAGGAGTTCGGGGAACAATTGGGCGCACAATTTTGAAACATTTGCGTGCGGCCAGACGTTACAAGTACTGGTTCTGATGCCTTAAAACCTAAGATTTGAGTGACAGTAGCCCTGGAGAGAGGGATTAGCTCGTCGGGGGCGTGTGGTCCGAGCGGTCATTAGGGCAGTTTCAAACCGCAGCGGAAGCAGATACGTGGTGAGGATTCGCAGGGTTCGAGGGAGGTTTTTAATGAGACGACGGAGTTGGTTGGCGGGCTTCATGGGCCTGCTCCTATTCTGGACTATGACGGGGCAGCTCACAGCCCAAGCCCCTCAAGACAAGGCAGCTCTAAAGGACTACTCCATGGGGCCGAATTGGTTTGGCCACTTTACCGCCCCTTATCGGCAACAGCCAATTCCCTCCCTCTCGCTGGAGAATTCGCCGCGGCTGCACGACCTTATCCATGACGGCAAGCTACAGATTTCCATGGCCGATGCGCTGGCTCTGGCTATCGAGAACAATCTGGATATCGCGGTTGAGCGGCAAATCGTCCCCATGGCCCAAACGGATGTGCTGAGATCGGAATCAGGGTCCGCGGCGCGCGGATTTTCGGGCGCCACGATCCCCTTGGGGTTGAGCGCCGGCGCGTTGGGCGCGGGTGTAAGCACGGCGGTGACCGGAGGAGGCGTGGGCAACGCAGGTGGGATCAGCGGAGGAGGAGGCGCGGTGAATATCGCGCCAGTAGGAACATTCGATCCTACCGTCAACTACGCCTTCAGCTGGGATCGCACCTCCTCTCCTCTCAATTCATTGGTCGTAGCCGGCGTGCCGAGCGTCACAACTTACTCCGCATCGTACAGCGGCAGCTATACGCAGCTTTTGCCGACCGGTACGAGCTATTTCGTTAGCCTTAACGGTTTGCGCTCTTCCTCGACACAGCAAAGCTTGTTGTTCAATCCGGACGTGGCGACCCGTTTGTCCGTGGGCTTTAACCAACCGCTGCTCAGCGGCTTCGGCCCCAAGTCGAATCTGCGGTTCGAGCTGGTGGCGCGAAACAATGAGAACGTCTCCGGCGCGATATTCCGGACGCAACTGCAAGCGACGATGCTGCAGGTCGAGAATGCCTATTGGGACCTCGCGGAGTTTCAGGACAACGTCAAAGTTGCGGAGGAATCCCTCGCGACGGCGCAAAGGCTTTATGACAACAGCAAGATGCAAGAGGCGGTGGGGACTTTGGCGCCTCTGGATGTCGTTTCTGCGCAATCCGCCGTGGCCGGCAGCGAACGCGATCTCGTGGTGGCTAGAAGCAACTTTCAAATCCAAGAGATCACGATGAAGAACCTTTTGAGCAAACGAACCGATCCCGAACTGGAAGCGGCGGAGATCGTAACCACGGACCCGCTGCCGGCCCCCAGGGATAGCGATATTCCCCAGCTTCAAGACGTTCTGACCGAGGCGTTTCGCGCCCGTCCGGACTTGCAAGTTGCGCAGATGAACTTGCTGAACGAGCAGATCTCTACCCAATACACGTCGAATAACCTGCTCCCGACGGGCAACGTTTTCGGCCAATACGCGGCATCGGGCCTGCAAGGAAATTGCACGGAACAACAAGCGCTAGGGACGAAACAGCCGGTCACCTGCAATCAACCGATTCTGGCGCCGGGCACGGTGATTCCATCCGGAGCATCGGCATCTCTTCTGCAAATGGCTCAAGCCACTTTCCCGGAAGAGTCGGTGGGGTTCAGTTTGACGCTGCCCATTAAAAACCGCGCGGGACAAGCGGACAATATCCGCGCCCAATTCGAGATGCAGCAGGCGCAGATCAGCTTGCAGTCCCTCCAAAACCAAGCTGAACTCAGTATCCGGCAAGCAATGATCGGATTGGTGCAGGGAAAAGCGCAGATCGAAGCGGCTCATGAAGCCGTGGTGCTGGCACAGCAGTCGTTGGACGCCGAGCAAAAGAAGCTGGCGGTAGGAGCCTCCACCTTCTACAACGTTATCTTGCAACAACGCGACGTCACGACCGCACAGTACGCGGAAATCCAGGCTGCGGATGCCTACGCCAAAGCGCTGGTGTCCATGGACCAAGCTCGCGGGACAATGCTCGAGCGTAACGGAATGACGTTTAACGACGCGCTGCAGGGCACTGTCACCAAACAGCCTGCTCCTCCGTTTAACAAAGGATCTATCCAGGGGATCCGGTAAGAGCTCGATGGCCAGAAGAACTGTTTTGAAAATATCCGAGCGGTCGAGTCGCGGGCAGACAGGTTGGTCTGCTTGGCGGTATTTGCGTTTGCCGAACGCGGCACTTTTTGTGCCTATGGTTCTCTTCTTTGTCCAGGGAACGGTCGCTCAAACTCCGGCCGGCGGAGCGGCTCAAAGCCAGAATTCGCAGCCAGCGGCGGCTTCGCAGCGCGACTTGCCCGACTATAGCGCGAACCCCAAATGGTTCCCGCACGTAATCTCTTCGTACAAGCAACAACGAGTCCCCGCTGCCGATCTCAATAACACGACAAGTCTTTCGCAGATGATTCACGATGGCAAGATCGAGCTATCGCTGTCGCAATTCGCGGCTGCGGTGGTGGAGAACAATCTGACTCTTGCCGCGGATCGCTATAACAACTACTTCGCGCAAGCGGATCTGCTGCGGACCAAATCCGGGCAAGCTGCCCGAGGAGTGTCCGCAGCCAGCGCAAGCATCCCTCCCGCACTCTCTTCAGGCGCCATCGGAGCCGGGGTAGGAACCGTTGGAGGAGCAACCGGCAATGTTGGCAGCGTTGGCGCCATTACCGGCTCGGCGAAAAGCCTCACTCTCGGGCCCCGCGGCATCTTCGATCCCACATTTCTGTTCAATTTCAGCTGGGACCGCACCGCAAGCCCTCTGAATACCTTGGTTGTGGCCGGCTCTCCCGTGGTCACCACGAACACTGCTTTCTTCGATTTCGGCTATCAGCAGGCCTTTCCTACCGGAACCAGCTTCAGCGTGGACCTCGCCAATGAACGCCAAAAAAGCACACAGCAGTCGCTAATCTATAATCCGGACGTCCTCACCAGACTGTCGGTTAATATCGTTCAGCAATTGACCAACGGCTTCGGCCTGACGGTCAATCGCCGCTTCCAAACCGTGGCGCGAAACAACATCGAGATTACCAAGCAATGGTTCCTTCAGCGGGTGGACACCACATTGGCGCAGGCGGAAGAGAGCTATTGGAATCTCGTTTCCGCTCAGGAGCAAGTGAAAGCAACGCAACAAGAGCTCCAGGCCGCCCAGCAGTTGTATGAAAACAATAAGATGAAGGAAGAGGTCGGAACCCTGGCGCCTCTCGACGTGGTGACGGCTCAATCCCAGGTGGCCTCGTCCCAGCGGGACCTGATTGTCGCGCAAACCAATCTCCAGGAGCAGGAACTCGCTCTCAAGTTCTTCTTCAGCAAGAAGATCACGGACGCAATCGGAGATGCCGAGATTGTGGCCACCGATCCTCTGCCAGATCCGCAGGACGCCGATGTCCCCCCTCTCGAGGAAGCTCTATCGACCGGAGCGCGGAATCGGCCGGAAGTGCCGCAAGCGGAGAAAAGCCTCCTGAACGACGAGGTAGCCCTCAAGGTGTCGCAGAGGTCTCTCAAACCTACGTTCAACCTTTTCGGAACTTTTGCCTCTGGTGGCATTTCCGGAAATCAGCTGATTTCCACGCCCGGCGGCGTCCCTATCGTTCTGACCGGCGGCTTGGGACGGGAGTTGAATCAGGTGGTTAATTTCAGGGCTCCGGAATATGCCATTGGCTTCGATCTCAGCATTCCGATCAAGAACCGCAGCGCCCTGGCAGACAACGCGCGCGCCAGTCTTTCGGAGCGGCAGGATAAAATAGCGTTACAGAGTACCGAAAACCAAGTCATTCTGGAGGTGCGCTCCGCCAGAATCAACTTGATACAGGACAAGGCGCAGGTCACAGCTGGGGTTGCGGCGGTGGACCTCAGCCGGCAAACCCTGGACGCGGAGCAGAAGAGGTTGGCGGCGGGACTGGCCACGCCTTACAACATAATTCTGGACCAGAGAAACTTGCTGCAGGCGCAACTGGCCGAAGTGTTAGCCCGCGCTGCCTACGCCAACGCGCTGGTGGAAATGGCGCGATCGACCGGCGTCATTCGGGAAAAGAGCAATATCGCTCCGGAAGACGCACTTCGTGGACGGATTGTCCGATAGCCGGCGGTAGACGACCGGCGCGTCCTTCATATTATCGTTCTTTTCAGGGCCTGGCATGTTCCGGCTAGGCAGCCTTCCTGAGTTTTTATATTTGCATACGCGCTTGCGCTCCTGAAGAAGCCTTGATATCAATTAAACATATGCGCCCAAGGGCAGCACTGTCCGTGAAGTCTCCCAAGAGGATGCCGTCCACCGTCTTTATAGTGGCGTTGATGCTGAGCATTTCGGCCGGCGCCTGCCGTAGCTCTGCCCCTAACCAAGAAAGACGCTATCATCTTGAGGGCACAGTTGTGTCCATCGACAAGGCGCAGCAACGCCTCGTCGTGGATCATAAGGAAATTACGGGATTCATGGGAGCGATGACGATGCCCTATCCCATCGCGGATCCCAATGATCTCGATCGGCTCTCCCCCGGAGATCAAATTACTGCGGACGTCGTGGTCAGCCCAGACCACATACAACTGAAAAATATCGTTGTGGTGAAGAAATCGGAGGGAAAGAGCGCGCCCGCGGGGGCGCAGCTTCAGCCTTCCGAGCGGGAGGGGCAAGTCCCCGATTTCGGGCTCGTGAACCAGGACGGCAAGCGCATTAACTTGCGCCAGTATCGTGGAAGCTCGGTGTTGCTGACGTTTATCTACACGCGCTGTCCTCTGCCCGACTACTGCCCCTTGATGAGCCATAACTTTGCGCAGATTGAAAAGGCTTTGGTGAAGTCGCCGGACATCTATGGCAAAACGCACCTGCTAAGCATCAGTTTCGATTCGCAGAACGACACGCCCAAGGTGCTGCGGCGTTATGCAACGGCATTCGTGACGGATCGCGGGCCGCGTACGTTCGAGCACTGGGAATTTGCCACCATACCGGCGAGCGAAAACAGCGCGGTAACCAAGTTCTTCGACCTCTTTGTCAGCGAAGAGCAAGGTCAAATCACCCATTCCATGAGCACGGCGATCATCTCGCCGGACGGGCGAGTCTATAAGACTTACAACCGGAACGATTGGAAGCCGGACGACGTGCTGGCCGATTTGACGGCCTCGGTCGGGGAAATGCCCGAAAAAATCAGCCAGTCGTTCCAGCGCTAACCCCTCCGTTACGAGTATCCACGGCCCATCGGCTTCGTCCGAAATCTTCGCAAGATCCGTACCTTTGATGCCGCTGGCTGGAGGGCCTACACTACATGAAGCGATAGGTATCGACGGAAGTGTCGTCCCAGGAAGCTGCTCCTATGAGCGACGAAAAGCCGAACGATGCATTGCCTGAAATAGAATCCAGGCACCCGCCTTCACGTCCCCAAAAGTTCACGACCGTTTCCGGCCACCCCATTCGCCAGCTTTACACCGCAGCCGATCTTACGAGATGGGACCCCCAGCGTGACTTGGGGCAGCCTGGTGAGCCTCCTTACACACGCGGCATTCACCCATCCATGTATCGGGGCCGGCTGTGGACGATGCGCCAGTTTGCGGGTTTCGGCACGGCCGAGGATACCAATGCGCGTTTCCGCTACTTGCTGGCGCAAGGCCAAACCGGGCTGTCGGTGGCCTTCGATCTGCCTACGTTGATGGGCTACGACTCCGATCATCAGCTGTCGCTCGGAGAGGTGGGCAAATGCGGCGTTGCCATCAGTTCGCTCGCGGATATGGAGGCGCTTTTCGACCTCATTCCGCTGGCGGAGGTCACCACGTCCATGACCATCAATTCGCCTGCGGCCGTGCTCTGGGCCATGTATCTGGCAGTAGCCGAAAAGCAAGGCGCGGATTGGAAACGGCTCTCGGGGACGTTACAGAACGACATACTGAAAGAGTACATCGCGCAGAAGGAGTACATCTATCCTCCCGAGCCTTCCTTGCGATTGGTGATCGATACCTTCGAGTTCAGCGCGAGCCGCACGCCGCGCTTCAACCCCATCTCCATCAGCGGTTATCACATCCGCGAAGCGGGCTCCACCGCAATCCAGGAACTCGCCTTTACGCTGCGCGACGGCATCGAATACGTTGAACGCGGCCTGCGACGAGGCTTGGCCGTGGACGATTTTGCGCCGCGGCTCTCGTTTTTCTTCAACGCGCACAACGATTTCTTCGAGGAGGTTGCCAAATACCGCGCCGCTCGCCGCATCTGGCAGCGCGAAATGCGCGAGCGGTTTGGCGCCAAGCAGGCGCGTTCGTGGGGGTTGCGGTTTCACGCCCAGACGGCGGGCTGTTCGCTCACGGCGCAGCAGCCCTATAACAACGTGGTGCGCACGGCTATCCAAGCGCTCGCGGCCGTGATGGGGGGAACGCAATCCCTGCATACGAACTCGCTGGACGAGGCCTGGGCCCTGCCCACCGAGTTCGCGGCAACTCTGGCACTGCGAACCCAGCAGATCATCGCTCACGAAAACGGCGTCACGAACACGGCGGACCCGCTGGGCGGATCCTACTTTGTCGAATCGCTGACCAATGAAGTCGAAGCCGGCGCCTGCGATTACATTCGCAAGATCGACGCGCTCGGCGGCATGGTGCCGGCGATCGAACAGTCGTTTCCACAGCGCGAAATTGCCGAGGCGTCTTACCGATATCAGCAAGCCGTGGACCGCAAGGAGAAAATCATTGTCGGTGTGAACGAATACGTTGTCGAGGAAAAGCCCATAGAAGTGCTGCAGATCGCCGAAGATGTCGCGGTACGCCAGCAAGATCGGCTCCGCCGATTGCGCGCCGAACGCTCGGGCGAAGAAGTGCGGCGGCGACTGGATGGCCTAATGCGAGCCGCCGAAGGAACGGAAAACCTCATGCCTTACCTGTACGACGCGGTCAAGGCCTATGTCACGCTGGGGGAAATCTGCGATGCGTTGCGAACCGTCTTCGGAGCCTATGAGGAAGTTGCCATCACCTAAATCCTTATCCACAGCGGGCATTTGCAGTATCCTCTTGAGCCATGTCCGAACGCAAGATTCGCGTTTTGATCGCTAAACCCGGGCTCGATGGCCACGACCGCGGCGCCAAGATTATCGCTCGCGCCTTGCGGGATGCCGGCATGGAGGTAATCTACACGGGACTGCGGCAAACTCCGGAAATGATCGCTTCCGCCGCGGAGCAGGAAGACGTAGACGTAATCGGTCTCTCGATTCTTTCCGGCGCGCACAATTCTCTTTGCCCGCAACTTATGGAGTTATTGCGCGCCAAGCACATGGATGACGTAGTCGTGCTGGTGGGCGGAATTATTCCGGAAGCCGATATCCCCGGCTTGAAAAAGGCGGGCATCGCCGAGATTTTCCCGCCCGGCACGCGGACACAGGCGATCGTGGACTTTGTTCGCTCTCATGCGCGCGCCCGAGATTGAGCCATGGTCCCGGAGCATCCCTTTCGGCTACCCTGAGAAAATATGAACACTATTCCCGAGAATCGCGTCCGCCGCAGTTCGCCCGAGTTCGAACAGAACGTGCGGCGCATGGTAGACCTGCTCACCGAAATCAAAAACGAAGAAGCGCGGCTGCAGGAGGGCGGCGGAGCAAAAGCCGCGGAAGCGCAGCACAAAAAGGGGCGGCTCACGGCTCGGGAGCGCGTCGCGCGCCTGATCGACCCGGGAACGGAATTTTTCGAGCTGGGGATTTACGCCGCTTACAAAATGTACCAGGAGTGGAGCGGCGCGCCGGCGGCGGGCACGATTACCGGTTTAGGGCGAGTCTCGGGGCGTCTGGTGATGATCGTGGCGAACGACGCCACCGTAAAAGCGGGGGCGTTTTTCCCTATGACCGCGAAGAAGGTGATCCGGGCGCAAAACATTGCCATCGATAACCGCATTCCGACGATCTATCTGGTCGATTCCGCGGGCGTTTTTCTGCCTTTACAAGAGGACGTTTTCCCGGATACCGACGATTTCGGCCGTGTGTTTCGCAATAACGCGGTGATGAGCGCGATGGGCATTCCGCAGATCACCGCCATTATGGGCATGTGCGTTGCCGGGGGAGCTTATCTACCCGTAATGTGCGACCACATTTTGATGACGGACGGCTCGGGCCTTTTTCTGGCCGGCCCGGCGTTGGTGCAGGCGGCGATCGGGCAGCGAGTCTCGGCCGAGGAGCTGGGCGGCGCGAAGATGCACGCGCAGGTGAGCGGCACGGTCGACTTTCGTGAACCTAATGACGAGGCCTGCCTCGAGCGTATTCGCTCGCTCGTGGGGATGGCCGGCCATCCGCCCGAGCCGCGGTTCGATCACGTCGCCCCCAAGCCTCCGTCCTATCCGCCCGAGGAAGTTTATGGAATCTTTTCCTCCGATCCGGCGCGGCAATACGATATGCGCGAGATCATCGCGCGTATCGTGGACGGCAGCGGTCTCGAGGAATATCGCGCGGAATACGGCCAAACTGTTCTCTGCGGCTATGCGCGCATCGGTGGCTGGGCGGTGGGTATCGTTGCCAATCAAAAGATGCACGTTCCCACCATAGATCCCGCTACGGGCCAGCGCCGTTTGGAATTTGGCGGCGTGATTTACACGGAATCGGCGGAGAAGGCGGCACGGTTCATTATGGATTGCAATCAAAACCTGGTGCCGCTGATTTTTCTGCACGATGTAAATGGATTCATGGTGGGCAAGGAGGCGGAATGGAGCGGAATCATTCGCGCCGGGGCGAAAATGGTCAACGCCGTGGCCAATAGCGTGGTTCCTAAGATTAGCGTCATCATCGGCGGCAGCTTCGGCGCGGGGCATTACGCGATGTGCGGCAAGGCCTATGACCCTCGTTTCATGTTTGCGTGGCCCACGGCGCGCTATGCAGTGATGAGCGGCGATTCCGCCGCGGCCACGCTCGTGGAAATCAAAGTGAAGCAGCTTCAGCGCGAGGGCAAGCAGCTTTCAGCGGGAGAACTTGAAGAGCTGCGGGAGTCTGTGCGAGCCAGTTACGAACACCAGACCGATCCGCGCTATGCCGCGGCAAGGCTGTGGGTAGACGCGATTTTGGATCCTGCGCACACGCGCGAGGCCTTGATCTGGGCGTTGGAAGCTGCCGCCCTAAATCCCGACGTCCGCGAATTCAAAACAGGCGTTCTGCAGACGTGATCTCGCTCTTGAAACCCCGCTACGGGCATTCACATGACCTCCCACTCCACTGACGGCGCGGTGAAAATTGTCGAATGCCCGCGCGACGCTTGGCAGGGATTACCGCGGGTGATTCCAACCGAGATTAAGGCCAAATATTTGTGCGCGCTGGTGGAGGCGGGTTTCCGGCACATCGATGCGGTGAGCTTCGTTTCGTCCCAGCACGTGCGCCAGATGGCCGATAGCGAAGCTGTGCTGGAAGCGTTCTATTCCTCGCTTCCCTCTCGCGCGGAAGCTCCCGAAATCATCGGCATCGTCGTAAACGAAAAAGGAATCGAGCGGGCGCTCGCCGCACCCGGCGTGACCACGCTCGGATACCCTTACTCCATCTCCGCCTACTTTCGCCGCGCCAACGCCAATATGTCGCGCGCGGAATCCCGCGCTTTAGTCGAGCGGCTGAGGAAGGCTACGAAGGAATCGGGCCGCGGGCTTGTGGTGTACGTTTCCATGGCTTTCGGGAACCCGTACGACGAGCCCTGGGGACCGGAAATCGTGGAGGACACGTTGATTTGGCTGAAAGACATCGGCGTGCGAAGTATTTCACTGGCCGATACGGTAGGAACCGCCACGCCCGAAGCTGTGGGCAAACTGTACTCCGCTGTCAAGGATTGCGTCGCCGGTGTCGAATTGGGCGTCCATCTTCATAGCCGGCCCGAAAGCTCAGCGGAAAAAGTCATGGCAGCCTACAATGCCGGATGCCGTCGATTCGATTCCGCGCTTACCGGGCTGGGAGGGTGCCCTTTTGCCGGTGACGAATTGGTTGGCAACATCGCTACGGAGGCGGTCGTCCGCACACTAGAGGAACATGGAATCGAAACGGGCCTCGCGCTTCCCGCCCTTGCGCCTGTGCTCGCGCAAGCGGCGGAAATTCGGGATCGTTACGCCCACGACTGAGCGGCAACGCCTCAATGCATACTTACCAAACAATTACGCTGGAAACAATTCCCGAAAGGGGCGGCACAATCGCCCTGATCACGCTCAATCGCGCAGAAAAACGTAACGCGATTTCCGCGGCGATGATCGCCGAGCTCATGAGCGTGCTCGATGATGTGGAATCCGGCAGGAACGCGTGGTGATTATCACCGGAGCCGGCAAGGCCTTTTGTGCCGGCATGGATCTCGACGCTTTGAAGGCGCTGGCGGCGCAATCCTCGGAGCAAAACCTGGCTGACGCGAGAAGGACTGCCGCATTCTTTCGCCGGCTCTGGAGCTTTCCCAAACCTCTCATCGCGGCCGTGAATGGCGCGGCACTGGCCGGAGGATGCGGCATCGCCACACTTTGCGACTTTACGGTCGCTGCTCCGGAAGCCACATTCGGCTACACGGAAGTTCGGGTCGGCTTCATGCCCGCGCTCGTATCCATGTTCTTGGAAAGGCAGGTGGGAGAGAAATTGGCTCGCGATCTCTTTCTCACCGGCCGAATTCTCGACGCCGCCGAGGCCAAGGCGATCGGCCTGGTCACAAAAATCGTACCGAGAGAGGAACTCCTCACGGCAGCGCGCGAGTTGGCCGCCACCCTGATGGCGAATAGCCCAGGCGGTCTGGAGGCGACGAAACGGCTGCTCGTGCGCGCGAGTGAACCGGAAATAGATCGCCGCATCGAACTGGCCGTCGCGGCAAGCGTGGCCATTCGCAGCACCGCTGACTTCCGCGAAGGGCTCTCCGCATTCCTCGAAAAACGCCAGCCTCGCTGGTCAGGCGAGCAATGACATGAACGACTTCTCCGAAACGCTGGTGCGCGTGCGCTACAAGGAAACCGACCAGATGGGCATGGTCTATTACGGAAACTACTTCACCTTTTTCGAAATCGGGCGCGTCGAATACATGCGCGAGCGAGGCATTGCCTACAAGCAAATGGAGAGCGAAGACGACAGCTTCATCGTGGTTGCGGAAGCGAACTGCCGTTATCTCCGGCCGGCGCGCTATGACGATTTGCTCCGCATCCGAACGCGTGTGAGCGAGGCTCGGCGGCGCAGCATCAGCTTTGCTTATGAAATTCTGCGCGATGACGGCGCCGAACTGCTGGCCACGGGCGAAACCGTGCACATCATCTGCAATCGCGAAGGACGGCCGAAATCGCTGCCGGAGAAATACCGCCAATATTTTCCGCTGAAGGCACCCGCCGACAGTAAGTCGTCAACGCGCTACGCGCAATAAAACACGCACTCCGCTCGCAGCGCGAGATGATCAGGAGTGCATCACGCAAGATTCCGGAACAGGAATGAGCCCATTCTCAAAGCTGCCGCATAGCTGAAAGGGGCCAGCTCCAGCGAATAGTGCCCGCACGGCAACAGAAGAAGCTCGCTTTCCATTCCCGTCTTTTGCACTTCGCGGACGATCTCAGCGGAAAAGCTCGGCAGGAATGTGGGATCGTAGCGAGCGCTTACCATCAGCATCTTCTGCTTGCTTCCACGCATTCTAGGCACGTAAGGAAAGGGACTAATAGGCGACCAGAAGCGCCGCAGTTCGTCGGCTGTGACGTTTGCGCGCAAGCCTTCCCAGACATGCGCCGTATTCATGCCCGTGCGCACCACGTCGGCAAAATACGTGGAGACATGCAGGAAGACTCCCGCGCGAACCAGCGGTTCGTGGGCCATGGTGATAAACCCGACGGCCGAGCCGATGCTCGTTCCCACAAGTCCCAATTTCCCGTAACCCTGGGACGCAAGCCATTGCAACGATCGGCGAACGTCCAGAACGGCCTGCCGATTGGCCTGCAGCGTGAGGCCGATGTTGGAGCCGACCAGGTGATCGGCACGCTCGTGTCCCGGAATCATGCGGCGATCGTGATAGGGCATGGAAAGCCGCAAGGCCGTAATTCCACAGCGATTGAGCCACCGGCAAATTTTCACCTGCACGTCCCATTTGGCATTCCACTGCGGCAGCACCACCACCGCGGGTCCCGAATTGCTTACGGCAAAGAGGCGCGCGTGCACCCGATTATTCTGCGGCCACGGTGAATCTACGGCGCTCGTGAAGGTCAGGACGCGGTCGCCATGTCCGCCATTCTCCGCCCGCGCGCCATCTTGCGAAGGATGCAAGACGTAATCTGCGGCCGGCTCAGCGTGGAACCATTCATCGCTGTGCGCCACGGTGCGTTCCGCCCAACTGCCGGAGAAGCAGCGCGGGGATCCGTACCGTTGCCGCTTAATCCGACGTGCTCCAGTCCCCAGTCGAACGGGCGCACCCGGCGATTATCGTCCTCCGTCCATCGGCGGTGTTCGTAACGGCGGATTCTGTGCTCGAGCCATGACATGTCCATCAAATTATCGCATCGGTGGGAGGCGTATAGATTTCCAATCCATTTACAAAATTAGGCGGGATGCTGCTCCTGATGTTTTGAGAAATCCCGAGAAAGCTTGGCTGGATCGGTTGGATCGGGACGGAAGCGCAGACCGCAGATCGAACACGCATACTCACCTGTCCATATGTGTTTGCCTTCCCGGACTGTCATTACCGCCCTCAAGCAGACCTTTGTGGCTGGCATAGTCAAAGCCTACATCGATGGTAACGCGGGAAAGCTCATCCCGTGGGTAGACTCTTGGCCGCCCCATGGGGCCTCCAGTTTTCTGTACAGTGGCAGCCTACCTGGAATCAGTAAGTTACACAAAACACGAATAGACGTAGTAGAAATAACGGATTGGATGGGACCGGAGTTGGTGCGTTCGTTGTCCGTTTTAGCTTTTACTTCTTCGGATTAACGGAAAGCCAGGCATTCAGGAACTCATCCACGCGCTCTTTGATGAAGTTTCGGATGCCTTGTGACGTTGGGTTCGAGACGAGACCACCCGCCGACCATGTTGGGATACGAGGTGTCCACATCTTGTTCCGTTCTAGCAGCGCGTTCTGCTGCATTTCGACCTTGATGTCAGCAGCCTTGCCATCATCCGCCACGTTCAAGTTGACGTACAAAACTGGACTCCCGAGGAGCCTTTGCCCTTCATCTTCTGGCACAACACGCATCCCGGCCAAACGCAGTTTCAACTCCACATCGGTTTGAATTGCGTCTTTCGATATATCCAAGATCTTGGCGCTGTCAGGAAGGTCCTCGACCAGCACGGAGATGACTCGGAGGTCTTTCAGAGTCGCTCGGCTCAGGCTGTCGTCCGCCCGAACGGAAGAGGAAGCAATCCCGACCAAGAAAATCGTCGCGAGGGCGGCGGTCGTCAATCGTATTGTCATCATATTACGATGCCGATGCCTGGAGGTTCTGTTCTCGAAAAGCCTTGATTGCTTTTGCGAACTCCTGACATGCCTCGGCTTCTTCTTGCGCTGTTTCCGTTGTCAATTGACCAAACTGACGATGGTTATCGGCAGTTCTCTTTAACTGTCGGTGCCTGTCGGCCTTGTTCAGAAGATCGTTCAGTTCGGCAGACAGTTGGTGTCCAGCCATAATGGTCGGCGAGACAGAAATTCACGACTTCCTGCGCAAGTTCGTCAGCGTGTTCCATGTACGCCTCAATTGGGTGCATTCTGTCGAGTTCTAGCATCTGCACCTCCTTGCCACATAATTCTAGCACCTGGAGAAACAGAGTCGACGAGCTGATCCAACGCACCGTCAGCTCGTCGGCCTGTTGTTAAGCGGGCACTGTTGGGCCTGTTTGCCTCAAAGTTGAATGCTTCTCTGCCTGTAGGGAAATCAGAGACCGGCGCGCCGCGAAGCTTCGCGTGTTTCTCAGCGGGCTCGGCATTGTGAACCGATACTGCGCGTCCGCACCCGGCCCGCTTGCAAGGTAGGTCAGGCATGTCAACCATGCGCGTGTTTAACACCCAAAAGAAAAAGGCCGGTAGCCTGGCGGCTCCCGGCCTCAGCGCAGGCGTTTTCCACAGGCCTCTCAGTTATCCACATAGTATCCTTATTGACCGCACAGTTTACTCTAGCGATAACATTTGCCTATGACCACCGTACAAGAAACATCCAACGGCCACCGCGTCTCTCCGCCCCCTTGTCACGATGCAACCGGCACCGTCTCGAGCGATCTCTCTGCCGGCGCGCCGATTAACAAAGTCCCTCGGGAGCGTGGGATCTCTCCTGAACCCTTGCCTCCCCGCTGTCAGTTCACCTTTTCCGATGGTCGCCAGTGCACCATGGCCCGCTCCGACATTCATCCCTCCCTCTGTCCCTTTCACGCCGAAAGAGAAGAACAGTTGTTCGGCCGCCCCTCACCCGGAGGCAACGTTGTCGGAGCGGCATTCGACCTTCCCGAACTCTATTCCGCCTGCCGCGATCTCACCACCGCCGCCGGCGTGAACCGCGCTCTCGCTCAGGTTTTCCGCCTGCTCGCGCAAAGGCGCATTTCACGCCAGGAAGCCGCCACTTTCGGTCATCTCGCCCAGCTTTTGTTGCGGACCATTTCCCTGGCGCACGCCGAATCCGTCTCCGCTCCCGCCGCTGGCGCTCGCCCCAATGCAACCAGTCCTGTCATCCTGTCTTCCGGCGAAAGTCACCAACAGGATGAGCTTTCGCCGGTCAACAAAGTCGAACGTGAGCGAAATATCACTCCGGAACCTGTGCCGGAGCGAGACACATCTCCTCCGCCCTCGCCCGTTTGCGAACAGGTCCCCTCGCGGCCACATAGGAACGCCGCTTCCGCACCTCCAGACTTCGTTAGCAACTCAAGTGAAATCAACACTTACGAAAACGTTGAACTTAAAGCCCTTCAGAATGAACACTTGCGAGAATACCCAGCGGGGGGCGCCGCGAGACACAAAAACCGAAATCCTTCCCGCTCAGCCTCCAAGTTCGTTGCACCAAGAACCGCCAGAACCACAGACCCGCAAGGGCCACCAAGCGAGCAACACGGCAGCAGACTCGAAAACAGGAAAGGTGCGGGCGTGCGGTTAGGCATCGGGCACGATGGAGCGAGACGGCGTTGAGGACGCCGCGTGGTTGTGGCACAGTGAGTTGGCGTCCGGGGTCAAAATTGTGAAAGCCGATCTGCGGAACTCTCGACTCGGCCGTGAACGAACTCTAATTCCGGCATGATCGCCGCCAACCATATTCGTTTTCGGATTAATCATTGGCAGCTTTCTGAACGTCTGCATTCTGCGCATACCTCTTGCGCAATCGATTGTGCTGCCGCCTTCACACTGCCCATCGTGCGGCAAGCCCATCAAGCCTTACGACAATATCCCGGTGGTCAGCTGGCTAGTCTTGGCGGGCCGCTGCCGGAAGTGCAAAACGCATATATCGGCAATGTACCCGATGGTGGAATTGGCTACAGGGCTCCTGTTCCTGGCCTGCTATCTCGTCTTCGGGCTCAATGCCGAAGCGCTCAAGTGGGCCATTTTCGCCGCGCTAATGATCGTGCTCACGATCACCGATTTTCGCGAACGCATTTTGCCGGACAAGGTGAATTTCGCCGGCCTGGGATTAGGATTGCTTCTGAGTCTGTTTACGCGGCCGGTGGACGGCACTGCGCCGTGGCTGGCCAACCATCTGTTCGCCTATCCTCCGCCCGAACCGGTACTATCGTTGGCCGATGCGCTGATCGGCGCGGGGGTGGCCAGCGGGCTGCTCTGGCTGGTCGCGGAGGGTTATTTCCGAGCGCGAGGGCGCGAAGGGATGGGATTTGGCGACGTCAAAATGATGGCCATGGCCGGCGCGTTTTTGGGAGTGCAGCGCGCCTTGCTGACAATCCTTCTAGGTTCGTTGCTCGGAAGCCTGATTGGCGTGGCCGTGATCGCCATCGGGCGCAAGGGGCGTGATTTCGAGCTGCCTTTTGGAACTTTTCTGGGAGCCGGGGCAATCCTCGTGGTGTTTTTTGGCTCGCCTGCTCTTGATTGGTACCGCGCGTTCGCACATGTCTAACGCGGCCGCAGTGATATTCACCGTAGCTTGGGCGTATCCCGAGGGACCGTCGTTGGGCCTAGGGTGGATGGCCGCGGGACTCATGTTTGTGCTCTTCATCCTCGCGGCGGCGGCGCTGGCGTTTCTTTTCATTCGGCGCGGCTTCCGTGCAGGCCGATCGGAAGAAAGTCCGGACCTCTCCCTTCCCAAGCCGTCCATGGATAATCCCTCGGCTTTCATGACCGCCTCCATGCAGGCGGTGATTCAGAAACTCCGGGAACAGGAGAAGGAGCTGGCGGCCCTGCACCGCCGCGATCGGGAGCGGGCGCAGCAAACGGAGCGGCTTAGCGAAGCCGTGACGCGCAACATGCCCGCGGGGCTTCTGTTGATCAGCTCCGCGGGAATTGTTACCAGCGCCAATCCCGCGGCGGAGGCCGCTCTCGATGTCCATGCGCTTCCCTATCGGCGCTACGCCGAAGTGTTTGGCAAGGAATCGGCGCTCACGAAGCTTCTGGCCAGTTGTTTGGCGGACGGGCGCACCTTTCGGCGCGAGGAGATCGAGTACACAACCCCGAGCGGCGAGCTACGCCAGCTCGGCGTAACCATCTCGCCGATCTTGGGCCGGTCCGCGCGGGTTACGGGGGCGCTGTGCCTGCTCAGCGACCTCACTGAGCTTGCGGCGCTCCAGCGCCAGGTACAAGTCAAGGAAAACCTGGCCGCCCTCGGCGAGCTCTCCGCGGGCATTGCGCACGAGTTCAAAAACTCCTTAGCAACGATCTCCGGCTATGCACAGATGATTCGCAGCGAGTCCAAAGGCGAGACGGCGGAAAATGCGCAGTTCATCATCGAACAAACCCGCGCCCTGACACACGTGGTCACGGAGTTCCTGAAGTTTGCGCGGCCGTTGGACCTCTCCACAGAGGAGATCCCGCTTCGGTCGCTGGTGGACCGGGCGATAACGGAAATTCGAGAGGCCATTCCGGACGTAGCCATTTCGTCTGCCGGTGAATTGGAAAACATCGCGGGAGATGAAGGTCTGCTGCGACAGGCGCTGCTCAATTTGATTCGCAACGCCGCGGAAGCCGCGGCCGGGCAGGCGTTTGGCGGTCGAGTCGAGGTGTACGGCGCAATCGAACACGCCAGCAGCGGCGATTTGCAGCGCATCTCCATCACCGATAATGGCCCCGGAGTTGCGCCAGACGATCTCTCGAGGATTTTCGTGCCCTTCTATACCACCAAAACGAATGGCACGGGGCTGGGCCTCGCCATCGTGCAAAAGATCGTGGTGCAGCATGGGGGCTCCGTCGAAGTTCGGAATCAAACCCAGGGAGGCGCCGAATTCATTGTTTGGCTGCCACTTAGCAGACAGGGCACGGCCGCGGGCGGGACGGTTGATTCCGTTTCAGCCGGTAACTAGACTAGAAGGAGTCCTAGTACTACGCCCGGCACTGAAAGGCGGCGATCGATGCTTTCGCGAAAATTGCTCTTGGCAACAACCGTTCTCGCGCTGACGGCGACTGCTGTGATTACGCGCGCTCAGGATGTGTCACTAAACACGTCGTCGCCACCCGAGTCCGTCGCGGATGCGGCGCGCAAGGCTCGCGCTCAAAAGAAGGATTCCGCCAAGCCGGCCAAGGTCTTCACCGATGACAATGTCGGAGACATAAAGGGCCAAATCTCCATCGTCGGAACTGAACCCGCCTCCCAAGCCGACAACGCAGCGGCAAAGAAGGACGATGCAAAGTCGGCAGATGCGTCCGAGGGAAAAAAGGATGAGGCGTACTGGCAAGGAAAGTTTGCCGCGGCGCGCAGAGTCCTGGCCGAAGACACCAAAGAAGTAGACATCCTGCAGCGAGAATTCAATCTAAAACAGGAACAGTTCTATCAAGACCCGACGGCGGCGATGAAGCAACAGTACAGCCGAGCGGATTTGGACAAGACACAGAGCCAAATCGATGCCAAGAAGCAAGCCGTGGAGAAAGATAAACAAGATATCTCGGACCTTGAGGACGAGCTACGCAGGTCGGGGGGTGAGCCCGGCTGGGCAAATGAGCCCTC
Source organism: uncultured Acidobacteriota bacterium (assembly GCA_963703785.1). Lineage (GTDB taxonomy): Bacteria > Acidobacteriota > Terriglobia > Acidiferrales > UBA7541 > Palsa-189. Next base: position 14,593 of record CAVPFR010000006.1, on the reverse strand, counting down.
GGGCGCCGGTCCCTCCGATTCGAGCACGTCGGAATCAGGCATTTTGGGTTCGGGCAGCCCGGAAGCTGGCGCTTCGGGAACCGATACTTCCGGTAGTTCGGGCACGAGCGCTTCAAACTCTGACTCTTCCAAGCCGTGATCCGGGCAAGGCCCGGCCCCAAATTCCCTGGAGTAGGGAGCCGAGAGCGAGCGGATTGCGCGATCGCACGAGAGCCGTGCGCTAAGGTGCCTTGCTCTCTACGCGCTCCTTATGTTGGTGATTCCGAAATTCCACCAAACGTACTAATCTCCGCACACACTCGCGTTTCCACACAAATGATTCGCTCGAATTCATGATAGAAGAGAGCTGGTGGAGCCACTCCTACTCGTTGAAGACAAACCTGAACTGCGCGCCATGCTGCGTAAGGCCCTGGAGCGCGCGGGACACTCCGTGGACGAAGCTGCCGATGGTTCGACGGCGGTCAACAAAATCCGCTCGCGACGCTATTTGCTGGTGCTCAGCGATCTCAAGCTGCCCGGGTGCTCTGGTCTCGAGGTGCTTCACGAATCCAAACAGGCCGACCCTACCATTCCCGTCATTCTGATCACCGCCTTTGGCTCCATCGAAGAGGCGGTGGCGGCAATGAAAGACGGCGCCTTTGATTTTATTCAGAAACCAGTCGATCTCGAACATTTGAATCTGCTCGTGGCACGCGCCGCGCAGCAACAGGAGTTGCTGCGAGAAAATCTGCTGCTGCGGGAGGAATATACGACGCGCTACGGCTTTCCTCGAATCGTGGGAGAGCACCCCACCATGCAAGCGGTAACCCAGCAGGTGCAGCGGCTGGCCACGACCGATTCCACGGTCCTGCTCTTGGGAGAAAGCGGGACTGGCAAAGAGCTCTTTGCGCGGGCCGTGCACGGCCTCTCCACGCGGAGAAGTCATCCCTTCGTGGCGCTGAACTGCGCGGCGATTCCGGAAGGGCTGGTCGAGAACGAGCTATTCGGCCACGAACGCGGAGCCTACACGGGCGCGGGCTCTCGAAAAATTGGCAAAATGGAACTGGCCCACCGGGGGACGATTTTTCTCGACGAAATTGGCGAGTTGCCCATCGCCATTCAATCCAAATTGCTGCGCGTTTTGGAAGAAAAGCGCTTCGACCGCGTCGGAGGCACACAAAGCACGGAGGTCGATGTCCGGATTCTCGCCGCCACGAACAAGGACCTGCGCGCCGCCGTGGCGGCGCGACTGTTCCGGGAAGATCTCTTTTTTCGCATCGCCGGCGTGCCCATAACGATTCCACCTCTGCGCGACCGTGGCAACGATGTCCTTTTATTGGCCGATGTCTTTCTCGACCGCTTTCGGAGAGAGTTTCGCAAGCCGGCGTTGCAACTGACCGATCAAGCGCGCGACGCTTTACTCGCTTATCAATGGCCGGGCAATGTGCGCGAACTGCAAAACACGATGGAGCGCGCGGCGATTCTCAGCGACGGCAATGAAATCGACGCCGCTGCTCTTCAGCTTTCCGCGCAGCGTCCCTCGGAAGGACAAATGCCCGCCGGGATGCTGAACGAAAGTTTCTCGTGGGAAGGAACCATGCAGGACGTCAGCGCCCGGGCGCTGGAATACGTCGAGCGATTCAAAATCGGAGCGGCGCTGCAGTCATCGCGATGGAACAAGACGCGTGCGGCCGAACAGCTCGGCATCTCCTACAAAACGCTTCTAACCAAGATTCGCGCGTTGGGCATGGAGGAATGAATTCAGCCAAATCTCTTCTGAATCGGGAGCCTTCTCACTTCGTTCGTCTCGTGCAATCTCCTCTAGAATCGCGCCTGGCCCGTATGCAGCGTTACGATTCCTCCGGTCCAACTTTCGAAAGCCACCCCGCTGTATCCCGATTCCTCCATCAATTTCAGAAGCTCGTTCGGAGCCGGAAAACGGGCCACCGAGTTCGGGAGATAAGTGTAAGCGGACGCGTTTCCGGAGATCGCCGCGCCAATGGCCGGAAGCACGCGGTGAAAGTAGAAATCGAAACCATGCCGAAACAACGCTCCGCGAGGTTCCGCGAATTCCAGGATGGCGACCGAGCCACCCGCTTTTAGAACCCGGCGCAACTCCCGGAGTCCTTCGGCGTAGTTAGCGAGATTGCGGAATCCAAACGCAGTGGCGACCAGGTCGAATCTGGCATCGGCAAAAGGAAGAGACAGCGCATCCGCCTCCACAAACTTGATGGGACGACCGCGGTTTCGTCCGGCCTTTTCATGAGCGCGCACGAGCATGGGATGAGCGAAATCGGCTCCCACGAGGGACAACGGTTGCGAATCGACTCCGCGGCTCGGCGAGTTGGCTAGGACCAGAGCAAGATCCCCCGTGCCACAGCAAAGGTCGAGAATGCGGGCCTCAGGGCGCTCGAGAATATGGGCAAAGCGGCTCGCGAGGCGCTTTCGCCACATCACATCGAAACGCATAGACAGGAGATGATTCAGCAGGTCGTAGCGCGGAGCGATGCGGCTGAACATATCCCGCACTTCGCGCGAGGCAGCCGCTTCGTCGTGAGTTCCGGCTGGGCGCGTGCCCGGCAAGCGGCCGCGACTGGATCCGCCTGTGCTCATGGATGTCTAGGCTGGCGCGGCCAAGCGGCCGAGAACTTCAATCACAAGTTTTGCCGGAACGGGACCGAAGGTTTCGGCACTTCCAATTTTGCGGCTGAGCACGAACCGCAACTGGCCACCACGAGTCTTCTTGTCCGCATGCATGATTTCTACGAGACGAGCCGGTTTGGCGGCCGGCAAATCGGGAAGAGGGCCGACCCGGCGCACAAGATTTTCGATTCGTGAGGCGCTTTCCGTTTTGAGCAAACCCATGCGCGCCGCCAGCCGAGATGCGGCGATCATCCCCCAGCCGACCGCCTCGCCATGAAGATACTTCGCGTATCCCGTAGCTGTCTCGAAGGCGTGCGCGAAGGTATGGCCGAAATTGAGAATTTCGCGCAGCCCGGCCTCGCGTTCGTCATAGCTGACAACCTTGGCCTTTGACTGAATGCAACGAGGGATCACGTAATCGAGGGCTTTTTTATCTCGCTGGACCAGCGCCGCAATTGACTTCTCGAGGAACGTAAATAGGCGCTTGTCACCGATGACGCCATATTTGATCACCTCATACACTCCCGAGCGGAACTCCCGCGGAGGAAGCGTGGACAGACTCGCCGGATCGGCCAAGACAAGCCGCGGAGAATAGAAGGCGCCGACGAGATTCTTCCCTTCCGGCAGGTTGACGCCGGTTTTGCCGCCGATGGCGCTATCGACTTGAGCGACGAGAGTCGTCGGCAGGTGAACAATTCCGACGCCGCGGAGGTAGGTGGCCGCCACAAATCCGGCAACATCTCCGACTACACCACCTCCCGCAGCCACCAGAATGGCGCGGCGATCAGCCCCGGCACGAACCAACTCCCTGCATACGCGCTCCACCGTGGAGATGCTTTTAGCCTGCTCGCGATCATCGAAAATGACTGTATGGCGCAGGCCAGCGCTTCGTAATGCGCGTTCCAGCTTGCGGCGCCAATGGCGCGCTACGCGGGGCGAGGAGAGCAAAAACACGCCGGTATTGGCGCCCAGCGACTTGACTGCCGCGCCGGCGCCAGACAAAACACGCGATCCATAAACGACTTGGTACCGTCCATTTTCGGAATCGATGGAGATTCGCTGCGAACTCACGGATGGGTGGCGGCGCTGGTGCGGCTAAACTTTTGCTCGAGTTGCGGGACCACCACGACCAGCACATGACCCACCCTGGCCAAGCTTCGCGGGCTGACTTTGTCGAGAGTGTCTTGCGGTGTGTGCCAGTAACCCAAGCGCACCGGTGTATCCAGATCGATGATGTCAGTTGCGGAAACGTGCCGCGCAAGAAACGGGTCGTGGTCGTCCGTAACAGCCATTTGCGAGGAAACAAAAGTGTCCCTGTACCCTAGCTTTGCTGCCGTGGACCAAACCATATCGGTAAGCCACGAGGTGGAATCGGATTCCCTTTGCAGGCGCAGATTCTGGCCGCCAACCATATCGGCGAGAATCACGGCTTTGGTGCGCGCCAGGTCGCCTGAGAGCGCCATGCGCGCGGCGAGTTCCCGGCTTCCATAAGTATTGTCGGGATCCTTCCATTCCGTTGGATTAAACGCTTCCTCCCCATCCAGAAACGCAATCCAAATTGTGAGCGCATTTTTACGGGCGCACAGGAGATGAGCCAATTCCAGCATCACGCCAGTCGAGGAGCCGCTATCATCGGCTCCCACAAAGTTCGGGAGGCGCTTGGAATCGTAGTGCGTAAGGAAGAGGACGATATCCCGGGAGGTTCCGGGGATTTTCGCCACAATGTTCTTCATTTCCATATCGCCGAGGGGCGTAGGAGTATGGAAGGGCTCGGGATCGACTGGACAGCCGAATCCTTTCAGCTGCTGAGTGATGTAGTCCTGAGCGCGATGGCTGCCGTCCGTTCCGGCCGAGTGCGGCCCAATCGCGACCAAATCGGAGACGTACTTAAAAGCCCGCTGACCGTCGAACCCTCCGGTCTTATCAGGAGGAGGAGCAGGCGCAGCCTGCTGAGGCGTTGGGAGAGCGCGCGATGCAGGTTCGCTGGGCGCGCCAGTCGCTACCGCGCCGTTACCGCCGCAGGCAGCAAGGCACAGCGCCGCAAAAAAGGCCCATATCGATGCGCGTAGGAGACGAGCGCTTTTGTGCACTTACCTAGTTCCTTAACCGGCCATCGCGCTGCGGCGCTTGTGGCGCACTACAGCCGCCGAAACACCAATGCTGACGAAGTAGAGAACAATCATTGGAGCCATGAAAACCAACATGGTGATTGCGTCGGGCGTGGGCGTAATCACCGCCGCCAGGACAGCAATGATGAGGATAGCATAACGGAAATTCTTCCAAAGGAACCGCGGAGTCACAATTCCAAACAGCGACAACAAAAACGCCAAAACGGGCAGTTCGAAAACGATTCCGACACCAAGCAGCACATTGAGAACGAGATCGAAATACTCATCAACGCTAATCAACGGAGTAAAAGGGCCGCCGGTTTGGAAGTTGACAAGAAATTTCAATAAGTAGGGCAGGATGACGTAGTAGGCAAATACGATTCCGGACAGAAACAAAAACACCGAAGAGATCACGAAAACGGCCACGGCCTTTCGCTCGTTCCGATACAGCCCGGGCGCCACGAACAGCCAGACTTGGTACAGAACATACGGCGAGGCGATCACAATTCCGAGATACAGCCCCAAGGTAATGACTTGGTAGAGATACCCAGCGGGATGGGTAAAGATCAACTTGTCTTGCAAATTCGCCGCGCGCAGCGCGTTCACCATGGGGCGCGCCACAAATTCAAGAACGTGCTTAGAGATATAAACGCCGATGAAGGTGCCGGCAACAATGGCGCCCGAGGCGTGAATCAGACGCGTGCGCAACTCCGCAAGATGTTCAAAAAACGACATCTTGCCGCCGTCTTCTGTTTCCTCCAGGCGGCTAGACAGGCTGGGATTCGCCATCTGCAGGTTTCTCGGAAGTTACTGCCGTTGCGGGAACGTGCTGGGGCTCTTCGGCAGGCGTGGCGCCCAGCAATTGCGTGGAAGCCTCTGCAGTGCGGATGGATTCTTCATTCATCTGCTTTATTCTGGTCTGCCGCTCCATCTCGCGCATCTCGTCTTCAATCTGAACACGAAAATCACCAGTGATACGCCGGAAATCGGCCATAGCCTTGCCGAGGGTCCGGGCTATCTGAGGAAGCTTTTCCGGCCCCAAGACGATCAAGGCAAGGAGAAAAATGATTGCGAGATGGGGTACGCTCAGCATCTTTTGTGGGTTACGAACCCTAAGTCAGCCTCCCAGCGTCGAACCGATAGACACGTCGCACGGACGTCCCTACGCAGCAAAGAGGCTCTCCCCTGCATCATAGAAGAGCCTCGGAGGGGTGTCAAATCGGTGAAATAAGGCGTGCTATACTGGTCTGCCGAAAGCGAGGGTGGAATGAAGGGCGAGAGGCGTGGGGCTCTGCTGATCTTGGGCGTATTGGCGCTATCTGCCGTATTAGGCGGTATATACGGACCATCCGTGCGCGCAACCGCTTCCGGGACTACCGATCTGCAAGATTCTCTGAAGAATTTCAGCAGGGTTTTGTCTATCGTGCAGCAGGAGTATGCCATTCCCGTTGACACCGATCACGCACTCTACGACGGCGCCATACCTGGAATGCTGCGAGTGCTCGACCCGCACTCAACTTTTTTTGATCCACGGCAATACGCCCTTTTGCGCGAGGATCAGCGAGGCAAATATTACGGCGTGGGGATGAACGTCGGCCCTCAGGAAAATCACACGGTCGTTCTGGCTCCGATGCCGGGGTCGCCGGCCGCTAAAGCTGGCGTTCGTCCTGGCGACGTAATTCACAGCGTGGATGGCAAATCCACGGACGGGCTGACCACCTCCGAAGTGGCGGATTTGCTAAAGGGCCCGAAAGGCACGGTCGTGCACGTGAACATGGTTCGCGAAGGCTATGCGCAACCATTGACCTTCACGATTACACGCGACGAAATCCCCAAGCATTCGGTGGACGTTGCTTTCCTGGTGCGTCCTGGTATCGGCTATGTGAGACTTTCCGCTTTCAACGAAGAGACGGATACAGAGCTAGCAGCGGCATTGAAACAGCTTGAGATCGCGAATCTGGACGGATTGATTCTCGACCTGCGCGGTAATCCTGGAGGCTTGCTAAACGAGGCGGTCTCGGTCTCGGACATGTTCCTCGAAAAGAACCAACTGATTGTGGCGCATCGTGGCCGCTCCTCCCAGGAACGGCGCTACTATGCGATCCGTGGGAATCGCGGAGTGCAGGTGCCGCTTGTGGTCTTGGTGAACGGCGGTTCCGCTTCGGCCTCTGAGATTGTTACGGGTGCGATTCAGGATCATGATCGCGGGCTTGTGGTGGGTGAACAGACGTTTGGCAAAGGACTGGTGCAAACAGTCTCTCCCTTGAGTGAAAATACGGGTCTCGCGCTCACGACGGCCCGATACTACACGCCCAGCGGCAGGCTGATTCAACGTGATTATAAGGATGTGTCGCTTTACGACTACCTGTATAACCACAAGGACCCGCAGCCGACCGAAGTGAAACTCACGGACGGAGGCCGCCAGGTATATGGGGGCGGAGGCATCACTCCCGACGTTGTCGTCAGCGAACCGAAACCAAACGACTTCCAGCAGCTTCTTCTCCGGCGGGACATCTTCTTTCCTTACCCGGAGCAGCCCGGCGTAGGAAGCTTTACGACATACTTCCTGGGAACAAAACCGGAGATCACCAAGAACTTCGCGGTCACCGACACTATGCTGGCGCTCTTCCGCCGCTATCTCGATAAGGAAAAAATCTCTTACACCGATGCCGATATCGAGCAGAATCTTGACTGGATCAAGCGCGAGATCAAGAAAGAGGCTTTTATATCCGTGTTTGGTCTACCCGCCGGGTTTGAAGTCGAGTTGGAGGATGACCCTCAAGTGGTACGGGCCATCGAATCCATTCCCCAAGCTCGCGCCCTCTACCAGAACGTGCGCAAAGTGATCGCGCAACGAAACGTCCTTCCACCCGCAATTCAATAAGCGCGCCGGTTTAGCGCACGTGGCGACTAACGGAGAATAAACGCCGCCGTGGTTTTTCGCGTAGCCGTTCGGCGCGTCGTCAGCTCAGCTTGACTATTTTCATCTCGCGCTTGCCCAGCCGGCGCGCTCCCGTCTCTGTAACGACCACGGAATCGCCGAATTGAGCCGTAGCGCCGCTCTTCATGCTGAAAGTCGGTTTCACATCAAACACCATGCCCGCCTGCAGCACCATTTCCCCAACAGCCCCAGCGGAGCCGCCGCGCGGCAAGGTTCCCAGCCCTCCGGAGTGAATCACCAACGCGCCCGCCCTTCCGCCTCGTGCAACGAGCCGTTTATCGAGAGGTGCGCAGATATCCTTCACCGTTTTGCCGGGAGCGATCAGCGCAACCATCTCGTGGAACGTATCTAAGCTATCCTTCGCCGCCGCATCCCAGTCTGCGGGAGCCGGCGAGCCCACCACCACGGAATGATTCACCTGCGAACCATAACCAAGCACGCAGGCCGAACATTCCTGGCTCAACACCTGCCCCGCGCGCATGACTTCCTCCAGCGGCCGGTTCAGGGCGCTATTGCCTTCCGCATCGGCGCGAACGGAAACTCGGAAAGGCCGCTCGCCTGAAGCATTCACCATGGCGCTGAACATCGCCACCCATACCGCTCGCTGCGTCACCCCGGGTCGCGCCGTCTCAAACATCGCCTGCAAGCCCAACTCCCCAACTTGCGTCGATTTTTCGAGCACAGCAATCTCTTCGGCGCTGTGCAGCGCGGCGACGCCATCAATCAGATAGCTGGCGGGCTCGAATTTCGCCTGGGGAAAGGCTTTCAAAACGCGGTCGTACGTGGTGTACGTAACTTCCCCTTCGGTTTGCCGCGACGCGTCCACTAAATCCGTCACGCCAATCCGTCCTTGTCCAAGATTGGCTTCCTTCATGGCATCGATGATTGTCGCTGACCAAGGGCCGCGCGCAATGCGCAGATCGATTCCGCGGTCCTGGCTAAGCTTCTCTTCCTTCGCGCCTCGCACTTGTTGGGTAGAGAGCGCCGTAACCTTGCCTTCATACGGCAATACCACCCACTTGAAGGGCAGGGTGATGCCTGTCAAATATTCGACGTCCGCGTCTCCGTCCTGTCGTTCTGTAATCATCTCCCCCGAATGATGCTGGCATACAAGCAGCGCGTCGAAATTCGCCTCCTTCATCTTCTGCCGAACGGCCGCCCAACGGCGGTGAATCTCGTCGGGGGTCCACGCCGCGGGCAGCGACGCCGGCGTTATCGCGGGCAACCGCGGCATCGACGAGCCGCCATCCACCTTGCCAGCCTGGCCCCAAGTCGATACCGCGGGCGTCAACATCGAAGCAGCGATGCCTGCCGAGGCCCCTTGCAACAATTTCCGGCGTGAGAGTGCTCTATCCGCAGAAGACTTATTCCTATCCTTGCAGGATGATGTTTTCATCTTCGCACCTTCCCTAACGAGCCGTTTGCCATTCCGAGGCTTTCGGGTCCGAAGTCCATCTTGGCTCGGATGGCAATCTTATACACCGCAAACCTGCCCAGTGAAAGCAATTCTATTACGCATAATCAAGCGGGTTCTGCTCAATCCGATTGGTCCATCTAGGGCTGAATTTGATTTTGATTGAGAATCTTCCGTTACGGAATCTCTGGACCGCTCCGAGCCGGTTGCGAAACAATATAACTGTCTGTAGCATAGGGCGATTGGCGTGCCCTCAAGTCAAATTGGCAAGGGCGGCTAGCTCAGTTGGAAGAGCGCCTCGTTCGCAACGAGGAGGCCGCGGGTTCAAGTCCCGCGCCGTCCACCAACATTCTTCTCTGCAACCGGTTATCTTCCTGTCGAGAACGTTGGAGATGCTTGGCTGAAAGCGCGCCATGAGGTCTCCGTTTGTGGTCGCCGCGTAAGAGAATTCCACTGCGCAAGACATTATGCGCAGTGTTTCACGTTGACTTTCCCTAAAAACGGTGTTACCACGCCCGCAACGCGTTCTTAAAAACTAAATTTCAGAAGGGGGACACTGTGGACCTCCACTCGGCTAGTTCTCACGGACACGTGTACACCAATCGTCCTGAAGTTGCGGCACGCTCGTTAGGAGTCTTATTGACCGTATTTCTGCTTTGCCTCCCTTCGTTTTCACAAACCAGCCAAGGCACCATCCAAGGAGCAGTGTTCGACCAGTCTGGCGCAGTCATCGCCGGCGCTACGGTGAGTGTGATCGACGTGGCTCGCGGCGTTACGCGAGGCCTGACCGCCGATGGCGCGGGAGCATATGTGGCCAACAATGTGATCCCCGGCACATACACAGTGCGGGCCGAGGCGAAAGGCTTCCGCACCGTGGAGCACAGCAGCGTGCTGGTCGAAGTGGGGCAAAGTGTTCGTATCGATCTTGTGCTGCAACCCGGCGAGCAAACCCAGACGATTACTGTCACCGGAGAAGTCCCGGCCATCGATGCGACCGACACCACTTTGGGTGGGACTGTCAGCAACCAGTCGATTAACGCGCTGCCCTTGAACGGCCGCAACTTCGAGCGCTTGCTCCAACTGCGTCCCGGCGTCGTCACTTCGGTGGGAGCCGGCACAGGAACCTCGAGTACCAATGGCCGGCGAAGCGATCAGGACCTCTTGCGCCTGGAAGGCATTGCCGGAATTGCCGATAGTGTTGGCTCAACTCTTTTGAATGCCTCTTACAAGGGAGGAGATTCAAGCTCGCTCGTGCCCATTGACGCCATACAAGAGTTCAGCACCGAACAGAATCCGAAGGCGGAATATGGCTTCAGGAACGGTTCGGTGATCAATGTCGGGTTAAAGTCCGGCACCAACAGTTTGCATGGCACGGCGTACGCATTCGGGCGCGATGCCAGCGCAACGGATGCGGGCAACTACTTCACTAAGGCCCTGGTTCCCACTCCGGGGATTCCCCTGCCCCCGGCGGTCACCCCTGCAACCCTCGAGCAGTTCGGCGCGACAACTGGAGGCCCGATCATCAAGGACAAGCTTTTCTGGTTTGCAGGTTATGAGGGTCTGCGTGTGAATGTGGGGGACGTAGGAGTGCCCATGATCCCCTCATCCGTCGCCATGACGGCGGCGGTAGATCCAAACAACCAATTGAGCATGGTGGACGCTTGTAAGGCCTTGACACCGGCAAAGATCAATGGGCTGAGCGCGGAATTGGCGGGCCTCAACCCCAACACCTGCGTGGTAACGCCCGCTTCTCCCACATTTGAGAACGTTTTCCCCTATCTGAATAGCGCCACATCGAACAGTTTTGCCCCCGGCATCGCTAGTCAGGCGCCGCTCAACAATGGGCTCTTCAAAGCCGACTATGTTCTCGGTCCTCACCAGCATCTGAGCGGCATGGCCTTCATCTCCAAGTCGCAGGGTGTAAGCGCGGGCGCCACGATTCTTTTGCCGCAGTGGGCAGCCTCCATCACAAATAATGCGCAGCAGTACTCCGGAGACTGGACCTGGACTCCCAATTCCACATGGGTCAACGACTTCAGGATGGGCTATGTCTTCATAAGAAATATAACTCTTATTGGAGACGGCAACCTGCTTCCCTCGAATCCCTGGCCAAACGGCTATGGCATGAATACCGGAGTGACGAATCCGCTTTACGGGGGTTTTCCCAACGTTAAGATTACCGGCTTCAGCGGCGGTTTGGGCGGCGGGAGTACTCGAACGAGTCGCCGCGGCCCGCAAGGCGACGTCGATCTGGTGGAAAGTGTCTCGTATTTGCGCGGCAAGCACGTCTTCAAATTTGGTTTCGAGTATTTGGACATGATCTACGACGGAGACTCATTTACCGGGGCTCAAGGCGTGGCCAGCTTCTCGAACTTGCAAAGCTTTCTCCAGGGCACGCCGAACAAGGGGTCGATTTTGTTGGGCAATCCTGACCAGAACACACGGATGCACTGGTATGGGGGGTTCGTCCAGGACGATTGGCGGATCAAGCCGAGAATAACTTTGAACTTAGGTTTGCGTTACGAAAACTACCTGCCTCCGGTGGAACGTCACAACTATCTTGCCAATTTTGATCCGAGCGTCAATCCCACGACGACTGCCGCAGTTCTGCAGTTTGGTCCCGGCGCGCCGCTTTCTTCCGAATTCAAAACCAATCGGGGCGAACTCTCACCGCGTGCGGGCGTGGCCTGGGACGTGCGAGGCAACGGGAAGACCGTGGTCCGTGCCGGAGGCGCTCTCCTGACGGCTCCATCGGTCCTGACGCCGTTTATTACCCAATCTCCGTTCGGGGCAAATTTTCCAACTGCCGGCGTCAATAATAGCGGCACTGATATAAGCCTTCATACCCCGGACTCCATTACGCTGGTTAAATGCGCCACATCCGCGTGCCCTGGCCAATGGAATTGGAACCTGACAGGCGTGCCTATATTTCCAACTGCCGGCGCAACGGTCTTTAACAATGTGACCTATACGGGAATTACTTGCCTTCCCTCGGCCCTTGGAACGCCCTGTCAAAGCGGCGCGGTAAATCCCGACTTTAAGCAAGCTTCTGCTGCCGAGTGGAATCTTGATATCCAGCGGGCCATCACCAATAACCTGACTGTAGATGTCGCCTACGTTGGCAATCACGGATTTAATGAGGAAGACGTCGTCGACCTCAATCAGCCGGTACTTGGCGCTGGGTGGGACGCGAGCGCGATTGCTACCTGCCTAAGCCCTGCCAGTGTCGCCGCGAATTACAAGAACTGCACACCTGATGCCGCGGCTGAAGCTGGACAGTACACAAAAATCTTCCCGTACCTCAGCCAGATAGACGAAACGACATACGGCGACTTTTCGAATTACAATGCCCTCCAGGCCACCCTGCAGGCGCGGAACTACCGCGGGCTATCGTTTCTCGCCTCTTATTCCTATTCACATTCGCTAGATGTGTTGGTCGGCAACACCGGCGGGGGTGGCGATGTGCTACCTACCGATAAGAATAATCAGCGCCTGGACTATGGAAACGGCAATTTCGATGTCCGCCACCGCTTCACTTTCTCTCCGACCTACCTGGTCCCGGGAATGAAATCTCCGGCGCAAATGCTGGAGGGGTGGTCGATCAGCGGCATTCTAGCGGTGCAAAGTGGGCTGCCGTGGACCGCGGCCGATCTTGGGACGACGGACTGGCTCGGAACCGGTGAGATTAACAATCAGCAGATCGGCGGCGGAGTCTACCAATACTGGAACTACAGCGGGGCTCGCTCCGCCTTCAGTAATACGGGCCCGAACCCCATCCCTTGTTACGGGACCTATGGAGGCTGCACTCCGTACACATCGGCGAGTTATGCAGGCACGGCTATACAAACGGCATGTCAGAACGCGGCGCAGGCTCCATACGCGGGGAATGGCCAACTGCAATCATTGGCCCTTGCCGCACTCGCAAATGGCGCTTGCTACATACAAAACGGAGGCGTCCTGACGCCGCCAGCATTCGGCACGGTCGGCAACGCCGGAAGAAACTTCTTCCGGGGCCAGCCCTACAGGAACATTGATCTATCCGTCTCGAAGATCTGGAAGTTCAGGGAACGGTATAGCGCTCAGTTCCGCGTGGAGTTCTTCAACTTCCTTAACCGTACCGATTTCGCGGCTCCCGCCAGCACCGATCCTACTTCCCCCGCGGGATTCGGATATGCTACGAATACGCCGGATTCAGGGAATCCTGTACTGGGGTCAGGCGGCCCGCGCCACATCCAGTTCGGCTTGAAGCTGGCTTTCTAGCTGGTCTCTGGACGAATATAAAAGCGTTGCAGGGTCGCCGGCGGCTCCACACGACGCTGCTTAGCGGAGAGCTTTACCCGTCTCCGTTGCGTCATAAACACCAGCTTGTAGAAAAAGGTTTATATCAGATTGTGTTGCATCGACCGGCGGAGCTGACACCACTTACCAGGAGTTAAATCGAGAACATTCGTACTTGGCACGAATGGACATCCCACCGAAAGCGCGGCTTAACTCGGTCCCTTGCCGATCATCAGAATCGTGAATGAACCCGGTATCGCCGCGCCTCGCCCGCCGCGTCCGCCAGGTTGTGGCGCAGGAGCTGGTCCGCGCTCATCGCTCATTGTGAAGATATGGTTTGTCTTACTGTCGAACGCGATGGTCCGGGCGCCATTCATTGTCTGAAGATTCTGCTCGACCTCGAAACTTGTAGGGCTGTTCTCCTTCACGATAGTCAGATTGCCGCTGCCCTGCGTACTGTAGGCTTCCATTGTAGCCGCGTTGAAAATGGCGCCGTCCGACCCGCCGGGCAGCGGCAGGTTGGCAAGAATTTTTCCCGTATCCGCATTCAAGATCACCATCATTGGTTGAGGCGGATCAGCTGGAGGATTACCGGAATTACCGCAGGCGGCGAAGAGGACGTGGTTTTTCGCATCGAGCGCGAGCCCGTTGCATCGTCCCTTATCTCCAAACGGATAATGCGCGGTGGTCTTCATCGTCTTCACGTCTACGACGGCCACGCTGCCCTGCGCGTCCTGCATGACGTCGTAGAGCTTACCTCGGCCGTCCGCGATACCCTCTTCCGGCACCCCGCCCAGGTCAATCCTGCCGAGCACGGTGCCATCCTTTGCATCAATGACTGTCGCATCCTTGGTGGGATGGCTGAAGATGTAGACTCTTTCGTTGAACGCGTCGAAGGTGATGCCGTCAGGCTGGGCATCGCCCGCGTCGATGGTCTTGATCAACTTCATGGTTTTGGTATCGAACATCGAAATCGGCTTGCTGCTGGTGAAGCCATGGCCTGATTTCGGATCCACAACCGTGCCCTGCCCGCCGATGCCCTCGATTTCACTGACCAGTTCGAGCGTGTCCAGATTGTAGATGGAGAGGCGCGTCTTGACCTCAGCCGCGGCGGATGCGGCGGCCGCTCCCGCGGGTGGCGCTGGTGCGCGGCGCGGAATGTACAGCCGGCGTCCCGAGGAATCTGCGTAGATGTAGTCCCAATTGCCTTCACCACCAACTCGGGCGGTC
>CAVPFR010000005.1:0-10202 GCA_963703785.1 uncultured Acidobacteriota bacterium | reverse complement strand
CCACAAGTCCAAGGGAGAAACGGCATGAAGACGATCGGCGGAAGGTTCCGGGCGGCAGTGCTCATGGGAGCGGCCGCCTCGGTGCTGGTATTTGGAGTTGGGGCCAAGGCGCAGGATAGAGACCACGATCACGATTCACATTCCAGCGACAATACCTGGCCGTACGCAACGACGGGTAAATCGCCTTTGCTTGCGGTGGTTGGCGACATCTCCTGCCAGCCAGGCGGCGAGGTGACGGGCGAGGCTGGGAATGAAGTCTGCAGCGACCCCGCAACGCCCCCCGCCTACACCAGTACCTCTCTGTGGCAATCCCAGGAGGCTACCGCGAATCAGATTGAGACGATGAAACCCGACGCCGTCGCCCTCCTCGGAGATCTGCAATACCAGGTGGGCCGATATTCGGACTTTGAGGGATCGTTCGATTTGACCTATGGCGCTTTTAAATTTCTCCAGCGGCCCGCGCCCGGCAATCACGAGTTTTATAACGAGCATGGCGAGACCGGCGTTGCCGGCTACGGCTACTTCTCCTACTACAACGGCTTCCAGACCGACGCGCACGGGAACCCGATCACGACTGCGGTCCCGAACCCTTGCCCCATAGCATCGGCCAGTTGCAAGTCGGCACCCGCCACCGAGCCCCTCTTCGCCCAACCCGTGCCGCGGGCCGATGGACAGGCGGGGCATTTCGAATTGGGGGCGAACGCCGGCCTGAACGGGAGCGGAGTGGGAGACGGCTGGTACTCCTATAATCTGGGCTCGTGGCACCTTATTTCGCTCAATATAGAGTGCTATACGCAACCGCCGCACAGCCCGGACGGCTGTTCGAGCGCGGGCTCGGGCACCTGGTTAGGCGCCGAACTCGAATGGCTCAAAAAGGATCTCGAGGAGGATCATTCCGCTTGCACACTCGCCTACTGGCACCAGCCCTTGTTCAGCGCCGCCAACAGTCTCAGCGAAGAAGGCACAACCTCTGAGGCCTTTTGGCAACTGCTCTACGAGCACAAGGCCGACTTGGTGCTGAACGGACACGACCACCTCTATGCCCGCTACAAACCCCTTGACCCCTCCGGGAATTACGATCCAAGGGAGGGCATCCGTGAATTCATCGTGGGCACCGGCGGCGAGACACTCGATAAGGTCGCCACAACCGGCACCACCTCCAATCCGGGCGGCGACAACAACTTCAACACAAATAATCTCGAGGCGTCCACCGGGAACTACTGGGGTGTGATGGGCCTGACGCTCGACGACCACGGCTACAAGTGGGATTTCGAGTCGGCACTCGCACTTCCTGGAGCTCCTGCAGGGCCTTACAGCGACAAGGGCGTGGGGTCCTGCCACGGCTCACCCAACGGGGATCGGGATGATGACGATCACGGTCGCTAGTCCGTCTTCGCCGCGTTATCTTTGACCTTTCGTTCGGTAGGCGTTACCCACCCTTCGCGACTTCTTCTTGCGAAGGGTGGGGCTTTTGTTTTGCCTCGGCCGATCTTCCACCCCTAGCCAGCCTGCTATTCTCGAAAACTGGAATTTGGGCCAAAAGCCAACCCCGAAAGTCCTGTGGTCGGAATTGAGGGCTATACTTGCCGTCGGCCCGGAAGTGCACCGGGACTCGAGGGAGAACATGCGAAGGCAAGATCTCATCCGGTCGATTGGTTGTGTCGTCCTAGGCGGGTTGCCCGTGATTTTCGCGAATATCGCGCCGGCGCAAACAACAGCTCCTACTGCCCCAGCGCCCGCGGCGCCTCGGCCTCAAATGCCGCCGTCCCTGGTACCCGCAAAATCGGTGGACCTGATGACGGCGGAAGGATCGGCGCTCTTCGGCGCGCAATGGAAGAGCATGGAGGCGAAAATCGTGGAAGGCCCGGCGATCGCCAATGCCATGCCTGGCTATAAAACTTCGTATGACATTCAGCCTCACGCCGGCGAGGCCGGCTTCGACGATTCGTCGTGGCCGGTGATTGGCGCCAAGGGATTGGGCGACCGGCGTGGCGGCGGCAAAGTGTCTTTCATCTGGTACCGCGCGAACCTGACCATACCGGCAAAAATCGGGGAGTTCGACACGGCGGGCGCCACGGCGGTCTTGACGGCGTATGTCGATGACTACGCGGAAGTCTGGATCAACGGGCAGATCCCCCGCCGCACCGGCTACCCCAGCCCGGCAGCGATCTCCGGCTTCAACATGCCCAATCGCGTGGTGCTGGCCGACGCGGTGAAGCCGGGCGACAAATTCCAGATCGCCGTCTTTGGCGTCAACGGACCGATTTCAGTCGCGCCGATGAATTTCGTGTGGTTTCGCGAAGCCAAAATCGAATTTTTCCGCTAAGCGTCCCGCTAAAAGCACTGCGAAGGCAAGGCTACGAACCTGGGGATAAGTTCTGGGACCGCCAGCAGGTCCAATGGGGGCCCAGGCCGTGGCTGATGGCCCAATCCGTCATCTTTATCGCGTCCGCCGGATTTTTCGGCGAACCCCTGATTCCGCTGGCTTGCGAGAAATCCTCCCACGTGCCGCCGGCCAGGGTGTCGGCCGGACCCCGGTGGAATTGCAAGATCCCGTCGGAGATGATGCCGTCAGAGTCGGGCCGGGAGACGTTCATCCCCCCACTCTCGCATTGGATCAGTTTTTGGATTGTGGCCTTGTTCTTCACCGCGAAGGGGAGCGAATATCCCCATCGCGGGCCAGAAATGAACGTTTTCAGGCGTATTGGCCGTGCGACGGCGGATTCGTCTTCGAGGCTTGAACCGGGGCCGATTGAACCGGGGCGGCTTGAACCGGGCCGGGCTAAAACAGTCTGAATCAGCGTAACGAAGGGAAGAGAAAGGAATAGGAAATAGAGCAGCTTTTCGATCAGGGGGGTAGAGCGTTCGCCTTGTGCCTGTTTCCGACCTTCGGCTTTGGCGCGAAGGTTAGGTTTGCGAACCTGTGGGCGCACTGAGCCGGAACGAATCGGCGAGCCAGGCCTGCGGATCGTCAGGGTCATGGAACGATCGCTCCGTCGGGCCATCCGTCCCGCGCAGCGTCGGGCCGTGGGTCGGGATGAAGCGGTCGCAGCCAGCCGGCGAGATTCAAAAGCATGACGTCACTATACCTCAAGGCGAACGTAAAGCGAAATAGCATTTAGCGACTATTTGGAGTGTTCGGCCTTAGGCTCCGAAACATTCGATTCGTCATGCGGCAAAGCGGCCAGCCCTGTCGGGAAGAGCTTGGCACGGGGACGTGCGTGGCGCGCGGGATTAGGATGTTTGTGGGCTATCCGGAAGTGGCGTCGTTGGCGAGCTTGGCGACTCTACATCACGAAAGGTCCAGTGGTCGCCGTCCAGGATTAACTCCCTTCTCCAATTTCCCAAGAGGCGTTCGTGCTCATCGAAATTCTGAACCTCTTCCCCATTGTCCATGCGGCTTTTCTCTTTCGTTCTCATTGTGCGCTCTTGCATTCCTCCGGCCTTAGCGGCGGTAGTGCGCGCGGGTGTAAGCATATCCAAAAGTGTTTTGCTCGATGCTGATGGTCTGCGGCAGCCACCACAGCTTGCGGATCACGCTGTAGCGCGAGTGGCGCATCTCATGACCCAAGAACGCCGCGCCCATGGCATAGGCCGTTGCATAAGCCGCCATCGCCACCGGGTGGCCCAGCATCGGGCGCACCATCGCATCCTGTTCCTGAAAGCCGCCCATCTTGAAGTCCTGTTCGGTCTGGCGGTAGTCCATCGTTTTCACGGTGAGGTCCAATGTGGCCAGCGCCATCACCGGCCGGTCTTTCAGCATCGAGACGATGGCGTTCTGCCTCTTCGGGAGCACGTCGGTATGCTTGGGCTTGGCGGCGACCGCGTTGCAGAGCGAAGAGCTGATTAGGATGCATTCGATGATCATTGTCATTGTCCTCGGCTCTAGATAAAGCAGGGCGGCGGCCAAACGTGGTTTGCTATAAGCAATGGAATCAGCGACTTGCGTAGGCAGTGTGCCGGAACGAAACTACCCAGTGTTCAAAAGCGGAGCTGCTGTACACGCTGGCTACACCTGAGCCAGTTTTTCGAGAAGACGACTTATCGGGGCTTGGGAATGAAAATCAACCGGGGATGCCGCCTCTTGGCGCACGACTGACTTCTCTTGCGCCCATCTGGAACGAAATCTCTTGACATCGAAAGCGGTGGGCATAAGTATTGCGGCTTGGCGATTATGGGCCGATTAGCACGCCAGTGCTTCCTTTTTCTGGCCACCCTCACGGTCAGCCTGACCTTCGTGACCGTTTCGACGGCGGCGCTCGCTCACGGGCACGCCGATACCAACAACGCTGACGAATCTCACTGCGTCATGTGCATGGCGGGGCACAGCGCCACGCACCTGATTACAGCTCCGACAATCGCACTGCATTTTGCGCCCGTTCGGATTGGCCTCGTTTTCTCCGCCGATTTGATCCGCATCCCATTCGTTCACCTTTTCTCCGTCCAAGGCCGCGCCCCACCCCAAGCCTGACCCTCGCTTCCGTTTCCCGATAAGTCGAACGAACTCCGGACCATTCGGTTCGCGTCGTTTTTCACTTTTCTGATTCATTTCTCTCAGTGGAGAGCTGATGAATTCGCTTGGCATCGATCCCAGGGACGTTGGCGAATGGGGATTGCAACCCGATCCTCGTTCTGCCAAACGGGCCGCCAAACGGGCTGCCCCAAAACGGGGCCGCACTTGTGCGCGAACAGCTCGAACGGGCGGGACGAATTGCCGATAGCGGAAACAAACATGGAGCAGAGCAAACGTGGCCAAGAGAACCAAGATCGAGGGGCCAACTTTGCAGGAAAGCCGATTCGTTATCGGATTAAGCGCTATGACGCTCTTGCTGTTCTTCGGGTGGACGTTCTACATGCGTTACTACTTTCAGTTTCCAAGCACGCTGGACGACCCTCTGGTGCCTCCCTATTTCAAGCGAGTGGAGGATGCCATGCCGTTCCCTGACACCCTCGATCCTTTGCAATTTCCAGCCGGGGAACTACGGGAAGGCTATGCAATTGCCAAGGAGGTCCCCGAGGTTCTGGCGCAGCAGCCCTGCTATTGCCAGCGGCCGGTGATGCATAGCTTGCTCGATTGCTTCGCCACTCTCGAAGCCGCAGATTGCAAAATCTGCGTGGACGAGGCACACCTTGCCGCGCGTTTGCACCAGCAAGGCAAAACGGGGCCGGAAATTCGTGCCGTAATTGTGCGGCAATTCGGCGTTGTCTCTGTGCGAGGGCGGAGATAATTCATGCGGGTTTCACTTTACTCGCGCAAAACTTCTTACTCGCTCAAGGCTTGGCCCGCGTTCGGATCTCGCGCCGGCTCTTGCGAATTGCGTTTCGTGGCGCGACGCCGCCAGCCCCAAGTTCGCGACTGGGTCAGATTCGCATGCCTCATCGCCGCTGCGTTCGCCCTTCTCCTGCTGGCGCTTGGCGTTGCTTACTGGCATCAGGATGCACCCGGTTCCGAGGCCACCTGTGCTATCTGTCACGTAGCCCACCTGACGCCGCTGCCCGGCTCTGTCGCTGCTTCGATATCCGTTCCGCTGCTCATTGAGTGGTATGAACCGGCTCAAGCGCAGCTCGAACAGCCTTCCCCGCCTTTGACCGACGCGCCCCCTCGCGCTCCGCCTGCCTGCTAAGAGATCGCCTATCGCGGGATTGGTCCGCCTATCCCGCAGGTTGTTGTCCCCATCCGATCACCTCTTCCGGAGTGCGATGCCGCATATAGGCATTTCGCACCCGCCATGGCATCCAGGAGGCCACATGCGTTTCAAGCGGGGTTCTTGTCGTGGAATTTTAGCTTTGTGCGCAATAATCGCTATTCTTTTTCTGGCAGCGCCGTCCAAGTTAAAGGCGCAAGAAAATGGAATGATTGAGGGGACAGTAACAGACCCTTCCAAAGCCGCAGTGCCGGGCGCAAAAGTGCGCATCGAAAATCCAGTCAGCCGGCACGTGCAGGAGGTCCAAACCGGCAGCGATGGACACTTTCAGATTCCTAACATTCCTTTCAATCCCTACCATCTCACGGTAACGACGCCTGGATTTGAGAATCTTACGCAAGACGTCGATGTGCGCTCGACCGTTCCCATTACACTCGATGTAAGCCTGAAGCTGGGCGCGTCTAGCACAAATATCACGGTCACCGAAAATGCCGCGGACCTTGTGGAAGTGACGCCGACCGAGCACACCGATGTCGACCGTGCATTGTTCGAGGACCTTCCGCTCGAAAGCCAATCCTCGTCGGTGAGTTCACTAATCACTCTTGCTTCTCCTGGCGTTGTGGCGGATTCGAACGGGCTGTTTCACGGGCTTGGAGATCACGCGGAGAACTCTTTCGTCGTGGATGGCCAACCCATCACCGATCAACAGAGTAAAGTCTTTTCCAACCAGATTCCCGCCGATTCGATCCAATCGCTGGAGGTTATCGAAGGCGCTCCGCCCGCCGAATACGGCGACAAGACTAGCGTCGTCGCCGTGGTTACCACCCGTTCCGGTCTAGGTCAGAACCAACCGCACGGAAGCATCAACGCCTCCTACGGCTCTTTCGGGTCTACAACCGAGGGCTTCGACGTTGCGTACGGAGGAAAAAACTGGGGGAATTTCGTCTCCATTAGCGGGCTGAATACCAGCAGGTTCCTGGATCCTCCTGAGTTCGCCGCGCTGCACGACAAGGGCAATGAGGAAAACGCCTTCGACCGCCTGGACTTCAAGCTGAGCGACCAGGACAGCATTCAGTTGAATTTGCAATATACGCGCTCTTGGTTCCAAAATCCGAATACCTGGGACCAGCAGCTTCAGACCTGCACGGCTCTATCGGCACTGTGCGATCCCACGGGCACCGTTGTCCTGAACCCCATCACCGGCAATCCGCTTGGGCCCACCGATCAACGCTCCCAACTTAAGACTTTCGACATCGCGCCAAGCTGGAATCACGTGATGGGCATCCGATGCCGTGTTCACCCTGGGTGGCTGGGTGCGGCGCGACCAGGTTAACTATTATCCCAGCCCCGATCCTTTCAACGATCTGGGGCCACTTCAGGCGGAAACTCTCTCTCAACTCAGGTATCTGACCAACGCCGGCCTTCGCAGCTCGATTTCCTATGTCAAGGGCGTTCACAACCTGAAGGTGGGCTTCACGGCTCAGCACACGTTCCTTAATGAGAACGACAGTTTTGGAATTGTCGATCCCGGACTGCTCCCAGCGCAGGGCTGCCCAGACCCGACCAACCCCCTATGCGCGACCCTGACTCCATTCGACCTGACGGCCGACGGTGCTTCTTACAAGTTCTCCGGCAAGACGGACGTTATCGAATACTCGCTCTACGCGCAGGACACGATCACCAAAGGGCCCTGGTCCATCAATCTTGGACTTCGCGGGGATTTCTATAATGGTTTGGGCACCGTTTCCCGGCAGGCAGAGCCACGAGGGGGAGTAGCTTACAATCTCAAGAAGACGAACACCGTATTTCGCCTCTCTTACGCGCGGACCATGGAAAGCCCGTTCAATGAGAACCTCATCCTTTCAGGCACGGGATGCAACGATCCTGTGGTTAACGCGATCATGACCGTGGCGCAAGGCTTCGCCTGCACGACTGCCCCGCTTAGCCCCGGTTTCCGCAACGAATTCCACGCCGGCCTGCAGCAAGCCTTCGGGAAATACTTCGTGTTGAGCGGCGAGTACATCTGGAAGTACACGCATAATGCTTACGACTTCAACGTGTTCGGTACCACCCCAGTTTTTCTCCCGATCGAATGGAACAGCTCTAAGATTCCGGGCTTCGCCGTTCGCGCCGGCCTCCCGAATTTCCACGGTTTGACGGCCTTCATCGTGATGTCGCACGTTGCCGCACGGTTCTTCCCGCCAACGGTCAGCGGAATCGCGCCTCCTCAGCCGGGTGGCGTGTTCCGCATCGACCACGACGAAGTCTTTGCACAAACCACCCACGCGCAATACCAACCCTTTAAGCGTGGGCCGTGGCTCGGATTTAATTGGCGGTATGACAGCGGACTCGTTGCCGGCCAGACGCCCTGTTTCGGAGACAACTGCCCGCAGTCCTCAACACTAAATGGGCTGCCGGCCATTGCCATGGTGCTGAACGACGGCGTCACCCCGCTGACCGCCGACCAGGAGTTCGAGGCTGGCTTGACTTGCAACGGTCAGCACGCCACTCCTAGCGTCTCCCTACCCGCCGTTTGCCTTGCCTCGCAGTTTGGCTCCACGCTGCTCAAGGTACCGGCGCCGGGAACCGAAAATGACGACCACAATCCTCCACGAGTTGCGCCGCGGAGTCTGTTCGACTTGGCAGTTGGCCACGACAACTTGTTAAATGGCGACCGCTACAAGTGGAGTTTGCGCTTCACGGTCATCAACCTGACAAACAAGGTTGCACTCTACAATTTCCTCTCTACATTCAGCGGGACGCATTACGTCACGCCACGCAGCGAAAACATGAGCTGGGGTTTCACTTCTGAGGCCGGTAGCCGAGAACGTGGGACCGTTTCAAAAGCGAGTCGCTTCGGCGACTCGCTTTTTTTTCCGTCCTGCGCCGGAATTCGATTGAGGTCAAAGTGACGAAAGCCACACGGTGGGTTGCGGATGCATGCAGTCTTTAGTGTATTCTGTTCGGAAGCAACCTCGGGACCACTACAGGCAGGGCCAGCCGAAGGCAGACTGTGCAAACGTTGCCCTGCGTCCAAATCTCATTGGTGGGGTGAGCGTCTGCCATGTCGTCGAATCGAAAGGCGCAAGTCTCGTTTGCCTTGGCGCTATTCCTGCTCGTTCTCAGCGGCTTAGCGGCAGGTTCCCTCATCATCCGTTTGTATAGCAGCGAGGCCTTGGTTCGTCACACCTACGACGTCGAGGTGACCCTTGGGGATTTGGAAACCTCGCTGACGAGCATGGGCCGGAACCGGGTGGCTTATATCGGTTCGGGGAGCAGCGAGTCGCTCCGGGATTTCACGGATGCGGAAAAGGAAGTGGGCATCGTTGTTGCGAGAATTCGGCAATTGACTAGCGACAATCCGGCGCAGCAGAAGTTATGCGACCAGCTTGCCGCGAACGCGAACGAGCGCATCGCGGTCTCGCAGGAGTCGGTCGATTTGAGGACGCAAAACCGATCCGATCCCGCGAAGCAGTTCGAATTGACGGCAGCCGTGGCCAGGGCGACCTTTGGTACCGGGGCAATTACGCAGCAAATGCGAGGCAATGAAGACGCGCTGCTGCAAGAGCGAAGCCGCTTGTCGCAACTTTTGTTTGCGGCGCTCCCCGGCATCCTGGCGGTCTCGTTCGCGCTCTCGGCCGTGATGTTCTGGCTGCACTATTACATGTTGAATCGCGAGCTTGAGGAGCACAGGGGAACGGAAAACCAACTGCGGCGGTTAAGCATGCAGCTGATGCGCGTGCAGAGACGAGGAGCGCCGGGAAGATTCGCGCGCGAATTGCACGACGAACTGGGACAGAATCTCGTCGCCGCGAAAATGATGGCGGATGCTTTGGACGCGGGCGCCGAAAATCCGCGAATCGCCGAGCTCACCGACTTGCTGACGGACCTGCTTTCCCGAGTCCGGACGCTCTGATCTATTCCATCCGCCGCTGCTGGAGGACGCCGGCTTCTACTCCGCCGCCAACTGGCTGATCGAAGGGTTTGGATCGCGTCTGGGCATAGCCATCTCGGCGAATATTCCGAATCAGCCGGAGCGGCGGCTGGATCGCGGGGTGGAGCTTACGCTGTACCGGGTCTTGCAGGAGTCGCTCAACAATATCTCTCGGCACTCGAAGAGTTCGAGGGCCGAGGTCAGCGTGGAGCCTGGTCCGGACAGAATTATTTTGCGCGTCAGGGACTTCGGACGCGGGATTCCGACTGAAAAGCTCGAGGCTCTTCGGACCAACTCCGAGCAGACGGGCATCGGGCTAACCGGCATGAAAGAACGCGTGAGAGAACAGGGTGGCGAGCTGGAAATACGGTCCGACGGCGGCGGAACTGAAATCATCGTCACCCTGCAGACCGCACGGCCCGCTGAAACGGTGAGTGCCGGGATTCGCTGAAGGTAACTCCCGGCGAACGCCGCAGGCTCGGAGCCGGTCAATACAGCACCATTTAACCAGTTGGTCTTTTTTTTTTTTTTTCTTTTTTTTTTTTTTTTTTTTTTTTTTTTTTTTTTTTTTTTTCCTTTTTTTTTTTTTTTTTTTTTTTTTTTTTTTTTTTTTTTTTTTTTCT
>CAVPFR010000004.1:0-54108 GCA_963703785.1 uncultured Acidobacteriota bacterium | reverse complement strand
CCGCTCCACGGCAGGGCCGAAAAAAAAGTGGGCCCGTTGCACATTTGTTGCACAGGCGCGCCCACCCTAGACCACTTACCGCGATTTCATCGCCATTCCTTATAAGGGGGGTAGATGCAAACTCTCGACAGACTGAAGCCGGTATCGATTTTGCTCTTGCGGCTGGGAATCGCGGTCGTCTTTTTGGGTACCGGCTACGACAAGCTTTTTCGATCGCCGGCAAAATGGCTGGTTTGGTTTCCGCACCAGGGTTATCCATCGTATTTCGCGTACATTGCCGGGGCGATTGAGTTTTTCGGGGCGATTTTGCTGGTGATGGGACTATTCACTCGGGCCGTGGGGCTGCTGTTCGCGATGCAGATGGGGATCGCGGAGGCCACCGTGACCGCGTGGCACGCAAACATCTACGCCGCGACCTCTTACGCGGTTCCCCTGCTGTGCCTATCGTGTTTCGTGGTGGCTACGATGGGGCCGGGGATGCTTTCACTGGACGACGTGTTAGAAGCCAAGTGGTTAGCAAATAAACGAAAATATGCGCCGGAAGTTCCGTAAAAGCTTTCACATGATCCGCGGTAGGCAGCCCAGTGCTGTTGCCGCGATTGCCAGACTTATCGGTTGCGTCTCTGGATTTGCGTGGGATCCGGGCGGCCCTGGCTCTGCCATTCCTGCGGCTCTTCGTTGGTGGTGCAGAAGAACTCCTCCAAATCGTCATCGGGAACGACCGACAGCGACCATTTCCGCGGCGCTGAAACCCACGGCTTCTGCAACACGACCGGATCCTCTATAGTGACCTGGTACACGAGATAGTTCTTCGAGGGGCGGCTGATGCGCTCGATCACGTGCTCCTGGTCGCTATGAAACCACCCACCCCAATCGGGCGCTCTCTCATCGAGGGCGATCGTGTCAATCACCAGCGTATCTCCCTCCCAATGCGCCACGGAATCGCCGTTAAACGTGGGATCGGGATCTTTGGGGTGCGGGCGTCCGTCGGTGTGGATGATGCGAAAGTCCATGGGATATTCGATCATCATGACGATCCGTCCCGGGGTCTGCACGAACTGGATCGGCCAAGTGAGACTATTTTCCTGTAACAACGTGCCTGGCGTGCTGGGGATGACGCATTGGCCGTAAGGAACCGGTCGCTTCAGCTTTTCTTCGGCTTCGGGTATCAAGGCCGGCTTTTCTTCCGGTGTAACTGCGGGATCGAATTGCCGGCGCGCCGCGCGGTCAATGGGATAAGCGGATTGAATCTGCCTTCCCGCGCTGTTTGGGAACCACACTCCGGAAAAATCCGGGTGTCCGTCCGCCGTGCGAGGCGCAGCACCGCCAGGCGGTAAGGCGTGCCAGGTTTCGGAGCCTGCGGAGGTTTTTTCCGGCACTTTTATATCTTGTTGAGCGAAGGCGGGCGTAACGAGAATGCACAACGCGGCGAGCGCAGCTGCGGCTACGCCTCCAACAGTTCCGAGCAGCGGTTTAATTCCTCTCATGTTGAGCGTGTCCCCTTTTAGACCTCGACGATGGAGCCCTTATATCATGTTCGCCAGTGCCGAACAAAGCGCGAAGGCTTTCCTGGCGAGCCGCTGGCGGAAGCCGCCATAGGCGAGTGCGTACGCTTACCGCTCACACCCAAGGACACGCCACCCAGCGCCCCTCTTTGAACTCCAGCGGGGGCACGGCATCGGCGCACGTGGGTTTCGCGATAGGGCAGCGGGTGCGAAACGCGCAGCCCGAAGGTTTGCGAATGGGATTAGGGACATCGCCAGTAAGGTGAATCCGCCGGTCCCTGGCGCCGAACGGGTCTGCCCGCGGCACCGCGGAAAGCAGCGCGCGCGAGTAGGGATGCATCGGGTTTTTGTAGATCAGCTCGCCCGGACCTATCTCCACCAGGTGCCCGAGATACATCACGGCTATGCGATCGGAAATGTGGCGCACCACGGAGAGATCGTGGGCAATGAAGATGTAAGAGAGACCAAACTCATTTTGCAGGTCGCGCATGAGATTGATGACCTGCGCCTGAATGGAAACATCGAGCGCGCTGACGGGCTCGTCGGCGATCACAATTTTAGGATTCGTGGCTAACGCGCGCGCGATACCGATTCGCTGGCGCTGGCCGCCCGAGAATTCGTGTGGATAGCGGTTCCCCTGCTCCCCCGCGAACCCTACTTTTTCCAGCAGCAGGTTCACGCGATCTTTTCGCTCCCGCGAGGTCAATCGAGTGTGAATCTTCAGCGGTTCTTCGACGATCTGCCCGACCGTCATGCGCGGATTGAGCGAGGAATACGGATCCTGAAAAATCATCTGAATATCCGGACGATAGGGCCGCATCTTCTCGCGGCTCAGTTGGGCCAAGTCGACGGACGTGGACCCGTGGCGATACAAAATGCTCCCGGAGATCTCCACGCCGTAAACCATGGCGCGGAGAATATTGACGATAGCCCGTCCCACCGTGCTCTTGCCGCAACCCGATTCTCCAACCAGGCCCAGCGTTTCGCCTTGTTCCAGCGCGAACGTGACGCCGTCGACCGCCTTCACCTCCGCGGTCTTCCGCCTGAGGACGCCGCCAACCACGGGAAAGCTCACCCGCAGCTGCTCGATCTCCAGAATCTTCACGGGTTCACCAGATGGCAGCGCACCCAATGTCCGGGCGATACCTCGAGGATGGGCGGCTCGATTAGGGCGCATCGTTCGAGCCGCTCTTTGCAGCGGGTTTCGAATTTGCATCCGGCGGGCAGATCGAAAATGCTAGGAACGTTCCCGGGAATCGCCGGGAGCCGCTCGCGCCTGTCGCCATCCACCGCCGGAATCGAGGCCAGCAGGCCGCGGGTGTACGGATGCAGCGGATTTCGGAACAACTCTTGCACCGGCGCAATCTCCTGAATTCGCCCTCCGTACATGACAATCACTCGGTGGCAAGTTTCCGCCACCACGGCGAGGTTGTGGGTGATGAGCAGGATGGCGGCGTCCTGCCGCTGGTCCTTGATGCGCAGCATGAGTTCGAGAATCTGTGCCTGTATGGTGACGTCCAGCGCGGTAGTCGGCTCATCCGCGATGAGCACGGAAGGATTGCACGATAACGCCATGGCAATCATCACGCGCTGCCTCATTCCCCCGGAAAATTGATGCGGATAGTCGTTCATGCGCGAGGGCGGGTCCGGAATACCGACCAGCTCCAGCATCTCGACGGATCGGTCGAAGGCAGCCCTTCTCGAAACGCGTTCGTGTACCAGAACCGACTCCGTCATTTGCATGCCGATGGTGAAGACCGGGTTCAGCGAAGTCATGGGTTCCTGGAAGATCATGCTGATCTCTTTTCCGCGTATCGCACGGATATCGGCCCACGACAGGTCCAGCAGATTGCGGCCCTGAAACAGAATCGAGCCATCCGCGATTTTTCCGGGCGGACTGGGAATCAGGCGAAGAATGCTGAGCGCGGTGACGCTCTTCCCCGAGCCCGATTCGCCAACCAAGCCGACGACTTCGCCCGGAAAAATGTCGAAGTCCACTCCGTCGACGGCCTTGGCGATGCCCGCCTCGGTCTGGAAGTAGGTTTTCAGATTCCGGATTTGGAGAATGGGAGTGGGCGACGCGTTCACCGCAGCCTCGAATACTCCTTGGGATCGAATGCTTCGCGAACCGCCTCGCCGATGAACACAATCAGCAGCAGCGTGACGAACATCGCCGCCAGCGGAAAAAATACCAGCCACCATTTGGTCAGGTTATCCACGCCTTGCCCGATCAGTTCGCCCCAGCTGGGCGTCGGCGCGGGAAGTCCGAAGCCGAGAAAGTCCAGCGCAACGAGCGCGCCGATATTGCCCACCACCATGAATGGCGCGAAGGAAACGATGGGAGTGAGCGCGTTGGGCAAAATGTGCTTAAAGATGATGGACCGGTCGGAAGCGCCCATGGCAATGGCCGCGCCGACGTAGTCCTTGGATTTCTCCCGGTAGAATTCGCCGCGCACATAGTAGGTAATTCCCATCCAATCGAAGGCCGTCAAAATAAAAATCAAGAGCCAAAAGGACGGCTGCAGGACCAGGTTCCTTCCGGGAAGGTATATCGGCACCACAATGGAACTCACAATGATGATGGTGTAAAGGAACGGCAGCGAAGACCAGATCTCAATTAACCGCACGCCCAGAATATCCAGCTTGCCCCCGAAGTATCCCAGCAGAGCCCCCGCCGTTACGCCGATGCACAGGCTGACCGTCAACACCAGCAGCGCGAAAGAGAGCGATACATTGAAACCGTATGCCAGCCGCGCAAAGATGTCCCGGCCGCGATCATCGGTACCGAAAATGTGCTGCCGCGATGGCCGATTGGGAGGGCTGCCGGGAAGATCCAGCAGGGATTCGGTGGGGCTGTAAGGGTAAGGGGGCAGAATCACCCAGCTTCCCGCGCCCTCCCGGCGAAGCGTCTCCGCCAGCGCTCGATAATCGGGCTCGCCGATCGCTTGCTGGCCGAACGTGGACGCCGGGTAGTATTTCGCCACTGGAAAATACCAGCGCCCATGGTAGCCAACGGCCAACGCTCCGTTGTTTACCAGCAGCGGAAGGAAGAAGGAGATCGCATACGCGCCGACGATGATCAAAAACGAGTAGTATCCACGCTTGATCGTTCTGAATTTGCGCAGCCGCTTGCGAAAAAGGGAAAGCGAACGGCCCCGCAGGGCCGCGCCGCTTTGCAATCCGCCGGGAAGTTCCTCGATATTCGCGATCTGCCCCGCGGAACTCATTGGAACCGAATCCTGGGGTCGACGATCACGTAGATCATGTCCGAGAGGATATTTCCGACCAGCAGCAACAGGCTGGCAACTACAAGAATGCCCAGGGCCACGGGGTAGTCGCGCTGCAGGATCGAGGTATAGCCGAGGTAACCCATGCCGTCGATGTTGAATACCTTCTCGATCAGAAATGAGCCCGCCAGAATCAGGCCAATCTCATTCCCCAGGCCGGTGGCGATCGGAATCAGCGAATTGCGCAGCGCATGCACGAAAATGACGCGCCGTTCGCTCAATCCCTTGGCAAACGCGGTGCGCACGTAGTCCTGCCCCAGATTTTCCATCAGCGAATTCTTCATCAGGATGGTCAGCGTGGCGAACGATTCGATCGTGTAGCACAGCACGGGAAGGAACATGTAATGGATTTGCGCGGCGACCTTCTCGAAGAAGTTCAGGTACTCCCAGTTTGTGGGGCGGAATCCGCCTAGCGGAAATACGTTCCAGAAACTGCCTCCCCCAATAACACCAATAGCGCCGTTCCCAGCGCCCAACCCGGGATCGAGTAGCCCAAAAAGACGGTAAGGCTGCTGAGCAGATCAAACCGCGAACCGTGCCGGATGGCCTTGAATACACCCAGCGGAATGCACACCAAATAACTCAGGAAAAAGCCGCTCAAACCCAAAAAGATCGACACCGGAAACCGCGACTTGATGACGTCCCAAACCGGGTCCTGGTAAATGTACGATTGCCCCAGATCGAGGTGCAGAACCTTCCATAGCCAGGACGCGTATCGGATGTAGACGGGCTTATCGAAGCCGTAGTAGCGGCGCATCTCTTCGATCGCTTCCGGCGGAATCTCACGTCTCCGCCACCGCGCCGCCGCCGCCTCCCGCGCCACTGCCATTTTGTAACGCAAGATTTGGCGTTCCACCGGGCCGCCCGGAACGAAATTCATTACCACGAACACGGCCATAGTGATGCCGATAAAAGTCGGAATGATCAGCAGGAAGCGCCGGAGGAAATAGCCGGTCATTGCCGGCTGGCTGGGAGAGGTGGGTTCATTGCGCTAACGGATGGGTCTTCTCGTACTCATCCCAATAGTGATCGTCGGATGGCCCCACGTCGAGTTTCACGGACGTATCGCGCAACGCCCTCTGCAATTTCGCATCCTTGGCAGGATCGACCCACCACAACTGCTGGATGCCGTACGAGTCGCCCGTACGCAGCAGATAACCTTGCGGGGCGCCGAATTTATTCCAGAAGGCCAGGCGAATGTACAGGCGCGTACCACTGCAAGACGTACTGATAATCGTTCGCCAAAATTCCGTCGATTTCGCGGATGGCCTTGATGCGCGTCCTTCACGTTGAACATCTTGTCGTACGCGTCGCACAGTTGATCGACGCGGACACTCTTGAATCCCGTGATGTTGTTGTTATTGTTCGCGTCCGCCAGCGAAGATTTGAAGGCAGGTCTCGGGATTGGGAAAAGGCAGTCCTCCCCAAGCGGTCTCGACCATTTGAAACTGCCGGTTGCTGATGAGCTGGAAGAGCGTTTCCGGAGTGACCAGGCGGAGATTAAGTTGATTCCTACCTTTCGCAGATCCTCCTGGTAGACGGTATCGACGGTTCCTCGGTTTTGCTCTGGTACAGCAACTCGACCTGCAGCGGCGATCCGCCCTTCACCAGCCGTCCTTGGCTATCGCGGCTGTTCCAGCCCGCGTCGGCAAGCAGCTTGATAGCCCCCTGGGGATCGTAGTCGTTCTTTGGGTTGTTGGGATTCTCGTATGGAGTAGCCGCGAAGTACGAGTTCAGCGGCAGGTATTCGCCGAACATGAGCTTTCCGATGATTTGCGGCCGGTCCATGAGCAGCGTCAGGGCCTTGCGCACGCGGATATCGTCGAAGGGCGGCTTGCGCGTATTGAAGCCGAATCCCTCAAAGCCCTGCGGGTTACTGTTGAATACCTTACGCTTCTGCACGACTCCGCGCTGCACGTTGTCGAAATTCATCTCCTCCACCCATTGCCGCGCGCGGGAGACCACGTAGACGTCCAACTCGCCCTTCTTGAACATTTCAAACGCCAGATTATCGTCGCGCACCACCGTAAATTGCAGCTGATCGAAGTTGTTGAGTCCTACATTGGCGCGGGTTTTGATCGCCCAATAATCGGGACGCCGCCGCACCGTGATCGAGCGGCCTTTTTGGACGTCGCTTTCTTGAATCGTGTAAGGGCCCGAGCCCGGAATAAGCTTGAAATTGTACTGCTTCAAATATCCGTCGCCGTTCAGCGTCTTTAGAACATGCGCCGGCAGAATTGGCATTCCGGCGCTGAAATAAAGAAAGTTTCTCCAGTTCAACTCCTTGGCTTGAACCCGCACGATGTACTTGCTCTCCGCCACGGGCCGATTGAACTTGTCGAAGGTCAACTCCTGCGCGGGATCCTGCAGGGTTTTGTCCACCATCAGGTCCCAGGTGGCCACCACGTCGTCGCTGGTCACGGGCGTCCCGTCCGAAAACCGCGCATTGGGATTGATGCGAAAGCGATAGGTCATTTTGTCCGGCGAAATTTGCCAGTGCGTGGCCAATCCAGGAATGTATTCGTAGGTCGTTGGGTGCATCCCGACTAAGGTCTCATAGGCTAGCGAGGTGATGTCGTAGTTGAAGGCGGAATTGGATTCCGGCCCGGCCATTCGCAGCGTGCCCGGAAAATCGAGGATATGGTCGCGTAACATTCCGCCCTTCACCGCTCTCGGATCGCCGATCAAATCGAAATCCGTGTTCGTCTCCCATCCCTTGCCGGTAAATCCTTTCCCGCCTTGCTCGGCCGGTACAGAAGGATCGGCGCCCGCGGCGGCGTCGGGGAAGACGGGGTAGTCGGCTTTGTTCAAGGAGACGGGAGGGGAAGGTGCGGAAGGTGCGGAAGGTGCGGAGGCATCGGTGCTTGGCGCCGGAGCGGAACCATGGCCGCAACCGGTTGTTGTCAGGGCCAATCCAGCGGTTAATCCGGCGGCCACAGCAAGCAAACCCTTCCACGTCATCGTTGACCTCCTAGAAGGTGAATCGTACCTTATTTTGGCCGCCGCAGCCGGGCATGCGCCAAACTTACAGCCAGCGCCGTTCCCGCATCCATCAGGCGCCCGCCGTAACGCGCCGCGACCCGCCCGGGGCCGGCCAGGTTCGCGTGAAAATCCGGCGACATACGCCCTGCCGCGTTGTATTCTTGCCCCATTCGGAAGCTAATCGAGGGCAAATGGCCGTCTAGGATCCGGCTATCCATCGGCCCCACTTATCACAGGACACCCGGAGGGACAGACCGCGCGGAGCAATCGTCCGCGAAAGCGAGCTGACTCGAGGAGCTTTTCCGAGGTGGCAACGAGCAAAGAAGCAAAAGCGTAGGCGGCGGCGAACCGTGAATATTTCAGCGCCATTTATCAAGCGGCCTGTGGCAACTTCCCTGCTGAGCATGGGTTTGTTCCTATTTGGCGCCCTGGCCTTCCCCTTCCTTCCTGTCGCAACGCTGCCCGAGGTTGAATATCCCACGATTACGGTCTCCGCAAGCCTTCCGGGCGCAAGCCCCGAAACAATGGCCACCGCAGTTGCCACCCCTCTCGAGCGCATGTTCGGCCGCATCGCGGGCATCACGCAGATGACCTCCCTCAGTCAGCTCGGCAGCACAAGTATCACCATGCAGTTCGATCTGGATCGCAATGTTGACGCCGCGGGACGCGACGTTCAGGCGGCCATTAATGCGGCGCGCGGCCAGTTGCCCGTCAACCTGCCGACGAATCCTAGCTGGCGCAAAGTAAATCCCGCCGAAATCGACATCGTGACCATCGCCCTGACTTCCGATACCGCGACGACGCCGCAGCTCTACGATGTTGCGGACTCCATCCTGGCCCAGAAGATCTCCCAGATACCCGGCGTCGCCCAAGTGACTGTGGGCGGCAGTTCGCGTCCGGGGGTTCGGGTTGAATTCAATCCGTTTCTGCTGAGCAAGCTCGGCCTGGGGCTGGACCAAGTACGCAAGGCGCTGGCCAATGCCAATGCGGATGTTCCCAAGGGCGCCCTTTCGGATGCGAATCGCATGTTCTTGCTGAACAGCAACGATCAGTTATTCCTCGCCAAGAACTACGCAAAGTTGATCTTAGCCTATCGCAACGGAGCGCCCGTGCGGCTCTCCGACGTGGCCACCGTGATCGATAGCCAAGAGGACATCCGCAATGCCGGCTTCGTTAACGGAAAACCCGCCGTGCTCGTACAGCTCTACCGCCAGCCGCAAGCGAACATCATCGACGTTACCCAGCGCGCGGAAGCTCTTATGCCGATGTTGCAGGCTTCCATTCCGCCTTCCATTCATCTGGACATAACCGAGGAGCGGGTGATGATGATCCGCGGCTCGGTGAGGGACGTCGAATTGACTCTCATCGTATCCGTCATTCTGGTGATATTCGTGGTCTTCTTGTTTCTCGGCAACGTCTGGGCGACTTCCATCCCCAGCATGGTGGTGCCGCTCTCCCTGGTGGGCACCTTCGGCGTGATGTACCTCGTCGGCTACTCCGTCGATAACCTCTCCCTGATGGCGCTGGCGATTTCGACCGGCTTTGTGGTGGACGACGCCATCGTAGTGATCGAAAACATCTCTCGCTATCTCGAGCAGGGACTCACCTCCCACGAAGCGGCGTTTCGCGGGGCGCGCGAGATTGGATTCACGGTGGTTTCCATGAGCACGTCGTTGATCGCGGTGTTCATCCCCATACTTTTGATGGGAGGCATCGTAGGCCGCATTTTTCGGGAGTTTGCCGTCACCTTGAGCGTGGCTGTGACCCTGTCGTTGATCATTTCGCTCACGGTCACTCCGGCGATGTGTGCGAAGTTCCTCAAGGCGGAAAGGGACCAGAAACAAAACCGGCTCGCCCGCGCGAGCGGCAGAGGATTCCAATGGCTTTGCGACGGCTATGCCCGCAGCCTGCGCTGGGTATTGCGGCATCAACCGCTGGTGCTGGCCATCACCCTGGGAACGGTCTGCCTGGCGGTTTTTCTCTACGTGGCGATCCCCAAAGGCTTCTTCCCGCAGCAAGACACCGGGCGCATCAATGGGAACGCGCGAGCCAGCGAGGATACTTCATTCCAGACCATGCAGGAAAAACTGCGGGAATACTTGGCGATCATCAAGGCCGATCCTGCCGTGCGGATTGTGGAGGGTACGATCAGCCGGGCCAATGCCGCCTATATCAGCATTTCGCTGAAGCCGCTATCGGAGCGCAAAGTGAGCGTGTTCGACGTGATCAACCGCCTGCGGCCCAGGCTGGCTCGCGTCCCCGGAGGAACGCTCTTCATGACGCCGCAGCAGGACGTCCAAATCGGCGGGCGCTCCGGCAACGCGCAATTTCAGTACACATTGCAAGGCGACAATCTGCGCGACCTGCTGGCGTTTGCGCCCCTGGTGGAAGAGAGGTTGCGAAGGGTCCGGGAGATCCAGGATGTGAATAGCGATTTGCAAAACCGCGCGCTACAAGCCGGCTTGGTGATCGATCGCGATACCGCTGCCCGCCTGGGCCTGACTCCTCAGACGATCGATAACGCGCTGTACGACGCTTTTGGACAGCGGCAGATCTCCACCATATATAAGGGACTCAACCAGTACCACGTCGTGATGGAGGTGGCTCAGCAATTCCAGCAAAGTCCCGATGCCCTCAGGAATATCTATGTTCAGTCCGCTAGCGGACAGGAAATTCCCCTCAACGCATTCACGCATTACGAGTCCTCGATCACGTCGCTGGCCGTGGCCCACCAGGGGCAGTTTCCCGCCATAACCCTGACGTTTAATCTTGCCCCCAACGTGACGCTCGGACAGGCCGTCGTCGCGGTCCAAAATGTGGTGCGCACCATGGTCGTGCCGGCCACCATCCATCCGTCTTTTCAGGGCACGGCACAAGTATTCGAGGCCTCGCTCGCCACGATGCCCTATCTGATCCTGGCCGCCCTCGTTACCGTCTACATCGTCCTGGGAATTCTCTACGAGGATTACGTCCATCCGATAACGATTCTCTCGACGCTTCCCTCGGCGGGTGTCGGCGCCCTGCTCGCGCTGCTTATCTTCCGCACCGAACTCAGCATCATCGCGCTCATCGGAATCATCCTGCTGATCGGGATCGTGAAGAAGAACGCCATACTTATGATCGACGTGGCCATCGAGACCGAACGCACCGAAGGGCAAAGCCCCGAAGAGTCCATTTACCGGGCATGCCTCCTGCGCTTCAGGCCCATCATGATGACCACCATGGCCGCTATGTTTGGCAGCTTACCCATCGCCCTCGGCGGAGGAAATGGTTCGGAATTTCGCCGCCCGCTGGGCATCGCCATCGTGGGGGGCTTGATCGTGAGTCAAATGCTGACGCTCTACACCACTCCGGTGGTCTATCTCTATATGGACCGCTTGCGCGCATGGCTGAGCGGCGACAAGGTTCTCCGCCCGTTGGAAGATAGACGAGGAGAAAAGCGCTCGGAAGTCGGCTTACAAGGGGCGAACGAGGGGACGATTTAGAGAGCGTCGCGCCAGGGGCCTCGGGTGCCCAGATGTGGCTAGCTTTGCCCCATTCGCGTTGCATTGAGCACGCTCCTCGCTTGGTTCGATTTGGCCGCGGGATTCTGGCATGATCGAGTGGCAGAGAGCACGTCCGAAAGGTGAAGCGCCATGAACCAATCCGGCAAATTCCTTCTATTCCTGCTCGGTCTTGGAATCATTTTGTCCGTCTGCGAAACGGTAGCTCAAGACAAGCCGATTAGACCCCTGGTCGTTAATGGAAGGACCGTTAATACGGCCGTCGTCGAGGTGGAAGGCCGCTCGTATGTGGATATCGAGGGCTTGGCACAAATTATTGGCGGATCGGTGAATTTTGAGCCAAACCAAATCACGCTGACCCTTCCCGAGCCAGCTCCGGCGGCCGCTCCTGCCGATGCTTCGGCGGCGGCTCCGCAAGCCGCCGACGACATGTCCAAGCAGTTTCAGCAACTCGCTGTGTTTACGTTGGCTGAGATGAGGGAATGGAGAGGCGCCATCAGTGCCGTAGTCACGTCGGGGGCGCCCGTGGTAGGCACGTGGCCTGACGATTATCACGACCGCGTCGGTAATGATTTGCTTCAAGCGACACTCGGCGCATCCACGGTGCAAGATAATCAGGCCGTTCAGCTTCTCCAACAGGAATATGCGCTCCTCAGCGATTGGGCAAACCAGGTTCTCGGTGAACGCAAGGCTCTGGACGCCGCCAGAAGCATCGACCCCAACTCCCTTCAGAATGATAAAGCATTGGCAAAAATCTCTAAGTGCGGGCAGTTTCTGAGTTCGATGATCGTTGGCGGCAATTTTTACGACGATTCGAGTTGCCAATAGGTTCGTAGCCGACTGCCTTAACATCTGAACGCACCCCACGTGGGCACATGCGTTTGAAAGCGGCGGTGCATAAGCGTTATGATTTGCCGACGCGCCGGTCCGACCAATCTCTTGGCAGAGATCGAAATAAAACACATGAGCAGGCGGCTGAAATTCAATTCGCTGCTGATTGGCATGTTGCTTCTGGCGATATGCGCTGCCGCGGATGCCCAAAAAAGGGAGAACTATAAGGTGCGGCTCTCCACCGTTCCCGTCGACGCAACCATGCTGTCGCGGGTTGCCGGCTCGGGCTCGCTGACGGCAGTGCTGAATGGCGACAGGCTCAGCTTCAGTGGAACCTTTCAGGGCTTGCGGTCGCCGGCCACACACGCCAGCATTCACCTCGGACCGAAAGGCATTCCGGGTCCGCCCATTATGGATCTGGCGGTGTCGAATGCCACCAGCGGCGATGTCACCGGCACCGTCGAACTTACCCTGTCGCAACTCCAAGACCTGAGAAGCGCAAAGCTCTACGTTCAGATTGATTCTGAGAAAGCTCCGGAAGGCAACCTCTGGGGCTGGCTGCTGCGCTAAAGGAGCTCACCATGGCCCTGTCAGGAACATCGTCAACGACTAAATCGAGAATTCATTTCGCTCTGGCGTTAGGCTGCGCTTCCGCACTGGGCATCGCGAGCGCCGAGGCACAGCAGCCCGCAAGGGTTGGCGTATATACCGCGGCGCAGGCCGATGCCGGCCGCGCCGTCTATCAGGCGAATTGCGCCGCCTGCCATCTGCCCGACCTCAAAGGCAGCAACGAGGCTCTGCCTCTGGCGGGCGGTAATTTCATGAGCGCTTGGCGTAATCGCACCACCAGCGACTTGTTCAACAAAATTTTGACGAGCATGCCGCCTGGCAAAACAGGCTCGCTGGGCGAGACCGAGATTGTCACCCTCGTGGCGTTCATTCTCCAGTCGAACGGCGCCCCGACTGGAAATCAGGCGCTCAGCGCCACCTCCGCTGTGCCTATCGCGGACGTGGCCACCGGACAAGCCGCCGCGCAGCCTCGTTCCGACGAGGGCGGAGCGGTTGCCGCATCGCGGCGCGCGGGTCCCCCGGCCGGCCTTACGGCTACCGGCGAGGTGAAGAACTACCTGCCGGTGACCGACGAAATGCTGCTGCACCCCGATCCGGGCGACTGGCTGATGGTCCGCGGCAACTATCAGGCCTGGAATCACAGCCCCCTGACGCAGATCAACCGTGACAACGTCCGCGATCTGCGCCTGGCCTGGGTGTGGTCGATGAACGATGAGGGCGGAGCCAACGAGCCCACACCCCTGGTGCATAACGGCATCATCTACCTGACCAACGTCGACAATATCGTTCAGGCGCTCGACGCCAAAACGGGCGAGCTGATCTGGGAGAATCGCATCAGGCCGGGAGGCTCGCAGGGCGGCGGCACCGGCGCCATGCGCAATCTGGCGATCTATCAGGACAAGATTTTTTGCCGCGTCCACGGACGCGCATTTACTGGCTCTCGACGCACGCACCGGCAAGAGCGTCTGGGACATTGCCATAGCCGACTCCTCCAAGGGCTACGGCAATTCCAGCGGACCCATCATCATTGGCGGGAAGGTGATTCAGGGGCTTGGCGGCTGCGACCGCTACAAAGCCCAGGATAAGGAACAGGGCTGTTTTATCAGCGCATTCGATCCCAACACGGGCAAGTTGCTGTGGAGGTTCAATACCGAGGCGCGAGCCAGCGAGCTCGGCGGCGACACCTGGGGCGAGCTTTCCAACATGCTGCGCGTGGGAGGCGAAACGTGGATCACCGGCAGCTACGACCCCGAGCTGAACTTGACCTACTGGGGCGTGGCTCAGGCCAAGCCCTGGGTACAGGCCAGCCGTGGCACCGGCCCCGGCGACAAGGCGCTCTTCACCAGTGCGACGCTGGCGCTCCGGCCCAATGACGGAACGCTGGCCTGGTATTTCCAGCATGTCCCCGGCGAGACTCTCGATCTTGACGAGGTCTACGAACGCGTCCTGGTCGATATCGGCGCCAGCAAACTGGCGTTCACCATTGGCAAAGCGGGCATCCTCTGGAAGCTAGACCGAAAGACGGGGGAGTTCCTCGACGCCAAGGAGACCATCTTCCAGAACGTATTCACCTGGCTTGATCGCAGCAAAGGTTTGCTTGCCTACCGGCCCGATATCGTCGCGCACAAGAACACTGGCGAATGGATTCCGGCCTGCCCCAGCACCGAGGGCGGCCACAACTGGCAGGCCATGACGTACAGCCCGGAAACAAAGTACCTGATCATTCCCCTCAGCCAGAGCTGCATGGAAATGTCTGGTCGGAAGGTTGAATTCGTCGAAGGATCAGGCGGCACGTCAGGCGACCGGCGCTTCTACGAAATGCCCGGCAGCGATGGCAACGTCGGGAAGCTCGCCGCGTTTGACGTTAGGACCATGAAGCAGATTTGGACCCGCGACCAGCGCGCCGCCTATCTCACCGCCGTGCTTTCCACGGCTGCCGGTTCGCATTTGTCGGCGACCTGGACCGCTACTTCCGCGCCGTGGACGTGAATACTGGCGAGGTCCTCTGGCAGGCCAGGCTCGGCACCGTCGTCCAGGGATTTCCCGTGACGTTTACTGCGGGAGGAAAGCAATACGTCGCGGTCACCACGGGCCTCGGCGGCGGAAGCCCCCGGAATGTTCCTCGAATGATCGAGCCCGACGTTCGTCACCCACAAAACGGCAACGCACTCTACGTCTTCGCCTTGCCCGACAAGGCCGAGAAGAAAAACATCAGCAAAATTTCCAAGCCTCGGAATTCGTCGGTGGAAGCCGCCACGCGCTAGAAGCCCTTCCCTGCTTGTGAACGGCTTTTTTGACTTGGCCTGAGTCTGGAAAAAAAAAAAGCGGCGCTTACGCCGGCCTCACCAATGTAGTATGTCCCGACGCCCAACGGCCCCCAGGATGCCCGAAAATAAACATAAAGTTGCGTCGCCGGCTGTCGTGAACGTCGAAGTCCTCCGTTCCCGCGCACGCCGCAGATTACCTAAGGCAGTTTTCGACTATCTAGATGGCGGAGCGGAAGACGAAATCACCCTTCGCGAAAAATCGTCGCGCATTCGAGGAGGTCGCCTTCCGGCCTCAAATGCCGTGGCCATCGCTCATGCGATTTGCGAACACGAGTTTTGGGGTGCGAGCTTGCGATTCCCGCGTTGCTGGCCCCCGTAGGTTACAGCCGCCTCATGCACGCGCGCGGTGAGGTGGCGGCAGCTGAGAGCCGCAGGCAAACAAAGTGCCAGGGATACATACTTTCAACCATGTCTGGCTATTCGCTGGAAGAAGTAAAAGCCGCTTCCGCCGCGCAGTCCTTCTATCAGCTCTACCTGCTCGGTGGGCGCGAGGTTGCCCGAAGGGGCTCTGGAACGGGCGCGCAAAGCCGGCTATGCGGCCTGTTTGTCACCATCGACACTGCCCGTGGCAGGCATGCGCGAGCGAGACGTCCGCAACGGCACGAAACTGCTTGGCGGCACGCTGCTCGAAAAGATTCGGTTTTCGTCGCAAATACTGGGCCGCCCCGGCTGGCTGATGCGGTTCCTATTCGATGGCGGCGTACCGCCATTGGCCAACGTGGTCATCCCCGGCAAAGGTCCGATGCCGCTGATTGATGTGGTCGAGTCTTTAGCTTACTCCGCGATCACCTGGGAAGATCTGCGCTGGATCAAGGATGTCTGGCGAGGGCCGGTGATCCTAGAGGATGCTTACCGGAGAGGATGCCCGGCGCGCGATAGATGCGGGAGCGGCGGCCATCGTGGCGTCCAACCACGGCGGGAGACAACTCGACGGCGTGCAAGCTACGTTGCGCGCTCTGCCGGAAATCGTCTCGGCGGTAAATGGTCAAATCGAAGTGCTGATCGACAGGGGGGATTCGCCGCGGCGCTGATATCGTTAAGGCCATCTGCCTCGGAGCTCGCGCCGTCCTTTGCGGGCGAGCCTACGCCTATGGCTTGGCGGCGGCAGGCGAAGCGGGAGTTTCGCGAGCGATCGAAATCCTCACTGCCGATCTGCAGCGGACCTTGCGGCTGCTGGGCTGGCGGCTCAGATTCGGGCCTCGATCGCACATACGTTCGTTATCACCACTCGCATTAAACGATGCGTGGCCTCTGCCCGGGCGACCCCCGAACCTTTCGGTTGTTTCCTCGGAAAGAAATAGAAATTCATAAGGGTCGCTGGAATTAACGATCAACATATTGCTAGCGCACACATTTTGGCTCTGATTTGCGGTGATTGGAGGCAACATGTTTCAGCAGACCCTGATCCGGCCGGGTATCTGTGGCTGACCGTGCTGATCTCTGGTCCCCCTGATCGCCTTGCTCTTCATGCTGGCCGGCCTGCGCATGACGGCCTGGCTCGCTCATCTCGGCGGGCTCATCACATTCCTCTCGGCGTCCTGGTGTGGCACGCGCCCTCATTGGCACACTGAATTCCTACTTGTACGGCGGCCTCACCGGCTTCTGGGTCATCGACTGGATCACCTTCTGGGGCCTGATCATCTTCAACACCCTGATCCAGACGGGCGATTTCGAGAAATTTGAAAAATGGTGTCCATCCGCGACCGCCGACATCCGGATGCAAACCATCATGCTCGCCTGGGCCTTCGGCGCGCTGCTGGAAGGGACGGTGGGCTTCGGTTATCCGTGGGCGGTGGTCGTGCCGATTCTGGTGGGTCTTGGTATTACCGACTCGATGCCATCCGCGTCGCGGCCCTGGCCAACAATGCGCCCGTCTCCTACGGCGCTCTCGGCGCGCCCATCCTGGGCCTCGCCGCCGTAACCGGCCTTCCCCTGATGGCGCTTTCCGCTTCGATGGAAACATCGTTGCCATGCTGGCGTTGCTGCCGCCCTGGGTGCTGATCTATCTGGTAAGCGGATGGGACGGTATGATCGAAGCGTGGCCCCTCGCGATTGTGGGCTCGCTTTCCTACATCCTCGGGCAGTGGCCGGTGGCGCGCTATCTAGGTCCCTATCTACCGGATCTGAGCGGGGCGCTGGTCTCCTTCTGGATTCTGTTCCTGTTCGCGAAGTTTGGCGGCCCAAGACGATTCGCCAGTTCGGCGGGGCGCCTCCGCGGAAACGCCGTCCATGACGCACCTCGAATCCAGATTCGTCTTCGGCGCGCGCGGCCTGTTCGCCTGGCTTCCTTACATCGTCCTGATCGCTGTGGTGGTCGCCTGGACTGGTCCGTGGTCCCATCTCCCTGGATCAGCTTGTTCCGCTTGCCGTGAGCGCGCAACTCTTCGGTGACGCAGAAGCCCATTCTCTCGGTTTTCAACTTCAATCCGCTCAGCGGCGGCACCTCCATTTTGGTCTCTTGGCTGGTGATCTTTGACGTTTCGTGCGCCCTCGCCGCAGTCATCAATCAGGTTTTCTGCGCACATTTCACCAGATGTGGGGCGCACTGCTGGTGGCCTTTTTTATTTTCGCCCTGGCCTATATTTTCGTTTACACGGGAATGGCCAACTCGCTGGCTTATGGCCTTTCCAAGATCGGCCTGTTTTTTGTGGTCCTGGCGCCTATTCTCGGGTGGATTGGAGTCGCGCTGTCGGGCAGCAACACCGCCACCAACGCGATGTTCGGACCGGTGCAGGCGCTTACCGGCAGACTGCTGAACCTGCCCATCCTGCTGCTGCCTTCCTTCAATTCGGTAGGGGCGGAAGTGGGCAAGCCCATCGCGCCGCAGACGGCCAGCGTTGGCGTCTCAACCAGCAAACTGGTGCGCAGTGAGGGCCAAGTGATCCGCCACAACATGGGCTGGACCCTGGTGGTCCTCGCCTATCTCATCGTGATATCCGCGGTGTTCTACTTTTTCTTTCCCAACTGGATGTCGCTCTAGTCCGCGACACGAATTGCGGAGGTTCTCGTTGGCCGATCGCCTTCGGCGATCAGGAGTCTAGGCAGTTGAAGGGCAATTGAAGAAATCCACGATGGCCTATGGCTATTCGCTTACCGTGGACCAGTTTCCGCGGCAAATAGCGAGACGGCAAGCAATATTCGGCCCGGCCTCAGTCTGAGGCGGATGCTGCCCGAGCGATGGCCTTATCAGCCTTTGAATCAGTTTGCTTACTCTCTCCAATGTCGATGGTCCCCTTGAATTGGGCGCCGTCCTCAATCACGATGTGCCGCGTCGTCAGGTGCCCGATCACCGAAGCGTCCTTCTTGATCTCGATGCTCTCGGTTCCTACGCTGCGATTTCCGTCAACTTTGCCATAGATGACGAGTTGGCT
The DNA here is from genome assembly GCA_963703785.1 of uncultured Acidobacteriota bacterium. Classification (GTDB taxonomy): domain Bacteria; phylum Acidobacteriota; class Terriglobia; order Acidiferrales; family UBA7541; genus Palsa-189. The sequence continues at coordinate 35,732 of CAVPFR010000004.1, read as the reverse complement.
TGCCGTAAGCGCTCCGGTGACCTCACCGTCGCGCCCCACGATTAGCCTGTGTTGCCCAACCGAGATCGGTCCTTCGACGTGACCATCGACGAGGAGGTCTTCGTTGCCGGAGATTTCTCCTTTCACTCTCATCTTCGCAGGCAACCACGAGTTGGAATCTGTTCTGTTGACGGCGGTGCCGCCATTGGGAACCTTTACAGCGCCTGAAGATTCAACAGCAGGCCGCGAAGGTGAACTCGGTGGGGTCGATTGCGATTCTCCGTTCCGCCACATTTGCCCTCCTTTGTATAGAGCCTTGCCCCACTGCCATAAAGCGGATTTCAGCAGAATTAAGAGTCAGGCTTAGGGGTTCTCAGTGGATGAGATGCGCCAGCCAGCCGGAGCGGCTAGGGAACGAGGATTCGCGCTCGCGCGAATCCATGGAGCGAGGCAGCAATTTGGTATTCACTCTGTCGCATTTCACGAACAGCCTGTCGTATTTCACGAATACTAGATTCCCGAGACGACGATTTTGTCCTATCATAAGCGGCGCTTCCCGGAGTTCTAGCAGATTGGCTTTCTCGGAAGGCTATTTTCGCTCTGGCTTTAGGGCCTAGAGCTGCCAAGCTGCGGACTCTGCGAAGGAACTACACGGACCCGGTGCTACATGATCTTTCGGTACTGCCTGATTTCGTTGCTCGCTGCTTCCCTTTTCGCCAGGACGCCATCGACCAACCACTCGAAGAATGCAGAAAGCGTGCAGGCGCAGCCCACTCCCGAGCGCATCGCCGAAATCCAAGCTGCGCTTAAGGCTCAGGGATATGAGCCCGGCGCCACTTGGGAGGAAACGCAGGACGTTTGCAGGAAAATCGCCGACGAGCACATGTGGCAGACCGACCATGCGCCGGACGTCAGAGTCCTGATCCTTCTCGGCTTGGGAGGACCGCATTCCGACCCGGCCGTGGCGCAAATGCAGGGTGATCGTCTGGATAAAGACCAACGGACGGAAGCAGCGCGCAAGACTGAAAGCGCCGAGGGCTATGCCGAGACCCCTCGTTCCACCGTCTGTTCCACAGGCCATGCACTCTAGCGTTCCTGCGGCGAGTTCAAAAACGCTTGCAGCATCGGCAACTCCTATTGCCAGTGTCAAAGCGAACGTGAAAGCACCGGGCAAGAGACACGTGAGAAAGACCACTCTTGTCAGGTCAAAGAGTGCATCCAAGAAGAAATTGAGCACCAGGAATAGGACATTCTCCAGAGATCGCTCGAAAGCCCGAGCGAGTTAAATTGCCCCGCCCTCGGCGTCCGATTTATCGTGGCAGAACGAGAAACCCCAGCGCCGCTTAGCTCTTCTTAGAAAGTTCTTTATAAGCCACTTCGGTGAAGGTTGGGAAAACCGGCCCGCCATTCGGATTGGGCGGAGGCGCGGCGGTAGGCTCCCCAAAAGAAGTCTTGATTTCGTCGAGCGACTTGCCCTGCGCGACCATGACCTTGATCTTGTTGTACTTGTCCTGAATGAGTTCGAGCTTTTTCTGCACTTGGGCTTTGGTCATCATATTGCCGTGGCCGGTCAAGTAGGTATCGGCATCCAGGCCGACCATCCCCTTGGCATTTTCGATCCAGCCGACGGTAGAGCCATGCTTTTCCAAGTGAATTAGAGTCTCGGGCCGGTCGGGGGCGCCGGCCAGCAAGTCGCCGCCGAAAACGATTTTCTGGTCGGGAAGATACACGACGGTATCGCCGCTCGTGTGCCCAGGCGCCCAGTGATACAGGCGGATATGCACACCATCGATGGTCAGTTTATCCGTCTTCGTGTATGTCTTCGTGGGTAAGCGATCCTGCGGCGCCGGGTTGCGAGTTCCCACGGAAGCTTCCATCTCTTTCTTGCAGTTCTCCTGCGCAATAATCGTTAAGCCGGATGGAAGGGCCGCGAGGCCGTTCACGTGATCCACATCGCTATGGGTGAGGATGACCGCATCCACGGCTTTGGGAGTGACTTTGGCAATTTCGGCGAGCACTCCCTTCTCCGAATCCGCCGTGGTTTTCGTGTCTATCAGAACGACGCCGGTTGTGCCCACGATGAAGCCGTCGTTCGAGCCCACGCCGCCCTGAACCCAGTAGACATTGTCGCGTACCTGCGTCACCTTTAGAGGCTGGACTTGCTGTTGGGCCCGAGCCAGCGTGGCAACCGAGACGAACGAAGCAAGCGTCGCCAGTCCGAGAGCCACTTTTCTCAAATGTTTCATGGTTCCTCCCCCCGATCTCTCTTTGACGCGCGAATCTGCGGCGGCTAAGCGGATCGCCAGATACGCACGCTTATACACCCAAGATCGCTCCCTATGAACCAAATTATTCTCCACCGCATGTCGCGAGCGTGAGCAGGGCCGGGAGGATCCGGCATCTGGGGATTCCCGCGGCGACAAAACCCGGAGGCACTACTCCTCGAGGTGCCTGATCTTGAGCCATGCCGGCCGACGAAAGGGCCAGTACGACCAGCAAAGAAACGATCGTCTGGCGACCCACTTCCGTATTTGCGATACCTCCCTGACCTAACTATCGGGGTGGCCCATCCCTTAAAAGCCGTCTTCTCCAAAACCGGGAAACGTCCCGTCGCCACCAAAGGGCATCAGGCCTCTCTCCCAATCGTACATCCCTGGGGCCGGAACGCCGTATGCCGCCAAACTTGCCTGCCGATCTCTCATTTGGACCCACCGATCCCACTCGTCCATTTGAATGTTCTCTGTCACGTGAAAATCCGCGCGGACGCTGTAATCGCAAGCCAGCACCTGATTCCTTGCCAATTGTTGGGATTGACTAGAATCCGCCGCCTGAACTCGACCCTTAAAAACCTCCACACGCAGGTGGGCGTGGCTCAAATCCGCTCGGAATTCAGTCTTGCCATGTGGCACGAGGCTGGCGCCAGATGCAGCGAGAACATATTCGTCGTGCCGTTGGGGGATGATGTTAACGGTGGTGAAGCCCACAGCAAGCTTCAGATGGTTGATGTAGCCGCCGTCCGGGCCGATGCCCATTTGCATGAAATCGACACGAGAGAGCTCGCCGAGGCGGAGCGTGGATCCATTTTCAAACTGGACCTCGACGATACTGTGCCTCGCCGTTGCAATGGAAACCCCCTGCTCGATAGGCATGTTCAAAGCGGCCCGGGCCCACTTCCGGGATCCCGGAGTCCGCGCGATGACCGTGCCCTCGACGAAACTCAGGCGCACAGCGCGGGCCTGTGAATGTGTATTCGCTAAACCGGAAGAGGCAAAGGAAAACGTCACAAGCAACAAGATGGCAAGAGAAACTGATTTTTGATTACGCATATACATCTCCCTGGCAGTCCTGACGTTTGGCCTCTCCTGGCATCGTACGCTTCTTCTGGCCGTCCGCCATAGGTTGCCGCATGCCTGTTTGATGTACTTGACCGCTAGTTCAGTCTGACGCCGGCTAGCGCTGCGCTTCGCTGGTTGCCCAGGCGAGTTGAGCTTCCGCACATTCGATATGAACGGTCATAAAGCGGTCGACGTCGTCTTTGCTGATAAAAGGATTAGGCTCATCCGGCTTTCGAGACCTTACCGCGTCGAGCTTTAAAAGCGAATTATCGTCCTCCGAATGGATGTGAATAATCGCGTCGACGCCGGCCTTATCTTCGATTTCCTTGAAGCGTTTGACCGCTGCGATGTAGGTTTTGGCCTCGGTCTGCATATCGGGGTACAACTGCACGCCTTCCTGCACCAGTCTCATGAGGTCCCCGCCGAGCATGCCTCCAAGGTGGCGTTGGTTTCCCTCCTTTAATGGGAAGATGAGCGAAATGCTGCCAGGCGTGGACGTCGGCGTGGAGTAAATCGCGACGGTGGTGTCCCCGAGGGTGATCTTCTCGCCATCTTTCGCAACTATGTCCTTCACGGGCTTGAGATCGGCGGGGGTATTGTCCTTCGCAAGAAGATCCCAGTCCTTCTCGGACATGACGACCCGCGCGGACGGCACCATCTTTTTGAGGGCATTAATTCCCCAAGACTGGTCGGAGTGAGAGCGCACGATGATGGCGTATTTGATGCTTGCCGGATCCAGACCAAATGTCTTCAGTTCGTTCAGCAGATCCGGAGTAACCAGGGGAAATTTGTATTGAGCAGAATGATTCCCGCCGACGTCGTCAGCGCCCAGGTGGATTCCGATTGCGTCCCGATAAAGTAGAGATTGTCGAATACCTTCACCGGCGGCACGTACCATTTATCGCGCGGCGTGGGAACTAATTTCGCCTTCTCATCGGGTTCGCCCGGACCCACTTTCTGGGGCCTCGCATCTTTTCTCGGCGGAGTGCACACCGTCCGGAATAAAGAAGTGAAGGTCTGCCAAGGCTTGGGGTTCTCAGTCGATAACACGGCCTTGGCCGCCGCCACGTGGGCCTCAGCCCCTTGCGCCTCGGCGCGCGCTTCCATCGCTATCCAACCCAGCATCGAGACAGCGCAGAGTACGGCCGGCCAATAGCGCTTCATCGTGGGGCGCTCCTTGCGTTTGCGGAGGAATTCGTTTCGGCCATTTCGGCGTATCACATTTTTGGAAGTGATTGAGAACTGAGATTTGGCTCCCCGGAGAGGACTCGAACCTCTAACATTTCGGTTAACAGCCGAACGCTCTACCATTGAGCTACCGGGGAGTAGGTTTCAGATAAATCAGGGGTTAAGCAACCTGCTGTTCCTCCTCTCCGAATCGCATCCCGGCACCGCATCCCGAGCGACAAAGCTAAATTCGGCAACTCGAGCCAGCTTACCGCGGAGAAACTTACTGTTGCCCTTGTTCTTGCTCGAGACGATTACGTCCCAACTTCGTGCCGTCGGCAGTTGTGGCCTCGAGGATGCGCCCGATTGGCTTGCCATTCTTGGCCGCGCTCACAGTGACCGTCACTTCGTCCCCGGGCTTGAAAGAGTCCTTACGATATCCACTCGGGTACATGACCGTCGGAGATTGCGACTCCACAACCCAGTGCGCGATTTCGCCGTTCTCACCCTTCACGTCAAGCATCAGCAAAAGATGGGGGCTGGCGTAAATCCATCTCGTGACGGTCCCCTTTAAGACAAGCGTTTTATCCGTGGCGAATGAAGCGTTGCCGTGGTGTGCGAACAGAGGAACCGAAACCAAAAGCCCCAGGGCCATAGCCAACCCGATGACAAGCCTCTTTCTCATTGTGCATCCTCCGCTTTGCTAGCTGGCTGAATCATCCTCGATGGTCACTTCTCGGCGTCTTTGCCGATCGTGTCGAGATAGATCTGGTAGTTTACCGGCGAGCATATGTTTTCGTTTTCCTCGGTGTCGTTATCTTGCAGCCTGAATGACATTTTCAAGGCGTCCCACGGCTTAGTATACATTTTGGGATCGGTGATCGTCTCCGACCATTCCAGAGTGTCAAAATCCACGCGCCGGAAGGTCTCCGTTACCCGAACCTGATCGCTGACGGGTCGGCCGGCATTGTCGAGCCAGACCCGGTCCTCCGGCATGGTTCCGACCGTTTGGACCTCGAGCGTGTTGTCATCGAGCCACCTGCCCACGGAATAGCCCATCCAACGCTGTTCCCTGAACTGGCCGTCTATTTCCACGCCGCCATCCAGCACTTTGGGAAGGGGACGACCATCGATCCAAATGACGCGCCACCGGCTGTCATAGTGATACAAAATAGCTACCTTCGAGTCGTCCTGAAAAATTTGGCTGAATCGGAGGCTGTAATGATTCCAGCGCGGGAATCCTAAGGGTTCGCAGATATTCCTGGGATCGTTCTGTTCCTTCGGGGCGACCGCGGCGACCCCCTCGGTTGGCTTATGGGTCTTGTACACCTCCAGTCCATGGGGCGTGTAGGGTACGGCGTTCTCCGGTTTGCCGTTGTTTGGCTTTAACTGCACGCCGGGTGCCTGAGTTCCCGCGTCCGGCCCCCCGGCCGTACTCCATGACCCGGCAATGTTGCGCCGAGGAGCTGGTTTCCGATTCTGCGCCGTTATGGGCGGTTTATGCCAATCCACGTCAGGCCAGGTGACTTTGGAATTATTCTGACCGGATGTAGCAATGGAAACGGTCAGCGCGGCCGCCGACAGGCCAACCATCGAAACCCAAAAGCGACTTAGCATTTCGGTCCTCCAGAATCCAGATGCTTTGCTAGGAGCGGGCGATCGACGGCATCCCTCAGCTCACTCGGCCGATTCAACACCCAGACGTTATCGTCCTTGTCTATCGCCAATCCGGCAGCGCCTCCGAGCTTCCAATGATTCGGCAGCGGTTTGGGCCAGGCTGGATCGAACTTGAACTTTAAAGTTCCTTGTGCCCGCACATCGGAAATAACAGACAGCAAAAACACGCACAGGGCGCCCCATTGCGCGAATGCCCGCAGGTTTCCGCGTTTGCTCATCGGAATCTCTCTCATTTCGGCAGCTTATTTTTTCTGAAGTCAGTGCAGACTGTAGTCTTCCCCACAGCGGCGTGTCAATAAATCCACGAGTGTGTGGGTCGAAGAGCTGCCCAGGTCACGTGAACCGAGTCCCCGGTCGTTCGAGCCTCTTCCCAAGCAATGAAGAACTTCCTACTTCGACACCGTGGCCGTCAATATCCCGCCGCTCGTGGATAAATCGAGATTCGATCCGTCGCCGAAGTTCAGACGAAAAGGCCCGCCACCATCATCCAGCGCCTTCTCCACCAATTCACTGAGCTCCTCCGCGGGAACCACACGTTGTTCGACGTAGATCTCGGTTGCCGCCCTGGCCGCGGCGGCAATGGCTTCGGTCTCGGTCTCCTCTTCCACCGCGGCCATAATCGCTTCTTTGTGGCTTTCAGCTTTTGATTTGGGCATAAGGCCTCGTTGCCGTCATTCTCCGCCGCGGCTGCGTCCTGCTCTCTTATCCCACGCGATACTACCTGGAAGCAGTTAGTTTACGATGCGTTCTACCGCGATTCAAAGCTCCCCGGTCAACACATCGAGCGATGCGGATTCACGAAAGCTTGCGGATTTTTGCGGAGCGGCGGATCGAAATCGCCAAAGCGCCTGGTTTTACCGCGAACCCTCTCGATGGCAGTTTGCCCCGCTGGAATCACTGTAATGATGTTGCTTGGAAGCCGAGCGGGAAAAGAGTGGAAAAACGGATCGCATGGCGATTGCCTTGCGCCAGTTTTGAGATGCTGTTAATTTAGGGCTGCTCTTGAGGCAGTACCGAGGCCCCATCGCCGAGGGATCGAATCTGCTCAGCCTGCGCGCGAAGGGCTACAACCGTCGAGTCCTTCAGGCCACTGGGATCGAGTTTCAAATACGCGTCCAGATCCGCGTTCACTGCCTTTGGTTTGCTCTCCCGCAGATGAACCTGCGCGAGAAGAACGTAAGCCGCGGCCAGGCCCGGCTCGCGCAAGAGCGCTTCGCGCGCCGCACTCTCCGCGTCCGGCAAGCGATCTGTCCTGTATAAAATCCAGCCCAACGCAAAGTACCCGCCGCCGTCCTTTGGATCGATGGCCAGGCCGCTCTGCACCATGCTTTCCGCTTCGGCGTATTGCTTCTTCTCGCCGCCGAGCATCAAGCCCAAACCGAAGTGCGCCGGGGCGTAACGGTCAGCGCTTAGTTCCAGGGATTTGCGAAACGCCGATTCGGCTTCCGTCTGGTGCCCTGATCTCTGCTCGGCGATCCCCATGTTGTAAAAGGCTTCGTAGAATGTCGGGAACGCCTTGATCGCACGCCGAAACTCGGAGATGCTGCCGGCCCAAACCTTCGCCGCCAACAGTTGCGTTCCTCTGTCGAACGCTCTGCCGGCGTCCACGGGGATACTCAACTCGCGGACCGAAACCGTGAGAGGAAGCTTCGTTGGGACGGACGCCACGCGATTCGCCTGCGCGGAGCAAATCGGCGCACAGAAGCCGATCGCAAGAAAGCAAAACGGAACCAGCCGAAATAAGTTCATACGCACGTCCCTGACGGGCGAGCTTACATCCGCTCCCGATCGCGCCTAACCATCCGATGGTCCTATTGTGAGATAGAGTCATGTCCGGAAGACCCTAAATCTCGTGCGGCAGTGCTTGAGTGCCACTAACTCCTCCGTGGCAATTCCCTGCCGTTGCGCGAATGACCGGCAGCGTGTCGCTCATTGGTCTCCTGCTCACGTGAAACGATGCCGCAATGTCCTTGCCGCGCTTCTGGTTCTCCGTTCTGATTTGCACGGAGGGCCGGATCTCTCGGCGTGGCAGCGTTTCGTGTTCGGCCCTTGCCACTCTCGCGCCATGGTTCCGCATCGTCAGCCGCCGAGCCATTCGTGCATGCTGGTCTAATAACAAGACGGGCAACAAGAGCGGCGCGGAGATCTGTGCGGAGCGCGTCGGGTGCGAATGGCAATGAAAGTGCACCAGGGGAGGTACCCCCCACCTTTTTTGCATAAGAGTATCATTCCAGGGCACTTGCCTCTTACGATAATGCAAGGATATCATTCTAAACGGGTTACGATACCTACTCGTCGAGATGACTTTGTTAAGCGGCGAAAGCTCATCCTGTTGGTAGACTTTCGCCGCAGGGGTAGCCCTCCGGGCTACCCCCCACCATCGTTTTCGTAAGTGCGTATTCTAAAGGAGTTGCTCCCGCCATTTGTGTAAGTGCGCATTCTATGAGACTTAGCCGTTTCGTTGCTCTGACCCTGAATTTCCGGGACAAGCCGCCTTACATCGTTCATGGCTTCGCGCACCGGTACCCCTCAGAAAATCGGCGCGAGTTTATCATAAAGTGACGCGAAAGTCTAGCGAATTAGTTACTGGCTGGTAATTCGAAACACAGGGCTTGTTTCACCAATAGAGTCGCATCATAATTCGCGCTTGTCTGTTAGCTCCAATCAAGTGGGCTAGAACATCGATGGAAGCTGCGCAGGTCAGAACGAAAAAACGAGTCTCGGATCATGGCGAGGTGTTGACCGGGCAACGAGAGGTCAACGCCATGCTCGATCTGGTGAAGCAGGAAACGGAACGAATTGACTCTCGGTTCCTCGAGCCCGCCTGCGGCGACGGGAACTTCCTGACCGCGATTCTGGAACGCAAATTGGCGGTTGTTGAGAAGCGCTACGGTAGGTCGCAACTGGATTTTGAGCGCTATGCCGTCCTAGCGGTGTCCTCGACTACGGCATTGATATTCTGCCTGACAATGTCCGCGATTGTCGACGAAGGCTCTTCGAAGTATTTGACGCACACTACACGCCCTTATTCAAGGCTGCCGGAAGAGGTAGGTGCCGCGAGGCAGTACGGTACATCCTTGAACGGAATATCATTTGGGGCGATGCCTTGACGCTCAATACAGTAGGTGAGAAGCCCGGCCACATCGTGTTTTCAGAATGGTCGCCGGTCAACGGCAGCATGCTGAAGAGGAGGGACTTCACGTTTAGGGAGTTGCTTCGGCATGAGGGAGCCATGCAGGCCCCTCTATTCCCTGGTTTGGAAAGCGAGGAGCAGTTGCCCCTCTTCTCCGATCTTGGTGAGCACGTCTTTATCCCCACTCCGGTAAGGGAATATGCCCCGATCCATTTCTTGGAGATCGCCTGTGTCGGAGAATAACTACAACCCCGACGTTTTAAGCTGCATCGCGAATCTGAGCAGCGACGAGGTCTTCACGCCGCCGCAACTGGTGAGACAGATTCTTGACGTGCTTCCTGAGGACCTCTGGAGCGACAAGAAAACCACCTTCCTTGATCCGGGCTGTAAGTCAGGCGTGTTCCTCCGAGAGATCGTCAAGCGCCTCGACAAAGGACTGGAGAAGTACATTGCAAATCGCCAGAAGCGGCTAGACCACATCTTCAAGAATCAAGTATTCGGACTCGCCATCACGGAATTGACTGCCTTACTCTCACGGAGGTCCCTGTACTGTTCCAAGACCGCTAACGGGAAGTATTCCGTGTGCGAAGCCTTCGACAACCCTGAAGGCAATATCCGATTCGGGCGAGTGGAACATGCATGGGAGGATGGCCGTTGTGTGTTCTGCGGAGCCAGCAAGGAGAACGTACGAAAGGGGCGGCGAACTCGAAAGTCACGCCTACGATTTTATTCACACCGAAAGCCAGAGGAGATCTTCAATATGAAATTCGACGTCATCGTCGGCAATCCGCCATACCAATTGAGCGACGCTGGTTTTGGGGAGAGCGCACGTCCGATCTACCATCTGTTCGTTGAGCAGGCAAAGAAATTGAACCCGCGATTTCTCCATGATCATTCCGTCGCGTTGGTTTGCGGGCGGAAAGGGCTCAGATGAGTTCAGAGAGTCGATGCTCGCTGATAACCGGCTGCGCTCGATTGACGACTATCTCAGCGCGTGGGATGTCTTTCCGGGCGTGGGTCTTAAGGGTGGCGTTTGCTACTTCCTCTGGGACCGCGACAACCCCGGACCCTGCCAAGTCACTACTCATTACAAGGACTGGCCTGTCTCGACCGCCAGCCGTCCGCTTCTTGAAAGGGGCGTTGACGTATTCATTCGTTTCAACGAGGGCCTTGCTATCCTCAAGAAGGTTGTTGCCGTCGAGAACGGGAAATCGGCACGCTTGCGCTCCCCGGAAGCAAAGTTTCGACCGATTGGTCAGCTCCAGATTAGCGCGTTCGGGCTAGATACCACTTTGAGGGGCAAGGAGAAGAAGTCAGGGGACTTGATCTCTATATCCGACAGGAACCGCGGTTTCGGTTACGCCGCAAGACTGAAACCGAGAAGAACGATCCATCTGTCGATACTTGGAAGGTCCTTGTTGGCTCCGCGTTCCCGGGAGGGAAAAAGACACTTACCGCATCAGAATCATGAGCAAACCTTTTACTCGGAGCGCCGGGACAGCATTTGCTCCCGGTCGTACAACTGTATCCGGCCGTTCGACTCGCAGACCGAGGCCGCGAAGAGTCTCATCCTACTTCTCTTGGCGGTTGTTTCGATTCCTCATCTTCTGCGAAAGCTAACCCAACACACACACCCACAGTCTACACGTGGGTACCTCCCCAGACGTGGACGAATCTGGACGGACGAGATCTGTACGCGAAATATGGCCTTTCCGCACGACATCGCTTTCATCGAGTAGGTTGTCCGCCCTATGGAAGGTGTAAATGAGTAAGGATTTCTTCCCTCCGCGACCTGAATCGCGCCCCACGGTCTACGCTTACGAGGATACTAACCCGCAATATGCGGGCCTCCTAAAGTGGGCTACACGAACGTGGACGCGCAGAACCGCGTCGCCCAGCAGTATCCGACGAAGAGGCCGGGCAAGCCGCCGTACCGAATCGTCCTGGAAGAGCCCGCTATGCGGAATGATGGGACGGTGTTCACCGACCGTGACGTACACCGGATGCTCACGATTCATCGGCGTCAAGAACCCGGAAGGCGAGTGGTTTCGGTGCACGGCGGCTCAGGTTAAGGTGGCCATCATCGCGGTACGGACGGGCCAACTGAACGAAGAGAACCGGTCGCTCGACTTCGCCATGCGGCCGGAGCAGAAAGAGGCGGTCGAAAAGACGGCCGCATACTTTGCCAGTTGGCGAAGGGAAAAGGGCAACCGAAACAAGCCGCCGCACTTCCTGTGGAATGCGAAGATGCGGTTTGGGAAGACCTTTGCCGCCTATCAATTGGCGAAGAAGATGGGGTGGCGGAAGGTGTCTGGTCCTGACATTCAAGCCTGCCGTGCAAAGCGCTTGGGAAGAGGACTTGAAATGTCACGTGGATTTCAGGGGCTGGCAGTTCATTTTCCTGGTGGCTTGTCGTACGACGAGGCGGACAAGAAGAAGCCATTTGTCTGCTTCTGGTTCGTTTCAGGACTACCTTGGCCGGAACCCAAGCACTGGCGGCATCAAGACGAAAAACGAATGGGTCCACCGACGAACTGGGATTGCGTCATTCTGGACGAATATCATTACGGCGCATGGCGGCGAGAACGCGAAGGACCTGTTCTGAGGCCGAGGACGAGAAAGAGGCTGAATTCGAGCGAAGGCGAAGGCATCGAAGACTTCGACGAAGATATCATGCCGATCACCACGGATGCTTATCTCTATCTCGTCCGGAACGCCATTCCGGGCTATCGCCTCCGGGGAGTTCATCGAGGAGCAAATCTACAACTGGACCTATTCGGACGAGCAACGCGGCAAAGCGGGACTGGAAAGGCCCGAACAACCCCTATGCCGCCTACCCGTATGGTTCTGTTGACCTATCAACTCCCGGACGCGATCCGGGAAATCGCCAAGCAGGGCGAGTTCAACGAGTTCGACTTGAACGTTTTCTTCTCCGCCGAAGGCATTGGGGACAAAGCGAAATTCAAGTATGAAGACGAGGTTCAGAAGTGGCTCGATCTGATTCGCGGGTTCATTCTTCGCCGACCACCGTTGACAATCTGAAACTTGGGGCACAAAGCCGCCTTTGCCATTTTCGGATGCGCGGCTCCTGAACGTGCTATCCCACACCTTCTGGTTCCTTCCCAGCGTGGCGTCCTGTCATGCCATGCGCAACCTGTTGGCGAAGAAGCAGAACCGCTTCTATCACGACTACAAAATCGTTGTCGCGGCAGGTAGCGCCGCCGGTATCGGCGTTGGCCCTGCCGCCCGTCCTGGAGGCTATGGACGAGCCGCTGAAATCGAAGACTATTACGCTTTCCTGCGGCAAGCTCACAACCGGCGTGACCGTGAAACCGTGGACTGGCATTCTCATGCTCCGCAACTCATCCACTCCGGAGACATACTTTCAGGCGGCGTTCCGTGTCCAATCGCCCGGACCGTGCGAAACCCGGACGGCGACTCCCCCAATAAAGAACAGATCATTAAGGAAGAGTGCTACGTATTCGACTTCGCTCCGGATCGGGCTTTGCGGCAGATCGCGGATTACAGTTGCCGGTTGAACGTCGACGAGACAAACGCGGAAAAGAAAGTAGCGGAGTTCATCAGCTTCCTGCCTGTCTCGCCTATGACGGAAGTTCCATGAAGCAGATTGATGCCGCGGGGATTCTCGACATGGCTATGAGCGGCACAACAGCAACCCTTCTGGCGCGGCGATGGGAAAGCGCACTACTGGTTAACGTGGATAACGACACCTTGCGCCGCCTGATGGACAACAACAAGGCGATGGATGCCCTGATGAGTATCGAGGCTTTCCGCAATCTCAATCAGGAAATCGAGACCATCATCAACAAGTCGGAAGCCGTGAAGAAAGCCCGCAAGGAGGCCAACGACGAAGAGTTATCCGAGAAGGAGAAGAAGGAATTAACTGAACAGGAGAAGGAATATAAGAGCATGCGGAAACAGATTCAGGAGAAGCTCATTAAGTTCGCCACACGAGTCCCGATTTTCATGTATCTGACCGACTACCGGGAGCGCTCGCTGAAGGACGTGATTACGCAACTGGAACCCGGCCTGTTCAAGAAGGTCACGGGCCTGACCGTAAAGGATTTCTCGTTGCTTGTCAGCCTGGGACTGTTTAACAGCGCTCTGATGAATGACGCGATCTACAAATTCAAGCGCTACGAGGACGCCAGCCTGAGCTACACCGGCATCGACAAGCACGAAGGCGAGGACATTGGGCTGTACGACACTGTAGTCACCCGCAAGGATGCACTGAAGGTGTTTGAGAATGTCCCCTCAGGGGCACGCTGAGGCTTAATACGCACCACACCCACGGTAAAAATAGTCTCCTCACGCCCTCCTCTTTGACGCTTCGGTGAGCAAGGGGTGCCTTTCGGCCCCCGCAGGATAGCACGCGACGGAGGGAATGTACTAAGTGATACTGGGAGAGGGGCGCGGAGATAAGGGCCGATGTCGCTGCGGCGGGCGAAACGCCGCCTTCGCGACGGCCTGCGGCAGCAAGGTAGGGGAAATCGGAATTTGAGATTTGAAATTTGAGATTTCAGACAGAGACAAAGCGAAAAGCAGATCCTCCGGTATCCGGAGTCCGGTGGATTCCGCAGTCCCGGAATGCCGAAGAAACTGCGGCACTCCACCGGAGTCCCTAAACCGGACCTCAGTCGCCGCCGGCGACTTCGGGATGACAGCGAGGGAGAGGCGTCGAAGGAGTGCTGCTTCAGCCCGATCGAATCGGTACGCCTGAGCCTCTTCGGATCAAGCTCTCCTATCTCGATACAGCCGCTCCCCCTCAGGGTATGGAATCCCTTGCATTGCTGGCGGCGGGCCTTATCCGTGTGGCGAAACCCGCTTTGGCGGAGCCCCCATCGGCCAGAATGGAGTAGTGGGCTGCGTGAACTCGACGGCTACCGCAGTCCATTGATCGTGTAGTGCTGCTAAGCGGCTCACGCGAGCCTCTGTTTCTTTCCACGTCTGCGGACTCATCAGCACTACTTTCTGTCCGAGCGCTACGTCCGCGGATAAGGCCAGCAGAGCCCCATGACAGTTTATGGACAGGGCCACGGTCTCTTCCCTGAATGGGCCCCTCTCGATGGATTGTCCGCAGACCATAAGCGTCACCCGAAAGGGGAATCGTTCGCTGCGGCGGCGTTCGATGTGCTCAATGGGAGCTCGGGCTGCGCTTGCCATCTTCGTCTTCTTTCATCTTGATAATAAGGTTGCCGTCGTTGAGAGGAATACACAGGATGTTAGGACTCTCCCCCAGGGTCAAACCGAATCCGTGGGGAGGACCTGTGGAAAAAGGTGATGGCTGTGGAAAAGTACGAAGGAGAGAACAAGCTGCTAACCGGCGCTTCCGGTGATCTGAGTAGACCGCGCCGAAAGCGCAGCTTTCGCTGCGGGAGCGACGGCCTGTGGCAGCAAGGTAGGGAAATCGCAAATCTGAAATTTGAGATTTCAGACAGAGATAAAGCGTAAAGCAGATCCTCCGGTATCTGGAATCCGGTGGACTCCCCGGACTCCCTAAACCGGACCTCAGTCGTCACGGCGACTTCGGGATGACAGCGAGCGAGACGACGGCGGTGCAGAGGCCCCAGGGCCCCGCCAAACTTTGTTGAGCGGCGAAAGTTCCTGATGTTCATGACTTTCGCCGCAGGAAGGGCGGGCGCCCTGGGCTACAGAGGTGCACGTGGCGCCTAGACGCGGGCGACGCTCTTTTGCACGATGCGGTCGGCGATGGCCTTGAACTCGTCCGCGGTGAGCAGGTCCTTCTTCTCGAAGGACTTGGCCTTGACGGCTTGCAGCATGGCCATGCGCTCTTCTTCGTTGGCCTTGATGCCCAGCTTTTCGCACCACTCCTCGATCGATGGCGGCCCGCTATTTTTGCCCAGCACGATATTGACGGGCTTCTGGCCGACGAGATCGGCGGAGAAAGGCACGTACTCGAGAGGGTTATCCTTGCGCGCCAGGCGCACCCAGCCGGCGATGATGCCGGATTCGACTTCGTAGAGCTTGTCGCCGACGATGGGCCGGTTGGGCGGCTGCGTGACCTTGGCCTTCTCCATGACGAACTTGGAGACCTCGCAGAACTTCTGGGTGTGGATGCCGATGTCGAGGCCATGCAGGCAGAGCAGAGACATGACCACGTCTTCCATGGGCACGTTGCCGGCGCGTTCGCCGAGGCCGGTGATGGTGGTCTGCGCGACGGAGGCTCCAGCTTGCAGCGCGGCCAGCGTATTGGCGACGCCGAGGCCGAAGTCCTGATGGCAGTGGATCTCCACGGGCTTCTTGAGGCGCTCGATCACCTTCTTGACGACGTGGTACACGGCGTCTGGAGTGCAGCCGCCCATGGTGTCTGCCAGGGTGAAGGCGTCCATGTGGCCCTCGGTGGCGACCCGCTCGACGATGTCGAGGAGGCGATCGACTTCGGTGCGCGTGGCGTCTATGGTGAAAAAGACGGTGTACAGGCCGGCTTCCTTGGCGGCGCGGGTGGCGTCGATGGAGGACTTCATGGCCCGATCGAAGGTCCAGCCGTAGGCATTCTTGATCATGTGGTCGCTGGCGGGAATTTCAATGACCACGCCGGTGCAGCCGCAGGCCTTGACGACCTTGATCTCTTCGGGGATGCAGCGGGCGAAGGCGAAGACTTCGGACTTCAGGCCGAGCGCGGCGATATCCTGAATGGCCGCTTTGTCCTGTTCGGAGACGGCGGGCATGCCGGATTCGATGCGGTGAACGCCGAGCGCATCGAGCTGCTTGGCGATGGCGACTTTTTCCTCGCGGCGGAAGACGACGGCGGTCTGCTGCTCGCCATCGCGCAAGGTGACATCGTGGATTTTGATCTTGGGGGCGAAGTTATATTTCTTGGTGACTTCGGGAAGATAAGGCCAGGGGCTGATAAACCATTTATCCGTTTTCCAGGGCGTCTGCATTTAGCCTCCGTAGATTATTCGCGCCAGATATCGATCACGCCAGCCGCCGCAACGACCGAACGAGCCAACTTCGTTGAAATCCGTAGCCGCGTTGGGCCTGCGCTCACCGGGCACGCGCGCTTCATGGCGCGTGCACACTGGTTTCGGTTGGATGCAGGCATCATACACGAGCGACTTTCGGGGTTCAAGGAACGCGGACCAGCGGCGCCGATTCAGCCAGCCGCCGTATTGTGTTCGCGCGGCAGCGCTGCGCGCTTCACGGCGCCGCGATGCACGTGCCCTTTCGGTCTCCGCCGCCCTGCTGTTGAAACTCGCAGGAGGCCTGCTTGTTTCCTGTATATTGGTTACTTTTTATGTCCGTGACTTTGACGTGATACTTCTCGTCCTTTTTGGCGTTAGGCACGTCGAACGCGATGGAACCGACCTTCGCCTCGCCATAGGCGCCGGTATATTGGTTGGTCTGCTCGGTCTGGATGGTGATGTTGTATTCCTTGCCGACCTCGGCGTCCTGTGCAATTGCCGGCAATGCCAGGCCTGCCAAAACAACAGCTGTCACCAAGAAGCTGCGCATAAAACCTCCGTATTCATAACTCGAATTCGTGATCTCGACGAGAATCCTTGGCCCGACGGAAGGAACGGCACAGTCTAGTCTTCCACCAGCGTTCAGGTCAACGCGGCGGCGGCCACGGCTTAAAGTTTACAGTCTGCGGGCCTATTGCGGCTCGGGCGGGAAAATGATATTTTAGCGATACCGCTGTTCGACCTGCAACGCGCAGAGAAGCCGGGCTTTGCGTGCGGAAGGTCCGCAACCGGCGCAGGGAGAAGGACATACATGAAGGCATTCGATTTCTACGCGGCGAAAGATACCAACGACGCGGTGGCCCTCCTTGCCGAGCACGCCGCCAATTCCAAACTGAAAATCATAGCCGGTGGCACCGATCTTTTGGCGGATTGGAAGTTTTCGCCGCATGGGCCGGATGTGGTGGTGGACATATCCCGGGTCGACGACCTGAAAAACATCACGCTGACCGAGCAAGGGCTGGTGATCGGGTCGCTGGTGACCCACACGCAAATCATGCGCTCGCCGCTGATTCAACAAATGTTTCCGGCGCTCGTGCATGCGGCGCACACGATCGGCGCGGTGCAGACGCGGAATCGCGGCACGCTCGGAGGGAATCTGGTCACGGCGGTGCCGTCGATGGATAGCGGGCCGACGCTGATGGCGCTGGAGGCGATCGTCACGATCGCAGGCTGGGGCGGACGGCGGCAGGTGCCACTGAGCGAATTTTTTCTGGGTCCGCGGAAGACGATTCTCAAGCCGGATGAACTGCTCGCGGAGATCATCATTCCCAAAGCGAACCTGGGGAAGCCCACGCATTTCTATAAGTTCGGGCTGCGCAAGGGACAGGCGCTGGCCCTAGTGAACGCGGCGGTGAGCTTCTGGGTGGATTGGGAGAAGAATGTGTTTGTGGCGGCGCGAATCGCGCTGGGACGGTGGCGCCGAAAGTGATCCGCGCGACGCAAGCGGAGGCCTATCTCGAAGGCCGCACGATCACGCCGGAGGCCATGGCGGAAGCGGGCCGCATCGCCGTAGAACGACGCGAGGCCGATCAGCGATTTTCGCGCTTCCGCGGAGTATCGAAAGAACCTCGTCGCAGTGCTCACCAAGCGATGCGTGGAAGGCGCCTACGAACTGGCGCAGAAGAAGCGACTGGAGGGATCGAATGGTAAGCGTAACGCTTAAGGTGAACGGCAAGACACGGAGCGCGACCGTTCCTCCAGAGATGACGCTACTGCGCATGCTGCGCGAGCAGTTTGACCTGACCGGGCGCGAAACTGGGCTGCGACGTGGGCGACTGCGGCGCGTGCACGGTGATCGTGGACGGCCAACCTGTAAACTCCTGCCTGATGCTGGCGGGCCAAGTGGACGGACGCGACGTGCTGACCATCGAAGGACTGGCCAACGCGGAGCACCTGCATCCAATTCAGAAATTGTTCGAGCACTTTGGTTCGCTGCAGTGCGGATTCTGCGGGCCGGGAGTGATCATGTCGGCCAAGGCGCTGCTGGACGAAAATTCCGATCCATCCACGCAAGAGATTCGCGACGCGCTGGGCGGCAATCTGTGCCGGTGCACCGGATACACCAAGATGATCGAAGCGATTAAAGGCGCCGCATGCATCCTGCGCGGCGAAGAAGTACCGGCGGTGAAGTGAAAAAGCCAAGGCGACCGTAACCCACGAGATAAAGGAGCCCGAACATGGCAGACGAGCGTTCAAAAGTAGCCGATAAGCCCAATATATTGGAGAGACCGGATATTCTGCGGGCGCCGGCGCCGGCGCCGCTGGTTACGTTTCCCGTCGACGTGGTGGTGCCAGAAGGACGCCAGCAGACTCCGGCCGTGGGCCAGCGGGCATCGCGCGCCGACGGACGCCTGCACGGGCTGGGACAAACGAAATACATCGACGACATGTATTTCCCCAACATGCTCTTCGCCAAGATCAAGCGGGCGGGCGTGGCTTCCGCGATCATCAAGAGCATCGATACGAAAGAAGCCGAGGCCATGCCGGGCGTGGTGGCGATTATCACCGGCCGCGATATTCCTTGCAATTCGTTCGGGCCTTCGCTGAAGGACCAGCCGGTGCTGGCCTATACGCGCGTGTTTCACGCGGGCGACGGCGTGGCGGCGGTGGCGGCGGAGACGGAGCAGATCGCCACCGAGGCCCTGGACAATCAAGTCGAATATGAAGTGCTGAAGCCGGTGCTGGATCCGCTGGAATCGCTGCAGCTGGAAACGCCGGGCGTGCACGCGCCGAGCGCCAGATCTACGGGCACAAGATCATCAAGAAGGGCGACGTCGAAAAGGCGTTCCGGGAGTCCGATCGCATTTTTGAAGGCCACCTTCCGCACGCAGATGGTGGAGCACGTGCCGCTCGAGCCGCACTCGACCATCGCGCAGTGGGACGCGAATGGGCGGGTAACAATCCATTCCACCCTGGGACGCATTACTCTGGGCCGGGCCGACGTGGGGCGGACGCTGGGTATCCCCATGAGCCGGGTCCGCATCGTGGCCACGGTGGTGGGCGGAAATTTCGGGGGAAAGAACGAGATCACTACGGAACCCGCGCTAGCGCTGCTCTCGAAGAAGACCGGGCCGTCCGGTGAAGTGCACCTTCACACGGCCCGAAGAGTTCTATCGCCTCCACCACGCGACATCCGCTGATCATGGAGTACAAGACCGGGGGTGACCAAGCAGGGCAAGATCCTGGGCGCGCAAGATTCGCTTGATACTCGATGGGGGCGCGTACTGCTCCTGGAGCGAGACGACGCTGGGGAAGGCCTGCATCCTTTCCGCCGGGCCCTACAACATCGAGAACCTGGAGGCGGAAGCGTTTGTGGTCTACACCAACAAGACCATGACCGGGGGCGATGCGAGGGCTTCGGGGCGCCGCAAGTCTGCTTCGCCTACGAATCGCACATGGACGATATCGCCCACGCCCTGGGGATCGATCCCATCGATATTCGCCTGCTCAACGCCTTTCGAGGAGGGCTCGATCAGCCCCACGGGGCAGAAGCTGCATAGCGTGGTGGCGAAGGAGTCGATCTTGCGCGCGGCAAAAGATGTTCGGATGGAACGGAATGGGATAACGGCAACGGGACCGGAGCAAAGGCATGAAGCGGCGCGGACGCGGCATGGCCACAATGTGGTACCCCATCGGGTTTACGGTAGCGGCAAATCCGAGCGCAGCGGTGGTGAAGGTGAATGAAGACGGCACCGCGACCCTGCTCACGGGCACCGTGGAGACGGGCCAAGGCTCGCTGACGATTCTGGCGCAGATCGTGGCGCAGGAATTGGGGATTGCCACAGACGCACCTGCCGCGGCCGCGTGGTCAGCAGCAGCGGCATCCGCAATCTCATTCTCGCCGGACGCGTTTCACTGGCCGCCCGGCTGCTGGGGCATCCTTACGGCGTGGAAGGTGAAGTGGTGAGCGGCCGCGGCGTCGGCTCCAAACAGACGGTGCCGACTCTCAATCTCGCCACCAAAGCCGAGCTGATTCCCGCGCGCGGCGTATATGTCACGCGAACGCGCGACCTGGGCGATGGGCGCGAGTGGAACTCCATCACCAATGTCGGCTACCGGCCGACGTTCGGAGAGAGCGAAGAGCTGTCCATCGAGACGTTCCTGCTGGAACCGCTCGAAGGCGCCACCCCTCGCTCCATCCGCGTGGAATTTCTGTGGCGGGTCCGCGCCGAGCACAAATTCGAAACTCCCGAAGCGCTCAAGGCGCAAATCCTGAAAGATGTAGGTGTGGCCCAGCGCTATTTCCGGCGAACACGAGCCTGGATCGCACGATGAACATCGGCCGTTTCCTCGCCAGTGTTGTGCAGATTGTCCTGATCGATCTGCTGCTGGCCGGCGACAATGCGCTGGTGATCGCCGTGGCCGTGCGCGCCCTGCCCCCGCGCGAGCGCCGCATCGGCACCACGTGCGGCGCGGCGGTCGCGGTACTGCTGCGCGTGGCGTTGACCTATCTGGCGGCGCGGCTGCTGCAGATTCCGTACCTGCAACTCGCCGGCGGGCTCTTCATCTTGTGGATCGCTATCAAAGTGCTGCGCGACGCCAGCGATCCGCCCGACGCGGCGCCCGCCTCGCAGCGCCTGCTGCAAGCCATCTGGTATGTAGTATTCGCCGATCTGACCATGTCCACCGACAACATTCTGGCGATTGCCGGCGCGTCCAACGGTAACTTCCTGCTTATTCTTTTCGGACTGTGCGTGAGCATTCCCTTCGTGGTGTTTTCGAGTAACCTGCTGGCCGATCTCATGAACCGCTACCCGGCAACCATCTATCTCGGCGCCGGAATATTGGGGAAGGTGGGTGGAGATATGATCCTGCGGGATCCCTTTGTGATCGGACTGGTCCATCCCACCGATCTGGCGAGATATGCGGTGGACGCCGTACTAATCGTGGTGGTTCTCTTAGTGGGCCGGAAATAGGTCCGAATCGTACCATTCCTGGCGTTCGGTCCAATCCTTAACCTGCCGCATTTTCGGAGCGCACCCGCGGCCGTCTCATCCCTGGGGTGTGACGGTCGCGCCCCATTCGTCGGGGCTCACGTCGTGAGCATGCCGCGAAAACAGCCAGTGGTGGCCTTCCAGGTCTTCGACGCCGTACTGGCGTTCGCCGTAGCACGTCTCGTGAAGCTCTTCGACGATCCTGGCGCCGGCCGATTTCGCTCTCGCGAAGTGGGCGTCCACGTCGTCGACGAATACCGTCAGGGATTGAGTTTGCCAGCCGGTCTCGGCGGGACTCCGGAAATCCGGCCGGGCAGCTTTCAACATGATGCAGGCGCCGCCGAGAATCATTTGAGCGCCGGAGACCGGCTCGCCGTAGCGGTAATGCTCGGTGAAGCCGAAGGTGGCAGTCAGCCAGGCTAAGGCGCCTGTGATGTTCCGATACGCGATGTGCGGCAGCACAGTGTCGGAGGGAACAGAACGATTGCGCATCACTCCATCAGGATACGGCTACTCGCCGCACAACGCCACACTCCGATGCCCGGCGCGCCGGGCGCGCCGAACGAAGGAACGGTCGAAGGACACGAAGGTCGCGCCGGGCGGACTGCTGCAGAAGTGCATGGCATCGGGGAATTCGATGCCGTGGGTCATCAGCGCGAGAGCCGATATCACGCAACTGTGTTCCTCGGTTTGCACATTTGGCACGCCGAGCAACTTTGTAAAGGCATCGCGAATCACGTCATCCTCGAGTTTGTACATTCTGCGGAGGACCCAGTAGGTTTCCAGCAACACAGTCTTCGCGATCCAGATGGGTCCGCTCGAAAGTAAAGACCGGGCAGCGGCTGTCTGTTCCGGATCGTCCGTTATGAGCAACCGGACCAATACGTTAGTATCGACCGAGGTCATGACGCCGCTTCACTTCGCGCCCAATGGCTGCATTGATCTGCGCGGTCGATAGCGATTTCGGCTTGCCCTTGTATTTCAAACAGCCGACCACGTCATCAAGCGTGGTCACGGGAAGACGCCTGGCCGGTCGCAGCAGAATCCCGTCTTGGGTTTCTTCGACGGTGAATTCCGTCCCGGGCCCCCATGCCCGGGCAGTGCGAATCGTTTTGGGCAGGACAACCTGTCCCTTGGTCGAAAGCCGTGTGGTCTCCATGAGTAAGACTCCAGTAAGATTATCGCATAACCGCCGGTCCCCGCCACAGCTGCCAGTTGCATATACCTACCGTTTACGAATCCGTGAATTTCTTTCCCGGCCTTGTCGATTTGCCGATTCTGACCCGTCGTTCTCGTGAAGGAGAAAAACCCCATGACACATTACGTCCCATACGTTATCCTGGCCGTGATGCTGGCCGCCACTGCGTTCGCCCAGGAGCCGAAGGCTTTCCATTACCTGAATGAAACCCGCGACGGTGTGATCTCCGCTGTAAAAGGCTTGTCCGAGGCCCAGTGGAATTTCAAACCCGCGCCCGACCGGTGGTCCGTCGCCGAGATTGTGGAGCACCTGGCGCTGGTCGAAGGTTTTGCCAAGAGTGTCCTCGACAGGATGCCACAGGCGCCGCCTCCAGCAGCCGGTTTCAACGCCGCCGAGGTGGACGACATGATCCTGGCCAGAGTCCCCGAACCGATCCCCCCGGTATACCGCGCCATCGGGAGCTCAGCCCACCGGCCGTTGGACGCCGGGCGAGGCGCTCGAACTCTTCGTCGCGACACGCCGCCATGTGGCCGATTCGCTGCACGATACGGCGGAGTTGCGCCGGCACACGATCCTGCATCCGGCCCTCGGGCCGCTAGACGGCTATGAGTGGGTCCTGGCGGCAGCGGCCCACAGCCTGCGGCACACCGGACAGATTCTCGAAGTGAAGGCGGACCCGCACTTCCCGCGGTAGCCTGCCGGAGGAAATTTCATGCGCTATATGTTCCTGATCTATTCACAAGAGACTCCCGAGGGGCTTTCGCCCAACGACATCGCGACCCGCGGCCTGATGGAGGGCCACCGCGCAGTGATTGCCGAGACCGCGGCGAAGGGAGTGCTGCGCGGCCTCGATCCGCTCAAGCCCACCAGCACGGCTACTACCGTTCGCACGGAGGATGGGAAGACGCTGATCACCGACGGGCCGTTTGCCGAGACCAAAGAGCAACTCGCCGGCTACGACATCATCGAGTGCAAGGATCTCGATGAAGCCATCGGTTGGCCGCGAAGATCCCAACTGCCTGCAAGGGAAACTCGGGCCGCGTCGAGATCCGCCCCATCGTGGAGATCCCCAAGCCGGCGTGACCGGGATCGGCATGGACGCCCGGCGCATAGCGGAATCGGTGTTTCGCGAGCAGTCCGGGCGGATTCTCGCGACGCTGATCCGCATCTCCGGTTCGTTCGACTCCGCCGAGGAGGCGATGCAGGAAGCTTTCGCCGCCGCGCTCGCCTCCTGGCCCGAGACCGGCATCCCGCAAAACCCGCCGGCTTGGATTACGGCCACGGCTCACCGCAGGTTGATCGATCTCAGCCGCCGCGAGCGGACTCGCCGCGAAAAGCAGGACTCGCTCACCTACGAATCGCCCGGCCTCACACTCCCCGATCCGGCGCTGTTCGAGGAGGAATCCATGCACCTGCCCGACGATCGATTGCGCCTCATCTTCACCTGCTGCCACCCGGCCATCGGTTCGGAGGCCCAGGTTGCGCTGACGCTGCGAACGCTCGGCGGGCTGACCACCACCGAGATCGCGAAAGCCTTCCTCACCCCCGAGCCAACCATGGCGCAAAGGCTGGTGCGCGCCAAGCGCAAAATTCAGGAAGCCCGGATTCCGTACGAAGTTCCACCGCCCGCGCAGTTGCCGGAACGCCTGGAATCGGTGCGGACGGTGATCTATCTGATCTTCAACGAAGGCTACAGCGCGGCATCGGGCGACCGCCTGCTGCGCGCCGATCTGTGCGCCGAGGCCATTCGGCTCGCGCGTGTGCTGTGCGAACTGCTTCCCGGCGAAGCGGAATCGTTCGGTTTGCTGGCACTGATGCTGCTCCATCACTCGCGCCGCGACGCGCGCATGCGAGACGGCCGGCTGGTGACGCTGGAAGATCAGGACCGGCGGTGTGGCACCGCGATGAGATCGTGGAAGGCGTCGCCCTGGTCGATGCGGCGCTGCGGCGCGGGCCGCTGGGCCCGTACCAATTGCAGAGCGCCATCGCGGCGCTTCACACCCAGGCGGAGACCGCCCAGTCCACGGATTGGGCGCAGATCGCAGCTCTCTATCAGCGATTGAGCGAACTATATCCCTCGCCGGTAGTGGCGCTGAATCACTCCGTCGCTATCGCCATGAGTTCCGGATTCGTGGAAGGACTGCGGCGCATCGACGAGCTGCGCGGACTCGAGCGTTACTACCTTTTCCACGCCGCGCGCGCCGACCTGCTGCGCCGGCTGAATCGAAGGGACGAAGCCCGGGATGCCTACCAGCGCGCGCTGGAACTGGTCACCAACGCAGTCGAGCGCGAATATCTCGAAGGCAGGCTGGCGGAATTGGGGTGAAGCGCGTTACGGCACCACCACGAACGGCACCTTGGCGGCATTCAGCGCGTCGTTGAACCTGGTGACCTGGTCGCGCATCGCATCCACCTTCTTCCCTGCCTCGGCGAGCGCCGACTTCACCAGCGCGATCTGCTCCAGTTGCGCCTTGCTCGGCGGCGCCGAAAACGCTTCCAGCCCGGAAATCCCGGAAGATACGCGCTGCATTACCGGCGGCAGCACGAAATCGGGCTCGGGCTGCAACAGCTCCGCCTTGCGTTCCTCGGGCGATGGCGGCTGGAAGAAATTGCGCATTGCGAACATCGGCCGCAGATCGTCCAGCGTCTTCTTGAGCGCGTCCGCCTGTTTCTTCACATCGTCCGGAAGTTTCGGAGCATCGGGCTTTTTCCACGCGGCTTCCAACGAAGTCAGCCCGGAATCGGCGGCGGCGAATTTCTTGCGCAGCGTATCGGCCTGTTTGGTCATCTCCACCAGCTCGTCGATGGCGGCGCGGCGCTTGGCGCGGTCGGCGGCCGAGAACCAGGTAATACGCGGATCCTCCTCCACATGGAACTTCTTCGACACCCTCTCCGCGCCAATCGAGATCTCGACCGTATACTCGCCAGGGTCCACCATGGGGCCGCTGAATTGCGGAGGCTCGCCACCGGCCGCGGCGAAGCGCGCCGCCATGTCCAATTCCTGCGGAGTGGGCGGCACCGGCCGGTCCGTCCGCATGTTCCACACCACGCGATTCACACCCGCCTCCACCGCCGTAGGTTTCACCGACGCGACCGGTTTGCCCGCGGCGTTCAGAATGACGATCTTCACGTCCTTCGGGTCGGGTTTGGCCTTGCTCCAGAAGTCGATGATGGCGCCCGCCGGAGGATTGGCGCCAATGAAAACGTCATGCGCATCGAAATCACGCTTGCGCGCCATGCGCCACATGGTGGCGGGCCGCACGTCGAACGCCTGCAGGGCGCTCTCCGTCACCTTCGGGTTCATTTGCTCGATGGCGGAGATGCTGTCCAGGATCCACACGGAGCGACCGTGCGTCGCCAGAATCAGGTCGTTCTCGCGCGGATGGATCTGGATATCGTCCACCGGCACTCGCGGCAGATTGTTCTTCAGTTCCTGCCAGTGGCCGCCGCGGTCGAAGGAAATGTAGAGCCCGAACTCGCCGCCCGCAAACAGCAGGTCGCGATTGCGCGGATGCTCGCGGATCACGTGCAGGGCGCTGGTCTTCGGCAGGCCGGTGGTGATCTCCGTCCACGTCTGGCCGAAGTCCGCGGTCTTGAAAAGGTGCGTGTCGAAATCGCCCGAGCGGTGCCCGTCGAACGCCACGTAGGCGGTCCCCGGGTCGAAGGCCGATGACAATACGCGGCTCACGTAGGTCCCCTTGGGCACCGGCATGTTGGCTACCACGTTCTTCCAGGTTTCGCCGTCGCGAGTGACCCACACATTGCCGTCGTCCGTGCCCGCCCACACCACGCCCGCGCGCACCGCCGATTCGCTCAGCGTGGTGATGCACGGAAAGGCCTCCACGCCGTCGTTGCGCGACAGCATGTTGCGGTCTTCCACCTTGCGGCCCATGATGCTGAGGGTCTTGCGATCCACGCCCGACGTCAGATCGGGCGAAACGCGCTTCCAGTTGTCGCCCTGGTCGGTCGATTTGAACACGAAGTTGCCACCGTAGTAGAGCGTCTTCCGATCGTGCCTGGAAATCAGCATGGGCGAGTTCCATTGGAAACGGTAGCGCGGCATCTTGTCATCGTCCTCGCGCGGGCGGATCTCGCGCGCTTCGTGCGTGCGCAGATCGCGCCGCGAAACATTTCCGTCCTGCGATTCCGCATAGACAATCCACGGCTCTTCGGGATCCACCTGGGCGTAGAATCCGTCGCCGCCTTCCACCGTGTACCAGTCCTCGTTGGTGATGCCGCGCTGGTTGGTCGTGGCGGAGGGGCCGCACCAACTGCTGTTGTCCTGCAAGCCGCCGCACACTTTGTACGGCTTCGCCATGTCGTAGGCGATCTCGTAGAACTGCCCGATGGCGATTTGCTCGCGCGCGTCCCACGAACGCCCGCCATCGCGGCTGAAATGAATTCCGCCGTCGCAGCCCACAATCATGTTGTCGGAATTGGCGGGGTCGATCCAAATAGCGTGGAAATCCACGTGGATGCGGGTCACGCGATTCGTGATGAACGTCTTTCCGCCGTCCTCCGAGTAGGCCATGTTCATGCCGGCTTCCCAGATGCGCTGGTCGTTGTTCGGATCGATGCGCACCTGGCTGAAATACATGGGGCGCATGTTGGTGTTGCTCATCT
Organism: uncultured Acidobacteriota bacterium; assembly: GCA_963703785.1. Taxonomy (GTDB): domain Bacteria; phylum Acidobacteriota; class Terriglobia; order Acidiferrales; family UBA7541; genus Palsa-189. The sequence continues at coordinate 8,679 of CAVPFR010000004.1, read as the reverse complement.
TGACCCAGTGCTCACCTTTGTCGTCGCTGCGATAAATGCCCGATTCTTCGCTCTCCACGGTGGCATAGACGATGTTCGAATTCCGCCGGTACACGTCCAGCCCGATGCGCCCCAACTCGGTCTTCGGCAGTCCCTCCGTCAGTTTCTTCCAGGTGACGCCGCCATCGGTGGTGCGATAGATGGCGCTGCCCGGACCGCCGCCATTGAAGCCGAACGGCGTACGCCGCCGCTGGTAAGCCGAGGCGTACAGCGTATCGGGATTCGACAGATCCATTGCCAGGTCGTTCACGCCCGTATCCGGGTCGATATACAAAACCTTGCTCCAGGTCTTGCCGCCGTCGGTCGTCTTGAAAACGCCGCGCTCCTCGCTGGGGCCCCAAAGATTGCCCTGCGCCGCGACAAAGACAATGTTGGCATTTGACGGATGGATGGCGATGCGCCCAATGTGCCGGGTCTCAGGCAACCCCATGTGCTTCCAGGTCTGACCGCCATCGGCCGACTTGTACACGCCGTTACCCCATGACGAACTCTGCCGGTTGTTCGCTTCGCCAGTCCCGACCCAGACCACGTCGGGCTCCGACTGCGACACCGTGACATCGCCAATGCTCGAAAGCGGCTGATCGTCGAACACAGGCTTCCAACTGATGCCGCCGTTCACGGTTTTGAACAAGCCGCCCGAAGCCGTAGCGGCGTACACGATGTTGGTGTTGCTTTCCACCACTGCGAAATCGTCGGTGCGCCCGCCCATGTTGGCCGGGCCGATCTCACGAAACTTCAAGCTCTTCAAAAGGTCGACGCTCTGGGCGCTGGCAACGCCCGCAAACAATAGGGCAATCGAAACGTATCGCATGGCAGTTCTCCGGTCCAACCAGTGTATTGCATTGGCCGCTTGCTGACGGGCGCGTCCCGGATCGGATACACTCTTTAAATCCAGGAGGTTTTGCCACTTTGTCCATTCCGCGTGTACGGGTCCGCCGTTTGACGTTGCCCGGTCTTTTGCTGCTTGCGCTGGTCCCATCCGGACTGGCCCAATCGATCGACACCAGGCTCTATTCCGAAATGCACTGGCGCGCATCGGTCCCGCCCGCGCCGGACGCGCGCGGGCGCTTTCCGGCGTGGCCAGCCAGCCCAACGTCTTCTATATCGGTTTCGACAACGGCGGCGTGTGGCGCTCGACGGATTTTGGCTCGACCTGGACGCCGATCTTCGACAGTCAGACCACCGGCTCGATTGGCGCTATTGCGGTGGCGCCGTCGGATCCCAATATTATCTATGTCGGTAGCGGCGCGGGAATCATCCGGCCCGACCTTGCCACGGGCGACGGCATGTACAAATCCACGGACGCGGGCAAAACCTGGACGCACCTCGGGCTGCGCGATACGCAGATGATCGCCCACATCGACGTCGATCCGCGGAATCCGAACCGGCTCTTTGTAGCCGCGCTGGGACATCCCTACGGACCCAATGCGGAGCGCGGCATCTTTCGCTCCACCGACGGCGGCGCCACCTTCGAGAAGGTGCTTTTCAAGGACGAGTACACCAGCGGCAACGACGTCCGCATCGACCCCGAGGATCCCAACATCGTCTATGCCGCGCTCTGGCAGCAGCAGCAGGGATTCTGGGAGAACGGCGCGTTCGGCGGCACCGGTGGCGGCATTTTTAAATCCACCGACGGCGGTTCCACCTGGAAGCAGCTGACCGGCGGTCTGCCTGCCATCATCGAAGCCAACCTGGCGATCGCTCCCAGCAACCCCAAATCATTTACGCCACTGTGGCGGCAGGCGGCTCCGGCAGCGCGGCGCCGCCGCGGCGGACGCGGCGGCCGGGGCGGCGGAGGCGGCGGCGCATCGCCTTCTATAAGACCACCGACGGCGGCGACCATTGGGCGCTGGCACGACGATCCGCGCGTTCGAGATGGGCTCGACGGCGCGCATCCGCCGACACGCGGCCGCTGGGCCGCATCGGCGGCGGCGACCTGCCCACCATTACGGTGGACCCCAAGAACGAAAACGTGGTTTATAGCTGCTCGACCGTTTTCTGGCGCACCGAAGATGGCGGCGTGACCTGGTCCGCGGTGCGCGGCGCACCCGGCGGCGACGATTACCAGAAGAGCTGGGTCAATCCCAACAACCCGAATATCATTCTGCTGGTGAGCGACCAGGGCGGCGTGGTCTCCGCCAATCGCGGCGAATCGTGGAGCAACTGGTATACCCAGCCGACCGCGGCCATGTATCACGTGACCGCCGACAATGCGTTCCCGTATCGCCTGTGCGGCGGCCAGCAGGATTCCGGCTCGGCTTGCGTGGAGAGCCGCGGCATGGATGGCGAAATCACCTTCCACGACTGGCATCCGGTGGGCATCGAAGAATACGGCGATGGCCGCTCCCGATCCGAAGAACCCCGATCTGGTATACGGCGGCAAAGTGACCGTCTATAACCGGCTCACCGCACAGAAGGCAGATGTCGGGCCGCGGCGGCGGTCGCGGTGGCCGCGGCGCGCGGAGCCGCGCGCCGGCCACTGCCGGACCGCCGGCGCGCACCGTGCGCACGCAGCCGCTCATCTGGTCGCCCAAAGATCCGAACGTTCTGTTTTATGCCACTGCCGGCGTCTGGAAGACCACCAACGGCGGGCATAGCTGGACCCCGATCAGCGGCGACCTGACACGCCAGACCTGGGATGTCCCCGCGAACGCCGGCAAGTACGGCTCCACGGTGACTCCTTCCGCGCTGGGATCGGTGACCGCGCTCGCGCCCTCGCCGCTCGACGTCAACGTGCTCTGGGCCGGAACCGGCGACGGCCTCATCCAGGTGACTACCGACGGCGGCGCCAAGTGGAGCAACGTGACGCCGCCGCAGATGAAGCCCTGGACTCGCATCTTTAATATGGATGCGGGCCACTTCGACACCAAGACCGCATACGCTGCCGCCAACACGCTGCGCCTGGACGACATGAATCCGCACTTCTGGCGCACCCACGACGGCGGCAAGACCTGGACCGAGATCGACAACGGCATCGCGGCGGCGCAGTGGCCAACTCCATTCGCGAAGATCCGCGCAAGAAAGGCCTGCTCTATGCCGCCACCGACACTCAGGTGTGGGTGTCGTTCGACGACGGCGACAACTGGCATTCGCTCCGTCTCGACATGCCCGCCATCTCGGTGCGCGACATCGCAGGTGAAGGACGACGCCTCCTGCATGTGCTCCGACCTGGTGGCCGGCACGCACGGGCGCGGCTTCTGGATTCTGGACGATGTGACGCCGCTGCGCCAGGCGGCCGATGCCGCCGCCGCGTCCGACGCGTATCTGTTCAAGCCCGCCACCGGCATCCGCATTCGCTTCGGCACCAACGATCCCACGCCGTGGCCGCCGGAATTGCCGGCCGGCGAAAATCCGCCGCCCGGCGCGATGGTCGATTACTACCTGCCCGTCGCGGCCGGCGAAGTCAAGCTGGAATTCCTGAACGCGCAGGGCAAGGTGATCCGCACTTATTCCAGCAACGACCCGGTGCGGAATCCCGATCCGGCCACCGATCCTGTGGCATACAACAAGCTTTGTCAGCAGACCCCCAGCGCACCCGATTGCGGCCTGCCGCTTTACTGGCCGGCGCCGCCGCAGATCCTGAAAACCACCGCGGGCATGCACCGCTTCTCTTGGGATATGCACTACGATCCCATCCCCGGCGCGGGCGGTGGAGGCGGAGGCGGCGGCGGTGGCGGCAACGGCGCGGTCCCGCATCGCACCTACCCCGGCGTCAACTCGCCCTGGGTCGCCCCCGGCGCGTATACTGTGCGTCTGACTGTGAACGGCAAGACGCTGACGCAGCCCATTACCGTCAAACTCGATCCGCGCGTCAAGGTCACTCCCGAAGTGCTGCAGATCTTCACCCTGACCACGCAGATGGAGACGCATGCCATGAACGCCGCCGGCGCCTACAAAGACGCTCGCGCTTTGTTGGAGAAGCTCAAGGCCCGCGCGCAGTCCGCTGCCAATGACGCGCTGATTCAGCAGGCTGAGACACTCGCGCCCGCCGAGGCCGCCGAAGCCGCTGGTGGCGGAGGCCGCGGCGGACGCGGAGGCCGTGGAGGCGGTGCGGCCGAGCCGGCGGCTCCGCCAAACCTGAGCAACATCGCAGGCCAGTTGATTGCCGCCGTGATGCCCCTTCAGGCCTCGGAGATGCCGCCGACTGCGCTCGAGCTGCAAGCCTGCACGCGGCAGGAGGCCGCTTATACCGCTTTAATAGCGAAGTGGGCCGCCCTGAAAGCGAAGGTGAGCCCGGCGCCCGCTAAGAAGTGAGTTGTTCACCGCAGAGACGCAGAGAACGCCGAGGAAACGCAGAGAAGACTTAGGGATATCCTCGGCGTCTCGGCGCCTCGGCGGTGAAATCCGTGCTTCCCGTTTGTGCAGCAATCCTTGAAGTTCTCCGCGTTTCCTCAGCGTTCTCTGCGTCTCTGCGGTGAACCCCGACTTCCACGCGGCGGTACACTGGGCTGGAGGTGCTTTGTGTACTGTCCTCAATGCAGGATTGAGTATCGGGACGGCTTCACCGAATGCTCCGACTGCCACATTCCGCTGTTAGCCGGATCGCCTCCACCGGAGCCGCCCACGGATTTCGATCCGAATCTCGACCTGGTGGTGCTGCTGGAGACCAACGACGCCATCCAGCTTGACATGGCGAAAGGTTTGCTGGAAGAGGCGGGGATTCCCTTCTTCGTTCTGGGCCAGATCGCCACTCTGATTCAAGGCGTGGACCCATTTCTGCACAAGTGGGCCCGCATACAGGTGCCGCGCGACCGCGAGGCGGAAGCCCGCGAATTGCTGGAAACGATGGCGCAGCCGGAGACCGCCCCCGCCGGGGAAGAGGAGGATCGATGAGGAATATCCTTCTCACGCTGTTCCTTACCGCTTTTGCGCATACGCTGCTGGCGCAAGGCGCTCCGCCGCAAGGGGGCGCCGGACAAACCCTACACCATGGAGTATTACTACAAGGTGCAGTGGGGGCATCAGCAGGAATTCCTGCAGCTTTTTCTGAAGAACCACTATCCGCTCCTCAAAAAGACGGTCGAGAGCGGCCGCATGATCTCGGTGAAAATCGAGACGCCCGCCAATCACACCACGGAGGACGGGCGATGGGATTATCGGGTCACGATCCGGTTCAAAAATTCAACCGCGGCGACCACGGCGAATCCCGATGAAGAACACCTGATCCAGCAGCTCTGGCCGAATCAACAGCTCTACCAGCGGGAGGAGCAGCGTCGCTTCGAGATCCTGCTGGCCCACTGGGACCTTCCGGTGACCGATATCACGCCTTAGGTCCAGGGATCGCCGGGTGGGACGCTATCCTGTACGCGTAAGCGCCTGGTGCCGGTGCGAGTCCAGATCGCGCGCCATCTTCATGGAGAACACCGGCCCTTTGCGCGCGCGCCGGTATTCCCAACTGACCAACAGACCCAGAGAACCTATATTCGACCAGGAACAGCATAACTACGAACGCTGGCGACATGCCACACTCCTCACCAAGGCGAACCTCGCGGCGCTCCAGATGGCCGAGCAGCAGCAAGACCTCGGTCAGGAGGGCGAAATAGCAGATCCACCAGCTCATGCTGCATTGGATGCGCCGGGTGCGCCGAAAGTAACGCCGAAAACAACCAGTTCACTTTGTGTAACGTACTGGGGTAGGTTCTGCACGGCTGATAGGCAGCCTCGCTCCCCACCAGTGAGGGCGGCCGCCGTCGGCCAAAAGCTAACATTCCGGCCGCACCGGCGTCCATCTCTGAGATTCTATACAAGGAGGCAGAGCTTGCACCAGTTCCTGCAGGACTTCCGTTACGCGGCCCGGATGCTGCGCAAGAATGCCGGTTTGACAGCCGTAATCGTGCTGTCGCTGGCCATCGGGATCGGGGCGAACACCGCCATCTTCAGCGTGGTGGACGCGCTGCTGCTAAAGCCGCTGCCGTACCCGGATCCTGACCGGTTGGCGGTGCCTGTGGCTGCGTTCTCCGGGTATCGACATTCCGCAAGACTGGCCTTCGCCCGGACAATATATCGATCTCAAACAGCAGAATCGCTCCTTCGAGGAGATGTCCATTTCGCAGGGCCGGACTGGAACCTGTTCGGGCGGGGTCAGCCGCGAGCGGGCGGCGGCTGCGCGACCTCTTCCAGCCTGTTTCATTTGCTAGGCGCGCAAGCCGCTCCTAGGCCGCCTTCCTGCTGCCGGACGAGGACAAGCCTGGGCAAGCCGGCGGTGGCGCGATTCTCAGTTACGCCTTCTGGAAGCGCTGTTCAATTCCGACCCCGCGCATCGTCGGCCAAAGCATCACCCTGAATGTTGTGGCGGCGGCGCCGGAACGGATAAGAATCAGTTCACGGTCGCGGGGGTTCTCCAGCCGGAGTTCCTGCTGAACGACGAGATCATGCCGACCGTCGCCAGCATCCGCCGATGGACGTCTTCCTGCCGCTGCCTCTGCGCGCCGGACGCGGTCAACCGCCGCGGCGACGAGAACTACAACCTCGATGGCGCGCGCTGAAGCCGGGTGTCACCATGACAGCAGGCGCAAGCTGACGTCGGCGTGATCGCCGGCCGGCATCCGCGTGAAGGACAAGCGCGACCGGACATTCACCATCAGCGTGGTTCCGCTGCTCGACCAAGTGGTGGGCGACGTACGCCGGCGCCTTGCTAGTGCTGCTGGGTTCGGTGGCGCTGGTGCTGCTGATCGCCTGCGCCAATGTCGCCAACCTGCTGCTGTCGCGTGCCAGCCGGCGGCAAAAAGAAGTCGCCATCCGGACCGCTCTGGGCGCGGGCTGGCAGCGGCTGGTGCGCCAGTTGCTGACGGAAAGCATCCTGCTGGCGACGCTGGGCGGGGCGGCCGGCCTGTTGATTGCGAAGTGGAGCCTCTACGTGGTGCGCACGGTGAATCCCGGCAACATTCCGCGCCTGGAGGCGATCGGCATCGATGGGAGCGTGCTGGCATTCACCTTCCTGGTTTCGCTGGTCACGGGGGTGGTCTTCGGCCTGGCGCCGGCACTGCGAGCGGTGAAGGTGGACCTGAACACCACACTGAAGGCCGGCGGCCGCAACACGCAGGCCGATGGCGGCTTCCGCGCGTCGCGCCACCGCTTGCGCAGCCTGCTGGTGGTGGCCGAACTGGCTTTCTCGCTGATGCTGCTGGTTGGCGCCACCCTGCTGATCCGGAGCTTCATCCGGCTGCAAAGCGTCTCGCCGGGATTCCGCGCGGACCATGTGATTTCCATGCGCCTGGGAGCCAGCGGGCAGCGGCTTACCGGTCCGGCTTCGGATGCGCGATGTCGGCAGCTCATCCAGAGTGTCGCCGCCGTTCCCGCGGTAACCGCGATGGGCGCTGTGGGTTCGCTGCCGTTTACTTCGGCGGTGGGTTGGGGCGGCATCAATGTCGAAGGCTTTACGCCGCAGCCGGGCCAGGAACTGCAGGTGGACCTGCGCAGCGCCACTCCGGATTACTTCAGCACTATGCAGATTCCATTGCGGCAGGGACGCTTCGCCACGGCCGAAGATGCATCCGCAAGACCGCCCCGCTCGGTCCTGATCGACGAGAACTTCGCGCAGCGATTCTGGCCGCGCGACAATCCCATCGGCAAACAAGTCTGGTTCGATCCCAAGGAAAGATGACGATCGTTGGGGTGGTTGGCATCGTGAAGGAATACGGGCTCGACGTGGACGGACGCATCGTGGTCTATTTCCCGAGCTCGGGCGCAACCTACGTGGTGGCGCGAACGGCAGCGACCCCTCGGCCCCGGCCGGCTCGATCGTGAATGCCATCCATGCGGTGGACCCCACGATTCCCGTCTTCGACATCCGCACCATGGACGACCGGATGTACGATTCCATGGCGCGGCAGCGGTTCTCCGCCATCATGCTGGCCGCGTTCGCGGTATTCGCGCTCGTGCTGGCGTCAATCGGCGTGTACGGCGTAATCTCCTATCTGGTCACACAGAATACCCACGATCTGGGAGTACGCATCGCGCTGGGGGCGCAGCAGGGCAATATCGTGAAACTGGTAGTGTGGCAAGGCATGGAGCTGGCCGTTCTGGGAATCGCGGCGGGATTATCGGGCATTCCGATAATGTTATAATGGTTGTCAATTCTTATGCGGCTCTTTCTTCACTTATATCTGTAGGTCGCACTTATTTCATTCATCAATCGGCAAAGGACTTTTTGCTCTCGGAAATGCATTTAACAAAGGTGTTTCCCTCTAGTATAGCAGAGGTGAACCATACGATGTTCTTAAAATTGTGCGAGATTATGTCTAGAACGCTTTAGTGCGATATATATGAACTGCATGCCCTTGGATTCCCAATTGACAGTGTCAAACCGCCTAACCTAGACCTACTAAGTGCAGCAAGTTATTCGTGCGTATATTAGGTTGACCATCTTTGTGACATTAAGACCAGCTATGATAAAATTGGCCTTGGCGATAACAGTAACATCTATGTCTTTCTAAAGGAGCACTTTCTACACTAATAGAGGCTCTTAGCTTATTGAAAAGTATATCAAATGGTATACTCGTGGTAAACAAACTCGAGGGTTTCCTTAGAGTGAGTTTTCACCTTTAATCGCGCGCTTTAACTATACTAATAAACTAAGACCTTATTAAATAAGTCTCAATTATTTGAGCAATACGTAACTAGGAAGAACAGGTAAGTAAA
>CAVPFR010000003.1:0-17230 GCA_963703785.1 uncultured Acidobacteriota bacterium | reverse complement strand
CTACAGGCTGCGGCGAATCGCTTGTAATCAGCTCTTCTTTTTGGAGTACTCGGTGTAGACGACGGTGGTGAAGTCCGGGAACTGGGAGACATCGTAGCCGGGGGCCTGACCTTTTTCACCCAAAGCTTCCTTGACCTGATCGAGGGATTTGCCCTGCGCGACCATCTTCCTGACCTCAGCGCGCCTGGCCTCGATGCGGGCGAGCCTCTCCTGCACGTCGGATCGGGTCTGCGGTTCGCCGTGTCCGGGGATGTAAGTATCGGCGTCGAGCGCGAGAATGCCTTTCACCGTTTTCACCCAGCCTTCCGAGGAGCCGCCCTTTTGCTTCTTGATCATGGTGTAGGCTTGCGGCGAGCGGACATTGCCGCAGCAACTGGTGGCAATGACGTCTCCGGTGAAGACGATCTTCTCGTCGGGGAGATAAACCTGCAGATCGCCGCTGGTGTGGCCTGGAGCAAAATGCAGGACTTCGAGCTTAACTCCGTTGATGGTGAAGGACTGGCTCTTGGTCAAGGTCTTGTTGGGCAGGTGATCCTGCGGGGAAGGGTTCGGGGTATTGGCCGTGGCTTCCATATCTTTCTTGCAATCTTCGTGAGCGATGATGGTCAGACCCTGCGGAAAAGACTTGAGGGCCACCGACGTGATCGATGTCGCTGTGCGAGAGGATCACGGTGGTGATGGGCTTATTGGTGAGCTTGGCAATGCCGTCCACGATTTGCTTTCCCGAATTTGTGGTCGTATCCACGACGATGACGCCGTCCTTGCCGATGATGAAGCCGGCGTTGCCGCCGCCACCCGCGTCGACGAAGTAGACGTTGTCCTTGACCTGCTTTATGGTGACGGGCGCGCCGCCTTGGGCGTTAGCGCGAGGGGCGAAGGCGAATGTGGCGAAGACCGCGATCCATGTTGCGATTGGGGCGAAGCCAAGAGCGAGATTGCGATGAGATTTCATGTGCGCTCCTTTGCGCGATGCTTAACGATGCTGAACTGCGAGTGTAACGCGTTCGTGAACGCGGCGCGTTCGCCGGTTGCGCGCGAACGCCGGGAAGTCATGAACGGCAATGCGGTCGATGACATCGATGCGATCGGCGTCAATTCTTGGACTTGTCGGCTTCGGCGGCGGCTTTGTCGCGGCGCTCTTGTTCTTCCTTGCTCAATGCGCCGGCGTAGGCGCCGGAACCTGCCTGCCGCGAGTAGCGCATCACCAGCGTACCGTCGGGCCGCTTGATCTGATCGATGACGCTATTGAGCGCGCCGGATTTCGCCGGGCGGATGACGAAAAGCAGTTCGTCGCCGGTCTTGAAGGTCTCCTTGGTCCAGCCATCGTCGGCCATCATGGCCTCGGGAGAAGCGACTTCGCCCGTCCACTGCAGGGACTTGCCGCTATCGTCCTTGGTGGTCCAAAGGAGCAAGACGTGGGGATTTCGCCAAACATAGTCCACCAGCGTGCCCTTTACGGTGACTTCGTTTGCCGACCAAGCGGCGTTGCCGTGATGCGCCAGAACCGGGGCGGACAATATCAGCGATAGAACGATGGAAGCAAGAGCAACCAGGAGCCCAGTTCGCGACATAATTCCCTCCTCCACTAAAGTGTCACCAGAAGAGCCCAGGACGACCTCATTGCTTGGAAAGCGAGGGTATGGTGCTTTCATTATTGAACTGAATGGTCTCCGACGGAACGCAGAAATGTTCGGCCAGCTCGACGTTGGGAAGCAGCGTGATCCGGCCGGTGGTGGTCCAGGGCGCCGTATAGACTTTGGGGTCGGTGATCGTCAGCGTGAATTGGAGCAGACCGTAGTTGATCCGCTTGTAACGCTCCTCGACGCGCATCTGGTCGCTATGAGGATAGCCGCTGGGCTTCCTGCCGCCGTTAGCCTGCCCGCCGGCGAGCCAGGAGCGATCATCGTAGCCATTGGACTCGACGACGAAGGTGTCGCCCTCCCAGTGGCCGACGGCGTATCCCAGGTAACGCGGGATCGGGGGATTCTCGGGGAGCTTGCGGCCATCGGTCCAAATGTCGCGCCAGGTGTGACCCCATTCGATGAATTGCAGAACGCGGTCCGGCAAGATGACGAACTGAAAGCCGAAGTTGTAAGCGATCCAGCGCGGCCAGCCCATGGATCGCACATGTTCACGGGGTCTTTCGAATTCCACTCCGCGGTGGTGCTCTGGTTCGTGTCCCACAACTTTTGGCCGTAGGGAGTGAAGGCGGGAACCGATTTCGTATCGAGCGGGTTGCCATTAACCTCGAGGTCGTTGGGATTGCCGCTCCAAATTCCCGATAGGTCGTGCGCATCGAAGGGGCGCGTATCTACGTTGGCCTTCTTGCGGTCTTCTTTCTTGTAGGCTTCGTTCTCGCAGTGCGGGCAGGCCTTCCAGCCGGGGCCGGGAGTGACCAGGGGCACCTCGAATCCGGGCCGCGGAGGATTCGCGTCAGCTTGTCCGGGGGCTTGACCGGCGGCGCCTTGCTGCGCGAGGGCAGCCGGCGCGAGGGCGAGGAGCGGGGTCAACAGCAACACGCCGATAAAGGCAAAGCTTCGCATGTGTGAATCCTCCTCTCAGGCGCGAAAAGCGCAGCGGACGAGTCCCGTCAGCGCAGGCAAAGAGTCCATGGCCGAGCCCCAATTCAGGAAGGTAAGCGACTGCCGGGATTGTACGCCTAATTTGGTCTGAAGGAGCAAGCGCGCTATCGCCGGGGGCCTGTGAAAGCAGATCCCTCGGCCTCCCCACCCCAGCACGCGCAAATGCGGCGCGTGCCGGAGACCCGTTCGGGCCTCGGGATGACAGCGGTTGATGTGAGTTAATCCGGGACGATTTTGACGCGGAGGCGGCGGGTGCGGGGGCCGTCGAATTCGCAGAAGAAGATGCCCTGCCAGCGGCCGAGCTCGAGTTTGCCTTCGGAGATGAAGATGGTGGCGGAGGTGCCCACGAGCGCGGTCTTGATGTGGGAGTCGGAATTGCCTTCGGCGTGCCGATAGCCCGAGTCTTGTGGAACGAGGCGCGCGAGCGCCGCCTCGATATCGGCGGCGACGTCGGGATCGGCGTTTTCGTTGATGATGATGCCGGCGGTGGTGTGCGGGACGTAAAGACAGCAGATGCCGGAGTGCACGGCGGCGGCGTGCACGAGTTTGGCGACAGCAGCGGTGACGTCGAGCAACTGGGAGCGGCGCTCGGTGCGGACGGAGAGTTCGCCGGTGCGAGAGGGGGTCATCCACTCATTATGCCTGAAGCTGGTCGGAACATTGGAACTCCCACCTGCGACCGGCGCAGGCGGGACCTGAGCTACAAAGCACGCATTCACGTGGAGCACGGGCCAATCGAAATGCGAGGCGCTGGCCAAGGGGCGAAAAGCAGATTCCTCGGGCGACTTGGAGTCGCCCTCGGAATGACAACGTGTTGGCGTGGCCCGGTTAGTGGCAAGACGCGGGGCAAGAGCCCCAGGGCCGCCACAAATCGGCGCGCCCTGGGCTACAAACCTGACTTTATTGCAAAACGGTGGCGGAGGCGGCGCCGTAGAAGCTGAACCAGGGCTTGGCGGCGGCCAGGCGTTGGTTCACGTTGTTGATATTGGCGACGCCCTGCTTGCCGAGCCACTCCTCGAAGGCCTTGAGGCCCTGCTTGGCGTAGACGGGGATGCCGTCTTTCCAGGTGGCGCGTCCGCAGAGGACGCCGGAGAAGTTCGTGCCGGCTTCGGCGGCGAGTTCGAGCGATTCGTTGAAGGTGTCGTTGCTGACGCCGGCGGAAAGATAGATGAAGGGCTTCTTGGCCATGGCGGCGGCGCGGCGGAAATGTTCCTTGGCCTCGTCGCGCGAATAGACGGATTCGCCCTTGGAGGCGCGCGCGCCCTTGACGTAGGCCATGTTCACCGGCACTTCCACCTTGAGGACATCGACGGCGTATTGCGGCTTGGAGAACTCTTCCATGCTGCGGGCGACGATTTCGGGCTTCTTGCGAGCGAAGTCGGCGGACTTCTCGTCGGCGCCCTCTTCGTAGCCGACGAATTCGAGGAAGAAAGGCACGTCCGAGGCGATGCACTCGGCGCCGATGCGCTCGACCCAGGCGTGCTTGGTTTCGTTGATATTAGCGGGATCGAAAGGCGTGTAGTAGAGCAGGATTTTCACGCAATCGGCTCCGGCGGCGACGATGCGGCGCACGGAGTAGTGGTCGAGCAGGTCGGGCAGGCGGCCGGGCTGGTTATTGTCGTAGCCGGACTTTTCATAAGCGAGCAGCAGGCCGGCGTTGCGCGAGCGCACCTTGGCCGCGGAAAGGCCGTACTCGGGATCGAGCAGGATGGCGCTGGCGTGCGGCGTGAGGACGCGCGTAACGGCCTCCTTGAACTCGGCCATCATCTGGTCGGTGACGGCTTTTTTGTCCACGCCTTTTTCCTTGGCGATGGCGCTTTTCAGCGAACCGCGCTGGTCCATGGCCGCGGCGCCGATCACGCCCTGCTGATTGGAAACTGCCTCCAGGCCCTTCTGTTTGCCCGGGGTGATTTTCATTCTCGTGCCTCCGAAAGAAGAAGTTTAACAGCGCGAACGCCAGCCGCCGCGGCGACCTGACGTTTCGGCGCAAATAGTCGCGGAAGAGAGCGGGACAATTCTAACATGGGCGCTGGTGGGAAGTGCGCGGAGCTAAAATTGCTATTCAGGAGCGCGCACCCGATTACCGATTATCGGTGGAACAGTTCGCTTTCTGGAAGCGGCTCGAAAAATTCCGCGTCCACGACGAGCTTACCCTTTAGGGCTCGGGGGCGACGCTTCCCCTTCACCTCGCCGAACGGAACAAGGCGAACCGCCGGTTTAGAGCCACGGGCGATGATGACTTCCTCGCCTGCGGAAGATTTCTCGATGAGGGTAGATAGTTTCGCCTTGGCCTCGCGGATGCTGAATACGGGCATCCCGAAATCATAGCTCAGCGGGAGGGGTGAAAGCGGGCTAGAAGTGGGCCAGGCCTTTTTCGTCGAAGCCGAGGACGACGCGGCCGCCGGCGATGACCACGGGCCGGCGGATCAGGCTGGGCTCCTTGGCCATTAGGCGAATGGCTTCGCGGCGGGTGGGCGGGTTCTGGGCCAAATTTTTCTCGCGATAGACGCCGCTGTGCGTATTCAGGAAATCGGTATGGTCGCGGGGACCGATCAGCTTTTCGAGTTCCGAGACGCTGAGGGGCTCCTCCCAGAGGTCGCGAAATAGGAGTTGAAAGCCGCGCCGCTCCATGAACTTGCGCGCCTTGATGCAAGTCGTGCAGCTGGGTTTCTGGAGGAATCGGGCGCGCCTGGTTCGCCTTCTGGCGCTGGGTTTGGGCTTGTGCGATCGGCGCTTGGTCATGTTGCCTATCCTCTTGTGCTTCGATGGCTGGCGCTTTTCACAAAGGCACGCAGCTAAATGAAAGCGAGGATTCTACCGGAGTTCCTGTTGCGGAGAGATGAAAATTCATTGCGGGAGATGGCGGGGGGCAGCCGAAAAGCACAAGCAGATTCCTCGGTCGCCAGCGGCGACCTCGGAATGACAACGGGCGCCGAGCGAGCGCGGAGCGGCAGACGCGGGGCAAGAGCCCCAGGGCCGGCGGAAAGCGCCGCGCCCTGGGCTACCAGTTGGAAATAACGGGCGTTGAGCCCGTTATTTCCAAGCTGAATAGACGGGTTTGCTGACCAGAAACTCCGGATTGGCGCCGGCGCGCGGCGTGAACTTCTGGGCGCGGCCGTTATCGACTTCGGCGACGTAGAAGTTGCCTTGCTGATCGACGCTGAAGCCATGCACGCCCCAGAAGCCGCCGGGGAAATCGCCCCAGGTGCCCCAGGTATAGAGCAAGTGGCCTTGCAGGTCGTACTTCAGCATCTTGGAGGTGCCGCGGTCGAAGGCCCAGAGAGTGCGGTCCGCGCCGATGTAGATCAAATGGACGTCGGACGGGTTGTCGCCGACATGCCATTCATAGAGGTATTTGCCGTTTTCGTCGAAGACCTGAATGCGGTGGTTGCCGCGGTCGTTGACGAAGATGTGTTTCGTCTGCGCGTCGATGGCGATGCCGTGGACGTTATTGAAATAGCCCGGCCGGGTGTCGTTTCCATTGGAGCCCTTCATGCCCCAGTCCAGGAGGAACTTGCCGTTCTTATCGAACTTGGCGACGCGGGTGCCGTTGTAGCCGTCGGCGACATAGAAGGTGCTGTCCGGCAGCCAGACGATATAAGTGGGACGGTTGAAGTGCGTGCCATCGGCGCCTTTGACGGTGGGCGTGCCGATGGTTTGCAGGAGCTGCTTGCCATCGTGAGAAAACTTGTAGACCGCGTGCATGTGGTCGTCCACGACCCACACATTCTTATCGGGATCGTAGGGATTGACGTAGACGGCGTGCGGGCGCTTGAAGATTTTGTCCCACTGGCTCCAGGTCTCCACAATGTTGCCGTTCTCATCGACCACGTTGAAGCAATTGGCCCAATTGGCGTCCACGCCGATTTCGCGGTAAGGCGGTTCCGCGCCGCGCCAGAGCCGCGGGCCATCCTCGGGATCCTGTCCAGTGCCGCCGCCGCCGGGCATGGCGGCAGCCGTGGCGTCACGCCAAGGCAGGCGGCCGATGGGGAAAGAGATGCTGGGGCCCAACTCCGGAAGCAGCGTTGCCTTGGGGGCCTTGATGTTGGGGAGTTCACCGCGGAAAAGCATATAGACGCGATTGGGGCTTTCGGCAAAGATGCCCTGCCCCGCGCCATAGGTCCACTTCTCGTTGCCGGGCAGCGTGCTGATGTCTTTCGGCCAGCCCTTGACGACGTCATAGGCGCCGAACATATCTTGACCGCCAACCTGCCCCGGAATGGCTATGGCGCCGGTGCCGGGTTTGGCCGCGCCACGAACGGTGATCGTCCGCAAGGCGATGAAGAAGCCCAGGGCGCCTCCAACGGCTATCGCGAACAACGTAAACGCAACTCTACGCATTCCTTTTCCTCCTCCTGATTAATGCCTGTGAGCCTGTAGACGATAGCACCATCCGAGGCGTTTCGAAATAAGATCGCACGCGGGGTGGTGACAATGCAAAAGCAGATTCCTCTTCGCCGCAAAAAGCGCGACCGCTCCTCGGAATGACAACGGAGAACCAGGGGCGCGCGCGGAATAACAACAGGCATGTGGCGCGCACGCAGCCGTAAAAGCCAGATCCCTCGTCGCGCAAGGCAAATGCGCTTCTCGGGATGACACCGTCGGGGCGGGGCACAAGGCGGGCGGTCCTCGGAATGATACGCCGGCGGAGGGCGCGAGAGGCGATGCATGAACGGGCGAGAGGTGTGGCGGCAAACTTGAATGACCTCGATTCAAATTACGAGTTGGACATTGGGGAGAGGGCGCTTTACTTTTGGGAATGGCTCAGCGCAGGATTAGCTACACGAACCAGATCGAGAACAACCACCATTCACGCCAGGCGCGAACGATGGGCGAGCGCGGCGGGCAGCGCCCGCAGAGTCCTCCCGCGGGGCGGGCTGCGGCGACGGCAAGGAGCAACGACCTTCGAGTGATGCGAAAACCGGGCCCTAATTCGTGGATGGACGGCGATCTGGACATCGATTTCCTGCACGAGATTGCCTCGCGCATGTCGCTGGCGCCTCCGCTGCACGAGGTGCTGCGCGAAGTGATGCGCTTCGCGGCGGCGGTGGTGCAATGCGACTCCTGCTTCGTCTACGTGCTGGAGAAAGACGAACTGGTGCTGCGGGCCTCGAAGAATCCGCATCCCGAGATCATCGACCGGCTGAAGCTGAAGATCGGCGAAGGCATCACCGGCTGGGTGGCCGAGCACCGCGAGCCGGTGGCCGTGGCGCTGAACGCCATGAAGGACCCGCGATTCAAATTCTTCAACGACCTGCCGGAAGACCACTTCGAGTCGTTCCTTTCGGTGCCGATCATGTGCCGCGGGCGGCTGGTGGGCGTCATCAATCTGCAAAACCGCAAGCCGCACAACTACAACAAGCGCGAGATGACGCTGATCTCCACGGTGGGCGCGCTGGCGGGCGCCGAGATTGAGATGGCGCGGCTGCAAGACGAAGAGCGCCGGCGCATCGGACGAGAGATACACGACAGCCTGGGCCAGGAGCTTACCGCGGCGAAACTTTACCTAAAGCGCATTCCCGAACATTCCTTCGCGGACGCGCAATGGTCAGGGTTCGTCAAGGAGGCGGTGGGAGCCGTGGACCGCGCGCTGCAACAGGTGCGCAGCCTTTCCTATCTGCTGCATCCGCCGTTCGCGGAAGACATGGGCCTCTTGACGGCGGTGCGTTACTACATCGAGGGCGTGAGCCAGCGCACGGGCATCCAAGTGAAGGCGAAACTGCCCGAGGAGCTGCAGCGGCTGCCCTTCGAGATGGAGGCGGCGATCTTTCGCGTGGTGCAGGAGTCCTTGACCAACATCTACCGGCACTCCAGCAGCAAGGTGGCGGAGATCGAACTCGAGCGCGAGGGCGGAACGGTGCGCGTGAAGATCCGCGATTACGGCGACAAAGCCACGGCGGAAAAGGCAGGCGCGGAACGAGCGAGCGAACGGGCCGGCGTGGGCATCAGCGGAATGCGGGAACGCGTACACGGGCTGGGCGGCGTCTTCAAGATGTACGACGCGCGGCCTGGGATGGTGGTTGAGGTGGAGCTGCCGATCGCGCCGGCGGCGACGAAATCCGCGTAGCGGCGATTCTCCAGGCTACGCGGCGAGAGCCTGCCGTCCGGCAGGCTGGCTGAAAGCTTCCGGCCCCTTCCGGCGGCGACGTATCCGCTTTGCACTGTATCGTGTTGCGATATATACCCTGCGGCGCGATCGCACCCTCCGAGCCCGGCGCATTGCGCCGCAGCGTTTTTCTAGCGAAGCGGAAAGGAATCGCGTCGACCACGATGCCTTGAGCCCATAAATGAAGGGGGAATGTAAAGATGAGAATCCTGCTGCTGGTTGCACTCTTATCCATGCCACTCTTGCTGCCCCAAGACCATTCGGGCCAGCCGGCCAGCTGCGACAACGTCTCCGACAATCCGCACAAATGCGAATGCGAACGGGCGCAGCAGGATTGCGATCCCCATAATCAGGATGCCGGCGAGAAGTGCAAGACGTACTGCCGGCCGGACGCCTGCAAGTGCGTCAATTCATGCAATAGCGACTGAGAGCGCGACTTCTTCAGGCGCCGGAAGCTCCCGCAGTGGCGGGACGTTCGGCGCGCACGACAAGACGGTTGCAAGCACGCAACCCGGTCAGGCAGGCTGGCGCAGGATTGCGCCGGCATCGTGGGCGAAGTAGCGCCGCTGCAAACGGAGCGCCACGTTCACGAGCGCAATCATCACGGGAACCTCGACGAGAGGCCCTATCACGGCGGCAAAAGCCGCTCCCGAATTCACTCCGAATACAGCGACCGCAACGGCAATGGCCAGCTCAAAGTTATTGCTGGCGGCTGTAAACGCGAGAGTCGTGGTCTTGCTGTAATCGGCGCCGACCTTGCGCCCCATCCAGAAGCTGACAAAGAACATCACCACGAAATAAATCAGCAAGGGAAGCGCAATTCGAAGCACATCCAGCGGAAGCTGCACGATGAGGTTCCCTTTGAGACTGAACATCACCACAATCGTGAATAAGAGCGCCGCCAGTGTAAGCGGGCTTATAAATGGAATGAAACGCGTGCCGTACCACTCGCGGCCCTTAGCCTTCAAGAGAACGAAACGAGTGAACATCCCGGCGAGAAATGGAATACCGAGATATAGGAAGACACTTTGGGCAATCTGGCCGATGGTTACCTCGACAACGCTTCCCTTTAGCCCCAAGACTGGAGGCAGAACGGTAATAAATATCCAGCAATAGACGCTATAGAAGAGAACCTGGAAAACGCTGTTGAAAGCCACCAGGCCCGCCGCGTAGTCGTGGTCGCCATTTGCCAGTTCGTTCCAGACAATCACCATGGCAATGCAACGAGCGAGGCCAATCATGATGAGTCCGGTCATGTATTCGGGATATCCGCGCAAGAAAGTGATCGCAAGTAGGAACATCAGGATCGGCCCGATCACCCAGTTCTGGAGCAAAGAGAAGCCCAGCACTTTGCGATTGCGGAAGACTTCGCCAAGCCGCTCGTATTGGACCTTTGCGAGAGGCGGGTACATCATCAAAATCAATCCGAGAGCGATGGGGAGATTCGTTGTTCCCGATTGAAACTTTTCAATGAAGGCCGTCGTGCCGGGTACGTAGTGTCCAAGAGCGACGCCAATGACCATGGCAAGAAAAATCCAGAGCGTCAGATAACGGTCGAGAAAACCTAAGCGCTTTCTGCTTAGAGGTGAACACACATTCGCTTTAAGAGGGTAACTGGCGTCCGCACTCATCGCTGCCTTCCTATGTCGTCGATGTTTTTCTGAATCGCGAGCTTGTCGAGACTCGACAGAGGCAGGCAAAGAAACAAACCGATCCTGCGATCAAGAATCATAAAAGCGTCACGGAATGCCTTTTCGATTTTGTCTTGCGAGCCGTCTACGGCGGCGGGATCGGGAACGCTCCAGTGGGCCGCAATTATTCCACCGGGGGGTTGCCCGGGCCATACGGGGCAGATTTCTTTCGCAGCGTTGTCGCAAACAGTGAAGACGAAATCCAGCTGGGGCGCGCCAGGTTTTGCGAATTCGTCCCAATCCTTGCTGCGCAACCCGCTTAAAGGTAAGCGAGCTTGTTCGATCAGCTTCAGGGCCTCGGGCCGCACAGAGCCGGCCGGATGACTACCGGCGCTATAGGCTTTGAAGTTGGGCGCGCCTTTGTAGTTGAGAATGGCCTCGGCCATGATGGAGCGAGCCGAGTTCCCGGTGCATAGGAAGAGGACGTTGTAGCGGCGATCCATCGAGGCAATCCGCTATTTCGGGGGAGCGCAACATTCCGGAGCGCAGCAGGAGACGGAGGACGGCGCCTTTTCCGGCAGATTGTCCTCCAGAACGGTGAAGGCTTCCCACTCGTTGCCGTCGGGATCGCGGGCCCAGGCCTTGTCCTGCAAAGCGAAACAGCATTCCGTGTGCATTTCGTCGCGCGTGTCGAGCCCTGCCCTGCTCCAGCGGTCGCGGATCTCGAGTACTTGCCCGGTGGAGGGGACCTGAATGCCGAGATGCGAGAGCGAGCCGGGCGCGGGCGGGGCGTTCGACGGAGACTCGTTCAGCGTGAAGTTCAGCGGGGGCCGGTCGATATCGAATTTCGCGTAGCCGGGGCGCAGTTTCACGGGCTCGGCGGCGAAGAGCTTGCGGTAGAACGCGACGCTGCGGGCGAGGTCGCGGACGTGTAAGGCGACGTGGGCTTTGGGGACGGCGGATTTCGTTAACGGCTTTTTTTGCTTGTTGGCTAGCGTCATGGGGTTCCTCCATACATACGGATTAGCGTATGTGTAGAGTATGCGGCGCGGCCTTTGCATATGTCAAGCCGTATATGTTAGCTTAAGATTTATGGCGGGCAAGAGTCTCCGACGCTTTCGCTCGATCTGCTGTTCGGCGCGCTGGCCGATCCCACGCGGCTGCGCCTGCTGAACCTGATTGCCGATCGGGAAATTTGCGTGTGCTACCTGGTGGAGATTCTGCGCATCAGCCAGCCGAAAGTCTCGCGTCATCTCGCGTACCTGCGGCGCGCTGGGATGGTGGCTTCGCGGCGCGAAGGCAAATGGATGCATTACCGGCTGCGGATGCCCGCGGACGAGGGTACGGCCGCGGTGCTGCGCGAAGTGCTGCGGCGGCTGGCGTCGATTCAGGCCATGCGGCGCGACGCTTCGCGGCTGACGTCGGCGTGCTGCGCGCCGCAAAGCTTGCAGGTGCCGTCGGCGGCGCCGCAACCGCACGACCTGGTGGTGCTGCGGCCGTAAGCGCGGTGCTCCTCAGAATGACAACTCAGCCGGCACTAGCGCGTGGTGGTGGCGACGCAGGCTTCGGCGAGGTGGTCGCCCCAGGGTTCGCGGACCTCGAGCGCAATGGCATAGGGCAAAAACTCGGAGGAGGCGGCGTGCGGGTCGTCAACAGCGACGCGCCGCATGCGATCCTGCTCGACCTTTTCGAGGAATTGGCGGAAGCCTTCGATCTGGTCGAGCACCTGGCGGCCGCGCGGCGTGAGCCGGCGGAGCGCCGGAAAGGCGGCGATGTTGATGGCCACGAGGGCCATCAACGAGAGCGCATAGGCCAGCGAGACGCCGGACTTCAGTTGCCACAGAACGGCGACGCCTGCTCCGCCAAAGGCGGCGACGAAGGCGCTGCCGATGAGCACTGTTTTCGCTCCGCCCAACCCGCGCAGCATGCGGCTCCAGGCGGGCAGGAGCGCCATCACGGCGATCAGCCCGAGGAAGAAGAAGCAGAAGAAAAACCACCAAGTGAGAAAGACCAGCGTCATGCGGTCGCCGGCTCGGCCGCGGGCCGTAAGAGCCATGCCCATGGCGGTGAGAAAAGAGACGAAGGTGCCCGGCGCGAGCCAGCGCGCGTTGCGCGTGAAGTAAAGATTGCCGCCGGCTTTCTGCATCTCCAGATTGATGTAGTTGACGTAGCGATTCAGCTCGTTGCCGTTTTTTGGATCGAGGGTCGCAGTGGCGCCGTCTTCGAAAAGCACGGCGAACACCTGGGCCTCTTCCGCGGCGAGCGGCGGGTGCAACGTCGCGGGATCGGCGGCGCTGAGGCGGGTGAGACGGTATTTGCCATCGTCCTGCGGCTCGATGGCGATGCAGCCTCGCGCGGCAAGCTGCGCGAGGGTGGCGGCAAACGTGCGGCCGTCGCAGCCCGTGGTGCGAATGTAACGCACGGCCGCTGGCGAGAGGCCCTGCGGCGCCTGATATTGCGTGGCGATAACGCCGCGCTGTGGCTCGCGCCCCAGCGCGAGCCAAACGACGAGATAGTAAAGAAGCAAAAGCGCCGGAGCGATCAGCAGGGTGGCATCGTGAGACAGCGGCCCCAAGGCGGGCGGGGCCAAAAATCCTTTGGGCCAAGTGAACCACACGCTGGGGCTTTGCGTCGTGGCGAGGTTCGCAGCGCGAAACTCGAAGCCGTCGGGGAGGGCGCTACGTTCGATTGGGGTTAGGGCACCGCGCTGGGCGGTCGCGCCGCGGCCGCCTGCATAGGCGTCGGCGGCGACCACGTTCGCGGGAACTTCGGGCGGCAGATGGAGGCGCACGACGGCTTCGTCAACGGGCAGGCGCCAGTAGTGGCCCACCGCGTTCCAGTAAAGCTGGTCATGATCGGAGAGGAATTGCGTGACGCCGTCGGCTTCGTAGCGGACTACGAAGCGATGATCGCCGGGCGCGAGCGGCTCGAACGGCTCGCCGATGCGCAACTGCTCGTAGGCGGCGTCACTGCCCTGCTCGTAGGAGACGGGCGCGCCATCCTCGGTGACTTCCAAAATTTTTACGCGAATGCCGGTGTCCTTTGCGTAGGGGCCGACCAGGCGCTGGTCCCAGCGCGCTTCGGAATCGATGGAAGATCGCGAACCATTCCGTAGCGAAACCCGTCGCCGGCGCTGTGTACGACGAACTCCTCGCGCACTTGGAGCGTGGCATTCGCGCGCAGGGTGACGTCGGAAGTGAAAGAGAGGATGCGGTCAAGCTGCATGCCGGCGCGGCCATCCCTTGGCTTGGCCGAGCGTGGCGGCTGCGCCGCGGCACGCTTCATGGCGCGGGAGCGGCGAATGATCGGCGCCATGCGCGGGTACATGAAGGCGAACATCAGCGCCAGGCCAAAGACGAATTGGAGAAGCCCCTTCAGGGCGCGCGGCATATCCATATTTTACGGGGGATTTTATGGGCGGAGAGCAGGGTGAAGTCTGAAAAGGGACCGAAGGTGGCGTTTCGCACAATGCTAAGTTGGCGGCATCTCGAGAGGCAAAAAGGAGCGCAGTTAACGAGGCATGCCGGGCGGCTGGGGGAGGAGCGCAGGCCGCGCTTCAGCCCGCTTTCTACGGCGCAGCAAAGCCCGCATCCACTGCGCGCCGCGAGACAACGAACTGGGGGCAAGGCCAAGCGGGGAGAGCGCGGCCTTGATCATCGCCCTGGATTGCCGGCGAACTTCGGCTTTGACCCATTCGCGACGCTTGAAATAGATCGCAAGAGTGCTGACGCGCTCGAACTCGGCTCCAAAACGTTCCTTGAATGGGTCGGGGCCCGGAGTCAGATCGAGCAGGAGATATCCGTCCCGCTGCAGTTGCTCGACGAGAAACAAGAAGTGCAGCGCCATGGGCGAGTAGCGAGCATGCGCGGGCGAAAACATAGGCATGGCCAGCGAGTAAGTCTTGCCGTCGGCCATGCCGAAGGCCGCGGAGATCACCTCCGCGCCGAGCTTCAGCACGGTTACGTGCAGCAGGCCCTCCTGGAGCAGGCGAAGGTGCCAAGCTTTCTTATTGTCGTCCAGCTCGAATGCTTTCTTGCCGTGCGCGCTGCCCTGCCGCGTGTCGTACCAGTCGATCAACTCGTCAAAGATGGGCGCTAAAGCGGCGGCTTCGTGGATCGGCTCCAAATGAAGATTGCCCATGCGCTGCAGCCGGTTGCGGCTATTTCTCAGGGTGCTATTGGTTTTCTGGCGCAGGTAGCCCGCCACTTCCGTTGCATTGCTCAGCCGGATGACGGCGCGGGTATGTTCTTCCGATTCGAGAATCCAAGGGCCGCCCCGCGGGAGTCCGCCGAGCGGAACTCCCGGAGGAAGATACCGGAACGATAGGGCGCCGATAGCGGTGGCACCCGCCAGGAGCTCTAGCGCCTCACCGGGAAAGGAGCCGCCGTTCGAAGGCAGCGCCAGCCAGGTTTTGTACTCGGCTTGCTGCGCGCCGGGCAATACGGCGCGGTGGGAGTTGCGGGGAACGGCCACGGGCAGAAATCCGATGAGCTCCTTGCGTGGCGAAAATTCGCAGACAAAGAGGAGCCGGTAATCCTTCTTGTAAAACTCGTACCACGAGGCGACAAATCCCGGAGCTTGGAGGACCGTGGCCCAGGGACAAGTCTGGTACAGCCGGGTCCACTGCGAGCGGAAGGCGTCGTCCGCCAGCAGGCGTTCCGCTTCCGGGGAGCTGCTCATCGTCAATGGCATGGTCGATCCTCGCGCTACTGCTAGAAGGGCCTCACAACGTGAATCCGGGAGCGTGCGAGCGCAACGACAACATCCTTGGAAAGACACTGGCGGGGAGACTATCTAGCAGGTTTTTTGCAGAGCCGCTATCCGCGAGACAATGGAGAAGCTGCTGGCTAGAGGCCGTAGCCGGCGGCACGGGCTCCGGGCGCGCGCCGGTGGGCCGGGTCCCGGAGCGGGCACGGCGCGACTATCTCCCGACAAAAGTAGTAGCCGTCGCGTCTATGCCCGACTTGGGCTACAATCCCGCAGCTCGTTCTGCCGGTGAAGACGCTATGAAACTGATCCGCGAGATGCCAGACCTGTTTCGCTTGGTGCGCATTGCACCAGTGAATTCCTATTTCGTGCGCGAGGACGATGGCCTGACGCTGGTGGATGCGAATCTGCCTGGGCGCGCGGAGAAGATCGTGGAGACGGCGCTGCGCATGGAGCTGCCCATCCGGCGCATCGCGCTCACCCACGCGCATATGGACCACGTGGGCTCGCTCGACGCCATTTGTGAACTGGTTCCCAACGCCGAGGTTTTTATCGGCGCGCGCGAATCGCGGCTGATGGAGCAGGATTTTTCGCTCGATCCGATCGAGCCGAAGACGAAACTGCGGGGGCGCTTTCCGGCGGTGAAGACCAAGCCCAGACTGCTGGATCCTGGCGATCACGTGGGCTCGTTGCGCGTGCTGGCCACGCCGGGGCATACGCCGGGCCACATGTCTTTTTTCGACGAACGCAACGGCGCGCTGCTGGCGGGCGACGCGATGCAGACCGCAGGCGGCGTGGCCGTGGCGGGCGACCTGCAGACTGCTCTTTCCTTTGCCGGCGTTCTTTACCTGGAATAAGCCGCTGGCGCTCGAAAGCGCGCGGCTGCTGCGCGATTTAAATCCCACGTGCCTGGCGCCGGGGCATGGGCGCGTGGTGCAGTTTCCCCTTTCGCGCATCGACCGCGCCATTCGCCGGGCCGCCCGCAAATTTATTTAGATTTCAAAGCTCGGCGACACGCAGGGGAGCAGGGGCATCGCAATTAGCTGTAGGTTCCCTTAGGGCGGGGCCGGGCGCTCCGCGAGCAGCGCGACAAGGTAGGGTGGGGCAAACACGGTTGGGTCCGGGCTTGTTCGCCCGGCGTCATACACGGAGCGCCCGGTTTTTTCCGCCGATGGATTAAAGCACCGTCAGCTATGAACGTGACGGTGGTTAAGCTCTTTACCCATTGGCAGTTCAATAGAATCGCCGCGGCAGGTTATTCTCGTATCGAAACGAATGGGTTATTTCTAATCCAGTCTCGCGTCTGGTCGAACTTTCGCACTATTTCCAAGAAGTTTTCTTGCTGACCTATCGCCTGCCGCACAATATCCATGCCTATGACCTCTTCTGCCACCGCCTCTGTTATCTCTGCCAGGCTCTGATCTTGAGACAGGCCCCGCTCCTTATAAGCCGCGGTCTTTTCAGCAATTTTGTACATCGGCTCGTTTCTAAGCAGTAGGCAGTGATCATTTACTGTAAAAAAATGATCCATTGCAATGACGGCGGTTCTTTTGTTGCCGTTCATAAATGCGTGGTTAGCGTTGATCGAATGAAAGAGCGCCACCGCTTTTTCCGTAATTGTGGGGTATGCGTCCTCGCCGAGGAGGGTGTGGAACGGCCTAGCGGCGGCCGATTCAATCAAGCCGCGGTCGCGCTGTTCTCGCTGGCCTATGGGTTCCGTGCCCGGCCACAGTAAAGCCACTAGGGCATCATGGATGAATTCGAGATAGTCCGCTTGCAACATCCATGCGGACATAAGGTGGGCTTACTCTGTGGCGAGCTTGTTCAGGGCCTCAAAGTACTTGGCGGCCGTATACACGAGTGCAGAATCAGGAGTTACCCCCGCTTGGCGAAGCTTCGCCTCGACTTCGGCGGTATGTTCCTGAATACCCTTAGAGAGAGTATCCAACGCGTGACGTGTCTTCAGGCTCATCGTCCTCTCCCTTCTTCTGACCTACATTCGATGCTCAATCAAAGCAGGAGATTCGGGCGGCGTCAAGGGTACGCCCGCCTCCTGTGTAGATGTCCCTAATCCCGCGGCCTGGGCCACCCAGGGACGTTCCACGTGAGAGCTTAAGTTGTTATTTTACCGCAGCCACCACCAAGTGGCAATCCTCCAGCTTTACTTTGACGGAATCGTGTCAGGATGGGTTGTTGACGGCGAA
>CAVPFR010000002.1:0-9953 GCA_963703785.1 uncultured Acidobacteriota bacterium | reverse complement strand
TCGACCACCACTTCGGTCGGCCTTAGTCCGTCGGCCCTCCTTAGCGCTGACTTCAATGCGGACGGCAAGATCGATCTGGCGGTGACGAACGCGGGCTCTAACCGTGTTTCCATACTGCTCGGAGCCGGCGATGGTACATTTTCCAAGCGCATCGACTTCGCCACCGGCACGGGACCCTCCGCGATTACAACCGCAGACTTCAATGGCGATGGGAAGCCGGATCTGGCCGTCACGAACAAGATCGACGATACTTTCTCGATTTTTCTTGGAAATGGCGACGGCACGTTCGGCGCCGCCACCAATTTCGCCACCGATGCCGGTCCAACGGCTCTCGTCGCGGGAAATTTCAGCTCCAGCGGATTCACGGATTTAATCGTCGGGTGTCAATCGGCCAGCACGATTGATCTCTTTCTCGGGCTTGGAAGCGCCACGTTTTCACCACCGATCAGCGTTGCCACAGGAACCGGTCCCGTGGCTATAGCCGCAGGCGTCTTCAGCGGCAACACGTTGCTCGATGTGGCGGTGGTGGATCAATCCGCGAACACGGTTTCTGTAATTCTAAACAGTGCGAATCCATCTGAGTCTTCGAGCGTGCCCTCGACACTTTATCCGGGCTCCGAGTATGTGGATATTGGGCTGAAAGTTCACACCACGCCGCGCGTGCATCCGGATGGTGAAGTCTCGCTGAACATGCAGTTTGATATCAGCGCGCTCAGCGGCCAAAACGTGAATGGCATTCCGATTTTGAGCAACCGCACGATCGAACAGGAGGTGCGGTTGCGCGCAAACGAGACGAGCATTCTTTCGGGCCTGATCGAGACGAGCGCACTGAGCAGCGTTAGCGGCTGGCCCGGCCTAGGCTTTCTCGGCCCGCTGACCGGCGATCATGATAAGCAGGAAGCCGATACGGAACTCGTCATCGCAATTACGCCGCGCCAGTTGCGCCTCACGCCGCATCAGGACCACAGCTTTTACGCGGGACGCGGAGTGGGCACGGCTGCCCCGCCCGAACCTGTAGCTCCCGGCCTGCCCCAGCCCGCGGGAGTCCCGGCTCCCGGGGCCGTGCCGGGAGTTCCGCGGCCTGGTGTGGTGCCTCCGGGGGGGATCCAGCCTGGTGTCGCTGCACCCGGCACCGTCCCTGTGCCCGGCGCCCCGCCGGTCCAGACGCCTGGACCTACTACCGGGAACACCGCGCCGCAGCCGCCAACCGTGGTCACTCCTGGCAATGGCGAGCCCAATGCGCCCTCTCCCGCGCAACCTAATGGGCCGCCAGGTGAGCGCTAAAGAATTCTCAGTTACTTGTGCCGTGCTCTCGGGGTGAGCCAGATCTCTTCGGTTCTCACGCTTCCGCTTCCAGCACCAGCACCGGCTGATAGGTGCGTGGCACGACTGGTTCAGCGATCGCTATGAGTTGATCCTGCTGGTTGAAAACGCGCACGCGCGTGGGTTTCCATTCGCCCGAATCAAGCTCCGCGGGCGCCCCTTGCGGAATCTCTTTGCGCCCAGCTTGAACCTGCGAAAGCGCAATCTGGAAACGGGAGCCATGGCGCACGCGGCGTTCGATGAAAGGCAGGACGGACACGCGAGGCAACTCCGTCAATAGGTTTCCGAGTGGTACGATCCAATCGGAGGCCCCGCCGGATTCAGCCGCGCGCGCGAAATCCTGGAGATTTACGGCGCGGTCGAGAGTGAATTCGCCGACGGCGGTACGCACAATCTCGGCGAGGTGAGCTCCGCAACCGATCTGCACGCCCATTTCGTGCGCGAGCGAGCGAATATAAGTGCCCGCCGCGCACTCTACCAAGAAGCGAGCGAGCGGTCCTTCAATACCAAGAAGCTTGAACTCGAAGACCTCGATCTCGACGGGCTTGAGTTCCACCGGCTTGTGCTTGCGGGCCAGTTCGTGTGCGGGACGGCCTTGGATTTTTTTGGCGGAAAACGCAGGCGGCATCTGCTTGAACTTTCCGGTCAATTCCGCGGCAAGACGCTGCAGGACTTCTTTTTCCAAGCGCGGGTTCGTATCCGGACCGAGGGCAGAGCCATCTGCGTCAAACGTATCGGTGGCAAAGCCGAAGCGAAAGGCGCATTCATAACGTTTCCGCCGGCCGGCATAAAACTGGGCCAAGCGAGTGGCACGGCCGAGCAAGAGAACCAGGACGCCTGTAGCCAGGGGATCGAGCGTCCCAAGATGCCCGATTTGGCGGAAGCCCAGAATGCGGCGGACGGCCTCGACCACGTCGTGCGACGTTCGGCCTGTCGGCTTATTAATAACCAGCGCGCCTGCGTACGGCGCCGGAAGTGGTTTGCGGGCCATCAGCTATTCTCATCCACGCGACGCATGTTCTCTCTCGCACAATAAAGGTGCAACAGCGGAGAATACCGCCGATCGAGGCCAACTCAAGCGGCGTGTCTTTTCGTTTTGTTCCTTGAATGGGGAATCCATCGGGGAGCGCCTGCCTCCAGCGAATCGCGGTATGCTTATGACGTCATCGACTGGCCCGGCGAATGGACTCATTTCGGCGAAGGCCAGCGTTTGGCGTGTGTACTCAAGCTGTGAATTTGTACTCAAGCTGAATCATCTTAGCTCATAGGAAGGGCGCGATATGCCGCATATCACTATCGAATATTCCGCAAATTTGAAAGACGAGATCGACGTCCACAAGCTTGTTGAAACCGTGCACCAAGCGGCGCTCCATACGGGAGTCTTCGAAGTCGCGGCAGTGCGTACGCGCGCCGCGGGCCGCGACCTTTACGCCATCGCGGATGGCCATCCGGACAACGCTTTCGTCGCGATTAACGTCCGCGTTGCGCCTGGCCGCCCGGCCGAAACGCGCAAGCGCCTCGGGCAGGAGATTTTCGATGCAGCCTGCGAATTTCTTGGCACCGTCTACGAGACCTCGCCCCTGGCAATCTCTCTGGAAGTGCTGGAAATTGATAATACAGCGGCATTCCGCAAGAACAATCTTCACTCGATTGTGAAAGAACGTGCGATTTAGGCGGCTGGACTGTTTGCTGAAGGTTTTATTCAGATCAGCTCGGATTTCCAGCAGCAGTTCCAGGTGCCGTCAACTGGACCTCGAAATCACGATCAATCATCCTCCACAGATCGTGCCTGCGGCGCACTTTAACGCGTACACGGTCTCCCGGCTTCTTATCCCAAATGGCTAGGTGGACATCCGCTGCTGTTTTAACGCTCACGGCATCAATCTCGGCCAAAACGTCTCCCTTCTTCAGTCCCGCTTTTTCTGCGCCGCCACCAGGGCTCAATGAGGCGATACGGCATTCTCCATTCGTTTCTCTCAAGGTGACTCCGAGGACGCCGCCCGCCGGCAGTTCCTGTTTCTGGCTGAGGAGAAAATAGTCCGCGATGTGCGGCTCGACGTCTTCTCCGCTGTTCAACACGATGGCGTAGGTTACCTTCGTGCGCCTTTCCAGACGTTTGGGAATGCCTGAACCATATTCCAGATGCCCTGCACCGGCGAGGATCACCATCCGGCGGCCTTTATTAGCTTCCAGATATGCGGCCGCGCTTTCTGCCATACCTTCGTCCCATACCAGTTGCGCCTCGACAAAGTGATTGAAGGCATCGGGCTTTAATCCCGGATGCCCTTCAAAGGCGTCGCGGAGGCGGTTTTTGTACTCTTCATCAGCGGGTTCGATTTGACGCGGCAAGTATGCGCGCTGCCGCTCGGACAGTCCCGCAATCCCAACTTTTGCCACAGCCGAAGTCAAGGCAGTGGGCACGTTGAGAGCACGTACCGGAATACGTTGATCGCGCGCATAACGAAAAATCGGAGCGTATAGCCGATAATCGTATCCCCAGCGCCGGTAATATTCGGTGGCGCGAAGGAATTCGCTTTCCGGGGTTCGTCCTTCGATATAGTCGTCTACCTGTTTTTGGAACGGTTGCTGGAAATATTCGACTCCAATGGCCAGGTTGGGATCAAGTTCATGAAGACGTTTGATCATTTCGAGCTGATTTAGATGGTGATCGTAGCGATCGTGAATCTCACCGACGAAAACGACGCGCTTGGTTGCCAGTTGTGCAACTAGCAGATCGAGCGCGAGGGGCTCACTTAAATTAAGGGCCTGAAAGGATGCCCGATCTTGGGCGGCCGCCCAAGGTGCGAAGGAAAGTGAGCCAACGGTCAAAACGAGTAGGAGTCCAAGATGAAAAACCCGCATCGCTCAATGATAGCAGGGTACCTAGGGGCAAACTGTGAACGCGACCCTCAGCCAGGCGCAAAAAGTGAATCTCTCTCGTGTTTAGGCATCTAGGTCCGCATTATGGCGGACCTGAGCCACTCGATCCGGGCGCTGCCCTTTCTCCCCTCGGTCACTTCTATTACTATGTTGCTGACTTAGAATTGCACATTAACTGGATGTGAGGAGCGGGTTGGTGAAGAACGTCGCGGTTTTGGATGATTATCAGGGCGCCGGCATTTCGCAGCCGTACTGGCAAAGTCTCCGCGGCCGGATAGCTCTTGAAGCCTTTCGCGATACCCTGCACGACGAACGTGCGCTCGTGGAACGGCTGCGTCCCTTTCAAATTGTGGTTCCGATTCGCGAACGCACTCGCTTTTCCGCTCGGATTCTTCGGCAGTTACCGGCCCTGGAGCTACTTTCGTTGACTGGCAAGAATTCGGGCCATGTGGACGTCGCCGCGGCTACTGAGCAGGGAATTCTGGTCACTCAAACCGAAGGTTCCGGGCCGTCCGCGATCGAACTGACGATGGCACTTATACTTGCGTTTGCGCATCGCGTGCCTCAGGAACATCGTGCGATGCGTCTCGGGCTCTGGCAAACGGGAATTGGCTTCGATCTTGCCGGCAAGGTGCTAGGCGTGGTTGGGCTCGGGCGAATCGGCACGCGCATCGCTCAGTTCGGCAATCAAGTGGGTATGAGGGTGCTGGCCTGGAGCGCCAATCTCACCGCGGAAAAGGCTGCCGCGGCCGGAGCGACTTACGCGACGCTCGACGATCTGTTCCGTGAGAGCGATGTGATCACGATGCATCTGCGTCTTTCTGAACGCACGAACCGCATCATTACGGCTCGTGAGTTCTCGCTCATGAAGCCGACCGCATGCTTCGTGAATACGGCTCGGGGCCCACTTATTGACGAGGCCGCGTTGATTGACGCCCTTCGCGCCGGGCGCATTCGAGGGGCCGCTCTCGACGTATTCGACACCGAGCCCTTGCCCGTCGATCATCCTCTGCGCTCTCTCGAAAACGTGGTCCTGACGCCGCACATGGGATACGTCACACAGGAGTCTTATGCACAGTTCTTCAGGCAGGCCGTTGAGAATATTGAGTCTTACCTCGATGGCCGCGTTCCGGCGGGGGCTATGAATCCCCAGGTTTTGGCGGACCGGGTCTCTCGCGGAAAATGATTGCTGCCGCCGCCTGAATAGGCGAATATCCGGACATACAAGCACAAGGGAGGAAAGTGATGGCGACTATAACCAAGATTTCCGAGAAAGATGCGCAGCAGTTTGAAAACGATGTTCGCGCGGCGAACATGGACGCACCCTGGTTTCATCCTGGCCCCCTCATCCAGCAGAAGAAGTCCCAGGTCCAATCGGGTCTCTGGAAGTGGGACAAGATCGAGCCTTTGGTGCGAAGCACGCCGAGCTTTGTCGATCCCGGCAAAGGCGCCGAACGGAGAATTCTGCGCATCGCCAATCCAGGCGTTGCGGAGCTTACGGCGACGCACACAATGTCTATCGCCTTCCAGTATCTGCTCCCCGGCGAAGTGGCTCCGGCCCACCGTCATAGCCCCAACGCGATGCGCTTCATGATTGATGGACAAGATGCCTACACCACTGTGAACGGCGACAAGTGCGTGATGCGCCCCGGAGATTTGATCCTGACCCCCGCTGGAACCTGGCACGATCATGGCAATGAGGGCTCGGCCCCGGTGATGTGGATGGATATTCTCGATTCACCCATAGTGCGCTTTCTGGAGACGCTCAACATGGAGCCGTATCCACACGAGAAGCAAATCGAGGGGCTTAAAAAGGAGGTATCAGAACGCCGCTATTCCGCCGCCGGCCTTTTGCCAGCCGGGCATGACGCCGAAAAGCAGGAGCGTATGCTGACCTATCGCTGGGACAACGCCCGTGAGGCACTGCTCCGTCTTGCCGAGGTAGAGCGAGATCCCTTCGACGACGTCATTCTCGAATACGTCGAGCCGCGCACCGGCCGTTCCGTGTTTCCCTGTGTGGCGGCCTATCTGCAAATGCTTCGTCCAGGCGTCGAGACACGCGCTCACAGGCACAACAGCAGCGCGATCTACTTCGTCTGGGAGGGTTCAGGCACCAGCCACGTGAATGGAACGGAGTACCGCTGGTCGAAGGGCGACGTCCTTGTGATCGCTCCGTCGGCTGTTCACAAACATGCCAATAGAAGCGGCGAGCCGGCCATTCTCTTTTCCGTGCAGGACGTTCCGCTGTTGAAGACTCTTGGTTTCTATAAAGAAGAGGCACTCTAGTTCGATTTCGGCTAAGTTGTTGGCTCGTCTATAACGCGATTTCTGAGCGTGCCGATTCTGTTGACTTCCACCTCCACGAGATCGCCTGGAACGAGATATCGCGGCGGGTCCAGGCGCGCGCCGGCCCCGGCGGGCGTCCCAGTGGCGATAATGTCCCCGGGCTCTAGCGCGCAGAAACGAGAGATGTAGGAAATCAGGAACGACATCGGGAAGATCATCCTGTCCGTCGTATCGTTCTGCCGTATCTCTCCATTGACGCGCGTGGTTATGCGCAGTGGATCTGCGCCGATCTCATCCGCCGTCACCATCCAGGGACCCAGTGAGCCTGAACCCTCGAAGTTTTTTCCCGGTGTAACGTTGAATTTGCCATGCCGCAGCCAGTCGCGAATTGTGCCCTCGTTGCAAATCGTATATCCCGCAACGCATGAAATTGCCTCGCCCTCGCTGACCCGCCGAGCGCGACGGCCCATAACCAGCGCAACCTCGCCCTCGTAATCTAATTGTTTCGATTCCGGCGGCCGCAGGATCGGTGCTTCGTGAGCGACCAGCGAGGCAGGGAAGCGCACAAAGATACTCGGATATTTTGGGGCTTCGGCATTGTCTTTGTACTCGCCCGCCCGCTCCGGATAGTTGACGCCGACGCACAGGATCTTTCCGGGATTCGGGACCGGTTTCAGCCATCGAATCTCGGCGAGCGGGAAATCGGCCGCTTGCCCCGCGAGATCTTCAAGCCGGTTGATTTGGCCCGCCGAAATCATGGAACGCAAATCGGGAAATTGGTCGCCGAGGCGCGACCCCACATCGACGGCACCCGTTTCCGTAGCGATCCCGTACGAAACTCGCCCGTTCACCTCGAACGTGGCCAGCTTCATGCCGCTCTGTCTGCTTCGATAAGGCCAGCGCACCGCAAAACAGCGTCGAGGCGTTTTTCGAGTTCGGCCGTGGCCGGCACCATCGGAAGCCGGTGCTCATTTGTGGCCAGTATTCCCAGGCGCTTCATCATGTATTTGATCGGAATTGGGTTCGTATCGAAAAAGACGGCACGATTGATCTCGAACAGCCGTTGATGTAGCAATTGCGCTCCCGCCAAATCGTTCTTCCAGACCGCCTCGCACATCTCCCGTAGAACGCCCGGACAAAGATTACCGACCGCGTTCATCAAACCACATGCGCCGATTGCCATCATCGGGAACGACAACTCTTCGAGCCCTACGAAGATCTTGAAATCCGGGCCGAAGGCCCCCAGACACTCCGAGGCGAAACCAAGGTCGTTGACCGCGTGCTTCATTCCCACGAACTGCGGCGATTTAGCTTTTAGTTCCTTGAGCGTATCTAACGTGACGCTCAGCGCCGTCCGCCCGGGAATGTGATAGACCATCCACGGCAAATCGCTGATCTTCGCGATCTCCAGGTAATACGCAACAAGGCCACGCTGCGGTGGCCGCGTATAGTAAGGCGTGACAATCAGGAGTGCGTCGGCGCCGGCTTTCGCCGCATGTTCCGTCAGTTTTGCCGTCTCGGCCAGTGATTGCGATCCCGTGGCCGCCACCACCGGCACACGCTTCGCAGCCACGCTCAGGGCCAGATCCACGAGTTTGTTTCGTTCCTCAACGGTCAGCGTTGCGGGCTCTGAGGTCGTTCCATTTACCAGGATGCCGTGGCTGCCCTTTTCGATTTGCATCGCCACCAGCCGCGCATAGCTGTCGTAATCGACGTCGCCGTTCTTGAACGGCGTGACCAGCGGACAAATCGACCCCTTCAACCGATCTACTCCTGGTGACATTCCCGATCCCCTCTTTCAGATTGGCGGATTTTCATACCCGCAAGCATGCTATGTCTCGAAAGCTCTGTCGTCAATTGCGCCGTGGACGAACCGGCACTGCGCTGCTGGGTCGCTGGTTTCAATCAGCGTCTGATTGCGAGCCCGGCGAAGTGAGGCCGTCGGTTCATGCTAACCTATGGCCGAATTCGCTGACCAAAGGGTCTCGGAGAACTGTAATGGCTCATCTGGACGCTCTACTGAACGATCTCGTTATCGCTAACCGCATCCTCGCCAACCAAGACGTCGTCGACGCCTACGGGCATGTCAGCGTGCGTCATCCGGAAAAACCGGACCGTTTCTTTCTGGCACGCTCGCTGGCTCCAGAGTTGGTCACCCGCGACGATATTGTGGAGCTCACGCTGGATGGCAAGACAGTGAAGGAGGAAAAGCGGCCGCTGTATCTCGAACGCTTCATCCACGGAGGCATCTTCGAAGTGCGCCCGGAAGTCATCGCGGTGGTGCACGCACATGCCGAAGATATCCTGCCGTTTGGCGTCGCCAGCGCCACGCCCTTGAAGCCGGTGATACATTCCGGAAGCTTTCTCGGCTTGCATATTCCTGTCTGGGATATCGCCGACAAATTCGGCGACACCAATCTGCTCGTCGCAAATATCGAGCAGGCGCGGGATTTGGCGAAGTGTCTCGGCGCGTCGAACGTGGCCCTGATGCGCGGCCATGGTTTCACGGCGGCTGGGCGCTCGCTCATCGAAGTCGTGCGCATGTCCGTTTTTTTGCCACGCAATGCGCGCGCGCTTTTGCGAGCCAAACAATTGGGCGGCCCGATCAAGTATCTTTCGCAAGGAGAAATCGACGCGCGCAATCGCGGCTACGGTCCGTATTCGCCTGAAACCTGGCGCGCTTGGGAATACTGGGCTAATAAGGCAGGAGTCGGCTCTTTGGTGAAGCGGCCAGATACCCCGAGTACGTAATCGTTAGCCACACTGGCGGCTTCTGCGAACCGCGGGTCGTCAGCACGAATCCCAAGCGATCTATACTCTACATTCGGGAGGTGAATCGTGAGCAGACTGAAGATTCTTATTTTGACCGGCGATGCCGCCGAGTCGCTGGAGGTTATGTACCCATATCAACGGTTGCGGGAGGAGGGTTACGACGTCAAGATCGCCGCGCCGTCGAAGAAGAAGACGGGATCGAGAACTTGCAGGACCGAGGACAGCCGAGCGTCGTGTTCGGCCCCGTGAGGAATTTCGAAAGCGGCTTGCGCTTCAGCCAGCGTGCGTTTGGCTGGAACGATGCGCTGCGCAACGGTCGGTTCAGGAACCAGGAAAGCGCGCGCAATTTCTTCCGTGGTTAAGCCCCCAAGCAGGCGCAGCGTCAGGGCCACCCGCGCCTCGGCGGTGAGCACCGGGTGACAGGCTGTGAACATGAGACGCAGCAGGTCATCGCCGACATCGTCGTCAATCGCCGCTTCAAAATCCGCCACGGCCGTTTGCTGCTGAGTTTCCAGTTCTCGCCCGAGTTGCTCATGTTTGCGCGCAAGCAGCTTATTCCGGCGGAAAAGGTCAATCGCGCGATGTTTGGCGGTGGCCATCAGCCAGCCGCCGGGATTGAGCGGGACGCCCGCTTCCGGCCATTGTCCTAAGGCGGCCACCAGTGCGTCCTGCGCAAGTTCTTCCGCCAGACC
>CAVPFR010000001.1:0-79539 GCA_963703785.1 uncultured Acidobacteriota bacterium | reverse complement strand
GTCCTTGTCTCTAAGTCCCGCGGGAGCTTTGCCCTTGTGCTGATTGTACCAATCGCGTGTGACCTGCTGGTCGTGGTCGTCGAATTTGCTGTGTTCCTGGCGATTCTGATCGTTCCGATTTTGTCCGCGAGCTTGCGTCAGAATCCCGCCGCTAGCGAAAGCAAACAGCGCTGTTATACAAGCGAGTATCCACAAACGTATCTTCAAAGGCGCTCCGAATTGATCTGCAAATGTGTGGCCAGCTACTATAGGCCCACTATAAGCCGGTTCAGTGGACAAGTCTGTACCGTCTTACGCTTGCGTTCACTTCTTTTAAACCCCTTGAGCTTTTCGGAATCGTGTAAGGAGCACCCTCGCGGCGCCCGGCCCGAAATTTGTTCCGCTCAATGAGGACAAACACTTGACGCTCTTCGTCCCAGGTGCGTATATGATCGAGTGCTGTATTTACCGGCCTTCAGTCCGAGGGCCTTCAGTCCGAGGAGGGATATCCATGAGCCCCAAAAGTGACAAGTCCGAACGTTCGTACAACCAGCTCGAGGAAGGAACCAAGCAGGCCAAACCGCTCCAACACCAACACGCCCGTGAAATCCAGCCATTTGGGAAAATCGCCAAGCTGCCCATCGGCCTTGACGAGAAAGTCTGCGCCGTCAGCGCCGAAAATCTGAATCAGCTTCTTGCCGATACCATGACCCTCCGCGACATGTACAAGAAGCATCATTGGCAGGTCGCGGGCAGCACCTTCTATCAGCTTCATCTGCTCTTCGACAAGCATCATGGGGAGCAGGATGAACTCGTCGATCAAATTGCCGAACGCATTCAGGTTCTAGGCGCGATCAGCATTGCCATGGCCGCGGACGTTGCCGAGACCACCCTCATTCAGCGGCCTCCGCGCGGCCGAGAAGAGGCGCCGGTACAAATCTCCCGTCTTCTCGAAGCTCATGAATTGATCTTGAAAGAGGCTCGCACCATGGCCAAGCAGGCCGACGATGCGGGAGATGACGGAACAAACGATTTGCTGGTCTCCAACGTGATCCGCACAAACGAGCTTCAGGTGTGGTTCCTGGCGGAACACTTGGTAGATGTTCCGCTCGTTCGTGCCGATCAAGGGAAAGCCGCAACGGCGAAAGGCTAGCGCTAGCCGGGGCCGGCCACGTCGAACTGGTTGTTGGGAGTGGCCGCAGTATGGCGGCGGAGCCTCATTCTAAAAAGTTTCGGTGAGGCCCCTGCAGCGGGGCCGAGAATAGCGCCTTCGGGCGTGCCGGCGGAAGTTCGTTCAGACGGATCGCTGTAACCACTGAGTAGAAGCCAACGGAAGAGACCAAGACCGCTCTCCGCCTGCATCTGGGAACGACGTCGAAGGGGTCTTACCGACTCTTTGTCAGGTCCCTTAACAATTGCGCCCGTTGCGTCGGCTTTTCATTGACCCGAGCGATGACTCTCTCGAGCGTACATTCATCGCGTAGCACTCGTTGGTGGTTTGCTTTCCCCACTGTTCCAAAACCTTGGACACATGCAGGGTCCCGTGGACGCGCGTCAGACAGCGCACCGAAGCATCCGGAAGCTTCTCAAAAATGTCGTAATCCCTATTCATACCGTTTTGTTTCCCTCCCCAGCGCACAAAAACTGTACACCCGCGCCCAAGATAAAGCCAGCACAGATACCGCCGCCCCGGCGGCAAAACGATGTCAGCGCTTCTCACGCCGCTTATCCAGCAAATGCACCACCGCCGTCAGTAATTGCTCTGGATTGCTATCGCCCTTGCGCAGCCACAGGTCGACCTTTCCCAGCCCTTCATCGAGGATCGTGGTAAAGCCGGAGAGCATGATAATTGGCGTCTTGGAACTCGTGGCTTTGATCTCCTTAGCCACCTCCAGCCCGTTCATCCCAGCCATCCAGTAGTCCACGATGACCACGTCGGTGGGCTGGTAGCGAAACCGTTCGATCCCTTCTCTCCCAGAGAGCGCCCAGAAGACGCGATATCCAGCAATTTCCAGCGCGCGCCGGCGCAGCAGTAGCGCAGGCTCCTCGTCGTCGATACAGAGAATCGAGGCACGGGTTTCAATCATGACAATCGCATCACCGCACTGGCATGTGACAAAAATCGTCTCCCGCCCGGATTCGCTTCTCCGAATCGATTCCAAAGGCAGCCCGAGGGCGTTATCCTTGAATGGTCAACCATTTCGAATCCGAATGGAACCTCTCCGCGCCGAATGGCCGAAAATCGTCTCCGAGCTGCGGAGCGGCCAGTCACGAGCGCTCGCATGCGATAAGCACACGCGTCGTGCATTTGGCAGTGCATTTGCCCGCAAACTTGCATGCTTCCCGTTCAATCGTACAATGGCGGTCGCCCTGAAGGATTCTCGTCGGGAGTGAAGCTCAAAAATATCTGAATTACTAAACCGGTGAGCATGGTTCAATAGGGGATATGCCGTACCATCAGTGTAGTTGACGAGTCAGCAGAGAGATTTGTGAGCCGGGTCGCCTTCCCGCGGCCTAAAATTTCGGCGCACATCGCCCCCTGATAACGATGATAAACAACGAAGACAAACGAAGATAAACGAACACAACCGCAATCGCCATGTCTCCCGAATGGATTCCACTGCTCTTTGCTGCCGCCGTCATCGTGCTGCTGCTCCTTCTCTTGCGCCCTCGCGGGCAATCTTCGCGCATGACCATCTGCCGCATCCTGGTGATGGAAGCCGCCTATCTGAGCATGTGTTATCTGCTGCTCTGATGTTTTGCAGCATCCGCCCGTCGAGGTCCTGATGGGTTCGATTCTGGTGGCGGCCCTCGCCGGAGCAATTCCCAAACGCTATTACCGGATGCTCGCGCGAGAACGCTCACCTGCCCGCATTACGCCGGGTTGCCGCTTCGCGCACTCCGCATACAACTCCAAGGGCCGCTCGATAATCCATATATTCAGGAACCAGGGAGAAAAACACCATGGGTGAAAAGCTGATGCGTGCAAAAGGCTGGAGCGTTTTGGTCTTCGTTGTCGCTTGGATAATGTGTACGGCTGCCTCGCCGGTCTGGGCACAGAACCAGAACCCTTACGGGCCGCAGGATGAGCCTTCAGCTTCGAGCCAATCCGCGCCGCCGCAGCAGGATGGCGACGCGAGTCCTTCGCAACCGCCCGAGCAATCCCCCAGTCAGAATAGCTCCGCGCCGGCGCAAACTCAGGGTGCGCCGGCGCAGCCGGGCGCGATTGTGCCGCCAGTGCTGACGCTGCCGGCAGGCACCGTGATTTCAGTCCGCGCCACTCAATGGCTCTCCAGCGACAAAAATCATCCCGGCGATACCTTCACCGCAACGCTCGATCAGCCCGCGGTTGCCAATGGCTGGGTCGTGGCGCGCCGCGGACAAACCATGCTGGGCCGCGTCGACGTGGCGCAAAAAGCGAGCGCAGGTAATGGCGTTTCCCGATTGGGAGTGGAGATTACGGAATTGACGCTCGTCGATGGCGAGCAGATTTCCGCGAGCACGCGAATGCAGCAGGTGGCGCCGCCGCCCTATTCGCAGTACCCTCCCGGCCGTAGCGCGGCCACGGTCGCGACCACCACCGCCGTCGGCGCCATTGTCGGCGCCGCCGTGGGACGCGGATTGGGCGCCGCCATTGGCGCGGGGTTGGGAGCCACCGCCGGAGCCGCCGTTGTGCTCTCCTCGCGCGGGCGCGCCACCATGATCGCTCCGGAAACGTTGCTTACCTTCCAGCTTACCTCGCCGGTGTCCATCTCCACCGAGAAGGGCCCCGTCGCATTTCGGCCGGCGTCGCAAAGCGACTACAGAGATCAAGACGCCTACGGCAACGGCCCTGCGCCCCGACCAGGTTATGGACCCGTGCATGGACCCGCCTATCCGCCGGCTCCCTATTACTATGGCGGTTACTACGGCGCCTATCCCTATTGCGGCTGGTATTGCTACCCCGGTCCGTATGTCGGCGTCGGCTTCGGTTGGGGCGGGGGGTGGGGCGGATACTACGGCGGCGGCTTCGGCCGATTCCGCGGCGGCCGCTTCCGCCGTTAGCGATTTGTCAGGGCGGTTTGTTGTGGACCAAGCCGCCTTGGTTGCGCAGCTATAGGTAAAATTCCCGTCGTCGAACTCCAAAATGTCATACGGCAGGTCCCGTATTGAACAGACAAGCCTGCCCTGCTACATATAAATCGCGGCAAAGCACAGCGGCCCGCCGTCTCTGCCTTTGCCCTCCCATGACGCCGATACCAGCGAAGATTGTCATCGTCGATGACCACCGAGGCGTGCGCCAAACCTTGAGCGCGCTTCTCGCTCGGGAGCCTCACTGGCGTGTCTACGATGTCGAAAGCGGCGCCGTCGCTCTCGATCTCATACGGCAGATCCAGCCCCACGTCGCGTTGCTCGATCTGGTCATGCCGGACATGAATGGCGCCGAACTAGCTATCGAGATCCGCCAATTGGAAAATGCACCCAAGATCGTGCTGATGAGCAGTCACTTCACTCGCGAGGAGGCCACGGTTCTCGCGCGTCTTTTTGGTGACGGTAACTTCGTCCCTAAATCCGAGGCCGGAATTTCGCTGATCCCCGTAATTAATCGTCTCTTGCCTGAGGAATGCCAAGCCAAAGGAGCATCGGCTTAGTCCAAGCTCTTAGCCGGTGCCGCCCGCAACCATTCTCTGTATCGACTCTCGGTATCGATTCTCGGTATGACGTTGTGCCGGATGGCCTGAAAGAACCTCAGTCCGGCGTCAGTCCGCAACTGGACCCGATCCCTCCGCCGGAGTGGCGGGAATCGTGGCGCGCACCGTCATGCCCTTTTCGCTCGAAAACAATTCCAGCTTGCCTCCCAGTTGCCGCATCCGCTCGCTCATTCCGCGCAGTCCCACGCCCAGCGTTCCCAATACATCGCCGGAAAATTGCAGAACGCCCGGCGGCGCTCCCCTTCCTTGGTCTCTGACCTCGAGCACCAGGTCGCCGTCTTCCAGGTCTACGTTTACTTGCGCCGTGGGGCTTCCCGAATGCCGATGCACGTTGGTAAGGCTTTCCTGGATGATGCGGAACACCGCCAGCTCCACGTCGGGAGCCATCCGCTGGATGTTGGGATCGATGTCGCATTGCACTTCAATTCCGCTGCGCTTGGCAAACCCCTCCACGTGCCATTCGATGGCCGTCATCAGGCCCAACTCCTGGAGCATGGGCGGATACAAAAGATAAGAGATCGTGCGGACTTCGCGGATGCATTCATCCGCGATGCGGACGGCCTCATCGAGCTGGGCGCGCACGCGCTCGCCGCCCGGCGGGACGCTCGCTACTTCCAGGCTCATCTTCAGCGCGCTGAGATATTGCCCGATGGTGTCGTGCAATTCGCGGCCCAGGCGGCTGCGCTCCTGGTCCTGGAGGCGCAGCAATTGTCCGGAAAGCTCGCGCAGGGAGCGTTCCGAAGCTTCTAATTTGTGCTGCGCTTCCGTCTTTTCCGCCACCTCCTGCTGCAGATCCGCGAGCAATTTTTCCAGGGCTTGCCGGGCGTTCCTCTTTTCGGTGACGTCCCGCGTGACTTTGGAAAACCCGTAGAGCGCGCCGGAATCGTCCCGCAGCGCCGTGAGCACCACGCTGGCCCAGAAGCGCGAGCCATCCTTGCGCACCCGCCAGCCTTCGTACTGATATCTCCCCTCGGCAATGGCCTGCTGCATCTCGTGTTCCGGCCTGCCCGCCAGCCGGTCTTCCTCGGGAAAGAAAACAGAAAAGTGCTGCCCGATAACTTCGCTGGCCTGGTAACCCTTGATGCGCTCGGCGCCTTCGTTCCAACTGGTCACGTTACCCTTGAGGTCCAGCATGAAAATGGCGTAATCCCGCACGCCTTGCACCAGCAGGCGAAAGCGCTCTTCGCTCACGCGCAGCGCTTCCTCCACGTTGCGCCGCTCCGTGATGTCGCGGGTGACCTTGCCGAAGCCGTAGAGCCGGCCGTCGGCATCCCGCAAGGCCGTGATCACCACGTTGGCCCAGAAGCGCGATCCGTCTTTGCGTACCCGCCAGCCTTCATCTTCGAAGCGGCCCGTTCGCGAGGCGACCTGCAGCTCCCAGGCGGGCTTGCCCCTGCGCAAATCTTCCTGCGGATAAAAGATGGAAAAATGCTTGCCGATGATTTCCGCCGCTTTATACCCCTTGATCTGTTCCGCGCCCGCGTTCCAGCTGCTGATCCGCCCTTCCGGGTCCATCATGAAGATGGCGTAATCGCGCACGCCTTGCACCAGCAGGCGGAAGCGTTCCTCGCTCGTCCGCAGCTCATCTTCGCCGCGCTTGCGTTCCGAAAAATCCCGCAGCACGTTGCCGAACCCCATTAGCCGTCCGTCCATGTCGCGCAGCGCCGTGACTACCACGCTGGCCCAGAAGCGCGAGCCGTCCTTGCGCACCCGCCAGCTTTCTTCCTCGAAGCGCCCCTCTTTTGCCGTCATTTCCGCTTGCCGCCAGGGCTTGCCCGCGCGCACGTCTTCTTGCGTGAACAGCAGCGCGAAATGCCTGCCGATTACCTCCTCGGGATGGTAGCCGGTAATGCCCTCCGCTCCGGCGTTCCAACTGGCCACCTGCCCCTGCGTATCCAAGCTGAAAATGGCGTAATCCTGAAGATTCTCCACCAGCAGGCGAAGATGCTGGTCGGATTCCGCGGAGATGATCCGGTGGCGCTGGCTCTCGTCCCTATCGTGGCTATCGGGCATCGTTCGGCTCGCTTGCGCACTTTCCGTGCGCCGTAAGGATGAAGCAATAGCTTATTTATCAAGCTTATATAACGCAAGCTGTTCAACTTTGAACAGCGCTACAGAGATCGCTGTATGGAAATTCGGCGCCAGAGGCGAGCA
The DNA here is from genome assembly GCA_963703785.1 of uncultured Acidobacteriota bacterium. Taxonomy (GTDB): domain Bacteria; phylum Acidobacteriota; class Terriglobia; order Acidiferrales; family UBA7541; genus Palsa-189. The sequence continues at coordinate 72,715 of CAVPFR010000001.1, read as the reverse complement.
CCATGAACGGGACGCCGAAGGGCGTTGCCGAAAATCTAAGCGGCGGGTGACTTACGGCGGGAATACTGCTCGTTGACGATCATGACATCGCTCGAAATTCCGTGCGCTCCCTTCTGAGCGCTCATGCCCTTTCCATCTGCGGGGAGGCCAAAGACGGCAAGCAGGCCCTCGACCGCGTCAAAGCGCTGAAGCCCGATCTGGTCCTTCTGGACATTCATATGCCGGTGATGAACGGCATCGAAACTGCCGTCGAGATACGCTGTATCGCTCCCGGTACCAAGATTCTTTTCCTTACGGTGCAGGAGTGTACGCCGGAGGCGGAAGCGGCCGTGCGCCTGCTGGGCGCGCAAGGCTTCGTAAACAAAGCCGCCGCCGGCACCGATCTGATCCCCGCGCTGAAGCGCCTCCTCGAATCCGAACGTTGACCTTCCCGGCGCGCGGCACTCCGCATCCAATGGGATAGCCCTCGGAGGAGAATATTTATGGTGAGCATCACCTGCGACAACTGCGGCGCCAAAAGACCGGCGAGGCTCCCCGCCAATACGGAGTGGATTCTCGGCTACGATTTCGAAACGGAAACGCCCAAGTCGGTGCAGCGCTCGATTCGTCTGCTCGATCACTGGGACGACCGGCGCGTCCTGGAATTTGGCGCCATCCATCTCTGCTCGATTCAATGCCGGGACGAGTATCTGAAGCAATCTGCGGCTCGCATGAGCGCCGGGGCATAGCGGAGACGCTTCTCGCTGTTTCCCCATGCGTACCCACGGGCGCCCGGGGGTCCACCGCCCCCCTGTGAACTCTCTAGAACCTTCTCGCACGACCCCCCCTTGAAGAACGTTTAATCATAAAGTAACTTCTGGCGTTAACTTATTCTCTGTAATTTGCATCTATACAGGACGGCAATCGGCTGTTTCCGGGTCTTTGGGGGCTAGGGATGCTTTCGGGGCATTGGGTATTTCGCAATCGCGGCATAATCGCACATCTCCCTCTTCTCATCGCCTTATTCTCCAGGCGAGAGGAAAACGTCAGCCTGGCGGTGAGCTGGAGCATCGGGATGGTCCTGCTCTTCGCCGGCATGGCGCTGCGCATCTGGGCGCAGTCCTACATTCACCACAGGCTGAAGATGGCCCTCGCACTCACCACCGGCGGTCCTTATCAGCTGGTTCGCAATCCTCTCTATATCGGCAACATCCTGATCTGCACCAGCGCCATGTTCTTCGCCAAACTTCCGTCGGTGGCGCCTTTCATTTTCGCCTGGTGCTTCGCGGTGTACTCGATCGTTGCGCGCTACGAGGAAGGCTGGCTGGCGGAGCTTTATGGGCCGCCTGCTGAGCGCTATTTGCAAGAGGTTCCCCGCTGGTTTCCCCGGCTCGGCAGGCTCGGGCGCATCAGCTTCTGGAACCAGTTTTCGCCCATGGCCGTTCGCGCGGAACTTCACTGCTTGCTGATCGGGCTCGTCTTTGGGATCAAGGGACTGGCCGCTTCGCCCGCGGCCCAAGTGACCTTGACGGGCCTGCGCGCGCGCCTTTTCTTCTAGCCATAATCCCGCTCGATTATTCGCCCGGTCGATTGTGCTGAAGCATACGCCTTTGTTACTCTCGACGACTATGAAGCGCATGGCCGAATTGCGTGCCGGCCGCGCCGCGCCGCCTGTTTCCGAATCCATCGAGAGCCGTGAAAATCGCTGGCTGAAGCACTTTCGCGCCGCGCTGTCGGGCGAGTCGTCTCGCGGCGCCGCATCCGCGCGGTCTCGGGCCGGCTCTTCTACCCAGGCTCTTCCCGAAGGCCCTCCACCAGCAGGGATTGCCGGCGTCGAGGGAGCGCGCCTGGTGGAAACCGCGCTACGTTCCGGTGCCGAAATTCTGGCGCTGCTCTTCAGCGATACCGGCGCGAAGCACATGCGCCGGCTTCAGCCATGGATTCCGCCAGAGGCGCGCCTGCTGCGCACCACGGATCGCCTTTTCGCCTTCGCCAGCGGAACCGAAACGCCGCAGGGCGTTGCCGCGCTGGTGCGGCCGCGGCTGGGCACCTTCGACGATCTTATCGGCGGAACTCCGTTGATTCTGATTCTGGCGGGAGTGCAGGACCCCGGAAACGTAGGAACACTGGTGCGCACCGCGGAAGCGCTCGGCGCTTCCGGAATCGCGGCCTGCGCGGCAGGCGCGATCGGTACCGCCAATCCCTTTTCGCCGAAGGCGCTGCGCGCCTCGGCCGGCGCCGCTCTGCGCTTGCCCATCGCGCGCGGACTTTCCGCTCCGGTGCTTCTGGCGCAATTGCGCATCGCCGGAGTGCGCGTCTGCGCCGCTTGCCCCGACGAACCTTCCGGCGCGGCCAACCGCGCAAGCGAACCCAGCCACGCGAGCGAACGCGATGCTGCGCGCGCCGTCGGGAACACCAACGCCAGAAAGCCGCTCGCGCCATGGGAGATCGATTGGCGCGGGCCCGTGGCCCTGCTCATCGGCAACGAAGGCGCGGGCCTGCCCGACGACTTGGTCCGCTCCGCGGACGCCGTCGTCCGCATTCCCCACGCGCCTCATTACACCAACGCGGGCGGCGAAAATGCGCCCGCCGAATCGCTGAACGCCGCTATCGCCGGCAGCATCCTGCTGTACGAAGCCGCGCGCCAGCGCGGCCTCGCCTGACAAGCGGAATCGGCCGAGAACGGTTATCCTTGATGTAATGGGCAGCACCTCATTCCAGTGAGCAAAGCCGGCATGAGCCTTTTCGCCAAAATCGAAGCCGATGCGGTCGCCGCCACTGCCCCGCTCGCCGAGCGCATGCGCCCGCGCACGCTCGAGGAGTTTGCCGGGCAGCAGGCGCTGCTCGGCCCGGGCAAGCCGCTGCGCGTGGCCATCGAAAGCGACGATCTCGGCTCGATGATCCTGTGGGGACCGCCCGGCTGCGGCAAGACCACGCTCGCGCGCCTGATCGCGCGCCGCACGCACTCCGAATTCGTCTCCTTCAGCGCGGTACTCAGCGGCATTCGCGAAATCAAAGACGTCATGGCCGCCGCCGAACACACGCGCCGTTCCGGCCGCCGCACCATCGTCTTCATCGACGAGGTGCATCGCTTCAACAAAGCCCAGCAGGACGCGTTTCTGCCGCACGTGGAGGCCGGAAACATCATCTTCATCGGCGCGACCACCGAGAACCCTTCTTTCGAGGTCATCGCGCCGCTGCTCTCGCGCACCCGCGTCTACACCTTGCAGGCGCTCACCGAACCGGAAATTGCCGGCCTCGTGCGCCGCGCGCTGGCCGACAAGGAACATGGATTGGGCGCGGAAAGGATCGAAGCGGATGAGAGCGTCATCAATCGCATCGCCACCTTCGCCAATGGTGACGCGCGCGCCGCGTACAACACACTGGAAGCCCTGGTGCGCGCCGCCGCGCCTGCGGCGGATGGCAGGCGCGTGCTCACCGAGGAACTGCTTTCCGCGGCGCTACAGCGCAAATTCCTGCTCTATGACAAATCCGGCGAGGAGCACTACAACCTGATTTCGGCGCTGCACAAGTCTGTGCGCAATTCCGACGCCGACGCCACGCTCTATTGGCTGGCGCGCATGCTGGAATCCGGCGAGGATCCGCTCTACGTCGCGCGGCGCCTGGTGCGCATGGCCAGCGAGGATATCGGTCTCGCCGATCCGGCCGCGCTGGGAATTGCCATCGCCGCAATGCAAGCCGCCGATTTCGTGGGCGTCCCGGAAGGCAATCTGGCTCTGGCGCAAGCCGCCGTCTATCTGGCGCTCGCGCCCAAATCGAATGCGCTCTACACCGGCTACGGCGTGGTGCAGCAGGATCTACAGAAGACCGCGTCCGAACCTGTTCCGCTGCACCTGCGCAACGCCGTCACCGGCTTGATGAAGCACCAAGGCTACGGCCGCGGCTATCAGTACGCGCATAACATCGAGGAAAAAGTGGCGGACATGGATTGCCTGCCGCCAAGCCTAGCCGGCCGCGAGTATTACCAACCCACCGACCAGGGACTCGAGCAGCGCCTGCGCCAGCGCATGGAAGAGATCCGCAAGATCAAATCCCGGCATGCGTCCGGCGAGCACACCGACAACGACGAGCGCAACGACAAGAACAACGACAAGAAAAGATTCTTCGGTCGCCGCGGCGACCTCAGAATGACAACTGTTCACCGCACCAGGCGGCGGTGTTCTTTCAGAATGCAAGAGTCCATGATGACGAAGAGGCCGGCGTCGCGGGCGCGGCGGGCTGCCGGTTCGTCGGCCACGCCTTCCTGCATCCAGATGGCGCGAGCGCCCACGCGAATGGCGGCGTCCACAATCTCTCCGACAAACTCCGATCTGCGAAAGATGTCCACGATATCGATCTTTTCCGGCACGTCCTCAAGGCGCGCGTAAGCTTTTTCGCCCAGCGCTTCCCGCTCGTTGGGATTCACGGGGATGATCCGGTAACCCGCTGACTGCATGTATTGCGAAACGCCGTAACTCGGCCGAAATTTACTGGAGGAAAGGCCCACCACGGCGATGGTATGCGCGTCGCGCAGAAGCTTTTTCACTTCGTCGTCCGAAGGCAGAGGCGAAGGCGCGGGGGAAGGCATGGCAGAACGATTCATTGCGCCGGATGCCGCGGCCTTCTGTTACCGCCGTCATGACGGTTACGCGCGTCGTGGCCATTATGGCGGTCGCGGCCGCCATGGCCTTCGCGTCCATGGCCGCCCTGGTGGGGAGTCCCGCCAGGCCCGCGAGTCTTAGGACGATGCTCCTTGCGCGCGCCGGCTTTCGGGTACTCCGCGTTCGCGCCGGTCTTCTTTTGCCACGCGCCTTTGGCGCTCGTTGTTTGTCCCGCGCCTCTGGCGCTCTTTCCTCGCCACGCGCCCGCGCCAGCCTTCGCTTGTCCCCCGCCTGCGGCGCTCCTTCCTTGCCACGCACCTGCGCCACTCTTCTTTTTCCACGGAGGCGCGCCGCTCTTGCTTTGCCACGGGGGCGCGCCGCTGTTGCTTCGTCCCGCGTTCCCCCGGCTTTTCGTTTGCCACGGGGGCGCAGCGCTCCGGCTTTGTCCCGCGCCTCTGGAGTTCTTTCCTCGCCACGCGGGCGCGCCGCTCTTGTTTTGTCCCGCGCTCGCCCCGCTCTTGTTTTGCCACGCGGGCGCCCCAGTGTTTGTTTCACCCGCGCCTGGGGCGCTCTTTGTTTGCCACGGGGTCGAAGCGCCACGGGTTTGTCCCGCGCCCGCAGCGTTCTTCCTTTGTCCTGCTTGCCACGCGGGCGCGCCGCTCTTGTTTTGCCACGGGGTCGCGGCGCTCCGGGTTTGTCCCGCGCTCACGGCGCGCTTGTCTTGCCACGCGGGCGTGCCGGCCTTCATTTCACCCGCGCCTGGGGCGCTCTTTGCTTGTCCCGCGGCTGCGGCGCGTTTCGCTTGCCATGCGGACGCCGTGCGCTTCATTTGCCATGAGGACACTGTGCGTTTCGCGTGGCCTGAAGGTGCAGAGCCCTTCGTTGGCACCGCCGCTGAAGGGACGCCCTTCGTTTGGTCTGAGGCCTGCTCCACCATGCGGCGCAACTGCGCCACCTCGTGCGGATCGAGGGCCCGGTAGTGCCCTTCAGCGAGATCGCCGAGTTCGACCGGGCCGAACTTTACGCGCTTCAATTTTTCCACCGGATGATCGATGGCGAAGAGGGCCTGCCGCAGCGAATCGCTGCGCGCATCGGTCAACTCCGCTTCATACCAGGGATTGGCGGAATGCGAAGCCGCGGCGCCGGGAGCGCGCAGCCGCCGCAAACGCGCACGGGCCTTCTGGCCGACCTGCTGCATCTCGTCGTCGGTCAAGCGGCCAGCCACCTTCAGCCAATAGACCTTGGGCATGCGCGCCGAATTCTTGAGGATGCGGTCGGCCAACGCGCCATCGCTGGTGAGCAGGATCAAGCCGGAAGCCGCGTAATCGAGGCGCCCGACGGGAAAGACGCCCCCGGCAAGTCCGCGCAAGACGTGGCGCAGCGTGGCTCGCCCCTCGGGATCGGACATGGTGGAAACCACGTGGATGGGTTTGTGCAGGAGATAATAGCCCGGCTCGGCGGGCCGTTCGGCGACGCGCCCCGCCGCTTCCACGCGATCGCGCTCGGGATCGGCCTTGGCGCCAAGCTCGGTGACCACCACGCCATTCACGCGCACCTGTCCGCCGCGGATCAGTTCTTCCGCGTGACGGCGGGAGGCGATGCCCGCGCGGGCGATAATTTTTTGCAAGCGTTCGAGCATGATTCCCCTATCAGGCGACTTTGTTGTGCGACTTGTGAGGCACCCGGCGAAGCACGCGGTGCGCCTTTTTAACCGCGAAAACCTCATCCTACGGATGAGTTTTCGCGGAAGACGAAAATCCCCAGGGCCGCTCACGACTTTTTTACTCCACGCGCGGTGGCGCTGGGCGTGAGCGCGCCCTGGGCTACAGGAACTAATCCACGCCGCCAGGCGCGGCCTTCTTAGCACTGCGGTCGGCAGGCTCGCCGGGTGTATCCCAAGCGGAAGTCTCAGGCTCTTGAGGCTGCTCGGGCGCCACGGCGTTGGGTGCATCGGCTTCGCCCGGCTCCGCGGACAGAGCTTCCAGAACATCAGATTGGGCTGGGGCCGACTCGAGCGGCGATGCGGCAGCCGAATCCATCTCGGCCCCGGGCTCGGCCTCGGGCTCGGCCTCGAGCGCTGCGTCTTCCGGCATTGCGCCGGTCTCAAGAAGCTCGCCCTCGGCCACTTCCCCGTCTTCCTGCGAAACTTCGATTAAAGCGGCATCCGCCGCGTCGTCTGAAGCGGCATCCGCCGCTTCAGAGGCGATTCCGTCGTCGGCGCCCAGGGCTTCGCGCGCCAGCGCCTCGAACTCCTTCAGGCTGGGCAGTTCGTCCACGTCGCTCAGGCCGAAGCGCATCAGAAAATCCTTGGAGGTGCGATACAGAATCGGCCGGCCGATCACCTGCTTGCGTCCCGCCGTCGTGACCAGGCGCTTCTCCAGCAGCGTCTCGATCACGCCCGCGCAATTGACGCCGCGAATCTCCTGAATCTCCGGCTGCGTCACAGGCTGCTTGTACGCGATCACGGCGAGCGTTTCGAGCGCGGGCATGGTGAGCCGCAGGGGCGGGCGCAGGCTCTTGATGAACCGGCGCACCAGATCGTGGTGCTGCGGCTTGGTGTAAACGCGATAGCCGCCGGCCACGGCGCGAATCTCCACGCCCCGCTCGTCGGCGGCATAGCTGGCCACAAGTTCATCGAGCGCCGAGCGCACGATGTGCTTCTCTTCGCCCACGGCGGTGGCGAGCTGCTCAACCGTGGCGGGCTCATCGGCCGCGTAGATGATGGCTTCGAGCGCGCTCTTTAGTTCGATAGGGTTCATCGTCATAGTCTTTTTTCATGCGGCAAAAGCGGCGTGATTGCCACGCCCTTTTGCCGCTCGACAATCTCAGGAATCGGTGCCCGGTTCGCTCGCCTCGTTACTCCCGTCGCTGTCGTTACTGTCGTTGCTTTCGCTGTTCTCTTTATTCGCGGTGCCGCCGTCGATGCTGTGCGGCGTTTTCACGGCGGCGGAGAAGTCGCCGCCGGCAAAGACCACGTCAAACATTTTATGCTTGCGGATGACGATCGCGCCGAAAATCTCCGTTTGGGTAAGCACGATGGCCTGCAAGCGCACCAGTTCCAGCACGGCCAGCAGCGCGCAGATCATGGCCGAGCGCGTGGGGCAAGACTCGAAAAACGCGGACAGCTCGATGCCCTCCTCGCCGGTAAGCAACTGCGCGCGGAGCACCTCCATCATGCGCTCGACGGTCCAGGTATCGTGGCGCAGCTCGATCTTGGTTACTTGCTTGCGCCGCTCCAGCACCTGCTGGAAGACGCGCACCAGATCGACCAGCGAAACCGCCAGCTCGCCCTGAGTGTCGTCGGCGTCGTAGAGCGAAAGGTCCGGCTTGGACCACACATGGGCCTCGAGCTGCTGCTTCTGATAGAGCAACTGCGCGGCGCTCTTGAACTGCTCGTGCTCCACGAGGCGATGCACCAATTCGGCGCGGGGATCGATCTGCTCCTCGGGGCCCCCCAGCGGGTCCGCCGGCAAAAGCATTTTCGATTTGATCAGAATCAGCGTGGCGGCCATGTAGATGAAATCGGCGGAAACGTCGATATCCAGATCCTCGAGCTTGTGCAGATATTCGAGGTATTGGCCGGTGATTTTGGCGATGGGGATGTTGTGGATATCCATCTCCTGCTTGCGTATCAAGTCCAGCAGCAGGTCGAGCGGCCCGTCGTAGGCATCGAGATGAATTTTATATGGAGTCGCCAAGGTCACCCCCACAGTGGAAAGCACGATGCAAAAGCAGATCCCTCTGCCCCGAGCGGCTCGGGGCCTCGGGACGACAGCAAAAGGCGCGAAATCTTCAAGTGGTGCATTAGATTCCCAGGGGGGTACCCCCCTATTTTTTAATCAAGAGTATCAAAACACGGCACTTAAAGCGCGCCACCAATGCAAGGATATCAAACTAAATAAGTTAGTCCCCATTTTGCGTGCTATGGCGCGCCGCAGTGCCCTCTCGCCTCGCGCCCACGGTTTCGGAGCCTGCGACGGCAAATTCCTTCGTCGCCAACTGCATCGGTGCCGTTGCGCCTGAAATCATTCCTGGACGGCTACCGTTGCTTCTCGTTCTTCCCCTTTTCTTTCTATTTTAACAGCAGGGTCAATGTGCCGGCCCCCCCGTGTCGCCCCTACGGGGCTTGAATCTTTCCCCGGGCGTCCCAGGGCTTCCACCATCCCTGCATGCACAGAAGCGGTGCATGCAGGGGGCCCCGGTTCCGCCTTGGGCTAAGTTATGCCGCCCCTGTCGGGGCTGTGTTCGACCGCCAGCGCCGCAGTGGGAGGCACCCACAAAGCCCCCGCGCCCGACCGGAGCCGGTGTGCCGAGAGCACAGCCAGGAGTGGCTGTGCCACCGAAATGGGCGAGCTGAGCCACAAAGGGGACGGTCCTCACACAATAGAAACCGAAAAGCAGATCCCTCACCCCCGTCCAAAATGCGGCCGGGTTCGGGATGACAACGCGGAGGGGAGGCGCACAGCCAGGAGTGGCTGTGCGCCTTGCGAAAATGGAGCGCGTGCTCATTTTCCGTTGCGTGCGGCCCCCGGGCCGGTGATTTCGTTGCGCTTCTCGTTCCAGTGGAAGACGGCCTCGCGGACGCGGTCCATGGTTTGCTGCGCGACCATGCGCGCGCGCGTCGAGCCGGTATCCAGATATTCGAGCACCTGACGCGGATCGCGCTCGAAATCGAGGCGGCGCTGGCGGACCGGCTCGATCCACTTGATCAGATTTTCGGCCATGGCCGCTTTGCACTCGATGCAGCCGATTCCGGCGGTGCGGCAGCCGTGCGCCGCCCAGGCCTGAGTCTCGGACGACGAAAAAAGTTTGTGCCAGTCGAAGACGGGACAGACGTCGGGATTGCCGGGGTCGGTGCGGCGCTTGCGGGCCGGGTCGGTGACCATCACTTTGGTTTTCTTGCGAATGTCGTCGTCGGATTCGCTGAGCATGATGGCGTTGCCGTAGGACTTGGACATTTTGCGACCATCGAGGCCGGGAATGCGGGGCGTGTGGGTGAGCAGCACTTCGGGTTCGCGCAATATCTGATTGAATCGAAAATAGCGCTTCCATTCTGTTTTCAAGGCTGATTTGAATTCCGTAGGCATAGGACGGCCGAGCACTTGATTCGCCGGCCACCGCGATACTCCAAATTCGTCCAGGAAATTATTTATGCCAACTTCATGAGCATGGCGAGCGATGGTGGATTTGATAACGAGCCAAGCATCAGCTTTCGTCTTGATCTCCTCGGTCTTCGTGTGGCTTAGGACTCCCTCGACGGCTGCTTCGTCGTGTTTAAGGGAATCGTCGATCGCGAAACCGTAGAGTTCGTTAAATCTTTGTACGATTTCGCGGCCGAGTTCGACGTGGGCGGCTTGGTCTTCGCCGACGGGGACGACGAGCTCAGTGTCCGGATCGCCGTACATTACGATGTCTGCTGTCTGCAAAACCGGGTAGCCGAGAAAGCCGTAGGTGTGCAGGTCTTTGTTGGTGATGTTTTCCAGGGCTTCCTTATAGGTGGGGACGCGCTCGAGCCAGCCGAGCGGCGTAATCATGTTGAGCAGCAGATTTAGCTCGGCGTGCTCGGGGACGGACGACTGCACGAAGAACGTGCACTTATCGGGATCGAGGCCGGCGGCCAGCCAGTCCGTGGCGATTTCGATGGTGTTCTGGGCGACGAACGAAGTATCGGCGTAATCGGTGGTGAGGGCGTGCCAATCGGCGATGAAGTAGAAGCATTCATACTGCGGATCGTTTTGCAGGCGAATCCAATTTTGCAATGCCCCGAAGTAGTGGCCGATGTGCAGGCGCCCGGTGGGACGCATGCCGCTGAGGACGCGCTTGCGGTTTTCGGGGGCGTTCTCCGCGGGCGCCACTCTAGAGGGCCTCACGGAAGAAGGACCTTACGCGGAGATGGGGAAAAGCAAAAAGCAGATTCCTCGTCGCGTGCGCTCCTCGGAATGACAGCTTCTTCAAGTTCCCGAAGGTCCGAGCAATCCTGAGCGTCGTGTATATAGAACCGAAGAGAGATTCTTCGCTGCGCTCAGAATGACAACGTTTGGGAAGGGTCATCGGCCGGTCTCGGCCCCCTGCCCCACGCGGCCGAGGAGGTCCCTCGCAATGATCATGCGCTGAATTTCGCTGGTGCCTTCGTAGATCGAGAGCACGCGGGCATCGCGATAGATGCGCTCGACGTCGCTTTCGCAGGAATAGCCCATGCTGCCGTGAATCTGCACGGCCTTGTAGGCGACGCGATTGGCCATCTCGGCGGCATAGAGTTTCGCGCGCGAGGCATAAGCGCCGAGACGGCCGCTTGAAGCATCGCTTGAAGCACTGGGCGGGCCGTCTTCGTTCGTACCAGACGCATTGTTCGTGCGAGACGCATTGTCTCGCATGAAGGCGGCCTGCCACACCAACGAGCGCGCCGCTTCGATCTCCGTTTGCATATCCGCAAGCATAAACTGAATGGCCTGAAATTCGGCGATCGTTTTGCCGAAGGCGCGACGCTCTTTGGCGTAACGCACGGCGGCTTCGAGAGCGCCCTGCGCGAGGCCCACGGCTTGGGCGGCGATGCCCACGCGGCCGCCGTCCAGCGCTTCGAGCGCGATCTTCAGCCCCTGCCCTTCCTGGCCGAGGCGATTTTCCGCGGGGACTTGGCAATCGGCAAAAACGATTTCCGCCGAGCGCGACGAACGCAGGCCCATTTTATCTTCGTAACGGCTCACGCGAAAGCCGGAGAAGCCGGGTTCGACGAGAAAAGCGGTGATTGCTTTGTTGGCGGCGCTCGCCAGTTTTATTTTGGCAAAAACGAGATAGAGGCCGCTCTCGCCGCCGCTGGTGACCCAGCTTTTGGTGCCGTTGAGCCGATACGTCTTGCCGTCGCTGCTGCGCTCCGCGCGGGTTTCGAGGGCGGCCGCGTCCGAGCCGGCCTGCGGCTCGGTGAGGCAGAAGGCGCCGAGAATTTCTCCGCGCGCGAGGCGCGGGAGATATTTGCGCCGCTGCTCGTCATTGCCATGGCGCCAAAGCGGCCAGGCGACGACGGAGTTGGTGACGCTGAGCGCCACGGCCATGGAGGCATCCACGCGCGCCACTTCCTCGAGCATGAGCACGTAGGAGATCGTATCGAGGCCGGCGCCGCCCCACGCTTCCGGAATCAGCATGCCGCAGCAGCCAAGTTCGCCGAGGCGGCGGATTTCCGCGCCGGCGAATTTTTCCTCGCGGTCGCGCTGGCGGACGTTCGGGCGCACTTCGGATTCCATGAAGCGGCGCACGGTGTCTTGAATCAGGCGCTGGTCGTCAGAGAAAGAGAAATCCATGGGCCGGCAGGAATCGTAGCACGGGGGATGCGCGCAAACGCGAAAAGCCTCAGGTCTCCCGCGACTTCCTTTCTTATGACGTGCGCTGACGCGCCCGGCGCGGGCGACCTGAGCTACAAGATGTGCCGCGAATAATCGAAAAAAGCAGATCCCTCACCCCCGTCCAAATGCAGGCCGGGTTCGCACCCCAAAACGCGCAGAACCGGCGTGTTTTGGGGACCCGGGTTCGGGATGACAACGCTGCGTTGAGTTTTGCGCTGAGAAAGCGACGCCAGGGCCACGTGACACGGAGAAGCAAATCACGGAGAGATTCCCCGCAAGGACGTCCGGGGCGCAAAAGCACGCGCTTCACTTCGCAGCGCGGCATCCCCGGAGGGGATGAGGAAAATGCCCGCGCCGCTGCGTTCAGAATGACAACTTTTAGACGCCGCAGCCCGGCAGAGCAAGGGGGGCGCGTCACGCAGGCTACATCTTGAGCAGTTCGCGGAGGCGTTTGGTTTGCGCGCGGCTGACGGGGATTTCCGACTGGCGCTTATCGGCCATCTTGAGCATGTAGCTCGATTTGAACCAGGGCAGGACTTCCTTGATGTGATTGATATTCACCAGATGGGAGCGATGCGGGCGCCAGAAGCGCTCGGAATCGAGTGTGTCCGCGAGATCTTCGATGGTGCGGTAGTTCGAGGTGCCCTCGAGCTCGCGCGTGGAGATGGTGATGGTGCCGTCCTCGATGGAAGCGCAGACCATTTCCGCCGCGTCGACCAGCAACAGGCGGCCCTGCGACTTCACCAGAAGCTTCACGGGCTGGCCGTTGCGCGTGCCCAGCTGCTGCACCAGAGTTTCCAGGCGCTCCGCCGGGGAGTCCGCTCCCAGGACGCGCCGCGCACGCTGCACCGCGCGCGACAATCGCTGCTTATCGAACGGCTTCAAGATGTAATCGACCGCGTTCACCTCGAACGCCTGTACGGCGTAAGACTCATACGCCGTGGCGAAAACGATGTGCGGGAGGCGCACTTTGCGGTCCATCAACTTCTGAATCACGCCGAAGCCGTCCAGGCCGGGCATCTGCACATCGAGAAAAACCAGATCGGGATTGTGCTCCTTGATGAGCGCCACAGCCTCCAGGCCGTTCTTTCCCTGGCCGACGACGTTCACCTCCGGAAAACTCTTCAGCAGAAACGCCAGTTCGTCGCGGGCCGGCTTTTCGTCGTCCACAATCAGGGTGTTGATCTGCATTCGCGATTCGCTCCGCTTGTTGTCCCCGCACGAGTATACGGCGCGGCCGAGCGCCGGGCCAACTCCCGGGATTCTTTTAACCGCGCTCCAAGCAGCGCTGGGGAACTGTAGCGCAAGGAGCGCAGCCAGGAGTGGCAGTGCCACGTGGTGACGGATAAAAACGGTTTGCGCACATTCTGTTACGTTGAAGGGCCGCAAGCGGTCAAAAATGCGGGTTTTGCATAGAAAATTCATAGGAAACAAGCTTCCCTTCCCGCAACGGGGCCGCAAAGGCTCCAGCTAAGTCGCTCAGCAGCAACGAGATCGCAACTGCACAATTGGGGTGCAACTAAGGACTCCCTTGTGCGTGATGGATTTACTAGATAGCTATAGCCGGGAGGCTAATTGGGTCGTCCATTCCAAGGGATCGGCTGGTTGCCCCAGATCCGCAATGTCTGGTTGAGCGCTGAGCCGGGCGAGACTGGGAGTGCTGGCAGAGCCAGTGCTGGCCGCAGCGATGCCGGCGATCTCGGCGGCGGCCCCGTCTGGACGGCACGCCGGGAGCAGCGTTCCGAAACGGCACTCACCTTCGCGGTATGCGGCCTGGCCTCGAGCGGACGATTTTTCGTGGAGCTTTCATCCACCGTCAACGTGAGCCATTCAGGCTGCTGCCTCTGGTTGCACACGTGTCCGCAGGCCGATTCGGCGCTCGCGCTGCGCGAGGTGCCCGGCGGCGCTTCCCTTCCCAAAGGAGCTTCGCAGGTTCTTTTTCAGGTGGCATGGCTGCGCCCTCAGGCGGGCGGCTGGCTGGTGGGAGCTTTCGCGCTGGGCCAAGCCGATCTTCTTGCGGGTGAGGTTTCCGGCAAAGTTGTCGGGCGAGCTGGTCTGGTTTTTCCTTCCCGCAGACCTTAGTATTGGTGGTGCTAGCCGCACGGGCTCAGGTAAAGACAGAAGCAGTAGAGCAAAGAGCATAGCCCCAAAGTCGCTATTCGATCAGCGATAGAAGCGCGGCGCGCCACACATGCCCAGTCGCTCTTCATCCAAACGCGCTTCGTCCAAACAGGCTTCCTCCCAGCGAGCACTCCATAAAGCGGCCGATAACGCAAAAGTCCTCGATACAAAAATAATTTACAGCGGCAAAGTCTTCAGCGTGCGGCAGGATCGCGTGATCGAGCCCGGAGGCGTGGAGGTCACGCGAGATATCGTGGTGCATCGCGGCTCGGTGGTGGTCCTTCCCGTTTTCCCCGATGGCGATATCCTGCTCATCCGCCAATACCGGCACGCGGCCGGCGATTTCGTCTGGGAGCTGGTGGCGGGCCGCGTGGAAGAAGGCGAATCGCGTCCCGCGTCGGCGCGGCGCGAACTGCTCGAAGAGACCGGCTACACGGCCAGCCGCGTGAAACAGATCCTGGAGATCATCCCTTCCCCGGGATTCGTCACCGAGCGCATGTGGATTTTCGCGGCCACCGGCCTGCGCGAAGGCACGGCGCAGCCGGAAGAGGACGAGAAGATCACCGCAAGAAAATTCTCGCTCGCCACGCTCGAACAAATGATTCGGCGCGGAAGTTTGCACGACGGCAAATCCGTATCCGCAATTCTGTTCTACGCGCGCTTCCTGCAATCGAAATAGTTTTGGCTGGGGCGCGGGATTTTTTCCCAAACATGTTTTGGCGCGATAGTTGCTTGCAAACTCGTTGGTGTGTGTTCTACGATGCAGCAATAAAATGTATTGAGGAGGTGACTGACTGAAAACACAATCCGCGAAGATGAGCGTGCAAGAGTTCATCAAGCACCACTACCGGCACTTCAATGCCGCCGTCCTCGTCGATGCCGCCGAAGCTTATCGCCGCCACTTGGAGCAGGGAGGAAAAATGCTGCTGGCCATGGCCGGCGCGATGAGCACAGCGGAACTTGGATTGTCCCTTGCCGAGATGATCCGGCAGGATAAAGTTCACGCCATCTGCACCACGGGCGCGAATCTGGAAGAAGACATTTTTAATCTCGTCGCCCACAATCACTACCGCCGCGTTCCCAATTACCGCAATCTGAGCGACGACGAAGAGCTGGCCCTGCGCGAGCGCGGGCTGAACCGCGTGACCGACACCTGCATTCCCGAGGAAGAGGCCATGCGCCGCATCGAGCGCCAAGTGCTGAAGTACTGGCAGGAGGCGGACCGCGAAGGGCGCCGCCACTTCCCGTACGAATTCATGTACATGCTGATCCGCAATTGCAACATCCGGGAGTTCTACGAGATCGATCCGAAGGACTCCTGGGTATACGCGGCTTGCCAGAAGAACCTGCCAATCTTCACGCCGGGCTGGGAGGATTCCACGCTCGGTAATATTTTTGTGGCCAATTGCGTGCGCGGCGACGTATCCGATATTCAAGTGGTGAAGTCGGGGCTGGAGCAGATGGCCGCGCTGATCGATTGGTACCGCAAGACGAGCAAGGACCAATCCATCGGATTTTTCCAGATTGGCGGCGGCATCGCCGGAGATTTCCCCATCTGCGTGGTGCCGCTGATCATTCAGGATCTGCGCGAGCAGTGCCGGCTGTGGGGCTACTTCTGCCAAATCTCCGACAGCACGACTTCCTACGGCTCCTACAGCGGAGCCGTGCCCAACGAAAAAATCACCTGGGGCAAACTCGACCGCAATACGCCGCGATTCATGGTCGAATCGGACGCGTCGATTGTGGCGCCCCTCATGTTCGCCTACATTCTGGGCGAATAGGGCTCGGCGAATAACAGGCCTATGGAAAATCGGGAGGTCGCGCGCGTCCTGCGCGAGACCGCGCAACTGCTGGAGATCGACGGCGCGCTGATCGGCCGTTATCGCAGCTACGAAAAAACCGCCGAGCTGATCGCCAGTCTCGCCGAATCGATCGAGGCGATCGCCCGCGATCCGGAAAAGCTCGAAGAGCTGCCCGGGATCGGCGAGCGCATGGCCGAGCACATCCGCGAAATTCTCTCCACCGGCGACTACGCGCTGCGTAAAAAGCTGCTGCAGAAATATCCGCTGCAGATTCTGGAAGTGCTCTCGCTGCAATCGCTGGGCCCCAAGAAAGCGCTGATTCTCTGGCGCGAGTTCAAATGCTGCTCGGTCGAGCAGGTGGAACAGCTTGCGCGCGAGGGCAAGCTGCGCGACCTGGCCGGCTTCGGCGAGAAGACGGAACAAAACATCCTCAAGGCCGTGGAGGTCTTCAAGAAGACGGCGGGCCGCTTCCTGATCACCACCGCCGAACACGAAGTGGCCAAGCTCGTCGAGTACATCAGCCGGTACGGCAAATCGATTCTCTCGGTTACGCCGGCGGGTTCGCTGCGGCGATGGAAAGAGACCATAGGCGATCTGGACCTGCTGCTGACCTACGAGCCGGGAACCACCGCCGAAGAGCTCGAATCGCTCAAGGAGCACATCCTCGGCTATGGCGAACTCGAGCAGGTGCTGGCGCGCGGCGATAACAAAGTGAGCTTTCGCGTGGCCAAGGGCATGCAAGTGGATGTGCGATTGCTGCTGCCAGAAAATAACGGCGCCGCGCTGATCTATTTCACGGGCTCGAAGGAACACAACGTCTCGCTGCGCGGCCGCGCCCTGAAGATGGGCTACACGCTCAACGAGTACGCCCTGGCGACGCTGAAAGAGGAGCGGCGCGTGGCCGGCGCGAGCGAAGAAGAGGTGTACGCCAAGCTGAAGCTGGACTTCATTCCACCGGAGCTGCGCGAGAATTGCGGCGAAATCGAAGCCGCCGCCGAGCACCGTCTTCCCAAGCTCATCGAGCTATCGGACCTGCGCGGCGATTTGCAGATGCACACCCCCGCCAGCGATGGCCGCCATTCCATCGAGCAGATGGCCCAAGCGGCGCGCAAAAAGGGCTACGAGTACATCGCCATCACCGATCACAGCAAAGCCGTCACCGTCGCGAACGGCATGGACGAAGCGCGCACGCGGGAGCATATGCGCGCCATCCGCGCCGCCAGCGCCAAGAGCAAAGGCATTCGCATTCTCGCCGGGATCGAAGTCGATATCCTCAAGGACGGAAAGCTGGATCTGGCTGACGAAGTGCTGGCCGAACTCGACGTGGTGGTCGCATCGGTCCACTCCTTCATGAGCCTCGACCGCGCGGCTATTACCGAGCGCATGCTGGCGGCCATGGAGAATCCCTACGTGCAGATCATCGGGCATCCCACGGGACGGCTGCTGCTTCGGCGCGACGCGATGGCTTACGACATGGAGCAGATCCTGGACTCGGCGCGGCGCAACGGAATCGTTATGGAGTGCAATGCCGCGCCCGACCGGCTGGATTTAAAGGACACCTATCTGCGCATGGCCAAGGATCGCGGCGTGCGCGTGGTGATCTCCACCGACGCGCACTCCATCTCTAACCTCGATCTCATGCGCTATGGCGTGCAGATGGCGCGGCGCGGCTGGATCGAAAAGAAAGACGTGCTGAACGCGCTGCCGCTCGAGAAGATGCTGGCCGCGCTGCGTCCCAAGCCCGGGGCGGCTTCGTCGAAGCGGGCTGCAGCGGCCCCGCGAGCCTGATTGGCGAAAGCCTCAGGTGCGGCGGCACCCATCGTGTAAAGATGCGCTTTGAAGCGGGAAAGAAAGAATGGTAGCGTTCGCCACGCTGAACTTCTTTCCTGCAGGGCTGTCTGCACGGCCAAAGAGACCGCGATTTAGGAGGCACATATGAAGTCCACTCGGAAGCGCGCGGCGAACACAAAAGCGGGGCTGCTTGTTTTGCTGAGTCTTGTGACGGCAGGGCTGGCCGCTCAGGACAAGCCCAAGATGAACATGATCAAGATTGCCGACGACGTGTACACGATGCAGGAAGCAAACGGAGGGAGCAATTCGACGTTCGTCATTACCTCGGACGCCGTAGTGGTTTTCGACCACTACATGACCGAGTCAGACCAAACGCTGGCGGCGATTCGAAAGCTTACGGACAAAAAGGTCAAATATCTTTTTTCATCCCATTCGGCCATCGATCACTCCAGCGGCGCTTGGTGGTTTCGCGAGGATCATCCGATCTACATTGCCAGCAAGAACCAATTGCGGGACATGCTCGGCGAGCGGGGCGAAATTTACCGGAAAGTGGAAGAGTCCAACGATCCGCGCGACGCCGTGTATCACGGGAAAGACCTGATCCTTCCCGAGGTGGTTTTCGAGAAGAGCCTCACGCTGCGCGAGGGAGGCATCACCTTCGAAGCGACGATGGAAGGAGCCGCGCACAGCACCGGAGACGTCACGCTCTACATTCCGCAGAAGCGCGTATTTTTGATGGGCGACCTGTTCAACAGCGACATGCACGCGGGAGGCGGGTCGCTGGTTCCGGGCGATGGATCCGATCCGGAGATGTGGATCAAAGTGCTGGGTAACATTATGGATCGCCGGCTGCCGGTGGATACCTACGCACCGGGCCATGGTACGGTGCATCCGGGACGCGGCGTGAAGGACCTGGAGGAAGCGCAGCGCTACTTCATCGCCATGCGAGAAGCAGTGGCCTCCATGATGGCCCAGGGAAAGAGCCTGGATCAGATCATCAATGGATTCCAGGTTCCAGCGGAGTTCGCGCACTACACGCATCCCGAACGGCTGAAGACGACTCTGCCGCTGTATTACTGGGAATTGATGGGCGTTTCCAGATAACCGGCGGACGGCCGGCGCTCAAGCGCGCCGTCGGATGGGTCCCCAGACGTAAGGTGAGTGCACAGCCAGGAGTGGCTGTGCCACCGACTACCGTTGCCGCATTTCGTTCTGGATGCGCAAAATAAAAATTGCCCCAAAATTTGCAATTCGCGCGCGCTTTGCGGATGATATTGAACTTTGCTTGCAGGCCGCGCTTAGGGAGCGGCGGCGTCTCGAGGAGCACAGCCAAGAGTAGCTGTGCCAGTTGTTCTGCACAGCCAGGGCAGTGCCACCGATAAAAGGCAGCGAACTTCAGACTCAGGGGGAAAACGAATTCATGCGCCGGCCCACAAATATTGCAGCGCCACAAGGAAAACTGGGAGTGCTCACCTGTGGCATGGGCGCGGTGTCCACCACGTTCATGGCAGGCGTGGACCTCATTCGCAACAAAGGCGCGCAGCCGGTGGGTTCGGTCACGCAATTGGGCGCGATTCGCCTGGGCAAACGCACCGAGGGGCGTTCGCCGCTGATCAAGGATTTCGTTCCACTGGCTTCGCTGGACGACTTGGCATTCGGCGGCTGGGACGTCTTCCCCGATTCGGCCTACGAAGCCGCCGCCAATGCGGCCGTGCTTTCGCCGGAAGACCTGGTGCAAGCCAAGAAATTCCTGAGCGGCATCAAGCCCATGAAGGCGGCCTTCGACCGGGAGTACGTCAAGCGGCTGGACGGCCCGCACGTAAAGAAAAAGAAAAACAAATACGACCTGGCGCTGGAGATCAAGGACGACATCGAGCGCTTTCGCAAGCAGTCCAAGGCCTCGCGGCTGGTGGTGATCTGGTGCGGCTCGACGGAAATTTTCCTCACGCCGCACGAAGTGCATTCCACGCCGGCGAAGTTCGAAGCGGCGATGAAGAAAAATCATCCGGCCATCGCGCCGTCCATGCTGTACGCCTGGGCGGCCATCAACTCGGGCGTGCCCTTCGCCAACGGCGCGCCCAACCTCACCGTGGATATTCCCGCCATGCAGGAGCTGGCGCGCGAGCACGGCGTGCCCATCTGCGGCAAAGACTTCAAGACCGGCCAGACGCTGCTGAAAACCATCCTCGCGCCCGGCTTTAAGGCCCGCATGCTCGGACTGAACGGTTGGTTTTCCACCAACATTCTGGGCAATCGCGACGGCGAAGTTCTGGACGATCCCGAATCCTTCAAGACCAAGGAAGAGTCCAAGCTGGGCGTTCTGGAATATATTCTCCAGCCCAAGCTTTATCCCCAGCTCTACGGCAATATCTGCCACAAAGTGCGCATCAACTACTACCCGCCGCGCGGCGACAATAAAGAAGGCTGGGACAATATCGACATCTTCGGCTGGCTGAACTACCCCATGCAGATCAAGGTGGATTTTCTCTGCCGCGATTCGATCCTGGCCGCGCCCATCGTCCTCGACCTGGTGCTTTTCCTGGATCTGGCCAAGCGCGCGGGCATGCGCGGAATTCAGGAGTGGCTGAGCTTCTTTTTCAAGTCGCCCATGTGCGCGCCGCAGCTCTATCCCGAGCACGACCTTTTCATTCAGTTGATGAAGCTGAAGAATACGCTGCGCTGGATGATGGGCGAAGAGTTGATCACCCACCTCGGCTCCGAATACTACGACTGAGACGTTCGCCGCCTTACTGCCGCTGCCAAAGTCAACTTGCCGATTGTTCGCGAGTGACGGCATACTCTGAGGTCATGTTTCCGCCCTCCCGGCGCACTTCCCCGCGCACCCCCCGGCGACCGGACCAGTTCTTAGCTAACCTCACCGGCACCTCGAACGCGAATCGCGCATGAACATACTCGACCTCGTTGTAGGCAAGCCCATCAAGACCAGTGACGAACGCGCCGAGCAGATCGGCGCGGCGCAGGGCATCCCCATCTTTGGTCTCGACGCGCTCAGCTCCGCTGCGTACGGCCCGGAAGCGGCGCTAAGCCTTCTGATTCCCCTCGGCCTTATGGGCGTTCGGTACCTCGTTCCGATCAGCATCGCCATCATCACGTTGCTGGCCATCGTGTACTTCTCCTATCGCCAGACGATCGAGGCCTATCCCTCCGGCGGCGGTTCCTACACCGTGGCGCGCTTCAACCTGGGCGCGTCCGCGAGCCTGCTTGCCGCGGCTGCACTCCTCGCCGACTACATTCTGACGGCGGCGGTAGGCATATCCGCCGGAGTGGGCGCATTGGTGTCGGCCGTTCCGTCGTTGCTGCCGCACACGGCCTCGCTGTGCGTGGGCATCCTGATCGTCATCACCATTGTGAATCTGCGAGGGATACGCGATGCGGGCTTGGCGTTCGCGGTGCCCACCTATCTTTTTGTGGGAACGCTCCTGATTACGCTGGTCGCAGGCGTTATCCGCGTTCTCCTCAGCGGCGGGCATCCCACACCGGCAACTTCCCTTCCGGCTCCACCTCCGGAATCGCGGTGGTGAGTGCTGGCTGCTGCTGAAGGTTTTCGCTAGCGGCTGCACGGCATTAACGGGCGTGGAGGCGGTCAGCAATGGCGTGAAGGCTTTCCGCGAGCCCGCGGTTAAAACGCACAGCGGACTCTGACCGTGATTATTTCTCTCCTGGCGGCGATGCTGGCGGGAATTTCCTATCTGGTGAAGGCTTACGGGATCGCGGCGACCGATCCGGGCCAGCCCGGCTACCAGAGCTTGCTCTCGATGCTGGTCGCCGCCGTTTTTGGCAAAGGCTTTTTCTACTACTTGACCGTCGCGTCCATTCTTCTCGTTCTTTCGCTCTCCGCGAATACGGCGTTCGCCGATTTTCCGCGCCTTTGCCGCGCCATCGCGCAAAACAACTACCTTCCACACGCCTTCGGGTACCGCGGGCGGCGGCTCGTCTATACCTACGGCATCGTGGTGCTGGCGGTACTTTCCGGCAGCCTGCTGATTCTTTTTGGAGGCGTCACCGATCGGCTGATCCCTTTGTTATGCCGTCGGCGCCTTCCTGGCCTTCACGCTTTCACAATCCGGCATGGTGGCGCACTGGTTGAAGAATCGCGGCCCGCATTGGGTGAAAAGCGCGATCGTCAACGGGGTCGGCGCGCTGGTAACCGGCATCACCGTAATCGTCGTGCTTGTCGCGAAGTTCGCCCAAGGCGCCTGGATTACGCTGATGTTCATTCCGCTGACGGTCGTTTTCTTCGTCATGGTGCGCCGCCATTATCACGCGGTAAGGGTCCTCACCACGTGCAAAGTTCCGGTGCACGCGCCAAGTCCCAGCGAGGCTCCTATCGTCGTCATTCCCATTGACCGCTGGAGCAATATCACGCGCCAGGGAATTGAATTTGCCGCCCGGCTTTCGCCCGAAGTGATCGCGCTGCACGTCGAGCCGGGCGAGCACTCTGAGTTGCTCCAGGCGGACTGGCAACGCTACGTGGAGCAACCCTTCCGCGCGGCAGGCAAGGAGCCGCCCACGCTGCAAGTCCTGCCTTCGCCCTACCGATTCGTCATCATTCCCATCGTTCAGTTCGTACTCGATCTCTCGAAAGAGCATCCCGATCGCAGCATCATCGTGGTCATAGCCGAGATTGTGGAGGATAAATGGTATGAATACTTCCTTCACAATCAGCGTGGGAGGCTTCTGGAATGGGTGCTGCTCGCGCGCGGCAATAACCGCGTCTTCACGGTGACTGCGCCCTGGTACGCCGGGGCTCCCGCGGATCACCTCGCCCCATGAACACCAGACAAAGAGAATCGTCGCCGATAAACAAAAGCCTCAGGCGGTTGAAGGAGCTGCTGGAACGGCCGCTCATCGAAAAGCTCGATTCGTCCGATTGAAAGTTTGCGTTTTACATGCGCCGAGCGCGCCGGTATTTTGGCGCCGCAGTGCGGCGCGGGGATCTTTCCGAGGCGTAGCCGTTTCCGGGGACATTAGGATTTCATAAGGAACGCAGAGAAAAGGCGGGGCAGCGCGGCGCTCGACTACCGCCATGCTGTTCTTGACGGCGCCCGCTTTCCTGCGCTATTGTCGCCGGTCCTTACCCAGGGTGCGCCGATTTCCTGTAGCCAATCTTCATTCTAAGGAGCAAGGATGGATCCAAAAGGTGTTTTAGAGTTTGCCACGAAGCACAACGCTAAAATTCTCGATCTGCGCTTTACCGATCTTCCCGGCCTGTGGCAGCACGTGAGTTATCCCATCGGCGAACTGGAAGAGAGCTCCTTCAAAGAAGGATTCGGCTTTGACGGCAGTTCCATCCGTGGGTGGCAATCGATCAACGAATCGGACATGCTGCTGATGCCCGATCCCAACACCGCCTTCATGGATCCTTTCCGCGACACACCGACGCTGGTACTGATCTGCAACGTTGGCGACCCCATTACGCACA
Organism: uncultured Acidobacteriota bacterium; assembly: GCA_963703785.1. Taxonomy (GTDB): domain Bacteria; phylum Acidobacteriota; class Terriglobia; order Acidiferrales; family UBA7541; genus Palsa-189. Next base: position 49,641 of record CAVPFR010000001.1, on the reverse strand, counting down.
AACCCTACCCGCGCGATCCCCGGCAGATCGCCATTCGGGCCGAGGCGCACCTGAAAGAGAGCGGCGTCGCGGACCAGGCTTTCTTTGGGGCCGAAGCGGAGTTTTTCATATTCGATAGCATTCGCTTCGACACCGCGCCGCAGCATAGCTTCTTCTATATCGATTCGGACGAAGGACGCTGGAACAGCGGCCGCGAGGAGCACAACCTGGGCTATCGTCCGCGGTTCAAGGAAGGCTACTTCCCCGCCCCGCCGATCGACCACTTCCAGGATCTGCGCACGGAAATGGTGATGCGCATGATGGAAATCGGCATGGACATCGAGTGCCACCATCATGAAGTCGCCACCGCCGGGCAGTGCGAAATCGATCAGCGCTTCAGTACGCTGCTGAAATCCGCCGACAACATGATGAAGTACAAGTTCGTGATCAAGAGCGTGGCCCAGCAATACGGCAAGACGGTGACGTTCATGCCCAAGCCGATCTTTGGCGATAACGGCTCCGGCATGCACACCCACCAATCGCTCTGGACCAAGAACAAGCCGCTCTTTGCCGGCGACAAATACGCCGGCCTTTCGCAATTGGCGCTATGGTACGCCGGCGGCCTGCTCAAGCATGGCCGCAGCATTTCGGCCTTCTCCGCGCCTACGACCAACTCCTACAAGCGCCTGGTGCCCGGCTACGAAGCTCCGGTGAACCTAGCCTACTCCAGCCGCAATCGCTCTGCCGCGGTGCGTATCCCGATGTATTCGGATAGCCCGAAATCGAAGCGCCTGGAGTTCCGGCCGCCCGATCCTTCGTGCAACGTCTATCTCACTTTCGCGGCCATGCTCATGGCTGGGCTCGACGGCATTGAGAACAAGATCGATCCGGGCAAGCCGCTCGACGTGGACATCTTCGAGCTGGAAGCGGACGAAGCGAAGAAGGTGCCGACCATGCCGGGTTCGCTCGACGAAGCCCTCAAGGCTCTCTCGGACGACCACAAATACCTCACCAAGGGCGGCGTCTTCACCGAGGAGCTCATCAACCTGTGGATCGAATACAAAACCAAAAACGAAGCGGACCCGGTACGCATGCGCCCGCACCCCTACGAATTCCACCTGTACTACGACATCTAGATCGAACCGAAGTTGCAGAAAGGCCCACTGGATTCAACTCCAGTGGGCCTTTGAGGACGGCGCGCCTGTCAGCAGAAGTCTTGGCGAAGGCGGGTCATCCGGGGAATCCCTCTTGTGATCACTCTGGTCATTTGCCTTTCTGGGAGTACAATTTCGTTATGACCCGAGAAACAACTGAACTTCTCAAAAAGGCGCTCACGTTGCCTGTCCCCGAACGCGCCGACTTGGCAAGCTCCTTGATCGAGAGCCTCGACGGCGCTGAAGATGAGGGCGTCGAAGCCGCCTGGGATCAGGAAATCGCGCGGCGCATGGAAGAAATTGACTCGGGAAAGGTTAAACCGATTTCGCTTGAGCAAGCCCGCCGAAAACTTTCTTCCGCTACCGAATGATCCATTGGCAAGTCTTCCTGCATCCGGCCGCCGTTGAGGAGGCCGAAGCGGCGGCACGCTGGTACCGCGAACGCAGTCCGAGGGCAGCGGCAAAGTTCGTCGAGGAAATCATCGATGTAATCGACAAAATCCTAACTGCGCCCCTCCGGTGGCCCGTCGGGCCGCGCGGCACACGCAAGGTCAAGCTCCCCTGTTTTCCGTTTGTCGTGATTTACCGGGAGTCAGGCCATTCAATCCAAGTTCTGGCTGTGGCGCACGGCCGACGCCGACCGGGCTACTGGAAAAATAGGCGCTAGTCCCGACGGGGTGCGCCGGGCCGCATGGTTCCGGCCTTTTCTTTTGCCATACTCGTTGATGCTAGCAGGGGCCACCGCATCAGGGCCAAGCGGAGAACCGACTGAAATCCTCCGACTGAAATCCTGGACACATCCGATTACGCACCGCCAGAACCGGGTCGGTGACTACTAAGCATCCTTCCGGCGCCTACCCGATTGCCAAATCCGATACATATTAGATGATAGTAACAAAGTAAAATCGCTATAACGCAGACGACAGAGCCGCCAAGCTGCACGTGCGTTCGCCGGACTGAGCAGCTTCTGCCAAAGAGAGCGCACCGTTCACGGGGAGCGGAATGCAACAGTTAGACGCGTCAAGCAAGAGGGATCTGTCCGTTCAGGCGGATCTGGAACTTAGCCGGCGCTCTCGTGCCGGCAGCTTGATCCATTTTGCTCTTCTGCTGATCGTGGTCATATTCTCGCCTTATTTCCACGAGCATCCGGCCATAATTCTTACGGTAGGGTCGATCTTGCTAGGCCTCGGGATAGCGCGCCTGTTTTTGTCCTCTTTGTTCGCGAATCATTACCAGCAAGCTCCCGCCTTCTGGAAACAATTGTTATGTGCAGTCGCCTGGGTGGCTGCCTTGACGTGGGGAGGCTTCTGCTGCCTGACGATGGCACTTTACGGGCAGCAATGGATTAGCTGGCTGGTGCTCTTGATAACGACCGGCATCGCCGCTGGATCGAGCAGCGCATTCTCGCCCGATATTGCCGTTGGCGGCGTTTACATGGCGCTCCTCCTCTTGCCCACGGTGGGCTGGGCGCTATTCAAGGGCGGCGCGAGCGACTATTCCCTGTCAGCCGTGGTGTGCGTATACGGCAGCTACTTATGGATGCAGGCCAGAATCCAATCGCAAACCTACTGGGACAAACTGATCCAAAGCAAGCTCTTGAGTCTCAGAACCTCCGAACTGGAAGAGCAAGACGCATACCTCAAGGCGTTAATTGAAGAGAGTCCCTTGGCTTTCGTGATGGTAGATCCCGAACACCGGGTTCAAATCTGTAATCTGGCGTTCGAACGTCTCTTCCTTTATAACCGGCAAGAGATCCTCGGAAAGCGGATCAACGAACTGCTCCAGACCGAAGAAGTGACCAATGAAATGATCGGATTTCAACGGTTCGCCGAAATGGGTAACACGGTCCACGCTACCACGACCCGCCGCCGTAAAGATGGCGTCCCTATTGCAGTCGAGATTCACGCGGTGCCCTTGGGCCTCAATGGCAAGTTCATCGGGCTAATTGCGCTTTTCCAGGATGTTACCGAACGAAAGCGTGCTGAGGAAGAACTTAAGTCTGCTCTACAGATGAAATCGGATTTCATCTCCTTCGCCACCCACCAGCTTCGAACCCCACTGGCGGGGATAAAGCGGCTGCTGGAACTTGCGGCCCAGGATAAGAAGAGTTCCGACGCAACCGCTTCGCTAATACAGGACGCCCGTGAGTCCGCGGAGCGCCTTATCGGCATGGTTAACGAGATGCTTGACGCTTCGACGCCCCAGGCGATTCACCACAAGCATGAGGACGCGACGTACTTCAACTATCACAAAGCGAAGCCGCCGAGCAATTGAAGCATCAACCCCGCTTATAGCCGGCGGAGGTTTTGAGCCGCCTTTTTCAAGCTGGCAGCGCGGCCCCGAAAATCCTTCCAGGGGTCTTAACTTTTCCGGTCGGAATTTTCCCTGGTGGCATTTTTCCGGCGGGCATTTTCCGCGAGGGAATTTCCGCCGGGGGTGTCTTTTCGAGGCGCTCGAATATGTTCCGGATGGTGACGCCATCCGGGCGCAGAGCTTTGTCATCGAGCTCGCGCCAGTCGAGCGGCGTCGAGACGGGCGCTCCTGGCCGCGGCCGCACGGCATAGGCCGGGGCAATCGTCTGCGCGTAGGCATCTCGGTTTATGTCTATGAACACGCGCTCCCCGCGCTTGTCCTTCCGCTGCTCCAATGTTCGCTCGTTGGGGGACTGCTTCACCAGCAGCTCCGCCACTTGCCGCGCGAACCCGCGCACCGCATCGAAATCTTCCTGGCGCTTCAGCGGCACCACCACGTGCAGGCCGCGGGAACCAGTGGTCTTGACGTAGACCGGCAGCCCCAGTTGCTCGAGCAACTGCCGAGCCGCTTTGGCCGTCTCCACCACCGGCGCAAAGCTTTTTCCAGAAGGATCGAGATCGACCACCATCTGATCGGGATATTCGCGCTTGTCGATTCGGCTCAGCCATATATGCGGAGTGATGCAGGCGAGGTTCGCCAGATAGGCCAGCGTCGCTTCGTCGTCGCAGACGACATGCCGCACGGATCCGCCGGTCTTCGCGACGCTGACGGTCTTGATCCAACTCGGAAAATAAGGCGCCGCCGATTTCTGGATGATTCGCGCGCCCCGGATTCCATCGGGAAAGCGCTCCAGGGTGAGCGGCCGTTCCCGAAGCTGCGGCAGAATCCAGCGGGCGATCCGACGATAATAGTCGACGAGCTCCTTCTTGGTGATCCCGTCATCGGGGAAAAGCACTTTCTCGGGCCGCGTGATCTCCACGTCCCGTCCGCCCACGCGTATCGTGCTCTCCGACTCTCGCACCGCGGCTCCCTCCGTCTTAGTCTCGCATCTTTATACCTCTCCCGGACGTTCAAGGGCACCGTTTCTCTCAGCCCTGACGAGGAGTGGGGCCGAACCACGCGTCACGAGGCCCGATGTTTGCGCCGAGGGATGACAAGCGGCGAGGCGATGGAAGTCAATACGAATGAGCGCGAGTACGCGCGCTGCCGAAAAAGATTAGCGGCAGATTAGAAGAAGACTAGCGGAAGACTAGCGGCTCCCGGGACACAGCACGGCCACGTCGTTCGTCAGCGCGTCGTCCAGTTGAGCGCCCCGGATATTCGCCGCCGAACAGAGTTGCGAGGCCCGCAGCCCCACGACGCCGCGGAGGTCGGCATTCTGCAGATCGGCGCCGGTGAGATCGGCGCCGGTGAGCACAGCGCTCTGGAAATTAGACGCGCTCAAATCCACGCGCCGCAGATCGGCGCTCATCAGGATGGCGCCGCCCAAGCGCGCCTGATCGAGCTTGGCACCGGCCATTTTCGCCGACGAAAGGTAGGCCTCATGCAAATCGCTCCCACTGAGATTGGCGCCTTCCAGATCGGCCTCGCGCAAATCGGCTTGCCCCAAGGCGGCTCGCTCGAGCGAAGCATTATGCAGGTCGGAGCCGTAGAGCACCGCGCCATCGGCCTTGGCGTCCTGCAGCAGCGTGCCGGCGAGGGAAGCGAACGACAGATCAGCCTTCTCCAGCGAAGCGCGAATCAAATTCGCGTGGGCAAGATCGGCTGACTGCAAGGAGGCGTTATCGAGCCGAGCGCGCTCCAGCACGGCAAATCGCAGGCTTGCGCCGCGCAGATTGGCCTGGCGCAAATCCGCTTCCGAGAGATAGGCGTAACGCAGGTCCGCCTGCCGCAAGCGCGCTTTGGCGAGAAATGCGCTATAGCCCTGCAAGTATCGAAGGCGGATGCCGTTCATGCCGGCGCCTTCCGCGCGGCCCAACTGGTCGTCACTGCCCGTCCAGCCCTCCGGCTTTCGCGAAATCTCCGTTTCGTTTACCTGCGCAAAGGGGTCGTAGCCAATCAGCCAAAAGGCGTCCGCGGCCCAGGTCCTTGGGCTTGCCGGGCCGATGCCCTGCGCCGCATTGCCGTTGTGGGGAGCGCCGCCAATTGTGCCGATCGCAAGCAGGAGCAAGAGGAAGCCAAATGCGATGCCCAGCGGAATTCTGCGCCAGATGCTGGTCGGCTTCGCAGCGGTGCGCGGCTGCGCTTCCAGGGGCTCGGGCAAATCCGCCTCCGTGCTTTGCAATAGTTCCGCCACGGCCTCGTCCACAGGAACGGAGGAACGCAGCGGCAGGTCGGCCACCGCTACTGCCGACTCCGCTGAAAGTTCGCCGGCCGCCGCCCGCAACGAGCCACCGCGCCCTGCTCCCGAGATCGAGCCGAGCACGATATCGCTACGCCGTGGCGACGGCGCCTCGCCCGCATGCGCTGCAAAGGAGTCCGTCGCCGGCCACCCGGAATCGTCGCTTCCAAAAGCGCGCGCCGTAGAACGCGGAAAATGAATCGCCGCGCTTACCGCCGCCGTAATCAGCAGGATGTGCAGGATCGTGCCGCGCACGTCCTGCAGCGTCAGATAACGGGCCCAGAAGAGCAACATCGTCGCCGGGGCAGCCCAATAAAGCAAAATCATGCAGGTCGCTTTTTCAATTCCCGCCAGCGCCGAGCGCCGCTCACGCAGCCATCTGAAATAGCTATGCGCGGGCCAACGCACCAGCCAAGGAAGGCTGGCGTCGAGCCGCCGCCCGTTCTCGAAAATCGCCGGAAGCGCCGCCGTGGCCTCCCATAGCCGCTGCAGGTATACGTGCAGCCACAAATAGAGCCCGCCGAGCAGAACGGGGCAGAAGAGAAAGAATTGCACGAGTGGCAGCTCATTCCTCCGGGACGCCAACGGCAGCGAAGAGGCGTTTCTCAGAATTTGCGCGTCCGAGACGGTGAGAATTCGCCAGCACGCCAGCACGTTGAGCAGCAGTAAGGACAGGATCAGCCAGTTGGCATGCCTGCTGCGACGGACCAGGTATTTCAGGTCCTCCGCGGTGGATATTTCCGCGGGCAATTTGGCAAAGGTTAGATTCGTTCCGGAAAGTTCGGCGGCCAGCAATCCCGTGGCGCCCTTCAGATTCGCGCCCTGAAGATTGGCTTCGCGCAATCGCGCTCCCAAAAGGTTCGCGCCTTCCAGATTGGCTTGCAGCAGGCTGGCGCCTTCGAGATCGCTGAGCAGCAGGTCGGCGCCCTTCAAAACCGTATCGTTCAGGCGCGCATTGCGCAGATTCGTATCGGTCAGGTCGGCGCCTTCGAGATTGAGGCGGGAAAGATCGGCCTGCCGGCCCTTTCGCCCGCCCGATTGCACCCACTCGCGGTGCGTCTCGAGCAGGAGTTCCAGTTCGACTTTAGCCGGGCGCGCGGCTTTACTTCGCGGCGCGGCTTTATCGTTCTTTATGATTTCCAGATCCATGGCCATAGCTCTCAGGGTTCAAAGCAAAAGAAGTGCAACGCCAAAAGGTGCAATGGCGCGGGTCATCCACATCTGGGCGCTTTGGCCGTTTTGGCCGGGCCTTTCAGCGCGAAAGGCTGGGCGGGGTCTGCTAGGCCGGCCCTCGGCGCCAAAGCGTCGTCACGAACGTTCCTTGGTGACTTTAGCGAAGGGGTGGCAAGCAGACAATTGCGCTTTGTGGCAGGTTTTCCGGGCTGGAAACTGTCCCTGGGGCCAGCGTTCGCCACGCGCAACGGCAATTAGCCGCAAACGCCTTCCCTGCTAGCACTTACGTGCAGATCGGCGAGGCTACCTGGATGAGGTGGTCACGGGAGGGGCCGGCGGGAAATCCTGCTCGTGGAAGATAAGGATATGCCACGCGCCGCCTTGCTTCGCCGCGATCCAGCTCATCAGCCCTTTGCGCAGCGGGTTCGGCTTGCCGTCGGGCGCGAGCGAACCATCGATCGTCGCATCGGAATCGATTGCCGCAAGCGTGGGCGTCAAAAGACGGATGTCGCGCGGCGAATCGGTCCGCTTGGCGTCTTTCAAAAGAGTCTTGAAGAGCGTCACAAAATTCGCCTGGATCTTTTCCCGCCCGTGCGTGCTGGCGCCGCGCAGGTTCGTGAAATCGGCATTATCGGCAAACAGCGCGCCCATGGCCGCCGCGTCGTGACTATTGAAGCCATCGGTGAATTTGGAAAGTAGCATCTTGATCGCGGCCGAATCGGCCTCCTTCGGCGCGCTCTGCGCATGAACGGCGGGAACCGCCACGGCCAAAAGCAAAAGCGCAACCACTGTCTTGCTGAACGTTCTTTCAGCCATCGGGCGTGTCGCCATCATCACAACCTCCGCGCGCGCAGAATTGTGCCGCAAACGAGAGTCTACACCCTGCGGCTCGGTTCAGACGCGAGATTTTGGGGTGCGCCCTTCTATGCTACGCGCGCGCCGCTTGTGCCCTGAACGCCGGCACAAAGACTTCAGTCACAAACGTCTCGATCGTTGTGGGCGTCGTGTTTTGCGCGGAGCGCGGTTCGAGCGCGCGCATGTAGCCCGAATTGAGCGAGTCGCTCATCTCCAGCAGAAGATCGACCATATTCGCGGACATTCCCATTTGCATCAGCGCGGGCTTGAGTTGCGCCGCGCCGGCTTGCTGATACTGCAAGTTCGGCTTGCCGATGGCCACGCCGACGATTTTCGCCAGTTGCGCATAAGTCACGTCGCGCGCGCCCAGCAGCTCACGCCTTTGTTTGCCCTGAATATCGCGCCGCGCCAGAGCTTCGGCCGCCGCCGCGCCAATATCGCGCGTGGCAATCATCGGCGATGGCAGATCCGCGCGCAGCGGCCCGACCATGTTTCCGAATGCCTGAATCACGCCGACCTGCGGCAGTATGTTCTCCATGAAGTAGCCGGGGCGCAGAAAAAGCACGTTCAGCCCGCTCATGGATTCCAGCTTCTCCTCCATACGGTGCAGGCCTACCACGGGGCCGGTCTTGTCCGGCTTGTCCGCGCCGATGCTGCTGAGCACCACGGCTTGCTTTGTGCCATTCTTCTGCAGCGCGGAAGCCAATGAATCGATCACGCGATCGTCATACGCAAGCACGTTCGGCGCCGCTACATTGGGCGGGATCAACACGTAAGCCGCATCCGCGCCCGCGAACGCTCGCTCCATCGCGCTCGCATCCGTCGCATCTCCGACGAATGCTTCCGCGCCCTTCTGCCTGAACTGCTCCAGTTTCCGCTCGTCCCGCCCGACTACGCGGACCTTCTCCCCCTTGGCGAGCAATTTCTCGGCAACGATGCTTCCTGTGTGCCCTGTGGCGCCAATCACAACGAACATGTGGTTCTCCTTGGCGGATTGTCCCCGCCCCGTTGGTATTCACGTAAGAATAGATTCGCGCCTTGCGCGAAGGTTGTAGCGGCCCCTGTGGAAAATAATCATCCGTTCAGGTCCGTTTTTTGGCTCCGGTGAAGTCGCCGGACTCCAGAAGCCGGAGACGCGCGTCCCGAGCGAACATCGCGAGCGAGAGACCTCTCTCGTCACGCGTGTTGTGATGCCTCGCGCTCCAGCGCCTGTCGATCCCAATGCGCCTGTTTGGCGCCGGCTTCGTAGGTGCTCTGGCAGAAATCGAGAATGGCCTGCTCAGGCGAATTCGCGGCGCGCGCATCTTCGTACTTGAGGAGAAATTCGCCCATTTGGCTATCCCAATATGCCGCGTCGGGACGGATCTTCTCCTTATCGAGACCCGCAGGAGCCGGCGCCGTATAGGAATAGAAAGCCGGTTGCTTGTACCGCCGGTCGCCGGGCCAGAATCCGCAGCTGATCACCTCGCACCAGTAGGCCTCGCGCGTGATGGCATCCGCATTTTGCGGCAGCGGGGCTCGCCGCCCCGAGAATCGCGTCACCGCCAAATCGAACGATCCCCAGAAAAATTGCACCGGACTGCACTTGCCGATGAATGGCGATCGGAACTCACGGAACAAACGATCGACGTTCATCAAAATGCGATGGAAACGCTCGACGTACTTGCGATCATAGGAGGCGTGATGCCGATCCTGCTCGAACCGAGTCTTATCGTCGAACTCATCCGGCATGGTGTGAATCGTGACTTCAACCCCCAGGCTTTTCAGGCAGGCCATGTATTCGGCGTAGAAATCCGCCACGGCGCGCGGCGCGAGTGCGATATAGCGCTCTTCGCCCCGGCTGGTGCGAATCACCAGCTTGTGGCCGATGAAGTCGAACTCTTCGTCGAAGGTCTCGCGGGCAAAGGGGATCGTGCCGGTGCGCAGTCCGCGCGGCGTGACGTATAGGGTCACGTTCCACCAATGATTCTCGAGCGGCGTGAGGGCCGCGCGAGTCTTCCCCACGATCTGCGTCCACATGTGCAGGGTGTCGCAGGTGCTCTCCCATTCGGAGAACGGCAGCGGCGGCCACTCAAGGGAGGTCAAACTCGACCTCGTCGATGTAACACCAGCCCCAATCCTCGCCGGGCTCGAACGATTTGATGATGGGGTGCTTCGAGGAATGAAAATGCTTGGTGGCGTGCTTGTTCTTGGAGGAATCGCAGCAGCCCACGTGCCCGCAGATCAGGCACAGACGCAGGTGAACCCAGGTGTCGCCCATTTTCAGGCACTCTTCGCACCCCTGTGGCGTGCGCGGCTTGACGTTGCGAATCTCGTTCATATGCGTGCATTGCGCCATCGTTTTTGCCCTCCTGCATCCATTGTCGCACCAGGCGGCTCGGCCGATTCATGAATTGCCGGTGACGGCTGGGGGCTTTCGGCGAGGCCGAAGCGAAACGGCCCCGACTTGCCGGGAAAACCCCGGCGGCGAGGGACGGCTCGAAAGCTCCCGTCAGTACCAGTGCGTTGTAGGCTTTACCAGATGAACCTGGATGGTCGGCTCGCTTTCGGAAATATCGTGATATTCGCCATACGTCTTCCAGCCGGGCGCCACGATCTGAATCAGAATTTTCCCCTCGCGAATTTCCGGCGAGCGCGCGATGCCTTCTTGATTGGTCTTTAGGTCCAGCTCGAATTTCTTATCCTCAGGATAGCGCACGTAGACGCTGGCATCGGCGACGGGTTTATTAGCGTCCCCCCCGGTCACCTCGATGCGAAGCCTTGTGGTGGCATTCTTGTCGGGCTTTGCGGGCTTATCGGATTGGCCCGCCAGGGCCGTCGTCAGCGCGGGCACAAACGCGACGGCCACAAAAACGGCCAGACAAATGACCGCAGTGCCTGCCGCCGGCGATCGGCGAGAGGAAATTCGTCTCAGCATCTCTTCTTCTCCGACATCGAATGGCATCACGCATACAGCAGGGGCACACTCTGCTCCGCTCAAGGCTCTTGGATACTCTTTACTCCTCCGGCGTGATTTTCGCAAGGGAGGCAAGCATTCGTAAGCGCGTCTAAGACGTCGACGCCTCCACCACAAACAGCCATTCCTCCGGGCCATTCAACACCAGGTTGTAATCGGCGCGTTTCAATTCTTCCTGATACGGAGGATTTAGGGCGAGAATGGGGACTTTTGGATATTTGGCCTTGAGCCAATCGGCCATCGCCTTACGAGCGTCCGGAGACGCCGAGTGCCCCAGGATGAATAGCGAATAATCCGCACCATTGGCCAGCGCCTCTTTGGCGGCTTCATTTCCGAGCACAGAGATAACCGTGAAGCCGTCCGCCTTTAGCAGTGCAGCCCTGGTCGCCATCAATACCTCATCGTAGGCGATCTGGAAGATGAGCGGCTTGGTTTTGCGCTGAGTGGCCGGTCGGGGCTTAACCAACAGGCGGTTGTTGGTGCGCTGACTGAAAATGAGATATTCCTTTGGGGCAGATGCCATCAGCTCCTGCACGGCCAATCGAGCCAATTTCCAATCCTCCGCGGCCTGTAGCCAGACCACCTCTCCATTAGGTTCGACGCTGAAAATGTCAAAGGGCGGTAGCATAAAAGGGACAAGACCTTAGCAGAGGTTTGGCAGCCATGCAATCCAGGTTTGAACACCGTGCGAGAGCAAAGGCAGAGCTTCCAAAAGTATCGCCTGTATAATCGGCAGGCGATTTTTTCATCGATACGCCGCCGCTTTAATGCGAGCCATTTTTTGAGCCATCGTTTTCCGAACGATCGGAGGAGGAACATTCATGGGATTCGCCACCGACGCGATCCATATCGGACAAGAGCCGGACCCCGCCACGGGCGCCATCGTCGCCCCGATTTTTCAGACCTCCACGTACGTGCAGGAGGCGCTGGGAAAACATAAAGGCTACGAGTACGCCCGCACGGAGCATCCCAATCGCCGCGCGCTGGAGCGCTGCGTGGCGCGCCTCGAGGGAGGCCACGCGGCTTACGCCTTTACTTCAGGCATGGCGGCAATCGACGCCATGTTTCGGCTGTTGCGTCCCGGCGACCATGCCATTCTTTCCCAGGCCGTCTACGGCGGCGTCTATCGGCTGACGACGCAATTTCTTTGCCAGTTCGGCATCGAGTTCAGTTTTGTCGACATGTCCGATCCCCAGGTTGTTCGCGCGGCTCTGCGCCCGAATACGCGAATGATCTACGTCGAGACGCCCACCAATCCCACCATGATCCTCACCGATATCGCCGCCGTTGCCGCCATCGCCAACGAGCGCGGCATCACCGTCACCGTGGACAACACCTTCCTCAGCCCGTACCTGCAGCGCCCTATCGAGCTCGGCGCGCATATCGTGGTGCACTCCATGACCAAGTATCTCAATGGCCATAGCGACGCCCTCGGCGGCGCCGTGGTCCTCACACGCCCCGCCGACGCGGAGAAGATCTATTTCCTGCAGCGCTCCACCGGGGCGGGCCTGGCGCCCATGGATTGCTTCCTCATCTCGCGCGGCATCAAGACGCTCGCTGTGCGCATGGCCCAGCACGACGCCAACGGCATGGAGATCGCACGCTATCTCGAAAATCATCCCAAGGTGAAGCGCGTCCACTACCCCGGGCTGCCTTCGCACCCGCAGCACGATCTTGCTCGCCGCCAGCAGCGCGGCTTCGGGGCCATGCTCTCCTTCGATCTGGGAACGCTCGACGCGGCTCGACGCTTGCTCAATCACGTCAAACTGTGTTCGCTCGCCGAAAGCCTCGGCGGAGTGGAGACGCTCATCTGCCATCCCGCCACGATGACGCACGCCTCCATCCCGGCGAACGTCCGCCAGCAGATCGGCATCACCGACGGCCTGGTGCGGCTCTCCGTGGGAATCGAGGACGTGGAAGATCTGATCGCCGACCTCGACTCCGCCCTCAAGAACGTCTAGACCGGCCAAAATCCCGGCTGGTTCGTCCCTGACCGGCGTACCCTTCCTTAAACCACAGAAAGGTGCCTTCGCATCGTGGATCCCAATTACTCGATCGAAGAAATATGTCCGCCGCCGGCCTCCTCGAACGTATTAAGGTTAGCAGTAACAAAACAAGGAGGAATTACCATGAGTGAGTTTGTATATCTTTATCGCGGCGGCGAAGCCGGAAGATCCCCGAGAGAATGCAGCAGCAGATGCAGAAGTGGATGGCCTGGTTCAAGCAGCTGGGAGACAGTGGACACATCCAGAATCCCGGGCATCCGCTGGAACGTACTGGCAAGCTCATCAAGGGCAGCCAGAAAACCGTGACGGACGGCCCCTTTGCCGAAGCCAAGGACGTCATCGGCGGCTACACGCTGGTCGAAGCTCGCGACATCGATCAGGCCGTTGAGCTCTCCAAGGGCTGCCCCATCTTTGAGTTCGAAGGCGCCGTGGAAGTGCGGCCGATCATGAAGATGAACATGTGATGGAGCCGAGCGATCATCTATTCCGCCGAGAAGCGGGGCGCATGGTGGCCACGCTCACGCGCATCTTCGGTGTCCACAACCTCACGCTGGCGGAAGACGTGGTGCAAGACGCCTTCTGCCGCGCGCTGGAGGTCTGGAAATTCCGCGGCGTGCCCGAGAATCCCTCGGCCTGGTTGATGATGACCGCGAAAAACCGTGCGCTCGACGTCCTGCGGCGCGAGCGCACGGCCCGCACCTTCGCTCCCGAGCTGGGCCGCCTGCTGGAAAGCGAATGGACGCTGGCCCCGGCCGTCGAGGAGTTTTTCTCCTCGAAGGAGATCGAGGACGATCAGCTGCGCATGATGTTCTCCTGCTGCCCTCCGCGGCTTCCCGAGGAGGCCCAGGTCGCGCTGATACTGCACATCCTCTGCGGCTTCAGCGTGGACGAGGTGGCCGCCGCATTCGTCAGCACCCACGACGCCATCGAGAAGCGCATTACCCGCGCCAAGAAGATCCTGGCCAGTTCCAAGAAGCTATTCGATATCGCGGACGCCTGGGACTTCGCCGCGCGGCTTCCCGCCGTTCACCGCGCGCTCTACCTGCTTTTCAACGAAGGCTACCACGGCGCATCGTCCGAATCGGCCGTACGCGTGGAACTCTGCCAGGAAGCCATGCGCCTCATGGCGCTGCTCCGGGCGCATCCCCTGGGCTCAACGCCCGCGAGCTACGCGCTCTCCGCGCTGATGTCGCTCCACGCGGCGCGCCTGCCCGGACGCCTGGACTCCTCGGGCGACTTGCGCGCGCTGCTGGATCAGGATCGTTCGCGCTGGGATGCACGGCTGGTCGAAGAGGGAGAGAATCTGCTCGAGCTTTCGGCTGCCGGCCCCGAGCTCACCGAATATCACCTGGAGGCGTCCATCGCCTGGGTACACGCCGCCGCGCCCAGCGCCGAGGAGACGAATTGGGGAATAATCGTTGAACTCTACGACAGGCTGCTGGGCCTTCGCCCGTCTCCGGTGGTGGCGCTCAACCGAGCCATCGCCCTCGCGCAGCGAGAAGGTCCCGAGCGCGGGCTCGAGGAGATCCGCGCCATCGCTAATGCGGATCGCCTGGCCGGCTATCCCTTCTATCACGCCGCGCTCGGCGAGTTTGAGTTTCGCGGCGGCCGGCCTGAAATCGCGGCCGAGCATTTCCACGCGGCCCTCGAGCTGGCGCGCAATCCCATGGAGCGCCGCTTCCTTCAGCAGCGCGTCATCGCGCACGGGGGCCTGCTCCCCAGACACTCCCCCAGCCACCGCAAATACGCCCGCGACCCCGCCACGACCGGCAGCGCGATGAACTCCGGCACCTCGTAACTGTGCAGCCGCTTGACCTCGGCCTCGAGCGCGGCGAGGCGCGCCTTCGATGTTTTCATCAGCAGCAGAAACTCCCGGGCCTGCTCCACCTTCCCTTTCCAACGGTAAACAGACTCGACGCGAGCTTCGAAAAGATTGGCGCAAGCGGCCAGCCGCTGCGTTACCACGGCCCGCGCGATTCGCCGCGCCTCCGCGCGCGAACCGCACGTCACCAGCACCACCGCATATTCCTCTTTCATCTTCTTCGGCATCGTCATTTTCTTCGGCAAGGCCGGCAGCCTCTTAACCGTTTGCTGTCCATCGTCGCTTTTTCTGGGCGCTTTTCTGGAGTGCATCGCGCGGCCAAGATACAATACGGCGCGAACGAAACCAATGGCAGCCTCTCCCATCAAGTTTGGCACCTCCGGCTGGCGCGGGATCATCGCCGACGACTTTACCTTTCCCAACGTGCGCATCGCCGTCGCCGCCATCGCCGAACACGTCCTGAGCCGCAAGCGGAACCCCACGTTGCTGGTGGCCCACGACACGCGTTTCTTTTCCGAGGAGTTCGCGCGCACCGCCGCCGCGGAACTCTCGTCCCGCGGCGTAGAGCCTTTGCTTTGCGCCGGGGCGACGCCCACGCCGGCGGTGGCCTGCGAGATTCGCCGCCGCAAGGCCGACGGAGCCATCAATTTCACGGCCAGCCATAATCCGGCGGAGTATCACGGCCTGAAGTTTTCCGCCGCTGACGGCGGCCCCGCTCTGCCCGAAGTGACCCACGATATCGAAGCCCGCGCAGCGCGCCTGTATGCGCGCACCGCCGAGAGAGCCTCGGCTTTCCCTTCTCCGCACGATGCAGGCGCATTCGAGCCAGTGGACATCGCTCCGCCCTATCTTGCGCGCCTATCCGAACTCGTGCGCTTCGCCGAATTAAAAACGAAAACCGCGCCGCGCATCGTCTACGACGCGCTGCACGGCTGCGGGGCCGGCTATCTCGATCGGGCGCTCGCCCAACACGGCGTCTCCGGCTACGAGACCATTCGCGCCGAGCGCGACGTTCTCTTTGAGGGCTCCGGCCCGGACGTCTCCGAGAGCAATCTGGCACTCCTCTCGGAAACCGTTGTCGCGCGCAAGGCGCAGATCGGCCTGGCTACCGATGGCGACGCCGACCGCTTCGGCATTGTCGACGCGCAAGGAACCTGGATTTCGCCGAATCACATTCTCGGCTTGCTCTACGACTATCTCGTCGAAAGCCGCGGTTGGAAGCTGGATGCCGCGCGCAGCGTGGCCACTTCGCATCTGCTCGACGCCGTTGCCGCCAAACACGGCCGCAAGGTTCATCAGACGCCGGTCGGATTCAAGTACATCGGCCAACTGATTCTGCAAGACGCCATCGCTCTCGGAGGAGAGGAGAGCGCCGGCCTCTCGATTCGCGGCCATGTGCCTGAGAAAGACGGCGTTCTCGCCTGCTTGCTGGTGGCGGAAATGATCGCCGCGCGCCAGGCGCCGCTCGATGAACAATTGCGCGCGCTCTTTCGCCGCGTGGGCCGCGAATACTGGCCGCTGCGATCGAACCTGCATCTGCCGGAGGACGTCAAGAGTCGCGCCGTGGAGCGGCTCAAGAGCGATTTCTCGGAGTTCCTGGGACGGCGGGTGGCGCAAGAAGACCGCACCGACGGGCTCAAGCTCATTTTCGACGACGCCTCCTGGATTTTGCTGCGCCTCTCCGGCACCGAGCCGCTGATGCGCGTTTACACCGAGACACCCTCGCAGGCGGAATCCGCGCGGCTCGCCGAAGAGGCTCGGGCCTGGGTCTTTGCCGCCGCAGCCGGAGGTTTTTCTAAATCATGAATTCGCCAGCGCCTGTTTCGTTTTGGAGCCGCCACGCCCGCACCATTCTCGGTTTCGCCATTTTCCTGCTGGCCATTCACGACGTTTTCGGAAGCCATGGCCTGCTGGCCATGCGGCGCACGCAAAAGCAGATCGAAGATTTGCACGGCGAGATCGACCGGCTGAACAAAGAAAATTCGAGTCTGACCAATCAGGTGCAGGCGCTGCGCAGCGATCCCAAGGCTGTGGAGCGCATCGCCCGCGAAGAGATGGGTCTGGCCCGCCCCGGCGAGATGATCTTCAAAATCCCGGACAGCCCCCAAAACTCGGGCGACTCCAGCAAAAAGCCTTAGTCGATCTTGCTCCGATCAGAATCATGCTGGCACGCCTTCGGCCCGCCGCCAGAACGCCAGCGAGCGCCGCCCGCTGCCCTTCATGCGATTGCGAATCGTCGCGAGCAAGACCATCGCCGCAAAAATGATTAAAATTCCGGCCGTCGCGGAGAGAATGCTCTG
The DNA here is from genome assembly GCA_963703785.1 of uncultured Acidobacteriota bacterium. GTDB lineage: Bacteria > Acidobacteriota > Terriglobia > Acidiferrales > UBA7541 > Palsa-189. Next base: position 32,802 of record CAVPFR010000001.1, on the reverse strand, counting down.
CTCCCTCTTCCCCAGAATCGAAAAACGCCCGTAGACGAATTCGATGTGCACCCAATATACGAATAAAGACGTGCGTCCCATCTCGATGACGGGACTGAAGCCCTTCAGCGCCGCTCCCCAGCGGCACCAGGCATAAGCCCCGAAGGTAATCCCCAAGAGGACGCCCGTGCGCATCAAGAAGAAGTTCGGGCTGGTATGCCAGAAGTCGTAAACGGCGTAAAGCTGCGTGCGCCCTGCGTCGAGCCATTCGCCCAGCGCAAAGAGCAGCCCGCCCGCGAGGCCCGCTAACGCAAACGCTCCGCCCTCATGAGCGCGCGCCCAGGGCGAAAAAAGCAAGAATCCCGCCGCCAGTCCCGCGAATGCGAACGCCACCCACGGAAATATGGGGAAAAGCCAGGGCTGCGGGGCGCCCAAGTTGTGCACGCCGTTTATGTACGATTCCAGAGGCCACGGCAACCAGCGCGGCTGGTGCGTGGTCCAGAGCGGCGGCGTGGCCAGTGCGATCGCCGCGGCTATGGCCGCCGACCAAATCACGTAACGTCTTCGCGGTAGGGAGCGCGGCACAGCATCCCCGCGCTCGGCCGCTTTTCCAGCATCGCTCGCGCGCAGCCCCCTGCGGCCCAGCACATCAGCCCCATGAGCATGATGGCGATGCCGATGATATTGAGGATGTCCACGCGCAGCAGGTCGGTCCAGGGAGCGCCGGGCTGGCCCAGTAAGAACTCCTGCACCCGAAACAGCAGCCCAAATCCGAAGATCTCCGCGCCGCGCAGAATTGCGCCGCGGCCGGCGTGGGCCGCCGTCGCGCCCTTTTGCAGCGCGCGCCCCACCACGAGCGCCAGCGAAATTCCGGAGGAAAAGAGAAAGATCGGCGCAGGCAGCGTTCCGCCCAATTGTGAGAGTTGAAAGAAGTGCGTGCGACGCGCGCTATCGCTCAGCCACGAGTCGTAGCCGTGCGTCTGGAACATCAAGATGCAGGCAAAGCCGCGGACCCAATCGAGGAAGGCGATGCGCTGCTTGGCTGGGGCCACGCTCGCAGCGCGCTTACCGCACCACTCCGGCCAGCGGACTGGAGGCGCTGGCGTAGAGCTTCTTGGGCATGCGCCCGGCGAGGAACGCCTGCCGGCCCGCTTCCACGGCGTGCCGCATGGCTTCCGCCATCAGCACCGCATCCTGCGCTTCGGCAATCGCCGTATTCATGAGCACGCCATCGGCGCCCAGTTCCATGGCCACTGCGGCGTCGGAAGCGGTGCCCACGCCCGCATCCACGATCAGCGGCACTTCGGTGATGCGTTCCCGCAGAATGCGCAGATTGGCGTGATTCTGAATCCCCATGCCCGACCCGATCGGCGCCCCCAGCGGCATCACTGCCGCCGCGCCCGCGTCGACGAGCCGCCGCGCCACCACCAGGTCGTCGTTCGTATACGGCAGCACCACGAAGCCCTCGCGCACCAGTACCTCGGTGGCTTTCAGCAGCTCCGCCGTATCCGGAAAGAGCGTTTGCTGGTCGCCGATCACTTCCAGCTTCACCCAATTCGAGAGTCCCACTTCGCGGCCCAGCCGCGCCGCGCGGATGGCCTCCTCGGCGTTGTAGCAGCCCGCCGTATTGGGCAGCAGAAAATACTTGTCGCGATCCACGTAGTCCAGCAGCGACTCCTTGCTGCGGTCGGTCAAGTTCACCCGCCGCACCGCCACCGTGACCATCTCCGCCCCGGAAGCCTCATGCGCCCGGCGCATCTCGCCGAAGCTGCGATATTTTCCCGTGCCCACGATCAGGCGCGAACCAAACGCGCGGCCGGCAATCACCAGTGCATCGTTCATAATCCCGTTCTCCCGCGAGCTATTGTACTGCCGTAATCCTCGCTATGCGAAGCCGTCTCACTGCCGCGCCGGCGCCGCCTGCGCGTACAGCCGCTCGATCTCCCCGCGGTAGCGCTCATCGATCACGCGGCGCTTGAGCTTCAGCGTGAACGTCAGCTCGCCGCCATCGAACGTGAATTCGCGCTCCAGCAGCGCAAAGCGCTTGATGGTCTCGAACTGCGCCAGGTTTGGGGTCAGCCGCTTGATCTCGCCTTCGATAAGCTCGTGCACCCAGGCGCTGGACACTATCTCCTTCGGCGAAGAGATCGTCACGCCCGATTCCCGCGCCCGCGCCTGCACGGTCGCGAAATTCGGCACGATCAAAGCGGCGATGTACGGCCGGCGGTCGCCCACGACAACGGCGTTCAAGATGTACGGGCTGGACTTCAGCGCATTCTCAATGGGCGCCGGAGCGATCAGCTTTCCGCCGGCGGTCTTGAGCAGCTCCTTCTTGCGATCCGTGATGATCAAATAACCGTCCGCGTCGAGCCGTCCGATATCGCCGGTGGCCAGCCAGCCGTCCGGTGAAACCGCGGCCCGCGTCTCCTCGGGTTTCTTGTAATAACCCTGCATCACGCACGGTCCGCGCACCAGCAGTTCGCCGTCTTCCGCAATGCGCGCCTCCACGCCGGGAATCGGCCGCCCCACCGTCCCGATGTGGTTCTCGCTCGGCAGATTGGTGGCAATCACCGGCGAACTCTCCGTTAGCCCATAGCCCTGATAGAGCGGCATTCCCACAGTCGTAAAGAATTCGGCCAATTCGGGCCCGAGCGGCGCGCCTCCGGAAATGAATTCGAGCAGCCGCCCGCCCACGCCGTCGCGAAATTTCTTGTACACCAGCCGGTTGGCCACCGCCCATTGCCATCGCACTCCCGGCGAAACCGGCCGCCCGTAAGCCTTCCACGGCACGGCCTCACGCGCCACACGCATGGCCCAATCGAAAATGCCGCGCTGAACTCCCTTGGTCTGGTGGCCGCGCTCCAGAATATTCCCGTACAGCTTTTCAAAGAAGCGCGGCACGGCGGCGCACACCTGCGGCCGCACTTCCAGCAGCGCCTGCGGAACATCCTCCATGCGCGGTACGTACGCGACCGATACGCCGTTGAAGAGATAGCCGTAGTCCACCAACCGCTCGTACACGTGCGCCAGCGGCAAAAACGAAAGCGCCACGATCCCCGCCTGTAGCCCGAAGCGCTCGAAAGACGCCTCGCTGTTCGAGGTAAAGTTCGCGTGAGAAAGCATCACGCCTTTCGGCTCGCCCGTCGTGCCCGACGTGTAGATGATGGATGCCAGGCAATCCGAGCCGATGGAGGCCACCCGCCTCCGGTAAGCCTCGACCTCAGCCTCACCCGCCCCCGCGATCAGTTCTTCGTAAGCGAGCTCTGCTGTGCTAGAAGCCCGCTCCGAGCCACTCGCGGAAGGCCCCGTCGAACCGCTGCCGGCAAAAACGACTGTCTCCACGCTGGACTTCCCGTCGGCGATCTCTTTCCAACGCTTGGCCTGTTCCTCGCCCGCTATGAATATGACCTTGGCTTCCGAATGCCCCAGGATGTAGGCCATCCGCTCTCGCGATTCGCGGAAATAGATCGGCACGACGATCGCGCCCAACCCCTGAATGGCAAAATCCGCCACGTGCCACTCCGGGCAGTTCGGCGCGAAGAGAGCCACGCGGTCGCCTCGCGCCACTCCGAGCTTCGCGAGGCGTTCAGAAAGTCCCGCGATGCGGCGCAGCATCTCCGCTGCCGTAAACGCCTGCCATTCGGCGCCCTGCTTATACATCTGCGCCCGGGGAGAGGTATAGCGATCGATTCCTTCCAGCAGCCGCCCGGGCACGTTGGGATATCCCTCACTCATGGCTTGGCACTCTACAGCAGCCCATCAGCCTCGGCAACCGCCCGAAAAGCCGCAACGGAGGTCTCTCGGCAGTGACTCTCTGTGGCGGCCGCGAGCAACTGTTCCGTAAGCTTTCGGCGACGTAACGCTCTGTTCAATTTTGTACAGACGAGCTGCAACTCTTTCAGCAAACTAGGCTTTCGCTTTAGAGGGAAAACTAAGGCGAAGGGTCTTTCGACCTGGCAAGATCGACACCTAATCCACTTTAGGGATCGGACCCGGTGAAATCTCGAGACGCGCAGTCTGCCGTTGCAGACAATTCATTTCTCGGCTTCTTACCCGCAAGGAAGATCGTCAAGTTCCGAGCAGGTGAAGTGATCTTTTCTCAGGGCGATACCTGCGGAGACGTGAGCTACATCCAGGAAGGCCTGGTCAAGCTCACCACGGTTTCCAAACGCGGGCGCGGAGCCGTGCTGGCGATCCTCGGCGCCGGCGATTTTGCGGGAGAAGAATGCTTGACGGGCGAGACGGCGCGCCAATCCTCCGCCGTCGCCCTGGTTCCTTGCTCGATTGTAGTGATTAAGCGCAGAACCATGCTGCGCCTGATTGAGCAGGACCGCTCCGCCGCTGCTCAGATCATCGGCTACTTGCTTCAGCGCAATCGCCGCATCGAGGAAGCCCTAATCGACCGCGTTTTCAACTCCAGCGAGAAGCGGCTGGCCCGCACGCTCCTGTTGCTCGACGAACACGGCAGGCGCACCAACAGCCCTTACATCCTGGAAAGCATCAGCCAGGATACGCTCGCCGATATGGTGGGTACCACGCGCTCTCGCGTGAACTTCTTCATGAATAAATTCCGAAAGCTTGGCTTCATCCGCTACAACGGCGGGCTGAAGGTTTACGGCTCGCTGCAAAGTGTCCTGCAAGATTGAGAGATGGGGAAATACGCCCGCACTGCCATAGGCCTGAGCGTCTCACCACGCCTTGCAAAGGTTGCCCCTAAATCCGCGTCGAAGACTCTGTAGATTCCTTATCGCCATCTCCCCCTGACCCTGCTCTTAACTGGAACTTCTGCGACGGGTTGACGAGGCCGCGTCTCCACGAGCCAGCCAATCCCCGCGTCGACAATCACTTACGCGTACCCTTGCAAGCTTGCCGAACGTACACCTTCGTGCTGATCCGGCCTACGGTTCCTGCGAAGTTCGTTTCCCCCGCGAACGCAATCTTTGAAGTGAGGGCGGCGCGCGCACCCGCCGTGCGAATAGCCGCCGAAAGGAGGTGAGGCGCGATGGCCACAACCCAACTAGGGCGCCTCCATCACGAACAATCCGAAGACGCTTTTGCAATCCTGCGCCGCGCCGGAAGCCGCACGCATTACCAGTCAGGCCAATCCGTTTGCGCTCAAGGCGACCCCTGCAGCGGCGTTCATTACATCGAGGAAGGCCTCGTCAAGCTCACCACGGTGTCCAAGCGCGGACGCTTGGCCGTTCTGGGCTTTCTATGGAGGGGTGATTTCTTTGGCGAAACTTGCCTGACCGGCAGGGACCGCCATGAAATCGCCGCCGAAGCTCTTGCTCCCTCCTCCGTGATTTTCATCAAATCGCGGGCCATGAAGCGCTTGATCGAGCGCGAGCCCGCCGTCTCCGCCTACTTTGTGAAGCATTTGCTCGAGCGCAACCGCCGTATCGAGCAAGACTTGTTGGACCACATTTTCAACTCCAGCGAACAGCGTCTGGCCCGCGCTCTTCTGTCGCTCGCCAACCACGGAACGGAAGGCAAGATGCCCTCCATTCTCGAAAAAATCGATCAGGACACTTTGGCCGCCATAGTTGGCACCACGCGCCCCCGCGTGAACTACTTCATGAACAAGTTTCGCAAAATGGGCTGGATTCAATACGCTGACGGCCCCGGCGTTACCGTGTATCCCTCGTTGCGGGCCTTCCTGCAGAGCGATTCGCCCGAACCCCGCTGACACCAGCACGCCCGCGGACCGCCGAGATCGGCCTCACTGATCGCCGGTGAAAGCGACTCCGTTCCGGTAAAAGTTGAAGCTTTACCCCGGAATGCTGGCGCGCACCATCGTCCCACTGTGCGACGTCTCCACCGCCAGGGTTCCGCCGAACTCGGCCAGCCGTTCCCGCATTCCCGCCAGCCCCACTCCCGAAGCCAGTCCGGCCGAGAAATTCTCCATCACCCCCGCGGGCAACCCTCGGCCGTTGTCCTGAATCGTCAACGCCACTAGGTTGCCGCGCCGCGCCAGCCACACGTCCACGGCGCTTGCCTGCGCGTGCCGGTGTACGTTCGTGAGGCTCTCCTGCAACACACGAAACGCCATCAGTTCGGCCTCCTTCGAGGGCAGCTTCAGATCCTCCGGAACATTGGCGTTCACTTTGATTCCGCTGCGCCTTTCGAATTGCTGCAAGTAGTTACGCGCCGCGGCGGCGAATCCCACCACGTCTAGAAGTGGCGGATGGAGCAAGTACGAAATGGTCCGCACGTCTTGCGCGGTCCTCCTTACCAGGTCAAGGCATTCCGCAACCAAAGGTCCCACCCCTCCCGCGGCCTTTTGCGCCGCGGAAAGCCGGTCCAGGTTCATCTGCAATGCGGCCAGCGACTGCCCCACGCTATCGTGCAATTCCCTGCCGATCCTGCGTCTCTCCGCATCCTGCAATCCGATGATGCGCGCGCTCAACGCTCGATAAGAATCGGCGCTTTCGCGGATGTGTTCGGCCGCCACCCGGCTGGAACGCGCGTCCACGCGCAGCAGATGCATGTTGGTAATCAGGAGTAAAAGGCACGCGCCCACGGCGAAAGTCAGAACCGCGATATTCCGGCCGAATTCGCGGTTCCAGGCCGCCTGCCGTATGGCAAGAAGTTGCGTCTCCCGCGCATTAATGTCACCGATAATCCGGCTGATGGTCGCGTCCTCGTCCGGCTCGACGGCCGGCAAATGCCGCGGACTTTTCGCCAGCGTCACAGCACCGGCCGCAGCTCGAAGTTCCTGAATGTGGTGTTCCGCGATCGGCTCGAGCCGGCCCAATAGCTCCTGCTGGGCCGCATCGTCTCGAGTTAACTTGCGTAGCCGTGCCAGCGATTGTCGCATGGCGTCCGCGGTCGATTGCACCTCGTCCTCCGCCACTTCGTTCCCGCCTGCAGCCGCTTCGGCTGCGTATCGATGCAGCAGCCCGTGGTTTAACTCTAGATTGCCAAGTTCAGACTTCAATTCAATAGTACCGCCCAACCAGTCCCGGCTCGCCGCCATTCCTTTCATGGTGGCGTAACCCGAGACGGCGGTAGTCAGAACGAGAGCCGTACCGATGTAAGGCAGGAGTTTCCTGAAGCGCGTGGCCGGATTGATCAGACCAAGTCGAGCGGGCGGCACGGCCGGCGACACGCCACCCGGAGAGGCCCCGATACGTGTGTCGAGCATCGATCCTGTTGCCTCTCGTACAGCCGCTTCCCATTAGATGCCAAATTTCCCATAAGCGGAAATCCTGGCTGCCGAGTAGAAAGTATGGCGAAGGGGGCAGACGGCTCTCGCGGCAGACGCCTCTGGCGTTAAGCGGATCGCTTCCGGCCTGATTTACCTTCTCGTAAGCCGCCCGTCCCATGCTTCGCGCTTCTTTCTCCCATTCCGTCTGGATAGACGCCATGCGCCACCCATATAACCATTTTGACAAATGCTTCCATCTAAGCGAGCCTGGGAGCGACAGCACGGCGGAGAGCAGGCCTCCGCTCGGGGGTGTTTCAAAAAGAGGCGCGTGCTCGTGTACGCTGGCGCGAGCTAAGGGATCCGCCAAACTCCCGCTTGCCGGTCACGCTCTAGATCTGAACGAAAGGGGGAACCAGTGGCTACTGCGGCCAAATTCCGAATCGACGTTGCAATTCACGATCTGCTGATGTCCAATCCCCAGGGACCTGCTCCTGCTCTCGTGAAAGGAGCCGTGCTTCCCGAACCCGTCTTCCCACAATATCCCGAAAAGCTCGCCGATCCCGGCCTGGAAACCCCGCCGGAGCGCCGCCAATGGAACCGCCAAGAAATTTTTCGCAAGATGCGCGGATGGCTCGGTCCTTACCTTCGCTCGCGCGTCCTTCCCGGCGATTTTCATCCCATCACGGCTTATCTCTTCCTGGAATATAAATGCAATGTCGATTGCTGGTACTGTTGGGCCTTCAACAACAAAGTTAAGGGAATGACGGAAGACGTGGCGCGCCGCTCCATCGACTGGCTCCACGATCACGGCTGCCGCGTTCTCGCCCTCATGGGCGGCGAGCCTTTGCTGCGCCCGCAATTCGCCCATAAAGTCGTTAACTATGCCGCGAAAAAAGGCTTCTGGATTTATATCGGCACCAATGGCCGCCTGTTGCGCCCTGAAGTGGCCGACCGGCTGGCCGATGCGGGAACCGCCGTTTTCAATTTCGCACTGGACTCCTGGAATTTGCAGCCCAGCCTGCCCAAGGCCGTCGAACCCGCGCGCGCCAACATCGAGCACCTCCTGCGCAAGCAGTACGCCTATGGCTACATGGTTTTCTTCAATCTCAATATCTGCCGCAATAATCTTGAAGACGTGCGCAAGATCACCGAGTTCGCGCGAGAGCGTCGCGTGGCCACCGATTACCACATCAACGAAACACCCATGATCGAGCAGGACGAGCATTTCAGGCATCTCGCCGAAAATCCCACTTACATCCGTCCCGAGGACTGGCGCGAAGTGGATGCCCTGATCGACTGGATCATTGACCGCAATAAAGCCGGCTATCAGATGGTTAATTCCGTGCGCCGCCTTCAGGAGATGAAGGCCTTCATGCGCATGGCTTCCGGCGTGGACCTCAAAAAATATGGCTGGAATGGCGACGGCACGGGAACCAATGGCGAAACCTCACGGATGCTCGCCTCCATGCCCGGCATCGTGCAGGACGAACACGGCGACGTCCACTTCAGCGAATGGAATTGCCGCGCCGGGCAGAACAACGTCATCATCCGCACCGACGGCACCGTCGCGCCCTGCTTCCCCATGTATGCCGCCACCTACGACTGGGGCAACATCGATAAATTCAACTTCGATAGCAAACAGCTGGCAGAAATGAAAACCACGTGCCAGCGCCACTGCTTCTCCACCCTCAACCACAACCTGGCGTATTGCTATAACGACGCCCGCGCCATCAAGTGGCTTTGGGAGCAGGCGGTCGTAAACCGCTTCCGCGGCGGCCGTACCCTCAGCTTCGAGGATTAACGGCTTGCGTAGCGCGACGGAAGGACCTTACGCAGGCCCACCCTTGCCTTTCGCAAGGGTGGGCTTTCGTGACGAGAAGGATTTGAACGTCTTTGAGGATTGCCTACTGCGCCTTCGTCGTCGGCAGGCCCGCGTCCACCCAGTTCGCCCCAAAATTGTTGGCGATGTGTACGACCTTCACGTTCGTGAATCCCATCGAGTGCAGCGCCTCATATGCGGGCTTGGCATTCGGACACTTGTCCCACGGACAGCAGCCGCAATACAGCACGATCAGCTGCCCGTGCTGCAACGCTTCCACTCTCTTTCGCAGCAACGCCAGTCCGTCCGCCGTCGACCCAGGTCCCGCGTAATCGGAGCCGGGAATGCGCGCCTGATCGTAGAAGTTCTTGAAGCCCACGTGCAACACCACCGGCTTTTCGCCCTTGGACTCCTGCAATAACTTCGCCAGCGCCGCCGGCTCCATCTGCACGGCAGCCGCAAGCTCCGCCGCCTTTCCGGCGCCGGGAACTGCTGCCGGCGTCCCTTGAGCCGCTGCGCTCTGCGTCTGTCTTGCCAGCGCGAGGAATCCTAGAAATGCGCCCACGGTCAAGAAGGCCCAAACCGCTACGCTGAACCTTGCCCTCTTCGCATTCATAACTCCTCCTTCGGATGGTGCGTCGTGCTTGCTCATGCCGGCGGACAGCCAGAAATAGCCCCTGAGCCCCTTCTTTTGTTTTCTATGGCGTTTCTATGCTCCGGGTGTCCCGATCTGCGGCCGTCCCGGGATCACTCCAGGCTGCATCGCAGGCTGCGTCTCGCGCCTTCGCGGAACGTCCGAACTCGTCGGCGGCGGCGGGAAATTTCCCTGCGCAGGCGCCGTGGGATATTTCTCCCAGGTATCGATGAACGTCGTCAGGTAAGCGTTGAATTCGTCGGGATGCTCGCGGTACATGAAGTGGCCGCCATTGGTGATGATCATCATCTGCACTTTCGTGTTCTTCGCCGCGATGATGTCGAAAAGCGCCCTCTCGCCGCGCAGTTGCGCCGTCTGGTCTTCCGGCCCCCAATCGAGCACGTCATTCTTCCCTGCCACGAGCAAGACCGGCATCCGCAGCGCGCCTTGGTCGCGCACCTTGTCCAGCATCTTCTGCTTGAACGCCGGAAAATCGAACGACTTCCCCGCGCCCGCGTTCAGCCGCGCCCGCGCCTCTCTCGACTTCGGCAGGTTGGCCATGAACTTGTCCGCGCTCCAATACTCCTCGTCGAACGTGGTCGGCAGCCACGCCAGCATGGCCACGCGGCATTGCAAGCCTTCGTACTGCGATTGATCCGGGCACTTGCTCAGGTCAAGCCGCGTCTTGCCGTCCGCCGATGCCGGAGGATTCTCCGGCCCCATGGCCATGATGGTCAGCGTCTTGGCCATCTCCGGATGTTCGATCGCCAGATAAAGCGCAATCGCTCCGCCCGCCGAATGCCCCACCAGATGCACCGGCCCGAGCTTCAGCGCCTGAATGAAGCCGTAGATAAAATCGACATCGCCCTGATACGTGTAGTCGTCGTCCTTCAGCGGATTTCCGCTCATCCCGCTCGCCAGCCGGTCCACGGCAAACACGTGGAAGTGCTTCGCCAGCCCCGCGATGTTGCGCGAGAAGACGTTGGCCGTGGACGATCCCGCCGTAAACCCGCCGTGGATCATCACCATCGGCTCGCCCGTTCCCGCTTCGTAGTAGCGCGCCTTGACGCCGTTCACGTCCACATACTTTGAGTGAAGGCCGCCGATCTCCGATTGCGGATCGGGCTTTTCTTGCGCTGCCGCGGTCATTCCCGCCGTGAACGCGAGCAGACCTGCCGCGATAACCGCGGCCATCCGCAGCGCGAAAATCCGCGAACCATGCTGGGCCATCTACCTTCCTCCTCCCTCCATCGCGGCTCCCTAAGCTGCGTTTATAGCCCCTCCCCCGTTTTCCGGCAACCCTAAACCGCGCCCAACCAGTCAACTGTTTCCTCCACCCTCATCCACGTTTGGCTATATAACTTTAGTTTTACCTACGGCAGAGAGCGAAGTCGTCTTTTCCGTGCAGGAATCGCCGGAAGGGGGCTACGAGGCCCGCGCCCTGGGTTATTCCATTTATACCCAGGCGGAGACGTTGCCTGAATTACGAGAGGCTCTCAAAGACGCCGTTCGCTGCCACTTTGGCGAGGACGAGAGGCCCAAGCTAATTCGCCTGTACCTCTAGTGTTTCCCTACCGCAGCGGCGAAAACGACGCCGGCAGCGCCAAGCTATTCTCCATCTTCACCAGCCATTCCGCCGTTACCGGCGGCCACATCTTGCGCTCCACCATCTCCGCGCGAATGCGCTGCCTCTCCGCGGCGTCCTGATACGGCCAGATGTGCACCCATTGATGGAGCGGCCCGATATCCGTGTACCAGCAGCCCACCAGGGGCGACACCTTCAGCCGCGCTTCGATCAGCGGCAGCCACGCCTCGATCACCTTGGGAATCGTCCCCGCCTGATAGATGTACTGGCGGATTTCGTAGACATTGCCGAACTTCCCGGTCTTGAAGGGCGGCGAAAACGGCGCCGGCTTCAGGATCTTCGTCTCCTGCTCGACGATTAATTCGGTCGCGTCCGGCCGCCAGCCCGTCTTTGCCGCGCGCTCCTGCACGTCCTCGCGCTGCGCCATATTTTCGTAAGGCCAGAGCTCCACCAGGTTGTCGATGGAACCCACGTCGGTATGAAAATATCCGCCCAGCGGCGATAGCTTCTGCCGCTCCGCCAAGCCCTGTGCGAACCGCTCCTCGGCCTTCTTCTGCGTCTGAGATTTCACCCGCGTAGTGCGCATCTCAACGATCATCTCTGCTCCCTTTCTCCGCTCTGTCTGGAATTTCTAAGCTTGCGCTCTCCGCCAGCGCTGCAGCCTACTTTCCGCCGTGCATTCCTGTCAAATTATCCCGCTGCCGCCTATCGGCCAGTTTCCGATAAGGCCTTCATCGCCAATCTCTATGCACCGACGGCCGTCACCACGCTATGGCTTCCGGGCAAATATGACGTGGCGCGGTATGTGCTAACGAATAGCACCGAGCAGATCGCACTCACGGTGCCGGTGAACATGCTGCAAGAGTTCTGGCCCGAAGTTGTGCACAAAAGTCTTTCGCCAACCTACAAACACAGGAAAATCGAGCACGACATCCTTCTAAGCTAAGGGGACACGCATTCACATCCGCAATACTGAACCTCAAGGTCATGGAAGATGAAGAAAATGGCGAAATTCTGGCAAGAACAGCGCAAGCACAGCGGCGATTGCACCGATCACACCCGCTATCACACCAGCAACAGTCCACGGGTCGGGACTTCTTTTCCTTTTTCTCGCGGTTCGCGCAGGATCAAGCTCAACCGGAGTCAGTAATTTACCCCTGGCTCGCCACTTCCAAACAATTGCTGACGTGCTGCTGTGGATCTTCACTTCGAAACTATCTCGAGTCACGTTCAGAACTTCCGGCGTTGGTCCGGTTTCGTCAAACGTGGGGCGGCTGTAGGGCGATAAAGTTATTTCGGGTGGTTGTTCGAAAGGTGGTAGCTGTACTCGTGCCTCCCAATTGATCGTGTTGAGTCTGACTTCGCCTTCGACAACGTCCACCTGCACGCCGTTCTCGATGAAATGAGAGACCTGCTGACCGTCGGACTCATCTTTCGGCGTCACATTCGCCATTGTAGTCTATCCCCCGAAGTTACAGCTTCCGTTCGCTGGCCTTCGAGGACGCCGCCGGCAACCGCGTGAACCCGAGGTCCTTGGCGCGCTTCTGCTTCGTGAGGTAGATAATCTGCCCCAGGTGATACGCGACGTGCTGGGTCACCTGCGCCGCGGCCTCATAGCCTGTGACGTCGAACCCCTGGATGCGATACCTCCGCGTCAGATTATCCGGCTTCAGGCGCCCCAGCACCGCGCACGACTCCTTCACCGTTTGCCGGAATTGCTCGCCGAGCATGCTTCGCGCAATCGGTCCGCGTTCCGCAAACTCTTTGTCCCGCTCGCGAATGTCCCTCGCCCCGCCCAGGCCGGAGATGATCCACTGCCGCATGTTTCCGCACAGATGCAGCACCAGATTGCCGGCGCTGTTGGACGCCTCGTTCGGCCGCCACCAAATCTCGTCTTCGGAAAGCTGTTCCAGGCAATCGAGGAGTGGTGGCAAGAACTGCTCTTCGAGCCGCGAGCGCCATTGCCGCAGGCAGATGGCGGCGAGCGCGGCGTCCATCTGGCCGCCCGTTTTTTCGATGGGCTTTTCTTTTGGCTTACCCTCGGCCTTACCTTTGGGCTTTCCTTTCAGCTTCCCACCACCGGCGCTTCGCCTCGCCTTTGCGCTTGCCTTCCGCGTCTTTTTCACGTGCTTTCGCCCCCACTTGACGCCCACTTTGCGATTCGGACCCGCTAGCCAGGTCCAGCCGCTGGGCCATCGGCCTGCGATTCGCGCCAAAGCATATCCGCACGGCCCCGCACGGCGCAACGCTGGGTTCGCCCGCCGCGGGGCTCAGTCCCTCTACGGCAAACACTGCAGACCACAAGCAGACACCAAAGTATCCCTCCGCGCATCCGATTAACAGGCCCCCCTATGAGGTTCGGGAGCTTACTTGCAATCATTCGTTAGGATGGGGTGTACGCCCGATGGCATGGTTCCGCTCGCGAAAGAGGTCCGAAGTAACTCCTCGAGAAACTCTGATACGCGTCTGCGTAGTAAGTCGTGACCCCGCGCTGACCGAAGAAGTTCACAAGGATCTTCTGGTTGGCTTCCTCACGCGCAGTGGCTACGATTTTGAAAGCGATCATCCCGATTTCCAGGAGTATTGTGACGTGCTCTTTGTCGACCTGCGCGCTGCCGGCCTGCAAGCCGACCCGCAGGAAGGTCTCGCCTTCGTCGACGCCGTCCGCCAGAGCGTGTCGCATCCCCCCATCGTTGCATTGTGCGACGCGGATGGGTATGACTTTGCCCGCCAAGTGATGCTCCGCGGCGCTTACGACAAATTGACCGCGCCCCTGAACATGCCCCAGCTCCGCCTGGCCTTGCAGCGCGCCTACGAGCTTCGTTCCGCCGAAACCAAGCTGGAATCCTTCCTCTCGCAGCAGACCGCCGAGCGTCTGCGCGACAGCAAGATTCTCCGCAAGAGCCAACCCGCTCCGCGTGCCGCGCGTCCTGCGCCGGCGCCTCCGCGCCACATGCGTCGCCCGGCTCAGCGGCCCTCGCCTTCGCTCCTGGCCGCGGGCTTTGTCCTCGGCTGCTTGCTTTTCTTTGCCGGACTTTTTGCTGTACGCACAATCCTGGTGGGTATGGGGGACGCGCTCGCCAGCGCCGGCTTCGCGGCCGATTCGGGCGGCACAACCGCTGTTCCCAACACCCCTGCCAGTACGGGTGCGTTCGCTTCGCATGGCACCCGGCCCGTAGCCAATGCCGCCGGCTTTACCCAACGCGCCTTCGACGACGAATCGAATTCGCCCTCCGGCTACGCGCCTGCGGTCATCCTCGAGCGCGTGGAACCGCGTTATTCCGCCATCGCCATCGCGCGCCACCTCCAGGGGACTGTCCGCATTCGCGCCATCATCGGAACCGACGGCTCTCCGAGCGGACTCGCCCGCGTGAGCGGCGACGCCACTCTCGCGCAGATCGCCATGGACGCGATCGCGCTCTGGCGCTATCAGCCCGCCGCTCTCGACGGCCAGCCGGTCGAATCCGAGGTCATCATTCCCCTCGATTTCCAGTTGCCAAACTGACTTCTCCCTTCGCCAAAAGGTGCCGCCGGGAAGCACCTTCGCTGCTCAGTGCGGCATCTCACACCTGCGGCCTTGTATTGCTTCCGCGGACTATCGATAATGGTTGGAGCGCTTGCGAGGCTTTGCCGCCCTCATGAATAATCGCAGACTTCTTCTCTTAATCGTCGCGCTCGTCATTGTCAGCGCGTTCGGCGTGGGAACTTCCATCTATGCCCTGCGCCACTCGCGGGCCTCGGCGGCGAATCCGGCATCGAAATCCAATGTGATTCGCTTCGTCGCCAATCCCGAAGTCGCCCCGCCCTTTGTGCTGCGCGACCTCGACGGCAAGATCGTCTCCACGGAGGATTGGAAGGGCAAGGTGGTCATCCTGAATTTCTGGGCCACCTGGTGTCCGCCCTGCCGCCAGGAGATTCCCGAGTTCATTCGCCTGCAGGCCGCTTACAAGGATAAGCTCCAGATCGTTGGCGCCTCCGAAGATGAGGACCCGCCGCAGAAGGTGCGCGAATTCGTTCAGAAGATCGGCATGAACTATCCCGTGGTCATGGCCACCAAGGAGCTTGCCGATAATTACGGCGGCGTGCCCGCATTGCCCACTTCTTTCATCATAGATCCACAGGGCCGCGTCGTGCAGAAGCATACCGGCCTGTACGAATACGCCGTCTATGAACGCGACGTCCGCGCGCTCGCCGGGCTGCCCGTCGACGCGCGCATCGAGACCTTCAACGATACGGGCCAGGTATTCCTCAAGAACGCAGCCAGTGCCACCGAACTTCCCGATGTCGATCTCTCCGGCCTTACACCGGCTCAGAAAAAAGACGCGCTGCATCGCCTCAACGCCGAGACCTGCACCTGCGGTTGCAATCTGACCTTGGCCGAATGCCGGGTCAACGACACCGAGTGCCCCGTCAGCAAACCCGCTGCCGCCGAAGTGGTGAAGCGCGTCCGCGCCGGCCAGCCTGAGCCTGCAACGCCGCCGCCCGCTCCCTCGTCCTCGCCGCAGCCAGCCAGCCCCAAAACTTAATCTCTCGCGTAATTGCTACTCCAGACGCCCCATGAAAGTTCTCATCTCCGGAGCGGGAATTGCGGGCCCCACGCTCGCATACTGGCTCGCCCATCATGGATTCGAGCCGACCCTCCTCGAATCGGCTCCTGCCTTGCGGACGGGCGGCTACGTCATTGATTTCTGGGGCGTCGGTTTCGACATTGCCGATCGCATGGGTTTATTGCCGGAGATCCGCCGCAAGGGATACCTGGTCCGGGAAGTCATCGTTGTAAACGAACGCGGCAAACGCGTGAGCGGATTTTCCGTCGATGTCTTCTCCCGCATTACCGAAGGCCGCTATATCAGCCTTCCGAGGGGAGACTTGGCCGCCGCCATTTTCGCCAAGATCGATGGCCGCGTGGAAACCATCTTCGGCGATAGCGCACGCGTGATCGAGCAAACGGAAACGGCAGTGCGCGTCTCTTTTCAGAGTGGGGCCGCTCGCGATTTCGACCTCGTCGTCGGCGCGGACGGACTCCATTCGCGCGTGCGCGAACTGGTTTTTGGTCCCGAGAGCCGGTTTGAAAAATATCTCGGGTATAAGGTCGCCGCATTTGAAACGCCGGGCTATCGTCCGCGAGACGAACTTACCTATGTGATGTATACAGAGGTTGGCGGCCACGTGGGCCGCTTTGCCATGCGCGGCGACCGCACCATGTTTCTTTTTATTTTTGCGGATCAGGATGCAACGCTAGCGCCGGACTTGAGAGCCCAAAAAGCTCAGTTGCGAGAACGCTTCGGAAATAGCGGCTGGGAGTGTCCAGAGATCCTGGACGCGCTCGATTCCACCAGCGATCTGTATTTCGACCGGGTAAGCCAAATCCGCATGAATCGCCCCGATCACATCGACCCGCGCCAGGGACTCTGGACGCGAGGGCGTGTAACCCTGGCGGGCGATGCGGCTTTCTGCGTCTCCTTGCTTGCGGGCCAGGGCTCCGCGTTGGCCATGGTCGCCGCCTATATTCTCGCGGGCGAACTTCATCGCGCCAACGGCGATTACGCCCAGGCTTTCGCTCGCTATCAGGATGTGATGGGGCCTTTCGTGCTCGCCAAACAGGAAGCAGCACTAGGATTCGCGGGCGCCTTTGCGCCGAAGTCGAAGGCCGGACTGTTTCTGCGCAATCAGGTTTTCAAGCTTCTAGCATTCGACTGGATAGCGAACATCGTCGCCAGGCGGGGTCTCCTCGACAATATTGCCCTTCCGGATTATGGCTAAGCTTCAGGACGCGATCCACGCGCACCGGCGCCGCGGACGTGCACCGCTCGCATCGAAGAGGGCGGGTTCCGAAGGCCGGTGGGCATAACCGGCCTTCGGAATGGTGGGTGGTTAGGAAAGTCTGGGGTGGGGCCCTGGTTCCTTTAACGCGGCTAAACTGTTCTGCCGCGCGAGGCGTGGCCGATAAGGGTCACGATAAAGAGCACCAGGAAAACGAAGAACAAAATCTTCGCGATTCCCGCCGCAGCCGAAGCAATCACGCCAAAGCCCAGCAGTCCGGCGATTACGGCGACAATGAAGAACACCAGCGCATAGTAAAGCATTTCTCTTCCTCCTCGGCTGCTCAAGGAACTCTCCCGCACTATTGCTCGGACATCGAAAGCTGCGGCCGGACCTTCCCGACTTTCCCGGACTCAAATCGCCCCGATCCCGCAATTTCCGGTGTTAGCGGAAGACGGAACAGTGGGACTTTTGAGCCCTGGAATCTCGGCCTGCCCGGCCGCAGGCACTTGCCCGGCCGGAAGCTGTTTCCCGGCCGGAAGCAGTGGGTGGATCGTTGACCTTGATGAGCAGTACGCATTTCCACACTCACCTTAGCCCTGCGGGCGGGATGGGAGCCATACGCCGAACGTAGTAACCGCGCGAGGAGTGACCCCCAGGTCTTTGTGTTGAATGGATTAGGCTTCGGGCCGTTCTAAGGAGAGAAACGCGTCAAACCGGGCACACTCACGCCAATCGGCCTTCAAGACAGGAGATTATTTGCTACCACGCCCCCCCCATGCGCGTGAGGCAGGTATCGGAAGCAAACACCATATGCTCCTGCGAACAGAGTGGCTATGAACAGAGTGAGAAGTGCAAGTGCAGTCGCAAAGCGCGGAACAAGTGGTGCTCGCGGGACGAGTCTAGATCGCTACGGGTTGGGGTTGCCCTGAGGTTTTTCTGCGCTTGCTGGCATAAAGCTCGGCGTCGGCCCGAAGCAACAACTCCTTCGCCGATTCGCCCTGGATCGAATCGGCCCAGCCCGCCGAAAAAACGATCGGTACGGTCGTCCGGTCGTCGATCTCGGCGCAAATTCCTTGCAGCCGCCTCAGAACGTGCTGCACGTTCTCCGGCTTGCATTCCGGCAACACCACCAGAAATTCATCGCCGCCATACCGTGCCGCGGCGTCCGAGCCGCGCGTGGCTTTGCTCAGCCTTTCCGCAAAAGCCTTCAGCAAAGAGTCCCCGGCCGCGTGGCCATAGGTGTCATTCACCCTCTTGAATTCGTCCAGGTCAAAAAGGATCACGGCCAGCGCCCGCCCGTGGCGTTTCGAGCGTGCGATTTCGCTTTCCAGGCGCTGCTCGATATAGCGGCGATTGAAGAGGCCGGTGAGCGGGTCGAGAAGGGCCATTTTGTAGACCTCCTGCGCCAGCTCTTCCACTTTGTCCACCGCGCATACCTGGTCGGTAAGCTGTCGGCGAATGCGGGTAATCTGTAATTGCTGATAAATAAGGTACACATTGAAGATCAGCACCAACCCCACCAGCCCACGCACAGCCTGATTGACGAAAAATGAATAGAACCTGTCCGCGCCCGAAAGCAACGCCGGAAACGCAAACGAGGCCACCGCGACGAGCAAAAGCATCGTGACCATCATCGCGTACGACCATAGCCACCATTCGCGCCGGTCGATCCGGCGCATGGTCATCTGAATATCGTTCCGGGAATCGTTGCTGAGCTCTAGAACCGCGTTCTGCTTGTCCATAGCCCCTGGCGACGCGTTTCAGGAAAGGCTTAGCGTCTATCCGCCCGGCCTACGCCCGTGCGGTCACGCCGGCCCGGGAAGCTGACCCCGCCACGCAGGTACCATTCTCCCAGTGACCTCCGGCAAGACCATAGTACTCGGGCTCTACCATGCTCGATCAGTTATTGTCGATTAGCCGCCCACCGCGCGGGCAGTGCAAACCTGGCCTAAAAATAAAGGCGACGAAAACTGCGTGAAATCCAGGGAGGGTGCGATCCTAGGGTGCGGGCGCACACAAGCTACGGGGGAATCTTGTTCGGCAGGAGCGTTGCGGCAATGCTTTTTCTGCGTGCGGCCGGCTACGCTGCCTTGACGCGTTTCCTGCGCGTGATGCTCACAACCGGCGCCGGCGCTATCTTCCTTTTGGCATAAAGCGCGGCGCGGCGCAGCAACCGCTCGAATTCCTGATCTTTGGCGGAAAACCTTCGCCTGGAGGCCTTGCGCTGGGTGGTCATGACCAACCTCCCTGGAAGTTTGGGCCGAGCAGGGGGCTAAGGTAGAAGCCTTATGCCCTCGGCGACTACACCCTTCGGGGCATGCGCGCAAAATACCCACTTTGCCCTTTATTGTCAACAACTTTAATACGAGAGATCTATACCGCACTGAGAGCCTCGTGGGCAAGGATCTCGACGACGTATTTAATAGAACCGCTGTACGCATTGGTTTTCCTACATTTTCCACAGGATTGACCAATTTCCACAGTTCCGGCTTCAATGAATCGTTGCTTTTCCTTTGCACTCAAAAAATGATTGCTACCTCAAAATGCCGGAGCGTGCCATGACCGTGCGCCTCTCCCAGCAACTCGAAGATGTCCAGACCGAGCTTTCCCGCAAGCTCTCCGAAGCCGAACGCATCGGAGATTGTCTGATGGAGTTAGGCCTCCGCCTCCAGCAGGAACCCTGGAAGTGGTCGATCGACTGGATCGAGGACGCCTTTCCCGTGCCGAACTCCATTAACCCAGTCGAAGCGGAGATCGTTGCGGCGCTCGACCGAAATCGCGTCGAATGGCTCCTTGAAGATATCCGCATATTGAAGCGGCGCGAAACCGAATTGAAGAGACTCGCCGTCGCTTGACGATAATTCCCGAAACCAGCCCTCGATAACACCAGAGAACCTCTACCTCTTACTGCCCGTTCTGCCGTCAACTTATAAATCCGGCGTGACGATTCCAGGCCTTTCTTAAACCCCCACTGTTATCCCCTGACACGCCCTGACACACTCAATTGGCGGACTCCCATTTTAATGTTCAGGCCCACTGCCCAGGCCATATTCGCCAGGCTCTAAGATACAAACCCCTCTGTTACCTAACTAGTCCAGTCATCCCAGGCTCAATACAGGATTCGCCTGACCTGTACGTCTGTACCGTTATGGAGCATTCCCTCGTTTCGTAATACTGACATGCGGTTAAAGAAGCCTTGGGGTTCAAGGCCTCGGGCAGGTTCCTGAACTGGCCGAAGTACGATTTTGCCTTATCAACCTTTGGAAGTTAATCCAGTGTTAGAGGTGAACCGATTCAGAACTCGTCCTGGAACGCTCTGCGCTAGATGTAGCTGCCGCGTACAGCGCACCGCAGTCTGGACAGCCGGTAATTTTTACAACTCGAACCCCGACCGTATGTCCTTTGTTTGCAGTGCGCTATTAACGGCTCCGTGGCAGTGAAGCTGCATAAGTACTTCTGTACCGGCGTGAAACACATATCGGGTCCTCATACTACTAAGGAGATGAAAGATGAAGCGCAAGCTACTTGCAGGTTTGATGATGCTCGGTTTCGCTACTCTCGTGAGCAGCCCAGTTTTTGCTGCCACAACCGCTTCCGGCACGGTCGCTGTAACGGCCACGGTCGCCAGCTCTGTGAGCCTAACGTTTGTGACTGACCCCGCCGGCATTGCGCTGGGCGGAACCGGCACATCGGCGGCTACCGTTGCGTTTGGAGCCGTTCAAGCTTATGGCGGAGTCGTTCCCGCAAACGTCACGAAAACGGTCAACGGCGTGATCAATTGGACGCTGAGCACGCCGTTCGATGTGGTCGTTCAGGTTGCGAACCAGGTTAGCCCCACGTACACGCTGACGGCACAATTGAACGCAGCCGATGCCCTGGACACTTGGAAGATCGGGGCCTCGACCATCACCAGCGCCGCTGCGACAACTCTGACCGCCGCCGGGGCTTATGGCAGCACGGCATACACTCTGGGCTTGACGATTCCGTTTAGCAAGGCGGCTGGGGCCATCGCCAATACCATCAACTTCGTCGCTACCGCCAACTAGGTGATTGCCATGAAAGAACAGTTGCGTCAAAACCTAATCAGTCACGACGCAACTGTTCTTTTGTCCCCTGCCCACAAAATGCCCATGTCCTCATCGCACAAAATGCCCAAGCCCGTTTGGATAATCGCCATGGTCCTTACACTCGCCCTCCTCTCCGTACGATCCGCGAGGGCGGCATCCCTTACGTTGACTTTCCGTTCTGATGCCAGCGGGATCTCGTTGGGCGGGAGCGGAACCTCCAGTGCAACCATTCTTTTCGGCAGCGTATACGCATACGGAGGCGTTGTTCCGGCGGGCGTAACCAAGTCCATAAATGGCACCACCAACTGGACGCTGAGCACGCCCATCGATGTGCGTGTGACGAAGACCGGATTAGGAAGCAGCGCGAATTATACGATGACCGCCCAGCTGCAAACTTCGGGGCTCACATACACCTGGAAACTCGGGCCGGCGACGCTGACGAGCGCCTTTCCCGCTATGGTTACCGCCGCGGGCGTCTATGACAGCAAGACCGCTTATACATTCAGCCTAACGATACCTTTTTCCGCATCGGCGGGAACCGTGAGCAACACGTTGGACATAATTGTCACGGCGAATTGAGCGCAAAGATGAACGCAAAGATAAACGCAAAGACGAATACGACCAAGTTCATGAAATCACAGGTTCGAGCTGTCCTGTGCTCGATTCGGCAAAGCTGGCTCGCTGTGCTTTTGGCTTGGGCGATTCTTGCGGTGACGGCGGCGGCCGTGCCCCCGCTCTTCGCCGCTGGGCAGGCCGGCGCCGGACAGCTCGAGGCCCCTCCTGAGGGATCTCCTGCTCCTTCCCTCACGATCTCTCCCGGGGTCATCATGGTGCAAGCTCAGCCGGGACAAAGCACCACGCAGGATGTTTCCATTTCCAACCTCACTCCCGTTGAATTTAGATTCGACCTGGAAGCGATGGACGTGGCCGTGCGTGATGGTAAACGAGTGTTTGTGCCCGCGGGAGAGATGCCGGGAAGTATTGCGCGAACCGCTGTTTTTTCGCCCCCTTTCGTCGTCGTGCAGCCGGGAAGCTCAGCCACGGTGCAGGTCACTGTAACCATTCCAGAAAATCCGGCAATGCGCGCCATCGTCGCGGTATTTCGCAGTAATACCAAGGTACAGGCGCGGAACGGCTTTGCGATGACCGCATCGCTGGGCGCCCTGATGACCTTTAACTTGTCCAAGACACTCCAGATCGAGGGTTCGGCGCTCCATTTCGACGGCGCCTCCCAAGGTAACCAGCTGGTCGTGTCTGAATGGGTCACCAACACGGGTAACGAGCCCGTCATCCCCAAGGGCGTTGTCGCGATTCTCAATTCCACTGGCAAGTTGGTGGGTAAAGCTCCGGTGGAAGCCATGAGGCTACTCCCGGGAGAACGGTTGGAGTTCAAGGCGGAATATCCCTCTACTCTGCAATCGGGAAAATACCGCGCACTGATGACGCTGGAGCACGACGGCACTGTGCTTACGACCTCCTCCGAATTTGAGATCCAATGAGATGGTTAGCGTTGACCCTCTTTCTGACGGCTACGGCCTATGGGCAGTCGCCCCGATGCTCAACGCGAGGTGCAAAGCGAAGATCAGCGCCCGGTATCGGTGAGTGTAACTGCCGATTCGCAGCCGGCTCCGGCAACGACGCCTTCTAGTACCTGGTTGTCCAGTGGGACTGCGGCGATCTCTCTCAAAGCCGGTCAAATAGTTGAAATACCCGCGGCGGATGCGACTGCCGCCTATCCGATCGATCCTCTGTTCGTCGACGTCACCCTTGGCGAGGGCTTTGCACAGGTTTTGGGTAAATTTGCCGGGCACACCGAAATCATTATCGTCAACGACAGCGGCGTCAGGAACCTTCCGATCGAGGTAACTCCAGCTGCTCCCATTTACCCTCCGGGTTTTGTTTTGCCTCAGCCTACGGCAGAGGGCCCCGTGATCGGAAGCTACGAGTTCCGCTACGTGTCGGAACAGCCTCAAATCCAAAACCTCTTGGATATCACCACTCAGGGTGCCGACCGCTCGACCCAGCTTCATGTGCTGGTGAGCGACTTGCTCGCCCCGCAGCCCGGCGAAGCCCACTTGTTCTTGCCATCCGCTTTTTATGACGTTAAGACTCCGCGCTGGGATCTTACCGTGCTCGATCAATCGGTCACGAATTCGCCCCTCACCGTGGACGGGGCTGTCCTGCGAGGGGTGCATTTTAAATCCGACCGGTGGCTCTTCCACGCAGGCTACGCATCGCTCGCAACTTTCAACGGGTTCCTTTTCCCGGTTCAGCCCGAGGAGGTTGCGGGCGCGAGCTACGTCATCCCTTTGAGCTCCTATTCGCGGCTCACTGCGAATGCGTATTACTTCTTCGCCTCGGACCAAACGGACACAACCGCTCGTCCTGGCGCCGTCCCGTCCCTTGTTTATGAATACAAACGAGCGTCGGGGGGGTTCCCCCTCCAACGTGAGGGTGAGTTGGACCTGCTGGCGGAGCTTGCGGCGGGCAATGGCCTGGGCAGCGCGCTTCGATTGCGGTACTCGACCTCGCACGATGAGTTCATCGTCAATTTTCGCGACAAGCCCAGTTCCTTCCATTCCTTGAGCTTCGATAACGTTCCGGGCTTGCAGTCTGAAGTTGTGTGGAACCGGCAGTTCAGCCCGGCCCTGTTCAACAATGTGAATTTCGACGACAACCGATTGCTGTTGCCGGAGAGCCTGCAAAACAATCTCACCGCCGCTGACAATCTGCACGCCATATTCTCGAAACACTGGTCCGCGGGAACGGGCCTTACCTATGCCTCCTTCAACCAAACCGGCGCCGCAGGAGCCTATTCCCTTGCCTCGATCGCTCTGCCGCAAAACATCAATTTTGATCTGCCCCACTTTGGAGCGGGCTTTCAGTATCAATACACCAAAAATTCCCAAGGCGTTCCCGCGGGTCAGGACTTCCGGCCGAGTGTTCGTGCCAGCTTCGGCAACTTCTCAGCATCAGCTTACGTGGAAAGAGAAACTCAGGCCACCACCGTAGAGTCGATCTTTTCGGCAAACCCTACTCTCCAAGCTGAATTGGATGCGCTCGGCCTCACGCTATCCACGCCGGAACAGCTCCAAGCCTTGCTCCAAGACACGAACGTCCTGCAGGCCCTGGGCCTCTCCTCCGGCTCCCAACTCAACCTCGTGCCTTCACAAGATCAAGCGGGCGCGAATCTGAATTGGAATCTCCCTCGCAGCGGAAACCAGCAGGTGAACGTGGGCATCGTTTACACCACGGATAAGTCGTTGCTCAGCACATCCCAAAACTGGAACCTGAATGGGTCCTACATGCGGCAACTCGGCCGGGACTACAATCTGTCCGTTTCCGCTTCCCTGCTGCGCGTTACTGTGGACGGCCAGCCGCAACGATACCCGCTGCTGCAAATCGGCCTGCGCCGCAGCTTCTCGTCTTTGCCTTCGTTTCTTTCGAGTCACAAGTTCGGGACCATCAGCGGCACCGTCTTCCAGGATGATGAGGGGCACGGCGCATTTCGCAAGGGGCTGCCCCCGCTCACCGGCGTGGAAGTCGTCCTGGATGGTTCCCAGCGCGCCACGACAGATAGTAACGGGTTCTACTCGTTTACGCACGTTGCCGCCGGCGGCCACTTTATCGAATTTAACTTTCAATCCTCGAAGCCTTTCTGGTTTACGGGCCCGTCCAAGAGAACTGCGACGATCAACATACCGGCAAATCTCGGCATCCGCTTCGCATCCGCTGAATTGATCGGTTACATCAGAAACGACGCCGAGAGCGCGGTTGAAGGCGCACGGATCGTTATCGCCGGAACAAACCAGCGGCTTGAGGTCCGATCGGATGCGCAGGGCAGATTTTCCGCTCCGGGACTCGGCGTGGGAGACTATAAGGTCAGCGTAGATCCCGACAGCCTCCCGGATGGCTATTTCCTGGAAGATCTGAAGTCGCAACAGATCAGCCTCGGGGACGGAGTCCCCAACAGATTGGATTTTCGCGTCAGGGCGCTTCGGTCCTTAACCGGCCACGTGACCGTGTACAACGCGACGCTTGGACAATACGTGCCGGCCGTGGGAGTAACCGTAGAACTTCGGGGGCTCGCGCGACAAACTACGACCAATTCATCGGGCACGTTCATCTTTCAGGATCTACCCTCGGGAAATTTCACCGTCGCACTGGCCTGGCATGGGGCAGAGGTGATTCAACAAGTGATGTTGCCGCCCGAGCCCAGCAGCAGGAAACTGGAGATAAAGCTGCCGGCTCCGAGGAACTTGGTTGTGACAGACCAGGAGAAATGAAGAACCGGCCCGCACGCAAGCACTTTAGAAATGCCGGCGTGGTACGGAGCGGACTTCAGCGGGAGAAGGGATACGTCAGCCAGCCAATTCCGATCGCCACCACCAGGAAGGCCAAAAACGCCCAGACGGCATAGCGAATGCGCTCGTCCATCTTCTCCTTGGAGAGAAACGCGAAGGCCAGGGACACACACAAGGCAAAAATGAGCATGGTTTGAAAGTGAGTCAAAATCATCTCGCCTCTTGCCTTTCCTCCCTCGATCCAAACCCGATGTGCAAAACTTCCAGGACGCAGAGGAAATTCAAAACGCCGGCTGTGGCAAAGAGCCTGGTGCCGTAATCCCCGGCGGCGATGGCCACGTTAGGGCCCGCCGGATTGATGGCCCCCGCAAGGAAGTAGAAGATTCCGTTTCCGATGTCGGCAAAAAACCCGAGCATGTCAAAAGCGTCGGCGGCGTTGGAGGTGAAAACATTGCCTCGCATGAGCAAGCCCACGATCGCCAGAAGCGCCACGGCGAAGAAGTACACCACGGCCTTGCCCCATTTGCCCATAAGGGCGTGGCCCAGTCCGGGCACGAACCATCCCGCGACGGCGGCCACGAGCGTCAACGCCGGATTGATTGGGTGTTTCTGCGTTTCGGCCATCTTATTTCGCAAGCAGAGGAAGAATCTCCGTCTGCACCGCTCCCGTAACCCGCGCTTCCCTTCCTTCAGTATAGACGTCTACTTCACTGCGAATTCCAAACTCCTTCAGATAAATCCCCGGCTCGATGGAAAAGCAGGTGTGCGGCAGAATGGTACGCGAATCGTGCGTTTCCAGGCCATCCATATTGGCGCCATTGCCGTGAACTTCCTGACCGATGCTGTGGCCGGTGCGATGCACAAAATTCTTGGCGTATCCCGCGTCGGCGATGATGCGCCGCGCAATGGCATCCACTTGCCATCCTTTGATCTTCCGGCCCTTCCTGACAGACTCTTGCACGAACGCGATCGCGCCGTCGCGTGCGGCGCGGACGATCTCGAAGATGGCTTGATACCGGCGCGGAACCTCCGCGCCCAGATAACCGACCCAGGTAATGTCGTAATAAACGCTGGCGGGCCGCTGCAGTTTTCCCCATACGTCCAGCAATAGCAGATCGCCTTCGCGAATCGGCGCCGCGGCCGCCGCTGTCGGCTCGTAGTGCGGGTTACCGCTATGCGGACCAACGGCCACGATGGGCGGCTCATCGGAAACGATGGAACTCTCCCGGAACTTGCCGAGAATCCACTGCTGCAAGTCATACTCCGTAAGATCGGCCTTCCCCCGAACCTGCGCGGCGGCATGCGCAAAGGCTTCGCGCACGATGCGATCGATGGCCCGTCCTGCTTCCAAATGCGACTGGTATTGCTCCGGGGTCCAGGAGGCCTCGAATTGCTGCACCAGATCGGCCGAACTTACCACCGAGCAGCCGTTGGCGCGCACCATCTCCACCGTGCCGGCATCGACCATGGAAACATAAGGAATGGCGTTACGCGGCGAATATTGCATGGCGACTTTGCGCGCGCGTCCGATGAGGCGCGGAAGATTCTTGTTGAGTTCATCCAGGCTGGAGTAGACGAGCGTCTGGCCCGGCAAAGTATCGAGCGCGCCGGCCTCAATGCGATGCACCAGCTTGCGCGGAGTTCCTCGGCTGGGAATGAGGTAAAACCAGCGGCGAGTGCCCATGCCGCCGTTCAGGCCCAAGACGCGGGCGGCGATGGGATCGCGATGATGAAAATCGTAGAAGAGCCAGCCGTCCAGCCCGGCGGATCGCAACTCTTTCTGAATGTTCCCGATTGATGGCATTACGTTTCGATTGCGGCCGAAGCGATTCTAACAGCGGCCACCAGTACATTCAAACGCACGCAATTTTTATCAAGGGCCGAGGAAAAGCAGATCCTCCGGTGTCTGCAGTCCGGTGGACTCCACCGGAGTCCCTAAACCGGACCTCACCCCCATTCGCAAAAGACGCGACTGCCACGCCAACACTCGCAAAACCGGCGTGTGTCGGGGACCCCGGCACTGGGTTCGGGATGACATCCGTCCGCTCTACAGAGGGCGTCACCATCGTAACCGGCGACTTTCACCGCGAGAAATCAATGAACGGGCCGCCGGGTGCCGAACAGGGCGGTTCCCACGCGAATCTGGGTGGCGCCCTCTTCGATGGCCACGTCGAAATCGCGCGACATGCCCATGGAGAGCTCCGGCAAAGGCCAATCGAGTTGGTTCGAGATTTGGTCCCTCATCTCCCGCAATTGTCGAAAGACGGGGCGAACCGACTGCAGGTCCGCTTTCATTTCCGGAACCGTCATCAGACCTCGCAATTCCAGCCGCGGCATCAGGAGCACGCCTTCGGCAAGGCGCGGGAGCTCATCCGGGGTGCATCCCGTTTTGGTGGTGGTGGGATCGAGCCGCACTTCAATGAGCACCGGCAAACGCCGTCCGTCTCCGGCGGCCTTATTGAGTTTTTCGGCCAGCGGCAGATTATCGAGCGAATCGATGGTGTGAAACAGGCGAATGGCGCGCGCCGCCTTGTTGCGCTGCAAATGCCCCACCAGGTGCCAGGTAGCGTCGAGACCTTCGACAACGGGCGCCTTGGACTCCCACTCCTGCACACGACTTTCGCCGAAGTGCCGAATGCCCAGATCGAAGGCTTCGCGGATACGTTCGACGGGAAACGTCTTGGATACGCCGACGATGGTGACGTCGGAGGCCTTGCGTCCTGCGCGCGACGCTGCGACCTCCACGCGTTCTTGAATGGCCGCAAGGTTCTCGGCTACGGTGCTGGGCGCATCCATGCCGCGAATTCTAACAGAGTTGCCCTCCTGGCCGCGAAGGGAGCGCGGACTGCGAAAGAAGGCTGCCGCGCTAAAGGCTGCGGCGCTACGTTTACACACAAACGGGCGAGCAGCTGGTTTGGCAGGTTTGGCACGCGAACTGCGCCCGAAGACCCCTCCCCCCCACTTTTTTTGCAAGAATATCATTCCAGGGCATTTACTTTTGCCAATTTGCAAGGATATCATTCTAAATGGCTTAGCAGATGCCTGTTTTGGGGAGCTATATTCGCTTAACAAACAGATTCTACGGGAGTTGCTTGGCTTCATGGTGGTAGCGCGGGCGATGAAAGGTTTCAATCGGGCGTCATTCCCGCAAAGAGTGTCATTCCAAAGGAGTTGCCGCTCGTTTTGGCAGGAGAATGTACGATTTCTGCGCAAGAGTATCATGCTCTTGGACTTAGTATCGCGATGAGATCGGGAATCGTTGAAGACGGGATCAGCCGAGGCGGAAGGGATTACGGTCTGAGGACAGCATGGTCCTGCGCGAAATTCGAGCATGTTCTATTTTACCTTACGAGTAAAGCAGATCGGCGGCGGACTTGAGTGAGTTTCCGACTAATCGGGAGTTCGGGGCGAAGCCCCAAGTTCCGTAATGCTGCACCTTGTAATTCGAAGCGAGGAGCGTAATTTTGTTCAGTTGGTAACTCAAATAGAAACGTTTGCTTCCGATCGAAACTAAACACCGGCTCATCACCATCAGGATAAGGCGGAGGTCGTGTCGCCGAAAGAATGAGATTGCCTTCAGGCGAAAAGCCCTCAGTCAAGAGTTCGTAGTCACATGAGTCGACGCCAGGTCTTCTTTCTCCTCATAGCGGTCGGTTTTATAGTACTGGTCAAAGAAATGGTAGATCTCCGGCTGCGTAAGCTTGTTGTCTCCTATCTCGTAAATGAGCGGCAACCGGAGGAAGCCACCGTCAGTCTCGTACCGCCAGATCAAGTTCGCCAGCAGCAATCTCCCGTCCCAAGACCAATCCACAAGCTGAATACCGTTAACGTCGCATAAATTTCGGCCTTCGATCTTTGCAATCGTTTTTTGGCGCATTTGAGCCAAAGACGAGTTGAAATCTCGAAATCCTGCCTTTTGCCAAAAACAGCTTAACGCCGTTCTCACAAAGGTCCCCAGAGTAGGTCTAACTTCGTATTCAGGTCTAACGGCAATTGCCTTATGTCTCGGCATAGGCGCGATTACCGGCTGCTGAGGAGATGACGGCACTGCGAGCCTGCCGATCCAAAACTATCGCGGCCCTTCCAGCAGCTCAGCTCCGCAGTGTTGGCCGACTGTTCCGTAATGGACAATGGCACCGAGAATTTACGAGCTCGCGAGGGACAATTCGGGCTGCCAAATTGCCGGTCGGTATTTTTGAACTAACGTAAGATCGATGCCGTGTTTTTTGCGAAGTTCTTCTTGGAATTGCTCAAGTTCGTCCGAACGTGACTAAAGCACCGTCGTTTCCAAGAAAGGTCTCACTGGATACCTCCCAGACTCGTACATCCGCCGTGTGCTTGTTTACCGCATAGTCCCCAATGACCTGTGAAAGGTCGTGCGACAGCGCCGCTTTTACGTCGTAAACGTAAAAAAAGTAATGATCAGTATTATTCATCCTTAGACCGGGTCTGGCTTCTGATCCTACGGCCGTTCCTTTGGCGCGAAGCTCCTTTACAACAGGCAGCAAATTAATCACGCCCCTCGCTTCGAGAACCGTTATCGTCGGAGCCTGTTCCCGCTCGGCATTGACGCCTGTGCTTCCGGCGCAGCGGAAGTCTGTGCCCTCAAAGGCGCCGCCCAGACCAGAGCCATCACTCCGGCCGCGGCAACGGTAGACCTTGGTTCCAGGAGGCGTTTGCTCAACTATGTGCCCTCGCGCATGACCTAATTATCGCAGACGGTAGAATAAACATTCGTTCCTCGCGGAGGCGTTTCTCGACTGCAACTCCGAACGGTGTCATCGCAAGCTGGCCCATTCCCGGCGGTGCACTGGAGTTTAGTGCGGCGGGCACGCCGGGCAATTTAACTTCGGGTCACTCATCAAAGTACGTAAGCCGCTGATCTGGGCCGCACGAGGACCCGCCAGGGCCAAGCTGGCGTCAGCGGAGCGGAGACACGCGCCAGGCGGTGACTCGGGCCGCGAGGCTAACGGCGTTTTGCTTTTTTGGGTGTAGAATCCGCCAGACTTCGTTCTGTCTCCAAAACCCTTAGGAGGACCCGTTGATGCATTTCTGTACACCATTCACTTCTTGCGGAAAGGAGAACTTCGATGCGACTTCTTGCGCTTGTGCCCCTTTTCCTAACGTTAGTGCTCTTCAACAAAGTTCTCGTCAACGACGCGTGGGCTCAAGTTAACGTCGGCGGCCCAAGTCCAGTGCAGGACCCTGCGTATCCCCTGAGAGTGCGGATTTTGACAAGGAACGGGAGTCGAGGCCCGAGTGGTATCCGGATGTGGGGCCGAGCCGACCTTTTCCTGGGCCAGCAAGAACAGGGATTCGATTACGAATCTACGTGCGACGAGATCCTTATGGTGACGCACGGGGACGAGAGGTACAGCGCGCGCTGGAAGAAGCAAGATAAGGAACTGGAAATGCTCGTCAGCAAAGTAGGGACCGGCAAGGCAAACAAGTGTGTGATGAAAGCGGACCTTCAGCAATTCGTCTACGAATACGAACGCGGTACTAGCGGGGCGGTGGTGACCAAGCCGATGGTGAAGTAAGGCTGTTTCGTGCGAGCAGAGGCTGGCAGGAATCGGGGCGCGCAAACGCGAAAAGCCTCAAGTCTCCCGCGACTTCTTTATTACGCGCGCTGGCGCGCGGGGCGCGGGACGACCTGAGCTACGAGATCCCGGTCATGAACGCACAGCCAGGAGTGGCTGAGGCACGGAAAAGCCCCAGGGCCGCTCACAAAGAACGTGAGCGCCCTGGGCTACAGAGCGAGCCGGGCGAGGCACAAAGAGAGATGTCGGGAGCCGGGCGGAGGCACAGCCGGGAGTGGCTGTGCCACGGGGCGAAAAGCCTCAGGTCTCGCCTGCGACTTCTTTATTACGCGCGCTGGCGCGCAGGGGCGCAGGCGCGACCTGAGCTACAGGTTAGCGGGGCGTGGGCTTGCTTTTCGGATGGCCCTTGAGATTGAGCGCTACTGCGGCGCGGATGAGATCCTTCAAGGCCGGCGCATCGATCTGGTCGGCTTCGTGGATGTCGATGGCGCGGCGGACATTGCCGTCGAGACTGGAGTTGAATAGACCTGCGGGGTCCTTCAACGCGGCTCCTTTGGCAAAGGTCATCTTGACCACGTTCTTGTAGGTCTCTCCCGTGCAGACGATGCCGCCGTGGGAGAAGACGGGAGTTCCCGGCGATGTGGCCCTGGCCCACTTCCACTCTTCGACGATCTCAGGGTCTGCTTCGTGTATGATTTCGCGCACTTTCGCGAGCGTCTTCCCGCGCCAGTCGCCAAGTTCCTTGATCTTCGCTTCGATTGATGCAGAAGCGTCGATCGATGCAGAAGCGGACTTCACCGGGACGGGCTTTTTCATTTGCAGCTCCAACTCTCGCACCCAATATAGATGCGCTCAGCGTGACCCGCAACGTCCCGGAGCAAAAGGCAGCGGGTCAATCTGATTTTCCTGGGCTGATTCTCCTGGGCTGAATTCTCCCGGACTGAATTCTCCCGGAAGCTCGGTGTGTTGCGGGCCGTTCGTTGCGGGGGTGGGCGGCACGGGTTACACTGGCCGCTCGCCATGGCACGCGGGAAACTGATCGTCATCGAAGGGATCGACGGCGCCGGGAAAGGCACGCAAGCGAATCTGCTGATTCGCGCGCTGGAAGAGCGCGGCCTGGCGGTGGCGCGATTCAGCTTTCCGCGGTATGAGTCCTCGTTCGGCCAATTGATCGCGCGCTTCCTGAACGGCGAGTTTGGCCCACTGCCCGCGGTGGATGCGCACTTCTCCGCCCTGCTCTATGCCGGGGACAGGTTCGAAGCGAAGGCCGATTTGCAGGCGGCGCTCAGCGCGGGCAAAGCCGTGGTAACCGACCGCTACATCGCTTCCAACCTGGCTCATCAGGCCGCGCGCGTGGCGACCGAAGAGCGGCCTGAGTTCATCGCCTGGCTGCGGCAACTGGAATACGGCACCTACGGCCTGCCTCTCGAGGACGTGGCGATCTATCTGCGCGTCCCGGCCAAGGAAGGACACCGGCTCGTGGGGCTGAAGTCCACGCGCAGCTACACAAGCAGCAAACGCGATCTGCAGGAGTCCGATGTGCTTCATCTGAAGGGGGCGGCGCTCGTCTACGACGAGCTGGCCACGGCTCCCAATTGGGTGACGATTGACTGCTTCGAGGCGCGGTCGGGAAGGCATCTTTCGCCGGAAGAGATCCATCGAGCGGTGGTGGAGGCAGTGGATTCGCGCGTGCTGTCGCGGGCGCAGTGAAAAGCACAGCCAAGAGTGGCTGTGTCACGGGCAACCCTGCGCAGGGCACGGCCCGAGCTAAATAGAAAAGAGTGCGCGAGGGGAGTATGGGGTTCGCGGAATTTGTAGGAAACGAGCGAATCGTGGCCGCGCTGCGGGGGATGCTGGGGAGCGAGCGGGTGCCCCACGCCATGCTCTTCGCGGGGCCGCGTGGCGTGGGGAAATTCACGCTGGCGCGGATGTTCGCGCAAGCGGCCAACTGCGAGCGGCTG